>JANRBR010000023.1:0-55767 GCA_030727405.1 Crocinitomicaceae bacterium | reverse complement strand
GAAGCAATTGGAACAAATGCAGAAAGGTCCGAATCCTGGTGGAAAAAAACCAGGAGACAAACCAGGAAGTACTGGACAAAATATGATGGGATTGGGAAACAAAGAAATGGCAAAAATGGCTGCAGAACAAACGGCTATTCGTCAACGCTTGGAACAATTGCGAAATGAAATGAATAAGGATGGTAAAGGTTCTGGAAATCAATTAAATCCCTTATTGAAAGAACTGGAAGAGCAAGAAAAAAACTTGATCAATAAGAACATTAACAAGGACATGATTAACCGTCAACATGAGATATTAACACGTCTTTTAGAAAGTGAGAAGGCAATCATGGAAAGAGGGTACGAGGAAAAAAGAGAATCTAAATCTGGAAAAGATGAAAATAATGGTAACAAAATTCGCTTTGAGGAGTATAACAAATCCAAATTAAAGGAAATAGAATTATTGAAAAGCTCAGACCCTTCTTTTAAGCAATATTATAAGGAAAAAGCGAACCAATACTTCAATCTAAGTGAATGACCACTTCCTGTAATGATTTATATGAAAGAAGGATTTAACATTATTGAAGAATTAAACATACCTGCGGATTTTCAATCCTTGGTAGACGTTGAGAATTTAGTGGATCGTGTGTGTCACACTGTTGGCGTGCAAGAGGATGCCTACGGGAACGTGTTAATAGCTGTTACAGAGGCAGTTAACAACGCAATAAGTCACGGAAGCCAACAAGACAAGTCTTTGAATGTTGCGGTATATGTAGCGGATGCATCGGAATCTTTTTGTTTTTCTGTTAAAGATGAAGGTCATGGTTTTGATTATCATAATTTACCAGATCCAACAGCTCCTGAGAATATTTTAAAGGAAAATGGACGTGGCATTTTTTTAATGAAAAACCTTTCTGATGAGGTGGAATATAATGAACAAGGAAATCAAGTTTCTTTATATTTTGTGAAATGATTTCATTACAACTTATTGATGTAAAGAAGCCCGTATTCTTGAAAAGCATCCATCTTAAGAACTGTTTAAAGGATTTAATTCTTCGTGAGAAAAAAATTACCGGGGATATTTCTATTGTACTTACTACTGATGAATATGTCTTAAAGGTGAATCAAGATTTTTTACAGCATGATTACTATACCGACATAATAACCTTTGATTATTGCGAAGGCAATGTGGTTAGTGGAGATTTAGTAATATCGCTGGATCGCGTAAAGGAGAATAGCCATATACAATTAACTTCAATAGAGGAAGAATTATTCAGGGTAATATACCATGGTGTATTACACCTTTGCGGTTACGGGGATAAAACCGAGAATGAAATTTTCGATATGAGAGCCAAAGAGGCTTTTTATCTAAATCTTTTTGTTTCACGTGAAACAAAAGGCGAATAATACATGTTTCACGTGAAACAAACCACATGTTAGATAGTTACGATATTATAGTTGTTGGCGCAGGACACGCGGGATGTGAAGCCGCTAATGCTGCCGCTAAAATGGGTAGTAAGGTTTTATTGCTCACGATGAACATGAATACGATCGCTCAGATGAGTTGCAATCCAGCAATGGGTGGGGTAGCAAAAGGCCAAATCGTTCGTGAAATTGATGCATTGGGTGGCGGATCGGGTATCGTTAGTGATAAAAGCGCCATTCAATTTAGAATGCTTAACATGTCAAAAGGACCTGCTATGTGGTCTCCCAGAACTCAAAATGACCGCATGATGTTTTCTTGGGAGTGGAGATTGCTACTCGAGCAAAATCCAAATGTTGATTTTTGGCAGGACATGTGTACAGGTGTTCTAGTTGAGAATGGTAAAATAACGGGCGTGAAGACATCTATGGATATAAACATCTATGCCAAATCAGTTGTCTTGACCAATGGTACCTTTCTTAATGGCTTAATACATTTAGGCGAAAAACAATTTGGCGGCGGAAGAGCCGCGGAAAAAGCTTCAACTGGAATCACAGAAAACTTAATAGAGTTGGGTTTTGAAGCGGGTAGAATGAAGACGGGTACACCACCAAGAGTCGATGGAAGATCTTTGGATTATTCCAAAATGGAGTTGCAGCCAGGTGATGAAAAGCCCTCAAAATTTAGCTATGCAAATACACGTGCTCTGGATAAACAAATCCCTTGTTACATTACTTATACGAATACCCAAACACACGAATTACTAAGAACAGGTTTCGACCGTTCTCCGATGTTTAATGGATCAATAAAGAGCACGGGGCCGAGGTATTGTCCAAGTATAGAAGATAAGATAAATCGTTTTGCTGATAGAGACCGACACCAGATTTTCGTTGAACCAGAGGGTTGGCAAACAGTAGAAATTTATGTCAACGGGTTTAGCACTTCCTTGCCGGAAGATGTACAACTTGCGGCTTTGAAAACCATACCGGGTTTTGAAAACGTGAAGATGTTTAGACCGGGATATGCGATTGAATACGATTACTTCCCTCCTACTCAGTTAAAGCATACGCTAGAAACGAAACGCATTGAGGGTTTGTATTTTGCTGGACAAATTAATGGAACAACAGGTTATGAGGAGGCCGCTTGTCAAGGTTTAATGGCTGGAATAAATGCACACCTGAAAATAAAAGAGAAAGATCCTTTTATCTTATCAAGAAGCGATGCGTACATAGGTGTCTTAATCGATGACTTGATTACCAAAGGAACGAATGAGCCTTATCGCATGTTTACTAGCAGAGCTGAATTTCGAATATTATTGAGGCAAGATAATGCGGATGAGCGACTAACACCTCTTGGTCACGCGATTGGATTAGCGGATGATGAGCGCTTGCTAAAAGTTCAGCATAAAGTAAATCAAACGAATTGGCTGAAAAAAGAATTGAGGAAAATAGGAATCACTCCTGAGCAGGCTAATCCTCTTCTCACACAGAAGGAATCAACTCCCATTACTCAACAAGTGAAAATCACCAGTCTACTCACTAGACCACACATTAATTTACAAGATTTATTGTTGGTTTGTCCAGAGGCAAAAATAGCAGCAGATACTGCAGCAGAAGAAGATGCCGATGTTTTAATTCAAACAGAGGTTCAACTCAAGTATGAAGGTTACATTGAAAGAGAAGAAGAACAAGCTAACAAATTGGCTCGTTTAGAAGATTTAATGATACCTGAGAAGTTGTCATACGATGATATTAAAAGTATTTCTTTAGAAGCCAAAGAAAAATTAAAGAAGATCAAACCCCGAACAATCGGACAAGCCGCACGCGTTTCAGGTGTTTCTCCAAGTGATGTTTCCGTTCTTTTGATTCATTTAGGTCGCTAATATTGATTTTAAGCCGGTTTAAGAGGGTTTACCTGGTGTTTATTTGAAATCTATAGCGGCGTGTTTAAAAAATGTAGGAGAATTTGTTTATGGAGGTGGGTTTTTTCGCGTTTCAATCGATTTTATAGAATTTTGCACCATTCGTATCGTGACATATGATAGAGAGGTGATTTCAAATAAACGTACCTTTGTCAAAACACCGAATCATCATGAAGGGAAAAGTTTATTTTATTGACACCATTCATTCCATATTGAAAGAACGTCTTCGGTCTTTTGGCTTTGATTGCGTGGATGTCACAAAAGAACCGGTTATGTTATTGCCGGGATTACTAAAGGATGCGACGGGCATTGTGATACGATCGAAAATCACGCTATCCAAAGAAACTATATATCAAATGCCTGATTTACAGTTTATTGCAAGGTCAGGGTCAGGCCTTGAAAACATTGATGTTGCTTATTGTAAGGAAAGAAACATTGCCTTATTCAATTCTCCTGAGGGAAACCGTAATGCAGTAGCTGAGCATGCTGTTGGCATGCTATTGGCGCTCATGAATAAAATTCCAAAAGCAAACCAAGAAATCCAAGCAGGTATTTGGAACAGAGAGGATAACCGCGGAGAGGAAATAGAGGGAAAAACGATTGGAATCATTGGATTCGGAAATAACGGTGCCGCTTTTGCAAATAAGTGGAAGGGTTTTGATGTCAAAGTAATGGCATATGACAAATTTAAATTTGGCTTCGGTGATCATTTCGTACAAGAATGCACATTGGAGGCGATATTTGAACAAGCTGATGTCATCAGTTTTCACGTTCCTCAAAATAAAGAAACAGTGCATTACTTTAACGAAGCATTTATAAATCAATGTGTCAAACCATTTTATTTGTTGAATCTTTCACGGGGGAAAATCGTTGATACTGCAGTGTTAGTGAAAGGCTTGAAGTCGAAAAAAATAAAAGGAGCTTGTTTGGATGTTTTGGAGTATGAAAAATCAAGTTTTGAGTCCTTTTTCGACCAGGAACACAGCGCTGATTTTAAGTATATTCTGAATTCTGAAAAAGTGGTGATGACGCCACATGTAGCTGGCTGGACCAATGAAAGCTACTTCAAATTAAGTAATGTCTTGGCAGATAAAATTACTGCGTATTTTTCCGCGTGATTTATTCTTCCCAGTCTTCCATGAATCGATCTAGTTCACGGCGGTCCTTTTTTGTTGGTTTACCATCGGTTTCTCGGTATGCTCGTTGAGCCAATTGGTATTGTTTGAATTTGTCGATTTCTTCCGGTTTAGTTTGGTCTACTATGTAATCATTTATCAAAGCTGCACCAAGTCTTTTATCGAGCAATTGAAGTACCTTATATTCAAAAACCGCATTGTGTTTATGAATGCAAATGAGGTCATTCTGTTTGATTTCTCTGGATGGTTTGGCTTCAGAATGGTTGAGTTTAATTCTTCCTTTCGTGATGAGTTCACTTGCTTGTGATCGCGTTTTAGCCAAGCGAACGCACCAGACAAATTTATCTAAGCGGATTTTCATTTCTCACCTTTTTTGGAAGACTATGATAAACAAGTAGGTAGGAGTGGTCTATTAACTCGAATAGTAATTGATCGGATACATCATTCATCAATGCGACGGTATTCCAATGTTTTTTATTCATGTGGTAACCAGGTTGAATGCCGTGAAAGCGCTCTCTGAGATCAATGGCTTTTTCTGGGTCACATTTCAAATTGATGGAATCGAATGCATCCACATCAGTTAGTGCAAACATTTTACCAAATACTTTAAAAACAAGTGTGTTTTTATCAAAAGGAAACCCTTCGCTAACACCTGTTTTTAGAAGGCAATGATTTCTTAAATCATCTAAATACATTTACTAATGAATCGCAGGAGCTTGGTCGTAATGTCCTAAGTTATATAACATTTTCGTATGGTCAGATAAAGCACCCATAAATGTTTTGTACGAATAATAAGGAAGGTTGTACTCTTCTGCTGTTGCTTTAACGATGTCTGCAATTTTACTGTAATGAACGTGACAAATGTTAGGGAATAAATGGTGTTCCACTTGGAAGTTTAAGCCACCAACATACCAAGAAAACCATTTTGATTTTGGAGCAAAATCGGCCGTGTTGTAAAGTTGATTCACTGCCCAATCTGCTTCAATGTTACCTGATTCATCAGGCATGGGATAGTTCGAAGAAGGAACAACGTGCGCTGGTTGGAAAATGATGGATAAAATAAATCCAGCAATAAAATGCATGATCAAAAATCCAAGCAAGGTAACTAACCAAGATCCACCACTCCAAACAAATGGAGAAACAATAAACAAACCAACGTAAATTACTTTGAAAAGAATAATGTAGGAAAGGTGACGGCTATAGGTTGTCCCTTGTGTTTTGATTAAATCCTTATTCTTGTAACGAACCGCTTGCTTGAAGTCTTTGGTAGAAAACCACATGAAGGTCATCAAACCATAAAAGAACCAAGCATATAAATGTTGAAACTTATGTGCAGCGTATCTTTTTTTGTGTGGTGTAAAACGAAGCAATTTAGATGGTGGATCGATGTCTTCATCTAAATGAGTCACATTTGTATAGGTGTGGTGTAATACATTGTGTTGAATTTTCCAGTTAACAGCACTTCCTCCAAGTAAGATTAATACATTTCCAACAGCCTTGTTGATGTTTTCATTTCGAGAATAAGCACCGTGATTGGCATCGTGCATAACGGACAATCCAACCCCAGCCATTCCAACACCCATCATTGCCCAACAGACAAAATAGACCCATGAGCTTAACCCAGAGACAAATAAAAACCCAAAAGGAACAAGATAAATCGCCAACATGACAATGGTTTTGATCACCATGGCAGCATTTGCGTGACGGGTAATGTTATTGTCCTTAAAGTAGGAATTTACCCTTGATCGTAGTGTTTTGTAAAACTCTACGTTTGTTTCCTTCGAAAAGGATACTGTTTGATGATTCATACTATCGGTTTAAGTGACAAATTTAGTTATAAAGTATCAACTAAACACTTTAAAGGATGTTAATGTTCTTTTTCGCCTTAAATTAATCCTTGCAAGGAGCAAAATTTATAGTAATGTGATTTTGCAGAAATAAGCTCGTCGTGCGTACCTTTCTCTACGATTTCCCCTTTGGATAATACCACGATTTCATCTGCGTTTTTAATGGTGCTGAGTCGGTGTGCAATGACAAAGGATGTCCTTCCTTCCATTAAGGTTTCAAGCGCATCCTGAACCAGTTTTTCCGATTCTGTGTCCAAGGCTGATGTCGCTTCATCTAAGATTAAAATCGCAGGGTCTTTGTAGACAGCTCGGGCAATATTTAAACGTTGTTTCTGTCCGCCGGAAAGTTTGTTGCCTCGCTCCCCAATAACGGTATCATAACCATTTTCCAGCTCAGATATAAAAACGTGTGCATTTGCCACTTTGGCAGCGTGCAATACTCGGTCCATATTCGGACTTTCGTCTCCAAAAGCGATGTTTTCACTTACGGACACATTAAACAAAATAGACTCTTGTGAAACAATCCCGCTTAATTGCCTTAAATCATGAATTTTAAGGTCTCGAATATCTTGTCCGTCGATGAGAATCTTTCCTTCTCCTACATCATAAAACCTAGATAGTAAGTCCATTAAAGTAGATTTTCCACTTCCTGACTCACCAACAATGGCAACGGCTGTACCCTTTTTTACTTCCCAGCATAAATCGTTAATCACGGGTTCATTTTGATACTTAAAACCCACGTGATCAAATACGATCGATTCATTGAAATGAGAAACGGATAATGCCTGGTCTTTTTCATGAATTTTTTCATCGCTATGGAGGATTTCATTGATGCGATCCAATGAAACTTTTCCTTTGTTTATCACTGCTATGCCGCTCGATACTGCTTGTATTGGACGCAATAATTGTGAAAAAACCACAATGAACGTAATGAATAATTCTCCTGTAAGCGCATGTTCGCCTTGATTGCCTTCGAGTATTTGTTTTCCACCGAACCAAACCAAGCACATCATGACACCTGCGCCAATTGTTTCATTCAACAAGGAAGAAACATCTTTTTTACGAATGGTTTTTGTCGTTAATTTTTGGTGACGCAAGTTCAGTGCCTGGAATACTCCGGACATGAAAGGAAGCGCATTAAACGATTTTATAATGCGAACGCCGCTTAAACTTTCATCGAAAGAAGAGGTTAATAATCCAAGCTGTTCTTGGCCTTGTTTTGCTGTTCGTTTAAGGCTTTTACCAACCGTCGAAATGACAAATGCGGAAATGGGTAAAAGGAAGAACGAAACAACCGTAAGTTCAGCACTAATGAACAACAATGTCCCAACGTGAATGAGAATGGAAATGGGGTCTCTAAAAACTAATTCAAGTGTGCAGACTACCGCATTTTCAACTTCACCAACATCATGACCCATTCTCGTGAGTAGATCTCCTTTCCGTTCGTTTGCATGAAAACCGAGAGGCAAACGGATGGCTTTTTCATACAACTGATTCCGGATATCCCGAACAACTCTAGCCCTTAATTCTGATTGAAACCAAACGGCAAAGTACCTAGATAGATTTTTAAAAAAGAATGCGCCAAAAACCATGAAACACACAGTGATAAGCGCCCGTTTTGGATCCGATACGACCATTTGATGCATTTCATAGTTGTATAAATCCACCCAATAAGACGGAAGGTTTTCTAGGTTTCCCGAATAATGTGGTGCTTTTACGACCGTTTTCAACTCTTTCGAACTAAAAATAAGTTGTAAAAAAGGAATAAAGAGGACCAGGGAAAGAAGGTTAAAAACGGTAAAAAGTAAGTTGCCGATAATGGTCAAAAGAGCCAGTAATCTGTATTTGAAGGCAAAGCGGAAAATTTCCCAAAACGTTTTCATGCAACAAAGATACGCAATCCTATGGCTTCTCAAATATGGAGAAATCACACCATAATTATTTGCGTACTTTTGTTTTATTCTTATGCAAGTAAACGTGTCTGATCACCCAAGTATTTCTATCGTTATTCCAAATTACAATGGCCAGCATTTATTGGAGGAAACAATTCGTTGTGCATATGAGTCCCTTCAAACAAGTGGAATAATTGATGCTGAAATCATTGTAACGGATGACTGTTCCTCAGACCAATCGGAAGAATTGGTGAGTAGGTGTTTTCCTGAGGTAATTTTTTTGCGTCATGAGTCAAACACCGGATTTTCAGGAAACACAAACCGCGGAATAAAAGCAGCATCGAAAGATTGGATTCTTTTGCTCAACTCGGATGTTCATTTATCTCCTGCTTATTTTCATTCCCAGTTGCATGTAATGAAAAATGAAAAAACCTTTGGGGTCATGGGCCTCATTTTGGACGCTGAGTCAAAAGAACCACAGGACGGGGCTAAAAGTGCAAATGTTGGTTTTTTATCCATTGAAAGCAATAAAAATATTTTTTCAAAAGAAGCGGTGCTTCCGACTTTCTTTTTGTCTGGAGCAAATGCACTTATTAGAAGAACGTATTTGATCGAACTAGGGGGATTCAATGAATCATTCAACCCTTATTACTCCGAGGACGTGGATTTAGGAATAAGAGCCTGGAGGCGAGGTTATTTCTTGTATTTCCAACCTCAGTCCATCTGTTTTCACGCGCCATCGTCGACCATCAGAAAATTACCCAGCGAACACGTGCGAATGATTGCGAAACGAAACAAACATTTTCTACACTTTCTTCATTTACCAGCTGTATTTAATTGGTTGTATTTAGGCAAAAGCTTGTGTAATGCTCTGATTCATCTTTGTCTTGGAAAAACACTTCATTGGAAAGCATTGGTTTCTGCATTTCGTCAAATAAACAGCCTGCAGCAATGCCGAAGAAAGTTTAGTCAAGCACATTTGGGCATAAAACCACTAAGTCTTTTAGGAGTGAAACGCGTCATTTCTGAATTGCTAGAAAAGCAAAGAACCGATGAAGTTCGTTCTTAAATTCATAACTTTGATGCATGAGTTCAATTAGACAAAACAAAATAGAGGCTGTAATTCAAGCAGAATTATCCACTTTTTTTCAGCGTAATGCAAGTGAAATATGCCTTGGCGCCATGGTTACCGTAACGGTTGTACGTGTAACATCTGACCTCTCCTTAGCGAGGTGTTTTTTAAGTGTTTTTGCAGGACCAGATAAAAATGTTGTTTTGGAAAACATCCGTGCCAATCAAGGTAAAATCAGGTATGAAGTTGGAAATCGACTAAAAAACTTACGTAAAATTCCTGACCTTGTATTTCAAATCGATGACTCACTTGACTATGCTATGAAAATCGATGAGTTACTGAAAAAGAAGTGATCAACACCTCATTTTACATAGCAAAAAGGTATTTGTGGTCTAAGGGAAAACGAAACATTGTTACCCTAATTAGCCGCATTTCTCTTTTTGGCGTCATGATTATTACCGCTGCGCTTGTAGTCTTACTTTCCGCGTTCAATGGAATCGAAAAAATGATCGAACAACTATACAGCGAATTCGACCCACCGATTACGATTCAACACATCCAACGAAAAACCTTTTTTGACAACGAACTTGACCTGAGAAAACTCCAAAAAATCCCAGGAGTAAAATCGGTTTCCAAAGAAATAGAAGAAATTGTTGTTTTGCGCCATGAACAAAAGTGGATCAATGCACGCCTTTATGGAGTGGAGAAATCGTTTTTAAGTGAATGCCACCTTCAAAAACACTTGATTAACCATATCGGAGCAAATGCATATCAGGATGGCCGCTTTGCATATATTGGTGCGGATTTAATGCAAAACTTAAGGCTTAGCCTTGGAACGATAGAAAAAGACGAAGTATTGCTCTATGCTCCAAAACGAAATGTAAAAATTCGTTTAGGAAAAGCCCCCTTTTTTTCCTCGCGCATCCCCATTGATGGCGCTGTTAATTTCAATAAAGAAGTCAATAATTCTGCCTTGCTTTGGGATTTTCAGTCTGCATCTGATTTATTGGGTTATCAAAACGAAATCAGCAAAATATACGTTTCTGTTAGCCCGGGTTTCTCAAACGTAGAGGTCAAAAATAAGATCATCGAATCCATTGGTAGCAAGAACTTTTCAATAAAAACCAACCTTGAAAAGAACGAACTGATTTTTAAAACAAGTAAATCTGAACGCTTGGTCGTTTTCATCATCTTGCTTTTTGTGTTTGTTTTAGCTGCGTTTAATTTGGTGGCATCCTTGACCATGTTGTATGTCGAGAAAAAGGAAAGCATCAAATTATTGACGGCGATCGGCATGACAAGAAACGACATTTTTAACGTGTTCTTCTTTGAGGGTTTACTTATATCATCCTTGGGGATTTTATTTGGTTTAGCCTTAGGTTACCTTGTGTGCTTTATTCAAATAAAAACAGCATTTTTAATTATTCCCGGGGCAAATGTTCCTTTCCCAATTGTCTTTACCCTAAGTGATTTAGGCTTGATTTTAGGAGCGGTTTCTGCGCTCAGTTTTCTTTTCTCTTTTTTCCCAGTTCGGATACTTGTAAAGAACGCATAAAACAATCTTCATTTGTTTCTCGGAAATTCAAATAAAATCATGTATATTTGCGCCCGAATTCAAAAAGGCTTATAATGTCATCAGTAAAAGGAAAAATCTCACAAGTTATCGGTCCAGTTGTGGACGTTCGATTTGAACGAGGAACAGTGTTGCCAAACATTTATGACGCACTAGAAGTGCGCAAGGCAGATGGTACTCGTGTAGTTCTGGAAGTTCAGTCACATGTAGGTGAAAACGCTATTCGTGCGATCTCCATGGACTCAACCGATGGGTTTACAAGAGGAATGGAAGTAATTGCTACTGGAGTTCCAATTAAAGTTCCAACCGGAGATAAAATCAAAGGGCGTTTGTTTAATGTTGTGGGCGAAGCAATTGACGGAATTAACGTAGTAGACAATTCTGATGGTTTACCAATTCACCGTGAAGCACCGAAATTTGATCAATTATCAACGGCAACAGAAATCCTTTTTACAGGAATCAAAGTTATTGACTTGATTGAACCTTATGCAAAAGGAGGAAAAATCGGTTTGTTTGGAGGTGCAGGAGTAGGTAAAACAGTACTTATTCAAGAATTAATCAACAACATCGCAAAAGGACACGGTGGATTATCTGTGTTTGCTGGTGTTGGTGAGCGTACCCGCGAAGGGAATGACTTGCTTCGTGAGATGTTAGAGTCGGGTATCATCAAATACGGTGATGACTTTATGCATTCAATGGAAGAAGGTGGTTGGGATTTGACGAAAATCAACCTTGAAGAAATGAAAGAATCCAAAGCGACATTCGTATTTGGACAAATGAATGAGCCTCCTGGAGCAAGAGCACGTGTTGCCTTGTCGGGATTGACCATTGCAGAATATTTTAGAGATGGAGATGGAGAAGGGCAAGGAAAAGACATTCTTTTCTTCGTTGATAACATCTTCCGTTTTACACAAGCAGGATCTGAGGTATCTGCCCTTTTAGGACGTATGCCTTCAGCGGTAGGATACCAACCAACTTTGGCAACAGAGATGGGTGCTATGCAGGAGCGAATTACTTCCACAAAAAATGGATCTATTACCTCTGTACAAGCGGTTTACGTACCTGCGGATGACCTTACCGATCCAGCACCGGCAAATACATTTGCCCATTTGGATGCAACAACGGTATTGTCTCGTAAAATTGCTGAGTTAGGTATCTATCCAGCTGTTGACCCACTCGATTCAACTTCACGTATCCTTACGCCAGAAATTGTAGGCGAAGAGCATTATAGTTGTGCAGAGCGTGTTAAAATCACTTTGCAACGATACAAAGAACTTCAAGACATCATCGCCATTTTAGGTATGGATGAGTTGTCTGAAGAAGATAAATTAATTGTACACAGAGCACGCCGTGTTCAACGTTTCTTGTCTCAACCATTCCACGTGGCAGAGCAATTTACAGGAATCCCAGGTGTATTGGTGGATATTCAAGATACCATTAAAGCATTTAATGACATCTTGGATGGTAAATTTGATCAGTACCCAGAAGCAGCATTTAACTTAAAAGGTGGCATCGAAGATGTAATCGCTGCAGGTGAAAAAATGTTGGCAGAAGCATAATACGTTTACACATGAAATTAGAAATCATCACACCAGAAGCAAGTCTTTTTAAAGGAGAGGCGAACAACGTTACTCTTCCAGGATTAGATGGCGTCTTTCAAGTGTTGAATAATCACGCACCAATCATTTCTTCTTTGAAAAATGGAGAAGTAATTTTTGAGTTAAGCGGAGACCAAGCTGAGGCTGAAATGAGTAGTCTTTTGGTTCAGACAGGATCAAAAGTATCTGTTTCGATTAAAGGTGGCGTGGCAGAATTAAACAATAATCGCTTGGTTATTCTTGCTGAATAATTCAGTTTAATAAATTAAAAAAAGGGATTTGGTTAACCAGTCCCTTTTTTTTTGAGAAATAGTTTATCGACTTTTGTGGCCAGTGCACAAGATTCTTTGATTAACTTCGTTAAGGAGATGGAAATGACTAATTTATATACCAACTTGGACCAAACAAACATTCCAAAGCATGTTGCTTTCATTATGGATGGCAATGGACGTTGGGCTAAAAGTCAGGGTCAGCATCGCTTATTTGGACATGCTGCTGGTGTTGAATCCGTCAAAGAAATTATTAAAACAGCGCGCGAAATAGGTGTGCAATTTTTAACCATGTATGCCTTTTCAACGGAGAATTGGAATCGCCCAGCAGAGGAGGTTGCAGGACTTATGGATCTGCTTGTACAAGCCATTACCAATGAAACGGATGACATGCATAAAAATGGTGTTCGACTTTTAACCATTGGAGATATTGAGGCCTTGCCAGAGGGGTGTGTGAGCTCATTGAAAGAAGCCATTGATAAAACGAAAGACAACACAGCACTAACCTTAATTCTTGCCTTGAATTACAGTGCTAGATGGGAAATCACGAATGCTTGTAAGTTGATTGCAGAAAAAGTAAAACAAGGAGTCCTTTCTACCGATCAAATTACGGAAGACCAAATCAACAAGACCTTAAATACGTCAATGATTCCAGATCCGGAATTACTCATTCGAACCAGTGGTGAGTGCCGCATTAGTAACTTTTTGCTTTGGCAATTGTCTTATACAGAGTTGTACTTTACAGCTGTACAGTGGCCAGAGTTTCGCAGAGCTGAATTCATCCATGCTATTTGTGCCTTTCAACAGAGGGAACGCAGGTTTGGATTGACCTCTGAACAATTAAATGAACATAAATGAGATATTTAGTAATAGCTTTATTCCTTTCTTTTGTTTCGCTTGGTCAAAATGGACCTACAACGCTAGGTGGATTGGACTTCAGTTACGCTTCACCAAAGGAATATGAAATAGGTCCGGTTCGCGTTGTGGGAGCTGATAATTATGATCATCAGGGGATTAAAATGATTGCTGGATTACGCCAGGGTCAAATGATTACCCTGCCTAGTCAACAAATCAATAAGGCCATTCAAAATTTATGGAGCGAGGGACTGTTCTCCAATATTTCCATTTATGCCGAAAAAGAAATTGCCGGAGTCGTATACATGGTCATTGAATTGGTGCCAAGACCGAAACTTTCTAAATTTAAGTTCGAAGGGATTACCAAAAGAGAAGCAGATAAGGTGAGGGAAGAAATCTCTTTGTATGCGGGAAAAACGATTACTGAAAACTTATTATTTCAAACAAAAAGTAAAATCCGCGGCTATTTTAGAGAAAAGGGATATTACCATGCGAATGTAGATGTGAAAAGAACCAAGGATACCTTAATCAATGACTCCGAGATTTTTGCCATCACCATTGATAAAGGAGCAAAAATAGGCATCAAAGAAATTGAAATCGTGGGAAGTACAGAAGTCCCGGTTTGGAAGTTAAAAATGGCGATGAAAGACACAAAAGAAAAGGGTGTTTTGCGCATCTTTAAACGGTCTAAATTCACAGAGTCTAGTTACCAAACAGACAAAACGGCTCTAATGGCTAAGTTCAATAAAGTAGGTTTGCGTGACGCCCAAATAATTATGGACTCGGTATACCTATTGGATGATAAAAATTTGAAAATTCACATTCAAATTAACGAAGGGGATAAATACTATTTCGGCGATGTGGAGTGGATTGGAAACACGAAATACCGCTCTAGTTTTCTAGACACTGTTTTAGGGATAAATAAGGGTGATTTATACAACAAGGAATTGTTTTCACAGCGTTTATTTGGAGGTCCAGACGGCCGAGACATTTCGTCGATTTACATGAATAAAGGGTACTTGTTTTTTCAAGTCATTCCTGTAGAAACGAATGTGGAAAACAACCACATTAATCACCAAATCCGGATCATCGAAGGAAAAATTGCAACAAATGGTAACATTACCATTCGCGGAAACACAAAAACAAATGACCACGTAATCCTCAGGGAAGTTCGCACCAAGCCAGGTGACGTGTTTAACAAAGAGGACATCATGCGGACCCAACGCGAATTGTCTCAATTAGGCTTTTTTAACGATCAAGGATTTCAGGTGAATCCTTCACCGAATCCAGCTAAGGGAACGGTAGATATTGAATACGTAGTGGAAGAAAAGTCCAGTGATCAAATTGAGTTGTCCGGAGGATATGGAGGAGCAGGGCCATCTACTCCGGGAAGAATCATCGGAACACTTGGTTTGTCCTTTAATAATTTTTCAACGAAAAACATCTTTAAAAAAGAAGCTTGGTCTCCTTTACCAGGCGGTGATGGACAACGTCTTTCCATTCGTGCTCAATCAAATGGTCGTTTTTATCAAGGGTATAACTTTTCGTTTACCGAACCGTGGTTGGGAGGAAAGAAACCGAATTCCCTTTCGTTTTGGGTGAATAGAACAGCGCTTTCTACAACTGGATTCTTGCGTTCAGACCCAAATTATACTGGCTTATCCATCACAGGAACCGGTGTTGGTTTAGGTCGCAGAAAAAAATGGCCAGATGATTACTTCACGGCTTATTACGAATTGAGTTATCAGTATTATGATGTCATGAAGGATACGCGTTTCCCATTGTTTAATGAAGGATATGCAAACGACATCGCCCTAAAATACGTGCTTCAACGCAGCTCTGTAAGCGCCCCAATTTATCCACAAAGCGGGTCCAATTTCACCTTAACGGCAAAGGCAACGTTGCCTTATTCATATTTCAATGATGAAGTTGATTATGCCGGAATGACTGATAGAGAAAGGTATTTGTTTTTGGAATACTACCGTTTTAAATTTACGGGAGAGTGGTTTTTACCTTTAACGGCTGATAAAAAATTAGTGCTCATGCCGCGCTTTGGTTTCGGTTACATCGGAATGTATAACAAAGCGAAAGGGATGACGCCTTTTGACCGTTATTCCATGGGAGGAAGTGGGCTTTCAGGAGTGAATCAGCTCGGTGGACGAGAAATCATTGCACTTCGTGGATACGACGATCAAAGTATTTCAGCTTCTGGAGGAGATCCAATCATTGCGAAATATACCTTGGAATTGCGTTATCCGATTTCATTGAATCCACAAGCAACGTTTTACGCCTTGACATTTCTAGAAGCAGGTAATACTTATCCGACTTTCGATAAGTTTAATCCTTTCAATGTTAAGCGCGCCGCGGGTGTTGGTATTCGTGTCTTTTTACCCATGTTCGGTATGTTGGGGCTTGATTATGGCTTCGGTTTTGACAAGTTAGACAGTTGGTCTAGTTCTGCTGGTTCCAAATCTGGTTCTGATGCCTCTATTATGACAAAGGGCTTTTATCCTAAATTGAGCTTTACCATTGGGATGAACCTGGGAGAATTATAGAATATTATAATAAATGTTTAACTTCGCCGTTCTTTAGAAACAATTTTTTTTATGTCAAAGTATTGGTTTCTTTTTATTTTGTTTTTTGGCATGCGTTTTGCCAATGCACAGACGTACGCGTTTATTGATTCCGATTATATCTTAAAAAATGTTCCGGAATATGTTGAAGCGAAGGAACGTTTAGATAAAATGGCTGAACGTTGGACGAAGGAAATAGAGGAACGCTACGATGCGATTAAAACAAAGAAAGCAAGTTTTGATCGAGAAGAAGTGCTTCTTCCAAAAGAGGAGAGAGAGAAGCGTAAAACCGAAATAGAAAAATTGGAAAAGGATGCCATTGATCTTCAAACACAGCATTTTGGATCAGAAGGTGATTATTTCCAGAAAAGACAAGAGTTGGTAAAACCAATTCAAGACCGTGTTTACACGGCCATGAAAAAAGTAGCAAAGAGAGAAGGGTACTCCTTCGTTTTTGATAAAGCAAACCAAAGTAATTTGGTGTATGCAGAGAAAGAATTTGACATGAGCGATTCTGTTCTTGAGGAAATGGGTATAACAAAATAACACAAATTAAAAATGAAAAATTTATTATTAGGATTGGTTTTATTTATTGGATTTGGAGCAGCTGCTCAATCGAAAGTAGCACATGTGAATTCACAAAAATTGTTGGACACGTTACCATCTCGTAAAGCGGCGATTTCACAATTAGATCAAATCCAGAAATCTGGCGTGTCAGAATTGGAAGAAATGCAAAAAGCTTTTGAATCAGCATATAAAATTTGGATAGACGGTCAAGCTAATATGCCACCGATGATCAAAGAAAACGAGCAAAATAAATTAATGCGCATGCAGCAAAATTTAGAAACGCGCCAGGCTGAATTAGAGCAAGAATTAAAAGTTTACAGCGAGCAATTAAATCAACCGATCCTTGATCGAGTACAAAAGGCCATTGAAATCGTTGCGGAACGCAAAAAATTAAATTATGTCTTAGATCAATCTTCTATGACCATGTATTACAAAGGCGGAATGGACATTACAAACGAAGTCATTGTGGAATTATTGATTTTGGACGCTGCGGACACCAAAAAATAGTTTTTAAAAGAATAAATAATAAAAGGCAATCCAACGGATTGCCTTTTTTGTTTAGTTTTGAATCATGAACAAAAGAGCGCCCATCGGTATTTTTGACTCAGGTTACGGGGGATTAACCGTTTTTGAGGAAGTGCAAAATGCCTTGCCTGAATACGATTATTTGTATTTCGGGGATAATGCACGTGCGCCGTATGGAAATCGTTCTTTTGATGTCGTTTATGAATTTACCCTCGAAGCGGTGAAATTTTTGTTTGACCAAGGCTGTCCGTTAGTTGTATTAGCGTGCAATACGGCATCTGCAAAGGCCTTGCGCACCATTCAACAGAACGATTTACCAAAGCTCGGTCAAGATAAACGTGTATTAGGGGTGATTCGACCAAGCACGGAGGAAATCGGTTCTTTGAGTAAAAGCCGCCATGTGGGTGTTTTAGGCACGAGTGGAACCGTTCAGAGTCAATCCTATCTCATTGAATTAAAAAAATTCGCGCCCGACATTCATGTATCCCAGCATGCTTGTCCAATGTGGGTACCTTTAATCGAAAATGAAAAACACCACCACACAGCCGGTGTTCAGTTCATCGAAGAGGATGTTCAGGCGCTCTTGAAAAAAGACCCACTTATAGACACGATCATCTTAGCTTGTACACATTACCCGGTAATTAAGGAGAAAATACGCCAAATCGCCGGAAAACACATTAATGTGGTATCTCAAGGCCCAATCGTTGCAGATAAATTGGAACAATATTTACGGGCACATCCAGAAATGGATGAAAAACTATCAAAAAATGCCCAAAGGGAGTTCTATAGTTCTGAATCGTCTGAAGTATTCGATGAAAAAGCAGCGCGGTTTTTAGGATACCCCATCCAATCGAAGCACCACAGTTTTTAAGGCGCTTGACGGCTTAATCGATCCATAATCCCGGTATTTAATTCTTTAAAGGATTCCGGAAGACTCGCGTAATAAGTATAACTATCCATAAACTGCTTCTTTGTCACATGGTGTTTTTTGAACACCGCTAGCAAAGACTGATCTAATGCTTTTTTATAAAGTCCTGGAACGCCGTATTTACTTTGGTAATGGCTTTCGAGCAATAACACATCTTCCATTACAAGACTCATTTTATCCGCATCAATTAATCCTTGGGGGGACTTTTTCGCGCCTTGTTCACAAGCACACAAAACGAAAAGGAAGCAGATGATTAGGTATTTCATTAGGCCAGATTAAACGTCAAACGATCTCCCATTTTTCCTTCAATCAATTCTCCCTGATCATAGGCTAACCTACCGTTGATAAAGGTGCGGTCAATAGCGTGCTGAAAAGTGTGTCCTTCAAATGGAGACCAAGCACATTTTGCCAAACAATTTTCTTTTGTAACCGTTGTGTTGCGATTCGGATCAACGATGACAAGGTCCGCGTGGTAACCTTCACGTATGAAGCCTCTTTGATTGATTCGGAAAAGAATAGCAGGTGCATGCGCCATTTTTTCAACTACGCGTTCGATGCTAATTTTCCCTTCTTGCGCTTTTTCGAGCATGGCAATTAATGCGTGTTGAACCAATGGTCCTCCCGAAGGCGCTGTTAGGTATTTATTGGATTTTTCCTCAAAGGTATGAGGCGCGTGATCTGTTGCAATAACATCAATGCGATTGTCAAGCAGAGCTTTCCAAATTCCTTCGCGGTCAGCAGCTGTTTTCACCGCGGGATTCCACTTAATAAAATTCCCTTTTTCCGCATAATCTTGATCAGAAAACCAAAGGTGGTGTATGCACGCTTCTGCGGTAATGTGTTTTTTCTCTAATGGAAGTGTGTTGTCGAACAAGTGTGTTTCTCGTTCGGTAGAAATATGCAATATATGTAACCTTGAATGGTGTTTTTTTGCTAATGAAACAGCTAAAGAAGAAGACAAGTAACAAGCCTCTTCATTTCGAATGATGGGGTGCGCCTCTATCGGGATATCTTCTCCATATTTCTCTTGGAAAAGGTCTAAATTTCTTCGAACGGTTAATTCATCTTCGCAATGGGTGGCAATCAACATGGACACGCGAGAAAAGAGGCTTTCTAGTACAGCTTCTTTGTCCACCAACATATTCCCAGTGGATGATCCCATAAATATTTTTAAACCACACACATTTTGAGGGTTTGTTTTTAACACTTCTTCTAGGTTATCATTCGATGCCCCCATGAAAAAGGAATAATTTGCTAAAGAGGATTGTGCAGCAATTTGGTATTTGTCCTCTAATAATTCTTGGGAAAGGGCATTCGGAACCGTGTTAGGCATTTCCATAAACGAGGTGATGCCTCCAGCTACGGCTGCGCGGGATTCGGAATAGATGGTTCCCTTATGCGTTAAACCTGGTTCTCTAAAATGAACCTGATCATCAATGCAACCGGGCATCACGTATTTCCCTTCAGCATTTACTTCGACGACTCCTTGTGGCAAATCAATAGTAGAACCAATTTTTTCGATGCGTCCATTTAAAATCAGCACATCCCCCACAAATTTCTTTCCTTCGTTTACTATTGTTCCTGCTTTGATTAAATAGTTGTTCATAAGTCCATTTTACGCATTTTCCAAACCCCAAAAAAGGCTTCTTTGAATATTCCAGTTGACATTTTAGACTCTCCTACCACGCGATCAATAAAGGTGATGGGTATTTCTTTCACAATAAATCCATGTTTTAGTGCGGCATACTTCATACAAATTTGAAAGGCATATCCTTTGAAAGTAACATTATCTAGCTTGATTTTTCTCAATACTTCCGCTCTGTAGCATTTGAACCCTGCTGTTGTATCCTTTATCCCAATCATTAAAATGATTCGCACATATACACTTGCAAAGTAACTCATTAGGATTCGTTTCCACGGCCAATTTTGGACTCGTCCACCCTTGCAATAGCGTGAACCAATGGCCACATCGGCATCCGCCTCACATCTTTCTAGAAGAGGAACAAGGTCTTTTGGATTATGTGAAAAATCACAGTCCATTTCAAAAATGTAGTCGTAATCATGTGCTAGTGCCCAATGAAAGCCATGAATATAGGCCGTTCCTAAACCAAGCTTTCCGCTGCGTTTTTCCAAATGAATGCGGTCTGTAAATTTCGCTTGTAATGTCCGAATTACATCTGCCGTTCCATCTGGAGAAGAATCATCAATGAATAAAACATCAAACGTACGATCTAATGAAATAATGGCGTCTACCATTGGACCGACATTGTCGAGTTCATTATACGTTGGAATAATAACAATTGATTTTGCAGCCATATGGATGGAACGAAATTAAGGAACAATTGTCAAATCAAAAAAGAATATCTTCTCTATTGGGCAAAAAAAAACCGCCACAAGGACGGTTTTTGATTTTATTGATGAACAAGTCATCCAAGTTTTATGCTTCTTCTTCCTCTTCGTTGTCAGCATCTGCGCCTTTAACAGCACCACGAGCCATTTTGACAGAAACAACAACTGCATTCGCAGGGTCTAACAAAGTTACACCAGGAATTTCAATGCTGTTTACACGAATCGACTGACCGATGCCTAATGTAGAGATATCTAAAGTAATCGCATCTGGAAGGTCTTTTGCTAATCCAACACATTGAAGTGTACGGAATACCGTCATTAATTTACCACCGGCCATCACACCACGAGAAGACCCTGTTAATCTTACTGGAAGTTTTACACGAACTGGTTTCGTTTCACTTAATTCCAAAAAGTCTACGTGCTGAATGGTGTCTTTCGTTGGGTGTTGTTGCAATTCACGAATGATTCCCATCGCTTTTTTACCTTCAATATCCAAAGCAACTTGGAAAACTTCTGGTGAATAAACGATTTTGTCCATTTCTGTTCGCTTTACTGCGAAGTGAGTTTGCTCACCTTGTCCGTAAAGCACACAAGGAACTAGACCAGCGTTTCTTAGGCTGGCAGCATCCTTTTTCCCTACGTTCGTTCTAAGCGAACCGCTCAAATGTGCTGTTTTCATGTTTATATTAATTTAAGAGATTACAAAATGAGAACTAATTGATTCGTTGTTTATGAGGCGTTTAATGACGTCTCCAAACAAATCAGCTACCGTAATGACACGAATTTTATCGCTATTTCTAGCCAAAGGAATCGTATCTGTTACAATTAGTTCGGTTAATTGAGAATTTTCAATGCGCTCGTATGCAGGACCACTAAGTACGGCATGTGTACAAAAAGCGCGAACACTTTTAGCGCCTTTTTCGATCAATAGATCAGCAGCGGTTGTCAATGTTCCGGCAGTATCACACATGTCGTCAATGATGATGACGTCTTTCCCGTCTACATCACCAATAACCGTCATTTCAGCGATTTCATTCGCTTTTTTGCGGTGTTTATGACAAAGCGCTAGTCCACAATTAAGGTTTTTCGCATAAGAATTGGCGCGTTTAGCACCACCAGCATCTGGAGCAGCAACGACTAAATTAGACGTGTCTAATTTTTCGATTTCTGCTAAAAACAAGGTGGAAGCGTAAAGATGATCTACAGGAACTTCAAAAAATCCTTGTATTTGGTCCGCGTGTAAATCCATGGTCATGACGCGGTCAACGCCTGCTGCCATTAACATGTTTGCAACAAGTTTAGCACCGATAGCAACACGTGGTTTATCTTTTCTGTCTTGACGAGCAAAACCAAAGTATGGAATAACAGTAATAATCTTGCGCGCTGAAGCACGACGGGCTGCATCTACCAATAAAAGCAGTTCGAATAAATTTTCGGATGGAGGCATCGTGGATTGAACGATGAAAACATCTTGTCCACGAACCGTCTCTTCGAATGATGGTTGAAATTCTCCATCACTGAAGACGCTTACTTTTACGTCTCCAAGTTTCACCCCGAAACTCGCTGCTACCCTAGCAGCTAAAGCTTCTGATGATCTTCCAGCAAATATTTTTACTCCCACGTCTTTCGAAAATTGAACGCAAAGGTAGGCAAAATAAAAGTTTCTACAAAATCAACGCTATTTCAATGGAGACAAGGCTTGAAACGGATTCAATTCTCGTTGATTTAATGTAATTTTGTTCGAGAAAATGAAGCCTGTCAATCCGTCCAAAAAAAAGCTTTTTAAACGCTTGTTGTTTTTTGCGAAACCATACCGCAAATATTTGGCAATTTCCATGGTTTCTGTTTTGTTATTATCCATTCCAGGACCCTTGAGGCCTTGGTTAATTGGGAACATGGTGGACAAATACATTGTTCAATCACAAAATCCATCCATGCTGCTTTTTTGGTCTTCCATCCTCTTGGGTGTTTTAATGGTGGAAGGACTTTTACAGCTGGTTTCCTCGTATTTTTCCAATTTACTTGCTCAATCTGTTATTTTCGATTTACGTAAAAAAATGATGCATCATTTTTTGCGGTTCCGCATGTCATATTTTGACAAGAATCCAGTTGGCGCAATGGTGACTCGAGTCGTTTCTGACATGGAGGCCATTACGGAGGTGTTTTCCTCGGGAATCATGGAAATCATATCTGATTTGTTTTCCTTAATTTTCATCTTGGTTTTAATGTTTCTGAGCAATTGGGAATTGGCGCTTATGACGCTCATACCCATCCCTTTTTTGTTGTTTGCAACAAAGGTTTTTGCTCGGTCCATGAAAGAATCTTTTCAGCAAGAACGCATGGCGGTAACGCGCTTAAACACTTTTGTTCAAGAACGCATTAGCGGGATGAGTATTGTCCAATTATTTAACCGTGAAAGGGAGGAATACAAACGGTTCGAAAAAATCAATGGAGCGCATCGTCAGGCACATTTAAAGGCTGTATGGGCAAACTCTATTTTTTTCCCTGTGGTGGAAGTATTGAGTTCCCTATCCATCGCTTTTTTATTGGTTTTTGGTGCATTGCATGTTTCAGGTAAATCTGCCCTTGAAATACGATCCATGTATGGTGAAATATTTGCTTTCACCTTGTGGATTAACCAACTTTATCGCCCAATTAGGCAATTAGCAGATAAATTTAACATACTGCAGCGCGGAACAGTAAGGGCAGAGCGTGTGTTCGATGTCTTGGATGAAGAAGCAGACTTACAGGAAGGTGGCACTATCCGGGAAGTGAATTTTGCGCAAGATGTTCACTTCAAGGACGTCTCGTTTTCCTATCAAAGCGGCGTTCCGGTGCTTAAAAAAATCAATTTAACCATCAAACAAGGAGAAACCATCGCAATTGTTGGGGCTACAGGTTCTGGTAAAACAACCATTGTTAATTTATTGGGCAGGTTCTATGAGCATGATGCGGGGGAAATACTGATTGGGGAAACACCGATTCAAGCCATCTATTTACCAACATTAAGAAAAAACATTGCGGTTGTGTTACAAGATGTTTTTTTGTTCTCTGACACCGTCCACAACAACGTGACCTTAGGCGACGCAACGATTTCCAGGGAGCAGGTTATTGAGGCGTCAAAAGCCGTTGGCGCTCACGAATTCATCATGAGGCTTCCAAATGATTACGACCATCAAATAGGAGAAAGGGGAGGGATGCTTTCCGTTGGACAACGTCAATTATTGGCTTTCATTCGAGCATATGTTTACGTTCCTCAGCTATTAATTTTGGACGAAGCGACATCAAGTTTGGACAGTGAGAGTGAGCAGATGATTCAGTCGGCAACCGAGAAACTCACAGCTGGCCGAACTTCGATTGTGATCGCACACCGTTTGTCGACCATTCAAAAAGCAGACCGAATAGCGGTGTTGGATAAAGGAGAATTAGTCGAATTAGGTGATCATACTTCACTATTGCAATTGGAAAATGGCTACTATAAGCGTTTGTATGATCGGCAATTTTTTAACCAGAACCAACCTGAATGAAACGATTTAAAATAGGAGGAGTACCAG
Source organism: Crocinitomicaceae bacterium (assembly GCA_030727405.1). Lineage (GTDB taxonomy): Bacteria > Bacteroidota > Bacteroidia > Flavobacteriales_D > Crocinitomicaceae > UBA952. The sequence continues at coordinate 31,706 of JANRBR010000023.1, read as the reverse complement.
AACACTTCAATCTTCCATGGCGCAATGCGATTGAAGAGGGTAAATTTCAGGCCATCGGAGCGGAACTGTATTGGTCAGACATGAACGGTGGAACCGGACAAATGATCAAAGGTTTGCAAGCTGGTACGATAGACATTGCCGTTCTGTTAACGGAGGGAATCACAAGAGCTATTTTAGCTGGACTTGATGCAAAAATTGTAAATGTGTATGTTGAGAGTCCACTGTGTTGGGGTATCCACGTTCCGATAAATGATGCGATTCGCACGGTTTCTGATTTACAAGGAAAAACCTTTGCTATATCTCGAGAAGGCTCTGGTTCACATTTAATGACCTATGTCAAGGCAAAAGGGGAGCATTGGGACTTAAAGGAATTGAAATTTAACGTGGTTGGTGATGTTTATGGTGGAATTTGGGCTTTAAACCATGGAGAAGCACAAGGATTTTTATGGGAGAAATATACGACCTCTCCGTTTGTTGAGCAAAATAAGTGCCGCTTATTGGATGAGGTATATACGCCATGGCCTTGCTTTGTAATCGCTGTTAAATCTAGCTTAATGCAAACGGACTACTCACTCCTTCAATCCATCATTGGGATTGTCCAAAAGGAGGCGTATAAATTGAAAAATGATCCAACTTCTGCGGAACAATTTTCATGGAAGTACGCACTTCCAGTTGAAAAGGTGCGTTCTTGGTTGGATCAAACGGAGTGGAACTATGGCAAGGAATTAAATAGCCAAGCATTTGAAGAAGTTGTAAAGCAATTGGAAAGTTTAGGGTTAATCGATAAAAAAGAAAGCGAACATTGGGAACAAAAATTGTTTTAGCGGCATTCTGTGTATTTGCCTCAGGGTTGTTGCGCGCGCAAAGCGGGTGTACCGATCCTCAAGCCATGAATTATGATGCTTCTGCACTTTTCAATGACGGGACCTGCCTCTATTCTCCAACGAATGACACGCCGACCTTGGTTCAGAATTTAAGTTCAAGGCTGATTGAAAATTCTGGCATGCTCGTTTGGGATGATCATATTTGGATGTTGAATGACGGTGGATCTTTGCCAATGCTCTTCAAATTGGATTTATCAGGAAACATCGTAGACAGTGTTTTAGTTTCCTCGTCTACCAATGTTGATTGGGAAGGCTTAACTCAAAGTTCCACTCATTTTTACATTGGTGATTTTGGTAATAATGCAGGAAATCGAACGGATTTAGCCATTTACCAAGTGAGTAAGTCAGACCTTAGTACGACCACCACGCATTCGGTTCCTGCCGAAAAAAGGGTATTTAAATACACGGATCAACATCAGTTTAATGGACCAAGCAATGGACATGCATTTGATTGTGAGGGATTGTACTATGACCACGATTCATTGGTGCTTTTGACGAAAAACTGGAACAATTTTTATGCTAAAAGATACCGTATGCCAGCGATTTGGCAAGATACTCTGAGCATATCTCCTGTGGATTCGATGTTCATGGATGGATTAATTACCGATGTAAGCTTCGATTCAAGCTCGAATAAGGTACTTGCCCTGGGATATAAAAACAATGGGTCTAATTTCTATACGAGTTTTGTTTATTTACTTTTTGATTTTAATGGATCCGACATCTTTAGTGGAAACAAACGCAGATTAGAATTGGGGAATATGTTGAGTTTAGCTCAAACAGAGGGAATTGCATGGATTGATTCTGTACATGCTTTCATCAGCTCGGAACAAATCTCCTCCATCATAACCATTCCCCCTAAATTGTTTTCCTGCAATTTCACTTCCTATTTTAGTGGAAATGTTGGAGTAGCTGACCAACAAAGTCAAAACATTTATCCGAATCCATGCGCTGGGTTTATTCAGATTCCTGAGGTTCTTCGAGGAAAAAAGTTAGCCATTTATTCTGTTTCAGGTCATTTAGAAAAGGAACAACAATTAGAAAATGAATCGTATGTCGATGTAAGTGACCTTCCGAATGGCTCTTATTTTATGTCCATAGGCGAATTCCATTTCCGATTAATCAAGGCAGATTAAGCATTCAAAATCAAGGGATTATCATCCACAGGTGCTTTCTGCTAAGTACATAGCAGCCTATATTCATTTGTTTGTGGGCATATCCGAATAACAACTACATTTCTTAAAAAATGCCATGAATGTACTTATTCCTTTAGCAGCGGGGACCACATTTTGGGTTGCCGTTTTAACAGTCGCTGGATTGGTTGGGATTTTTATCATCCTTTACCTTTCTGAAAAGAAACAAAAGTAAACCCTTATTTGAACGATTTTAAGGCTTTCATCAGTTCTTTGTCGAATGGATTAAGCACGCGGTAATACCCTTCCTCGGTCCAGTTTTGACTAGCTATTTCGGCCTTTAAAATTTGTTTAATCAGTGTTTTACTGGTGGCGATTCCGGCAGGGTCCTTCTGGACTTTGAAATCTTTTTGTGCAAAATTTAAGAAGCGTTTTAACAAATCATCGCTGACTTCGAATGTTTGCACAAAATCATTTGCTGTAGACCATTTACCTCGATTTGCTTGCATGAAATCAAAGGCAAAAGCTCTTGGCGCGCCGCTCATTTGTAATTCGGTTAAGTAAAACGAAGTACCAGATGTGTCACCGGGAACAAAAACATCAGGCATGATTCCACCACCGCCATATACAATACGCCCTTTCTTCGTTTTGAATTTAAGTGAATCAACAAAGATGGAGCTGTCGGGTTTAAAATATTCATTTCGTATGGTGCGTTCTTCGTCCCGCATATAAGCATCGTAACCACCTTTATACGATCGCTGGATGCAACGTCCAGAAGGCGTATAGTAACGCGCGATGGTGATGCGGAGGTTGCTTCCGTCGCGCAATACTTCATCTTTCTGAATGAGTCCTTTTCCATATGAGCGCCTTCCAACAATGATCCCGCGATCATTATCTTGTATGGCCCCAGCTAAAATTTCACTTGCTGAAGCAGAGTGTGCGTTGATGAGTACGACTAACTTTGTTTTTTCTAGGTGTCCACCCGCTGTGGAATAATAGGTTTTAAGTCCTTCGTTTTTACCTTTAGATTTTAAAATCATGTTGTTTTTTGCCAGAAAAGCATCCGCGATTTCAATGGCAGACGACATCACTCCGCCAGGATTGTTGCGCAGATCCAGTACAAGTTTTGTCATGCCTTTCGCTAATAATTTCGAGCTTGCTTGGTAAAATTCTTGTGAAGTCACCTGCGAAAATTCCGAGATCAGAATATAACCTGTTTGTTTATCAATCATATACGCACACGGAATCGAAAGGAGTGGGATAATTCCGCGTTCGAGGGCAATGGTGCGTAATTTCTTGTTATGAAGGATGGTTACTTGCAATTTTGTTCCGGGCTGACCTTTGAGTGTAGCAAGTACCTTTTCATTGGTCATTCCTTTGCCATACATTTTTTTACCATTCACTTTTATGATTTTATCACCCGCTTTTATTCCCGCGTAGTATGAGGGGGAATTTGCAATGATGTTGGTGACACAAATCGTGTCTCTCAAAAGTAAAAATCGGATGCCTACACCACCAAATTGACCTTCAATGGATTCATTGACAGATTTCATGTCTTTTGCAGAAATGTAATTGCTATGAGGATCTAATTTATGCAACATGTCCGAAATGGTTTCTTCGAAAATGGCATCTTTATCGACTTTATCCACGTAATTTTGGTCGAGTAGGGTCAGAATATCCTCTAACTTTTGAATGTCTCCTGTTGACCGGGTTTCGACCGTATTAAGAAAAAACCCAGCGTACATCCCTATTGCCAGTAGCAGAGATAAAATGATGGGGAGGAGGTAATTATTTTTTGGTTGATCAGACATGTTCACAATGTTCAATTTGTACAACTTCTAAGCCAGCACTTTTAAGAAAATCTATTCCGGAGGTATCTTTGTATGCCTCTTGATACACCAATCTCTTGATCCCGGATTGCAGTACAAGTTTGCTGCAGTCTTTGCAGGGAGAATGCGTCAGATATAAGGTGGCATCCTTGCAGTTATTGGTTGATTTAGCCACTTTAAGAATGGCATTTGCTTCCGCGTGTAATACATACCAATGTGTATTTCCTTCTTCGTTTTCGCAGCAATTATCAAATCCGGCAGGAGTACCGTTGTACCCGTCAGAAATTATAATGGCATCTTTGACGATGATCGCACCAACTTTTTTACGTGAGCAATGTGAAAGTTGCGCCCAGCTTAAAGCTAATCTAAGGTATGCTCTGTCGTATCGTTCTTGTTTATCAGTATGGTTCATTTGGGGTAAATGTGTTTCGTTCCTTGTGCCCTTGTTTAGTTTGAACCGAAAGGTACACTTTTTTACCTTTGATTAATGCACGTAGTATGGAGAAATCATCCAGTAAACGACCACACCGGTAATGGCAACATACAACCAAATAGGGAAAGCAAAGCGGGTATATTTTTTGTGTTTCGTGTAGTTTCCTTCCATTGCAAATAAATAGGTTAAAAGAACCAGCGGAATGACAGCAATGCTTAAGAGAATATGTGAAGCCAAGATAAAGTAATACACGTATTTAATGGTTCCAATGTTGTTGTCTACTAAGCCATCGTGATTCAAATCTCCGAATAATGTAGTGTCTGAAGTCATGTGGTAAGCGACGTAACACACCAAGAAAAGAAAGCTAATACCCAAACTCACTTGGATGGTGCGCTGATGAAGCTTCATGTTGCCCATTTTAATGAAGGCTAAGGCCAAGATTAATAAAATTGCGGTTACTCCGTTCAGGGTTGCGTAAAATGGCGGCAGAAAGGATAAATCCACGCCTTCGATTTTTATTCCAAATAACGCAGCAACTGCGATCGGTATAATGATGGAAACGGCCACCACAAGTTTTCTATATTTTGACGAAGGCAGGTTATTCGGAGACGTTGTATTCATATTTTAAAAGATTAAATAAGTCTGTTTTAAGTCGATCGTATTCTTTTTTGTTTACCGTTAAATCTGGATTTGTCACGGCATAAACGCCCCTCACGTGACCGGATTTATCCACTAGTGTAAAGGAACCTGAATGGGCATAACCACCAGCCGCTTCATCATCTCTTCCAGCAAAAGTTAAAAAGTGTTCGATGCCGAGTCGATGCGTTTCCGCTTCATTTCCAGTTAGAAAGGACCAGTTTTTTGCTGAGATTCCGTGGTCTGTTTTGTATTTTTTTAGAACGGATGGCGTATCATGTTTCGGATTAATGCTAAACGAAAGAAATTGAACGTGGTTTTTTACTTTTTCGGTTTCGCGGTTTAGGGATTTAAATTGCGCGTTCATGATGGGACAAATCGATGGGCAGGTAGCGAAAAAGAATTCAACGATCCAAACACGGTTTTTAAAGTCTTTGTTCGATACGATTACACTGTCTTCGTTGAAAAAGGTAAAGGAAGGAATGCTAGCATAAAGCGTGTCAACAACGGTTTCGCCATTTTTTTCCTTGTAGAGTAAATCAACGTTTCCAAGCTTGGGTAATTTTGGTGGGATAGGTTCACCGCATGAAAGGAGTAGGGTGATTAATACCAGAATGGAAGAAATTTTAGCCATTTTTTGCCCGTTCTTTGTCATATTGCTTTTGAAGCAGGGCAAGGTGTTCTTTCATTCTTCGAATCATTCCCTCTTCGTCTCCCTTTAAAACCATTCTGAGGTGATTTTGTTTATCAAGTAGCAACATTAAAGAGGAATAACTAACGCCCCCAAAATACTGCTTTCCTTTTCTATATAAGCTTTGATTGTTGTGTTTGATGTCATACACTTCAGCCGGATTTCCTTTCGCAACAATCCAAATAGAAGGGTCGTAGTCCTCAACATCTTCTTCCAACATAGCACGTATCGATGCGATTTGCTCATCGTTCGCTGGGTTTCCATTTTTGTCAGTCGCAAAGGAAATGAGTCGAACTTGTTTTAACTTTTTCCGTTTGTTTTTGCGAATGTGCTGGTAAAGAATTTGATTGAAGTGCCACAATGAAATGCCACATTCTTTTGGACAAGAAGTTTGGATGGTAGAAATAATCACCAGGTCACCCTTGTAATCCGCAAGTGATTTTTTGGTCTCTTTACCATTTTCAATGACGTTAAAAGCGCTTGTTTTTACTAGACCGTAATCTTCCAATTCTTTGAATCGGTGGTCACATCGTCTTGTCGAAATTAGAATAAGAAAAAGAGCTGGTCCAAAGACCAACAGCAATGCCAAAATCGACTTAGCGCGATTTCTTGGTTGCTTCGTTTGGTTCATGAATTAGAATCCGAAAGATTTCAAAGCTGAAGATACCATCGTTCCTTCCCAAATAAGAATGAAAATAAGGTATAAAATAAACATTGCATAGGGAATTAAAATAACGTTTCTTAACGCTTTTTTCTCGTCTCCTAAGTGCATGAATACCATCACAATGTACGCTGCTTTTACAAGCGTCATAATGATAAAGGACCATTTTACAAAAGCCCAAGCATCGCTGCTTTGTTTAATCATTGCTCCCAAAATAACCTCAACAGTTGTAATCACTGTTAATAGAACGGTTACTTGAAGAATTTTTTTACGAATCGATTTACCTTGCGCTTCGTCGTGGTGGTTGTGTAATGAATATTCAATTAAGTCATCTCTTTCCATGAGAATATATTTTAGCGTGTTAAAATCAGATCAAATAGAAGAATGTGAAGACAAAAACCCAAACTAAATCGACAAAGTGCCAGTAAAGTCCAGTTTTTTCAACCATTTCATAATGTCCACGTTTGTGGTAAGTTCCAGCAATAACACCCAACAGAATAATGATGTTAATAACCACTCCTGAAAATACGTGAAATCCGTGGAATCCAGTGATAAAGAAGAAGAATTGTGCGTATTGTTGAGGGCCATATTCGTTTTGTTTCATGTTTGCCCCATAGACAACTCGGTTTGCTCCGCCGCTGTATAGTGACTCATAATACATTTTTTCGGCAGATGCTCCGGTGATTGCTTTACCACCAATTTTGTTTTTCGCACCAGATTTTTTAATGATCAATTTCATTTCATGGTCTTTCGCTTTGTTGATTTTCGCGATTGAACCGTCTGCTAAGTGAATCTTTCCATCTTTTAAATGTCCTTTTTCAGCAGCATGTTGAAATGTGTGCATCAATTCGTCTTTGATGATTTCACCTTTTTTATGGCGTTTTCCAGATTCAAGGACTGTAAAATTTTTGATTTCACCGAAATGACCTCTAACAATGGCTTGAGAACCATCCGCTAATTCGATTTTCCCGAATTCAGAACCGTGAATGAAATGTGACCATTCCCATGCTTGAGACCCAACAAAGAAAAATCCTCCAATGATGGTGGCAATCATCCAATTTGTTACACCTTTTCGATCCATGCGATGTCCAGCTTCAACAGCCAATACCATCGTTACGGATGAAACAATCAAAATGAATGTCATTAATGCTACGTAAAGTAGGGGATATCCATGTCCTAGGAAAGGCATGGAATTAAATGTTTCTTCACCGATCGGCCAAGCATCTTGGGCGTCATGGCGCGTAAAACCATATGCAATAAGTAATCCACTAAATGTCAAGGCATCTGACACTAGGAAAAACCACATCATTAATTTACCATAGCTCGTTTGAAAAGGGGATTCTTTTCCGCCCCATAGCGTTTTAGCGTCAAGTTGAGTTGTATGTCCTGCCATCTAACTAATTTTTTGCAAGTTTAGTGAATAAATATGAAAAACAGTAGTAAAGCTACCCATAAAAGCCCTAAAAAATGCCAAAAGAGCGCGCTTAATCTTAGTGATAAGTGGTTTTCAGCATTAAAACGACCTCTAAATGAAGCAGTTGCAACTTTTAATAAATAAATTAATGCAACGAGCACATGTAGCAAGTGAACGAAGGTGATTAAATACAAGTATTGGGAAGCAGAATCAGCTGATTCCATTGCTTTCACTTGAAGGTGTGGTTTAATGGTTTGACCTTTATACCAGAGTTTTCGGTCCTTATAATCTAGTTTTTGTTTTTTATAATAAATGCTAAAGTCCTTTCCGTATTCTCCTCGTGCAAAAAAGTCCCCTCTTTTATCCAGTATGTTTACTGCTAATTGACTAAGGCGAATTTCATCTGTAAACTGCAATGGCATGGAATCATTCACATACAATTGCTTGTTTTTAATCAAGAGTGGTTGTTGATTGAAGTAAAGTTGAAACCCGGCCATTGGTTTGGTTAATTGCAATGTTTTGCTTTGTTTCACTGTTTTAAATTGACTCATGAAACCTTGAAATTTTTGAAAATCTTGGGCATTCATTTCTTTTCCTTCATAAACGAATTTATTTCCGTCCACGTCGATGAATTTGTCCTTGTATTTCACCTCAAAATAATCTCCATAGCGTCCATCGGTAACAACCAGGTTATTTACTGCATGGAAACCGTTTTTAACGAGTTCCCCGTATCCTTTGAATTGAGAATAGATAAAACCGGCACCAAAAATCAGTGTGGCTGCCATCCAAAGTTTGATTTGTCCTTGTTTGTTTTGTTTCGCACTTCGAATGGCTAATGCAAAAGCCAAACTACTGAGGGCAATGCTGGCAGTACTTACCCAAAAGTACATAGGCATGGGGTATTTTAACCAAAAGGAATCTCCCATGGATACGTAATAGCCGGATGTAAATCCTGCAAATAACATAATGATGCTGAAGATTCCTACGTAAACAAGGTTCTTCTTCATTTTTTCTTTCACTTCTGGACTAATTTCATTGGAGAAATCTCTTTTTCCAGTCATTTTTTCATTTAGATTGCTCATGGTGGGGTTGATTTATTGAATTAATCTAAGTTAAATGCAGCGATCAAAAACATAAACAAATTGTATGATCGGTAAATAAACAAATGAAGCGAACATAAGTTTGCGCGCATCGACAACTTCTAAACTGTGGTATAATTTATAGCTGTATAAAAAGAAACCTATTCCGAGAATTGCGGCGATGATGAGTGAATAGGTGCCGGTCCACCCAAGCAACCATGGAACGAGGCTAAAAGGGATTAAAGCAAGGGCATAGAGCATGATTTGAAACGCTGAATGTTTTGATCTTCCGGTGTTGGAAGGAAGCAGGGAGAACCCAGCTTTTTTGTAATCGTCATATAAAACCCAGGCTATGGCCCAGAAGTGCGGAAATTGCCAAGTGAATTGAACGAAAAATAGTACTCCAGGAAGAAAGCCAAATGCATTTGTGTGCGCTATGGCACCTAACATTGGAGGAATTGCACCAGGAAAGGCTCCAACAAAAACTGCCCAAGGGCTTTTTTGCTTAAGTGGTGTGTAAATGAAAACGTAGCTGATGAAAGCAAGAACGCCCAATACTGCACTCTTCCAATTAATGAGTGAAAGCAGAACTGTTCCAATGATGAGTGTTACGATGCAAATGATATACGCTTCCTTTACGGACATCTGTCCCGTCGGCAATGGCCTTCGATTGGTTCGGTTCATGAACTTATCGAGGTCTTTTTCCCAAATCTGGTTCGCTCCATTGGATGCTGCGGTTACGAGTGTTCCTCCGAGCATTAAGTAGGCAATCGTCCATCCATCCTTCCCGCCAGCGAATAAATAACCAGACAAGGCAGATAATATGACCAAAAAAGAAAGGCGAAACTTGGTGAATACCAAATATGTTCTAAACGTGGAAGGCGTTTTTAATGTTTCTTGCGTCATGCGACAAAATTACGAATTAAGGGCTTTCGAAGCATAAAAAAAACCGGCTTGTTTGATTTTGAGGCAGGACTAAAAATACCGTAGTTAATCGTTCTCATTCCCTGGTGTGTAATAGTCATTTTGAATGAAGTATTCGATCATTGCTTCTTTCATCAAATGTTGTTGCTCTTGATGCCCAATTGCGGGAATTAATTGATTGATTTTGAAGTGTGGCCAGGAATCTTTATCGCGCCCTTCAAATTCGTAATATCCATAAGGTTCAAGTAAAGTACAAATGGCAATGTGCATTAATTCTGTCTTTTCTTGTTTGCTAAAGTTTTTATAACCAACTCCTAATTCGTTGACTCCGATTAGGAATAGTAGGGCTGGCACATCCAAACCGGGTCCAAAGTCTTTTTCAAGGCTATTCTTAAGTTTTTGAAATTTAAGTTCGATGTCGTGATCCATGTTGCAAAAGTACGCAAAGAAGTGTCGTAAATGGTGTAAATAAAAAGTTTAGAGCAAAAAAAAGAGGGGACAGGTCCCCTCTTTTCAATCAATCAATCATAAGTATTACTCAACAATTACACGAGAAGTTGACGTACCGTTTTCAGTACGAACGATTACTGTGTAAATTCCTTGAACAAGATCGGATACGTTCACCGTTAATTCTGAAGCAGAACCAACCAATTTACGTACTGATTTTCCGCTAAGGTCAACCAACTCAACAGAATTGATTACATCAGAAGAAACGATGTTGAAAGACGTGTTAGCCGGGTTAGGCATTACTTTTAACGTTGTTGTTGCATTGTTTGCAATTCCAGCGATACAAGCATCACAGCTAGCATAACAAACAGTATCCATTACGTTAGCACCTGTTACAGTGTATACACGATTTGTGAATCCTGCTGTTGTAATTGTACATGTTTCACCTCCAGCGAACTGCTCAGAGTTAGCCCAGTCGTCTAAAGAGAATTTGTATTCAATTGTACCGTTTGGTAATGGCAATGTAACATCCCAAATACCATCTGTGTTTGCATCTGCCATTGGGTTTGACGTTCCGCTCCATCCATTAAATGTTCCACTTACGTAAACCGTTGTGAAAGCTGCACCAGTGTAGTTATTCATGTCTACGTGGAATGTAACGTCTGAAGTACAAACTGAACAACTTTCGTAACAAACAGCTCCAAGATTCGCATCACCAGCTACTGTGTAAGCACGGTTGGTAAAGCCACCACTCGTAATGGTACATGTCTCTCCTCCAGCAAATTGCTCAGAGTTAGCCCAGTCGTCTAAAGAGAATTTGTATTCAATTGCACCAGCGTTGATTGGTAAAGTAACTTCCCAAATACCATCACCATTTGCGTCAGTCATTGGGTTTGCGTTTCCGCTCCATCCATTAAATGTTCCACTTACGTAAACCGTTGTGAAAGCTGCACCAGTGTAGTTGTTCATGTCCACTTGGAACGTAATCAATGGTGTTGCCGCCTGAACGATTTGAGTTTTTTGGTAAACGAACTGCCAAACACCAGTTCCGAAGTTGATTGTTGCCGTCATTGTGTTACCGCCATTGGAGAAAACAACATCATAAGTGATGCTAGATGCAGCGTTTGCTGGACTAGCAATTTCTGCTCCGTTGATTACTTTAGCTAATCCAAGGTGAGCACCTAATCCATTCACAGTCAATGTACCTGCTGTCGCATCGAATTCATACGCTGCTTGTCCACCTACGTGAGGAGCGACTGGAGTACCACATGCTTCTGGAGTGCTACCTTGCCATGGCTCTAACCATGTGCTTCCATCCATGTAATGAGTCATAACACCTTGTTCGAATTTGATGGAATCATCAAATAAACAAGCACGTGTGGTTACGTCTCCCGTTGAGTTTGACCACCAAGAAGTATTCCCCAAAGAAGGGCCAACTCCCAAAGCTCCCGCTTGTGGAGCAAGTTTCCAAGTACCTTCTACTTGGGCATTTAAGCCAAAAAATGGCAAAAGAAAAAATAAGTACAGTTTTTTCATAATCAGTTAATTAAATTGGTTAATAATTCAAAAATAGTTCATTTCCATGGGAAAAGAGAACTAATATAGTAAAAAATACAATAACCTAAAAAAAATCGCATTTTTTCATATAACAACTAAGTGCCTTTTTGGTTTAAAAAGGATTTATTTTGACGAGTATGTAAAGGTTTTTTTGAGAGTACCTACGCTAACTGTAAAGGTTCCATCTTCCACAATGAATTCACCATTAGATCCTACAAACATCAAGTCTTTTTTGGAGATGTAAAAAGTTTTGCTTTCAACACCATTCGCTGCAATGTTCAGTTTTGCAAAGCGCTTTAAGGATTTTCCACTGGGAATCATGCTAGCGAAATCATCGCTGATGTATAGTTGCAGCACTTCTTTTCCATTGATGCCACTCGTGTTTTTTACACGCACCGTAATTTGAAGGCTATCGTTTCCATGTAACACGTCTGTTTGTAAAGACAGGTTTTCATATTCAAATTGAGCATAAGAAAGTCCATATCCAAAGTCCCATTCTGGATTGTAAGCTGAGAAATCTCCCGATTTTGAACGATCTATGCTTCGTGGATGGTCATAAAATTCTATTACTCCGTCAAATTTAGGATAGGTGTAAGGAAGCTTCCCACTAAAATTATTCTCTCCGTACATTAATTTAACCAAGGCTTCTGCGCCATAATCTCCCGGTAAATAACCTTGAATAATGGCTGCTGCTGGTGCAACAATGTCGTGGATAATTCTAGGTCGTGCCTCCAATAGAACTAAGATGACCTTTTTATTTTGTTCGTATGCCAATTTTGCAAGTTCACGTTGTTCAGGCGGGAGGTTCAAGGACAAAATGTCTCCTGGTTTTTCTGTGGATGGTAATTCTCCAAGGCATAAAACGACCACATCTGCTTGACCTAATTTTTGTTTGTAATCCGCTAGGTCAACAAAACGGGTTTTTTCAAAGTCTGCTTCACTGTAAATTTCTGCTCCTTTTGAAAAAAGGCAATTCTCTTTGCCGATTTTTTGCTCGAATGCCTGACGAATGGTCATAGAACCTTTGGTGTTATAGCTTGTATCAACTCCTTGCCAGGTATGTGTCCATGCACCATTCAAATAAATTAGGTTGTCTGAGGCAGGTCCGGCAATCAATACTTTTTGTTTCGCAGAAAGCGGTAAAACATTCCCTTCGTTTTTAAGTAGGGTAATGGATTCTATGGCAGCATTTAAAGATGCTTGTTTAAATTCTTTGCTACCAAATTTCGGGTAGGCGTCAAACTTCGGAATGGCTTGTTCAAACAAGCCAAGTCTGCGTTTCACACGAATGATTCTTCTTACGGCATCATCGAGGCGATCCATTGTGATTTTTCCTGATTTAACGGCTTGTACCATGATTTCGCAGTATTCTTTGTACTGTGGACTTAAGGGCACCATGCTCATATCTACACCAGCGTTAAATGCTTGAATATAAGCATCGGACAATGATGTACCAGTGCGGTGAACGGTGTGTAGCATGATGAAATCCTCCCAGTCAGAAACAGCGAATCCTTCAAATCCCCATTCATTTTTTAGGGTTTCTGTGATTAAATGATGGTTGATGTGTCCTGGAATTCCATTCACTGCGCCACTGTTGATCATCACGGTCAATGCTCCATGTTCAACGGCTTTCTTGAAGGAAGGTAAATAGAGTTCTTTCATGTATTTTTCGGGAATCCATGCCGGTGTTCGATCACGTCCGCTATTAGCACCACTGTAACCAACAAAATGTTTCATGCAAGCGGCAACGTGTTTGTCATCGATCTTGTTACCACCTTGGTATCCATCAATAATGGCTGCACCCATTTCTGAAACAAGGTAAGGGTCTTCACCAAGGGTTTCAAAGGTTCTTGACCAAAGGGGCTGTCTTCCTAGATCCAATACTGGGGAAAAATTCCATGGAATTCCTGAAGCACGGGTTTCATAAGCAGTAATCTCACCAAAGGTTTTAGCTAATTCTGTATTCCATGTAGCCGCCAAACCAATTTCTTGAGGGAATAAAGTACCTCCAATGGTATAATTAATTCCGTGAATGGCATCAATTCCATAAATGATGGGCGTTTTTGTTTTCCCATCCACGAATGGTTGTTGAATGGATTGGATGATTCCTTTCCATTCATCCAAGGATAGCGTATGTGCGCCAACGTTGAGCACTGAACCAACGTGGTATTTGAAAAGTGCCTCGTTTAATTTTACCGTATCAATGGTAGCTGGAATAAGTGCTGCCCCTTTCGAATCGGTTTTTGTGATCACATCTAAGGTTATTTGACACGTTTGTCCAACTTTTTCTTCCACGGTCATTTGAGCAATGATGGCATCAATGGCTTTGTCTTCTTGTGGATTTTGTGAAGTTGAAATGTGTTGTACACTTTTACAGGAGAACAACAGCACAAGTGTCCCACCTAAGTAGTAAGATAATTTTTTCATGATAGGAATGGTTTAATGCCTGCTCTTTTATTGAAAGACGCGAACATAGTCAACATACATTGTTTGTGGAAAAACGGTAGTTGCATCGGGATTTCCTGGCCAGTTTCCTCCAACGGCTACATTGAAAATCAAGAAGAACTTATTTTGGAATTCACTTAAATTTGCTGGGGTCGTATCCAAGGTTTTATAAGGAACATCGTCCAACAACCATGTAATACTATTTTGATTCCAAATGATGGAAAACACGTGAAACTCATCCGCAAATTTTCCAGAAGAAAGAACTTTACTGCCTCCGTATGACGCGTGAACGCCATTGTCGCTCCAATGAGCAGTTCCATGCACGGTTCGATCATTTGCACCAGCGCCTCCAATTAATTCCATGATGTCAATTTCACCACATGAAGGCCACCCGACGGTTGTTATGTTGTCACCTAACATCCACAACGCTGGCCATATTCCTTGTCCGTATGGCAATGCAGCACGAATGTCTATACGGCCATATTTCCAAGACTTAAGTCCTTGGGTTTTCATCCTCGTTGAAGTATACAAGGAAGAATTAAAAGGTTGGTTTTTTGCTGTAATGGCTAGAACGCCACCATTTATGACATAATTCTGATTGGTGTAATATTCCAATTCATTGTTTCCCCAGCCACCACTTCCGGTTCCAATATCGAAAGTCCAATCGGATGAAAGTGTGGTGCCGTTAAATTCATCATTCCAAACAAGCGAATAGTTTGGATAGTTAAGTGGCGTTGTATAACCAGTTGCTGGCGCACCTGATGAGCTTCCTCCAGAAACGGTAACACTTACGCTTTCTACTTTACTAATGAAATCAGTGTAGGTAGTGTGAGCACTTGTTTTTATCGTATAAGTGCCTGAAGCCGCGAAGGTATAATCTGCTTGTCCATCGTTTGTTTCTACCACGGTTGAATCGTTGTTATGGTAGAAGGTAACGGTGTAAAAATTGGCATTTTGAGCAGATGCTTGAACATCAACCAAGCCCCCGGTCACCGTAATTTCCGTTACTAAATTAGTAGGCAACTGTACTTGAGGCGGTTTGTTTTTATCGCAACCAGCCATGCCGGCAAAAACAAAAATAAGAAGGTGGTGAATGCTCATGATCAAAGTGTTTTATTCAGTTTTAAGACGCAAGTACCAATTTAGTCCTCCAGCGTGGTGTTTGTACTGTAAAGATAGGGTAGAGTCTGTGATTTCCAATATTTTATAGGTTTGAACTCCGGTGTAAAAACCAAGGAACGCATTGTTAGAAAGAGTAATAGTTGTATCTGCTCCTTCTACCAAGGTCCATGATTCGTTCATCACATCATTGTATGGCGCTGTAAAATCTCCTAGGTTTTGAAAGGATCCTGGGAAATTAGCAGCTAATGAGTTGTGCACGTATACGTCACCGAAGTTGATCATATCGAATTTGAAACCGTTCAAATGAAAAACGTATTTATCGTTGTATAGGCCAGCTCCCGATTTATCAAGAGGTCCAGCTGACCACCATTCTGGGATGTTTCCTAGTGGACTGATTGGATCTGGACCAACGCCCATGTGGCCATCTGCAGTGGAGTCAATAACCCATGTTTTAAAACCTGGACCGTTTACACCACCTGTTAACATGATGAAAATAGGGTTGTTTAGTAGGCCAAGATTATCTTGTGCAATGGTTATTTCTTGAGTCGTACTTTTGCTGCCTCCAGATGAAAATACGGTTAATTTCACCGTGTATGTTCCCGCATACGGATAGGGCGAAGAAACGCTCGCTCCTTTTGCAGTGGTTCCATTACCGAAATCCCATACGCATTGAACGTTGGGGTTATTTGCCGTAAATTCAATGATGTTGGCATTGCTCGCTAATGGCGCATAGGTAAAGGAAGCATCAGCAAGTGTTGGTGCATCTCCTAACTGAGGATTGTCTTTTTTACATGCTACGAG
The DNA here is from genome assembly GCA_030727405.1 of Crocinitomicaceae bacterium. Classification (GTDB taxonomy): domain Bacteria; phylum Bacteroidota; class Bacteroidia; order Flavobacteriales_D; family Crocinitomicaceae; genus UBA952. Next base: position 15,653 of record JANRBR010000023.1, on the reverse strand, counting down.
CAACATCATGATGCACGCTGAAAAAATGAGTTTCATGTTCATAAGCTAAAGTTTAATATCCTGGATTTTGAGCCCAATTACCACCTGCTAAGTCGATTTCAACTTGTGGAATGGGAAATAATTCATGTTTGCCAACAACGAAACCGTTGATGTACGTTGCTGCTTGTCCTGTGCGAACTAAATCGAAAAATCGAAGTCCTTCACCTGAAAGTTCATAGCGTCGTTCTTTGTAGATGACATCGATGGAGTTAACATTGATTCCCGGAACACCTGCGCGCGCTCTGATTTGGTTGATTAGTTGTTGAGCGGTAGAAGTGTTTCCAAGTTGGTAGTGTGCTTCAGCGGCCATTAACATAACATCTGCATAGCGCATTACGCGGTAATTAACTGGACTTGTTAAGTCATTGTCAGGTAATCCGATTTCTCCTTGGCGTTTGATGTATTTGTTGTTGTAATAACCGGTATGTCCGCCAGCTCCTACAGCATAGGTAATGGATGCTGGATTTGGTTGAGTTGCAATGAATGCATCAATGTCTAGAATAGTTGCATTTCTGCGTGGATCGATTGAACTAAACGCGTCATACAATTCTTGGGTAGGGAGGTTGTAGCTGTTTCCATCGCCATAAACGGGACCGTTGTATTGTCTGATTCCTTGGAAACCAACGGCAGCATTTCCTTCTAGGCAAATTAAACAACCATAACTTCCACCTTCTAATCCAGTGTATTGAACGTCAAATACTGTTTCCGAATTGTTTTCGTTTGCAACTGTGAATAGGTCGTTGTAGTTAGGAATCAAGCTATAGCTTCCAGAAGCGATGACTTCGTCAAAAGTAGCTGCTGCTTCGGTAAATTTATTTTGGTACAAGTATACTTTTCCGAGGAATGCTTGAGCTGCTCCTTTGGTTGCGCGCCCCTTTTGACTCGCAACAGGATTCAACACTGCCACAGCGTCTATTAAGTCTAGCTCGATTTGAGCATAAACGTCTGCTTTAGAAGAACGCGGTATTTGCAATGCTTCATCTATACCAATTCTTCGGTCTACGATCAATGGAACATCACCAAAGTACTTCACTAATTCGAAATAGTAATAAGCACGTAAAAACTTTGCTTCAGCTAGAATATGCGCTTTTCCTGGAAATTCAATGTTGTCTTGGTTTTCCAAAATGTAATTAGCGCGGGTAACTCCAGTGTAATTCCATCGAAGCACGTTGCGAAGTTCATTGTTGACACCGCCATGATTCATCGCATCAATTTGATGAAGTCCTGGAGAGTCGTTCACACTTTCGCCACCCGCAATGGAATTGTCAGATGCAATCTCACCGAGCCATAACGTTAAGAAAGAAGCTTGAAGCATGTCATATGCCCCGGTTAATGCACGGTCGTAATCTTCCGGTGTTTGGAAGAAATTCTCCACATCTTGTGTGTAAGGTGGATCAACCGTTAAGAATTTATCACATCCTGTTTGTGTGATGGACAGAACAAGTAGTCCTGTAAATAAAAGTGTTTGTTGAATGCGTTTCATTGCTTAAAATTTTAATTGAATACCACCCATGAATGTTTTTGCTTGCGGATAAAATCCGTAGTCAACTCCTGATGAAAGTGCGCTGGATGAACCTAGATCTGGGTCGAATCCTTGGTAACGTGTTAAGGTAATCAAGTTGTTTGCTGATACGTAAATACGGAAAGATTCTACTTTGATTTTTTTCAATTTCGGTGCAGGGAAGCTGTATCCGATTTGAATGTTTTTCAAACGAGCAAAAGAACCGTCTTCCACATAATAAGAGGAGAATAAGTTGTTTCGTGTTGCTTCGGTTGTTACACGCGGATTCTCATTTGTTGAACCTGGTCCTGTCCAGCGGTCTACCATGTATCCTAATTGATTGGCATATGGTTGCTGACGCTCATAATTTCGAATGATTTCTTGACCGATAGCGGAGTAAATCATACCAGAAATATCAAATGCTTTGTAGCGCACGTTGAAGTTAAATCCGAAGGTGAAATCAGGAATCGCAGATCCTAAGTATGTTTTATCACTATCGTCTGAAAAGCTGATTTTTCCATCTCCGTTTTGATCGACAAATATGATGTCTCCTGGTTTTGCTCCTTCTTGAACAACTCCTGCGGCATCGATTTCTTCTTGCGTTTGGAAGATTCCAGCGGTTTGATAACCAAAGAAATACCCAATTTCGTATCCTTCTTGGAATCGAGTTGCAATGTCTCCACCAACGCTGAATCCAGCTCCAGGGATGTAATCAACGCCATTTGGCACTTTGGTAACTTTGTTTGTAATGGTTGTTACGTTGAAGTTAAGGTCTGTAGAGAAATCTTTCTTTTTGCGAATGTGGTAAGCAAATTCTAATTCAACACCTTTATTGGATACGTTTCCTGCATTGATTACTGGTGGATATCCTCCAGGTCCATAAGAACCAATAATAGCCGTTACATCTGGTTGAAACAATAAATCAAAAGTGTTTTTAATAAAGTAATTTGTGGTAAAATCAAGGTTTTTCCAGAAGGTAAAGTCCGCACCAATGTTTAATTGACGTGTTGTTTCCCATTTCAAGTCGGGGTTTGAAGGACGTCCAATAGCTACTCCTTGAGTGATTAAATCATCAAAAACATACACTCCTTCACCGTTTAATAAGCCACGATAAGCAAAGTTTGGAATTTGGTCATTCCCTGATACACCGTAGCTTACGCGCAATTTAGCGTAGTTGATGAACTTAACTTTGAAGAAGTCCTCATCAGAAAGCACCCAACCAGCAGCAGCAGTAGGGAAGAAGCCATAACGGCTGTTCGGTCCAAATTTACTTGATCCATCTCGACGAAGGATTGCGGAGAATAGGTATTTTTCTTTGTATCCATACTCTGCACGTAGGAACGAGGAAACAAGGCGCTCTGTAAATTCCCAAGAGCCAACATTGTTCAAATAACCACCTTGAGCCGTATTTGCTGAGATGTCTGCGTAATCTACTGAGTTGTTTGGAATACCAAATCCTGTTCCGCTTAAAGAACTTCCTTTTCGTTGAAAGATGGAAATACCAGCAGTTCCTTTGATTTTATGTTTTTCAGCAAACGTTTTTTCGTAGTTAAGGAAGCTCTCATATGTCAAATCAACAAAAGTTGAACGGTCTTCATAAACCGCCGCACCACGATTGATTTCGACTCCTGGAGCAAGTTCCACGGTTGGAGATTCCAATTGATCGTTTAATGCGGTATTTGCATATTTACCGTCACCATACCAAACAAGCGGAGAAAATACTTTCGCATCAACAAAGGCTACGTTATAGTTTAAGCGGTTTGTAAAAGACAAATGATCGTTAAATGAATAGATAAACTCTTCTTTTCCAACGAGTTTGTTTGCAGTATTCCAATTGTACTGGTTTTGCATTTGTGCAATAGGATTGATGATGTCGCTCACTTCTTCCATGTAGGAGAATTGTCCATTTGGCTTGCGAATCGGCACATTTGGGAAGGCATTGATGGTATTGTACAACACAGATCCAATCCCATTTTCTGGCAAGGTACTGCGTGAATCGTTTGAATAAAGCAAAACGGAATTCATTTTTAATTTCGCAGACATATCTGTACTTAAATTCATGCGTGCATTGTAACGCGAAAAATTGGATTTTGAACCTCCAACAATTCCATCTTGCGTAAAATAGCCAAGGGCAATAGAATAACGTGTATTCATCGTACCACCGCTAATGCTGAGGTTGTGGCTTTGAATAGGAGCTGATTGAAAAACTGAATCTTGCCAAGGCGTTCCGACACCTAAGTTGGTATTGTTGAACGGTATGGCTTGTCCACCTAGACCAAACATTTCGTTTTTAATCACGGCGTATTCTTGCGCAGTTAAAAGGTCTAGTTTTCGGGAAGTTTGTTGTTGTCCCCAATAGCCATTGTATTCAATTTGAGGCTTGCTGTTGACATTTCCTTTCTTGGTTTCAACGATGATCACACCGTTTGCGGCACGCACACCGTAAATACCAGCTGTGGCATCTTTTAAAACGTTAATTGACTTAATATCAGATGGATTCAAAGCGTTTAATCCCTCAGAGTCATACACAACACCGTCTACAAGGATCAAAGGATCGTTGTCTCCAAAAGTCGATAAACCACGGATTCGGATGCTTGAAGAGCCACCCGGTGATCCTGAGTTTGTTGCGATGTTTACACCGGCAACTTGACCTTGTAAGGCTTGGTCTACGCGAGCAACACTCATTTTTTCAACATTTTCACCGTTGATTTTAGTATTTGCACCTGTTAATTCTTTGCTTTTTGAGGTTCCATATCCAACCACAACTTCTTGTTGGTTGTTTACGAGTTCCGCAAGGGTGATGTCCAGGTTTAAGCGACCGTTTAGTGTTACCTCTTGTTTTTCATATCCAATGAGAAAGAAAATCAAGACCGATGTGGTTGAATCGGATACTTTTAATCGATAAAAGCCACTTCCATCGGTCATTACACCGGTATTTTGACCTTTTACTTGAACTTTAACAAGGGGTAGTCCAATGTTCTGTTCGCTTTTTACCAGTCCGGACACGTATAGCTCTTGCGAAAAAGCAAAGCTTCCTAAACCGATAAAAAGGATTTGAATGAATAGTTTTTGAATCATTTTAGCATTGTTAGTTTCGTAAATATAGAAAATTTACTATTATGGTAAAAAGAACAATAAGTTTTTTTCATTGCATACGTGGTTCATAAAAAAAAGAGGCCGAAGCCTCTTTACTAAGTATTTAACCATTGACTATTCGAAATGTTCACTACAGTCATGGTAAATATATAAATAATTGTATAAAATACAATAAGTATGAAAAAAGTTTTTTTGTGCTACATTTTAAAGGTATAGCTATTATTTTCAAGAGAAAGCAGGTACTGTTCTCTATTAAAGGAAAATAATTTTGCTGGACGATGTTTGACATTTTGTTGCTTTTCATCGTGAGCAATAAGTGGAATGTACTTTATTTTCTTTCTGAAATTAGCTTTATCGAAGGCCTGTTCAAAAGCAAATTCATACAATTGCTGAAATTCATTCAATGTAAATCGTTCTGGAAGCAAATCGAAACAAATGGGTTCGTTTTGCAGCTTTAGTTTGAGCATTTCATAGGTGCTCGCAAGGATGTGATTGTGATCGAAGGCCAAATCAGGCATGTTTTTCAGTGAAACCCATTGAACATCGCCTGCCCAAGAGGAGGCTTTTACTTCAAAATCTTCGATGCGCAATAATGCAAAGTAGGAGATGGTGATTACCCTACCCTGTGGGTGTCTATTGGGTTTTCCAAACGTTTGAGATTGGTGCATCTTGATGTTGTTGAGTCCAGTTAACTCAAATAAAACACGTTCTGCTGCTTGCTCCAAGTCCTCATCGGGGTAAATCAAATCACCGGGTATTGCCCATAGGTTCTCAAAAGGCTGCATGGCTCTTTTGATCAGTAACGCTTTAATTTCACCTTCTGAATACCCGAAGAGTATGCAATCAACCGAAAATGCAGAAGTGAAAAAATCATTAAAATTAATGCGATACATGCTCACAAAAACAATATTTAATGTCCAGAAACTTTTTCAGTGGAGAAGATGTCTACGCCTCTTTTTTGTAATATGCGATTGACGCTCCAAGCAAAGAAAGCAAGGTAAACAAAACAAACCACTCCAAGCAGATAAGAATATTGAATTCCCAAGACCTGTTCATCTGCTAGTGCCCCTTGAAGGACAGATATGAAACCGCCGCCCATGATCATCATAATCAATAAGCTCGATGCAGTATTTGTGTTTTCTCCCATTCCTGCTATAGATAATGTGAAAATACATGGCCAAAGTGTACTGCAAAATAATCCAACCGAGATAAAGGCAAAAACGCTCACCATACCTGAACTGAAAATTCCAACTAAAAGTGCGATCGCACCAAGGGTGGAATAAATAATGATTTGTTTCACCGGATTTCCTGAGCTGGCATAGTCAGCGATGATCAATAGTACGACAATTCCTAGATATGGGTAAAGCTCATGAATGTCGTGTCCACCAATGATATTTGCACCGGCAAAAATTCCAAATGCAACAAAAGGCAACACTACACCTAACAAGGTTTTCATGACTTTGCTTAGATCAAACACACCTGCTGCAGAGGTCCATCGTCCGATCATTAAACTAGCCCAGTATAAGGAAACAAAGGGGGCAACAGCATTTTCAGAAGTTCCTAATTTTTGTTTCATGAATTCAGGTAAATTGCTTGCGGTCGCAACTTCAACTCCAACGTATAGGAAGATAGCCAACATTCCCAATATTACTTGAGGGTGTTTGATGGTTTCCATGATTTTTCCTGCACCTTCCGATGAAGACCCTTCAATGCGGTCTGGAACAGAGGAGAATTTGAAGAAAATAGCTGCAATTACGAAAGCCAATCCTAAGAATAAGTAGGGTGTTTGAACGGCCTTCAAGTCTAATGTGGTATCTCCATTTGAAAGGCCTCCAAAAATGGCAAACGACACAATTACAGGTCCAATCGTTGTTCCAACATTATTGATTCCTCCTGCCATACTCAAGCGAATGTTTCCTTTGGAAGGATCTCCCATTTGAATGGCTAAGGGATTTGCGGCAATCTGCTGCAAGGCAAACCCTAATCCAACAATGAATAATCCAGAGATTAACATGATAAACGAAGAATTATTGGAAGCTGGAATGAACAATAATGTTCCAACTGCTGAAATGATTAATCCCAAGGACAATCCATTTCGGTAACCAATTTTATTCAAGACATCTTTTTTCAATGCGGCTGAAATAGCGAAATAGAGGATAGATCCTACCGTATAGGCAACATAAAAGGCAAAAGAAATCAATTGTGATTCAAGTTGACTTAGATGCAGCGCTTTTTTAAATACGGGGATTAATATATCGTTACTTGCTGCAACAAAGCCCCAAAAAAAGAAAATGGTGATTAAGGTGCCAAAAGCACTGAAATTCGTTTTTTTCACAAAAAATGGTTTAAATTATTGTCCAAATTACAATAATTAAAAAAACCGCGTAGATTTTTTCAATTATTTCGCGAACTAAAATAGAAATTAATTGTGAATCAATGCATCAATTGAGCTGAAAAAGAAAGCTAACTTACTTTTTGCGAATGGTTCGTTTGTTCTTTGTACTTCACCATTTTTTTCACGGTAGAAATAATCGCAGAAGCGTCAAAACGACAATCTGCCCAAAGTTCTTCTTGGGTTCCATGGTGTACATATTCATCTGGTATTCCTAGTCGAACGATTTCCGCTTGGTATTTTTGATCGGCCATGAATTCGATGACAGCAGAACCAAATCCACCCATTAGACAACCATCTTCAACAGTGATGACGTGTTTAAATTTTGTGAACACTTCATGCAGCATGATTTCATCGATGGGTTTCACGAAGCGCATGTCGTAATGTGCGACGGAAATACCCGTTTCTGCTAATTGTTTGATGGCTTCTTGCGCAAAATTCCCCGGGTGTCCAATCGTTAGGATGGCCACATCTTCGCCGTTCGTTACTTTTCTTCCCTCGCCAATTTTTATTTCTTTCAAAGGCGTTTTCCACTCCGTCATGACACCATTTCCTCTTGGATAACGGATGGAGAATGGACCTTGATCCTTTAGTTGAGCGGTGTACATTAAATTACGCAATTCCTCTTCATTCATCGGTGCGGATACAACCATATTTGGAATGCATCGCATATATGCTAAATCGTAAGCTCCGTGGTGCGTTGCCCCGTCGGCGCCAACCAATCCTCCACGGTCAAGGCAAAAAACGACATTTAAATTTTGCAATGCTACGTCATGCAATACTTGATCAAATGCGCGCTGCATGAACGATGAATATATGTTGCAAAAAGGAACCAATCCTTGAGTTGCTAAACCTGCACTAAAGGTTACAGCATGTTGCTCGGCAATTCCGACATCGAAACTGCGTTCTGGCATTGCCGCCATCATGATGTTTAACGAGCAACCGGATGGCATCGCAGGCGTGACACCCATGATTTTTTCGTTTTTCTCCGCTAATTCAACAATGGTATGTCCAAATACATCTTGGTATTTAGGTGGCTGAGGCGATTTAGGCATGATTTTAACAATCTCGCCCGTTTCTTTATTAAAGACTCCTGGCGCATGCCATTTCGTTGGATTTCCTTCTTCTGAAAATTTATACCCTGCTCCTTTTCGTGTGATGCAATGTAAAATTTTCGGTCCAGGGATATCTTTTAAATCGGCAAGTACCTTTGCTAATCCCACGACATCATGCCCGTCAACAGGACCGAAATAGCGGAAATTCAGTGATTCAAACAGGTTGCTTTGTTTAAGCAAGGTTCCTTTCAGTGCATGAGAAACTTTGGAAGCGATGGTTTGAGCATCTGGACCAAATTTGGAAACCTTCCCCAATAATTTCCAGACTTCGTCTTTGACTTTATTATAGGTGTGCGATGTGGTGATGTCTGTGAGGTATTCTTTCAGCGCTCCTACATTGGGATCGATGGACATGCAATTGTCGTTCAAAATCACTAATAAATTCGCGTCTTTTTCAAATCCAGCATGGTTCATACCTTCGAAGGCAAGTCCAGCAGTCATGGCGCCATCACCGATAACAGCCACATGTTGGCGTTCTGTTTCGCCTTTGTATCGGCTAGCAACAGCCATCCCTAAAGCAGCAGAAATGGAGGTGGAAGAGTGTCCAACACCAAAGGTGTCGTACTTGCTCTCCGATCTTTTAGGGAATCCTGAGATTCCGCCTTTCAAGCGGTTGGTGTGAAATTGTTCGCGTCTTCCAGTAAGAATTTTATGTCCGTAAGCTTGATGTCCTACGTCCCAAACGAGTTGATCATCAGGGGTATTGAATACGTAATGTAGTGCTACCGAAAGCTCGACAACACCTAAGCTTGCACCGAAGTGGCTGTTTCCAATTTCTGATATGACATCCACGATGTACTGACGCAATTCGTCAGCAACTTGAGGCAATTGATCCTCGGTAAATTTTTCACGCAAGTCACTCGGAGTGATGATTTGCTCCAATAGTGGTCCTGCTTGGTAAGTATGTGATGCCATTTAACAAATTTAAGCTGATTCGGTGACTATCTAACAAACTTCTCCATAAAAAGTTTGATGATCTGCGTAATTACGAAGACCTTTTCAATGAAAAAGCGTGCCTTTCCATTTTAATGATGAAAAGAACATACAACAATAAAAGCGTGTTTTGAAGGATGAATTGGACAAAATACCGTTCCAGTTGGATAAGTGAACCAAGGAAATATAGTACGACAGCCAAGCCCAAATAAAGGAAGAATTTTTTAACGTTATATGGAATCGGATAGTGTTTCTGCCCTAGGAAATAGGAAATAAGCATTTGCAAAGCGTAGACAATAAACGTTGCCCATGCACTTGCCATGTAACCATATGTTGGTATAAAAACCAAATTTATCCCTATAGTAAAGGAGGCACCGATCAGTGCGATGTATGCGCCATACTGTGTTTTACCACTCAATTTGTACCAAATGCTTTGGTTGTAATAGATTCCTAAGAATACATTGGCTAGTAACAATATGGGCACTACTTTTAAGCCTGTCCAATATGCTTCATTTTGAATGAAATGTTTGAATAAATCGATGTTTAAACTCACAAATAAGAACACAAGGCAAACTGTCGCCACAAATAAGTTCATGACTTTCACATAAATGACATTGCGGTCTTCGTTTTTCATCTGGTTGAAAAAGAAGGGCTCCGCAGCATAGCGATAAGCTTGCAATAAAATCGTGATGAGCATGGCCAACTTATAACAGGCACTGTAAATACCAACTTCGGATTCGGCGGTATGTAAGGTGCTGATATCTGAAGGATTGTAAAGAATTTGTTTCAGGAGTATGCGGTCAATTGTTTCATTGATGATTCCTGCAAAACTTCCAATAACCAAGGGAAATGCATAGAATAGCATCAGTTTGATTTCTTTCCAATTCAATTTTAAACCGGACAAATTAAAAGAATCGTAAAGCATAATTGGCTTCACCAGGGAGGCACATAAATTCGCCAGTAAAATAAACAGCACTCCTTCCTCTGGTCGTTCGGGATCGAACAAATACAACATGAGGAATAAATTCAATCCTACATTTACCAGAATTGAGGTAATTTGAATGCTCACAAAGCGCATGGATTTTTCTTCCACCCGCAATCGGGCCAACGGAATCGCTGATATGGCATCCACACAGACAATGATACCCAATAATATGATGTATTCATTGTGTCCCTCGTACAACATCAATTGGGCAATGTCGTCGTTAAAAAATAAAAGCGCAGCGAATAAGAAGGCATTGATTCCCAGTACAGAAGCGAGCGAGTTGAGGTAGGTTTGTTCTTTGTTTTCACTCGTTTGAATGAAGCGAAAGAATGCCGTTTCCATCCCAAAGGTTAAGATCACAATGAGAAATGCGACCCAGGCATATAATTCAGATACAACACCATAGTGCGCGGGATCGGTAAAGACACTCGTATATAATGGAACCAATAAATAGTTCAACAAACGTCCGACAATGGACGATAATCCATAGACGGCAGTTTGACTAATTAATTTACGAATGGGATTGCTCATCTCAGCCCCTAAAGTTTGCTTTTCGTTTTTCTAAAAAAGCGGTGGTTCCTTCGACGAATTCTTTTGTTCCGAAGCATTGTGCAAAGGATGAAATTTCCGTTTCATAACCGTTAACCCCATCGCTGAATCCTGCATTCACAGAGCGAATAGCTGCTGCTATGGCCATGGGAGAATTGGTCAATATTTTTTGTGCGATTTCTTCGCATTTGCTCATTAATTCCGCTTGTTCAACCACGTGGTTCACAAGTCCCCATTGCAAGGCCTCTTCTGCTTTCAACATCCCAGCAGTGAAAATGATTTCATTGGCTTTTCCCTTGCCAATTAATTGTGGCAAACGCTGCGTACCTCCGTAGCCTGGAATGACACCTAAGGAAACCTCTGGCAATCCCATTCGAGCATTGCTTGAAGCCACTCGGATGTGCGCGGCCATCGCAAGTTCCAATCCACCACCTAAGGCAAATCCATTCACAGCAGCAATCACCGGTGTTCCTAAATTTTCGATGAAGTCAAATAAGGTAGTTTGACCAGTTACGGCCAATTCTCCACCTTGTGAAATGGTGAAATCAGCGAACTCCTTAATGTCTGCTCCAGCAACGAATGCTTTTTCTCCTGATCCCGTTAAAATGATGGCGCCAACGCTCTGATCTTGACCGAAGGCATCCAATGCCTGATGCAATTCTGCAATCGTATCTTTATTGAGTGCATTAAGTTGATTGGGACGATTAATCGTGATGTAGCCGATATTGTTCTTTATTTCGGCAAGAATGAATTGATACATAGCTTGAATTTGTTTGCTAAAATAGCGAGAAAATTTCGTTCGCTTCTTAGTGTGGAATACTGATTCTAAAAGTTGTTCCTTTATCGATTTCTGATGTAAGGACAAAAACACGTCCTTTATGGTATTCCTCCACAATGCGTTTTACTAAGGTTAATCCGAGTCCCCAACCGCGTTTTTTAGTCGAATATCCTGGTTGAAAAATGGTTTTGAATTGTTTGTTTGTCAGTCCTTTACCTGTGTCTTTTATGTCGACATGCACCCATTCCGCTACCTCTTGAATGTGAACGTGTAGTTTACCAACTCCTTCCATCGCATCCACGGCATTTTTACAGATGTTTTCCACCACCCATTCCATCAAAGATCGGTTATGCAACACAATCATGGGACGCTGGCCATCCACCGTAAATTCAATGTCGATTTTGTCCGAAAGGCGTGCTTTTAAGTAATTTAAGTTGTTTTCAATGGTAAACACAAAATCTTCTTCGATCAATTTTGCGCCTGAGCCAATTTTTGAGAAACGATCGGTGATTTTTTCTAGCCTTTCTAAGTCTTTTTGCATTTCCCTCGGAACCATGGGATCTACATCTTCATTTTCTAAGTGACTGACCCAGGCCATTAAAGAGGATAGGGGAGTCCCCAATTGATGAGCCGTTTCCTTGGCAAGGCCAGCCCATACTTGGTTCTGTTCGGCTTTGCGATACGTTGAAAACAACAAATACCCAATGATGACAATCAGCGCAACGACCCCAAATTCGATGTATGGAAGCCAAATGAGCTGTTTTACTTCCGGGCTATCACTGAAATAAAGCAATTTTTCTCCTTCGCCGAAATTGATGTGGATGGGTTTATTTTGCGCTTGTAATTCAGCTATGGTTTTCGCCAGCCGTTTTGGAGCGAGTTCTTCCTTGGATAAATTGCTCGAAATCACTTTTTTTGAATCCGAATCATAGAAAAGTACAGGAATCAAATTGGACTGCTTGCTTAAATCTTGATTGAAGGAAGCAATTAAGGAGTCACTTTGCCTTTGCAAACGCAAAAATTCGGGAGATTCACCGTAGATAAAAGACATTTCCATGTCACCAAATACCTTGATGTTGAATACATGTCCATCATGTTGCCATTTTTCTGCTAATTTTTCGATTTCTCCTGGTTTTTTTTCTTTGGAGAGAAATGGATCGACGTTTCGTGATTGTGCTACGGTGCCATCGTCATTCAACAAAATAACAGGGATGTTTTTATTCGATTCAATGATGCTAAGTGTAAATGCAAGGTCTTGATTGAGGGAAATATCGGAAGGATTTAACAGCGTTTTTTGAGCAGCAACAACCAACTCAATTTTTTCGCGTTCCTTTTCCCTTAACGATTGAAAAATGCGCGCACTTAATTCCACCAATTCGACTTTCTTTTTCAAGGATCCAGCCCATTCTTTTGCTTTTGATCGATCCCGTTCGGCGATTTTTTGAATCATTTGGTTGGAAACAAACAAAGAAGCCCCAATAATGAGGATAGAAATGAAAATCAAGATGACTTTCCAACGTTGTTTAGCAGAATACAAGTCCATGTCCGACGAATTTAAGGAGATTTCGCTTCTCTAACGCTAGGAATCTAAACTTAGTATACTTGTTTCAACCATTTCACAAACGCGCTCGTGGTCGAAAACAGCCCTAAACGCTTCTTTGGATAAATGTTGATTTGAGAAGTCGGGTAGTTGGGACATCGCTGCGGACAGGGATAAAAAATCGCCCGCTTTGAACAGTGCACCATATGGAAACAGGGTTAACAGTTCTTTCGATCCACCGTTATCGCTCGCAATGACAGGTGTATCGTGGGCAAAAGCCTCAATCGTACTCATGCCAAAAGTTTCAAAATCCGATGCCATAATAAGCGCATCGATTGCACGGTAAAAGGGATAGGGATCCTCGTGAAATCCAAAAAAATGAATCCGTTTTTCTAATCCACCTTGGGATATAAGTCTTTTTACGTCATCCAAGTAGGTGTCTTTGGAATCCGGTGTCTCTTCTCCCACAATCAATAAGTGGAAAGGTTCATTTTTTAATTCATTCAAGGCTTTAATCGCGAGTTCTAACCTTTTTTTACGGTCAATGCGTCCAATCATCCCAAAAATCGCCGCATCTTGAGGCAAATTTAGCTGCTTCCTGGCTTCCGTTTTAGGTAAATGAGAAAGCGTGCTAAAATCAAAACCGGATGGAACGATTTTCACTTTTTGAGCGGACACATGAGTGAAGCGTAGCACGAAAGATTTCATGTAGTTTAGCGAACAGATCCAGGATGTTAAAGATGCATAACGGAGGGTTCTAAAAAACTGGCGTTTTTGTTGATGAAACATCATTTCCATGAAATAATGCGTTTTGAGTCGTTTCCGTGAAAAGAATGAAAGACTTGCTGCTAGGCTTAAATCAAACGTACTGCGAATAAACACGTGTTCAACGCCCTTTCTTAAAAGTATTTTTTGCAGAAGAAAGGCGCTTAAAAATGCATAATGTTTTGATGGTTTTCGAATGGCGATGATGGACAACTCACATTTCAGTGCAGCCACATGCAAGGGTGAGTTTTTCGTGCATACGAGTAATACGTGGTGACCCCTGTTTTTCATCCACTGGGCATTCTTGAGGTGATTCATCTCTAATCCACCCCATCCAAGTGATGTACATACGTAAGCGATTTGTATTTTTCTAGTCAAAACGTAATTCTGTGGGCGAATATAGATAAAACCATTAATTTTGTCCGATGATACAGACTATTTTTAAAAAGCCGGGACTTGTTTTTTTAATCACCTTTCTGATTTTTGCGATTCCCTTGTTTTTCTTCAACATCACCATATTTGATGGAGAAATCTTGGTGAAACAAGGAGCAAAGGAATTGGCACTGCCCATTAAACTAAGTTTGTCTTATTTTATCGGAATTGGAATTGACCCAAAAGACCTACAAGACATTGAGGGATTCCACCTAGTTACCAAGGGCTATTTGCTTTCAGCCTGCTTGCTTTTAGGATTCCCATCTTTAATGGCTTACCGCTCCTATTTGGCTAAAAAAGCGGATTAATCTATACCTTATATATATAGCAACTAGCGGAAAGATGTTTACAAGCATTTGGTTCTGCCGCCATCCACTGGTAAATTAATGCCATTGATGTAGGATGCCTCCGGAGATGCAAGAAAACAAACTGCTGCCGCAACCTCTTCTGGTTCTGCGATGCGATTCATTGGTGTTTCGCCGCCCATTTCTTCAAAAATCTCAGAAACCGTTTGTCCTGTTTTCAAGGATTTGGCCCCGGCAATTTCGCTTAAGCGTGAAGTGTTCGTAGCACCAGGTAAAACATTGTTCACAGTGATTCCATATTGTCCCAATTCTCCAGCGAGGGTTTTACTCCAATTCGCAACAGCGCCCCGAATAGTATTCGACACTCCTAAATTGGGTAAAGGTTGTTTCACGGAAGTGGAAATGATGTTGATGATTCTCCCATAACCTGCTTCGATCATTCCTGGATTGAGCGCCTGCATCAAAATGTGGTTGCAAATTAAATGTTGGTTGAAAGTGTTGATGAATTCTTCTGGATCGGCATCCTTAATCAAACCGCCTTTTGGCCCTCCAGTATTGTTTACCAAAACATGCACGCGGTTTCCTTCGGAAACAAATTTTTCAATGACTGTTTTTAGTCCGCTCGGATTTGAGAAATCAGCCACTAAAAGTTGATGCGCTTGTCCTTGACTTACATCCAATTGGGATAATGCGTTTTTCAATTTCTCTTCATTTCGCGCCATCAGCACCAAATTAAATCCATTTTTTGCCAATTGATTTGCAACGGCATTGCCAATTCCTTGCGTGCTTCCACAAACCAGTGCTGTTCGATTTTCTGGGGTCATTTTTTCTTTGTTTACAAGCAAAGATACTCATTGTTTTTTTCACTTTCTTTTCAAAATGACGAATAAGGCGTTCTCTCTTAATTTGCTTTTAAGATTTTGTTGTTTCATTGGAATGTTCCATTGGATTATTTAGATTTTAAATGTTACTGAAGAACACTAATTGAACAAGATAATTGCAAGTTAATCGAATTCTAAAAAAAGGATGTTCATAAAGAATGGCCATCGATTCGAAAGAAATTTTTTTTTATGAAAAAAATGAATATATTTGTCGAATTACAAATACTAAAGTTGTTACTATGAAAAGTTTTACGTTTAGATTGTCGTACGTTTTTACATTGGCTTTACTCGTCTTATCGATGTCAGCCACGGCCCAATGGACATACACAGTCAACTATGTGC
>JANRBR010000022.1 GCA_030727405.1 Crocinitomicaceae bacterium | reverse complement strand
AAATTCAAGTCGGAAGTTCATGCAAGGACATTCGGATGGTGTATCCGTTTCAGATAAGTCCAATTCAAGATTAAAGCAAAAAAGCTGATTAATCCTTCACCTATGACAACGGATTTCCAACCGTTTCCATCGTTTTCAAAAACGTTTCGACTTCTTGTGCTCCATTCACTGCATATTTGCGGTCAAAAACAAAAAATGGCACGCCACGCACGCCGAATTGCTGTGCCAAATCCAAGTCCGCTTGAATAGCATTTGCATGTGTTCCGGTGAGGATTTTTACATCGAGGGCCATCGTGTTCATTCCAACTTGTTCCGCTAATTCTATTAAAACATGAATATCATCAATGTTTTTTCCTTCCACAAAATAGGCTTCAAATAAGCGTTCTTCCATTTCATGCTGAAATCCTTGTACTTTGGACTCGTGAAGCAATTCATGCGCTTTCATAGTATTGGCCAAAACGATTTTCTCAAATTGATAATTCAATCCGAGCGATTTTCCTGATTCTGCAATGCTTGCACTCATCTGTTGAGCTTGTTCTACCGAGAATCCCTTAATCTCCGATAAATAATCAAACATGGAGACACTTGGATCTGTTTTCAAATCAGGATTCAACAAAAAGGACTTCCACTCAATTTCCACTTGATCCTTGCCTTCAAATTGTGCCAACGCATGGTCAAATTTACGTTTGCCTAGATAACAAAACGGACAAGCTACATCACTCCAAATTTCTATTTTCATTGAGATCAACTAAGTATTTCGTCGAAATTAAGAAAAATCAGTTCGATGTAAGCAACAAAAGCGGAACTTAGCATGTTTTATAAAAAAATGAGCCATGTCCTTAATCCGCATAGATCGAAACGAAATTGAAAAAATGGACAAAATCCAACGCCTGCACTTGATCAACAGTTGCACGGGGTTTAAATCAGCCAATTTAATTGGAACCATTTCCAATTCAGGACAAAGCAACGTGGCCATATTTTCAAGTGTGACTCACCTAGGTAGTGACCCTGCCTTGATTGGATTCATCATCAGACCCAGCTTTACGCCAAGAAATACTTATGTAAACTTGAAAGAATACGGGTATTTCTCTGTGAATCATGTCTATGCTGACATTATAGCAGGCGCACACCAGTCCTCTGCAAATTACACTTCGGATGAAAGTGAATTTGATCAGACCCAACTTGAAGCCGTTTACCATGGTGGATGTCCAGTTCCATTTGTCAAAGGAAGTCCCGTTAAATTATTGTGCAAATACCTCAATGAATATTTAATAGAAGAAAACGGTTGCATGCACATCATTGCATCCATTGAAGCCATTTTCTACGAAGAAGAATTGATCGATGAACAGATGCACTTGCACTTAGAAAAAGGAAAAGTGGTCACCATTTCCGGCATAAAAGGATATTTACAACCGGTTCTTTTAAAAGAATTTACCCGAGCAACGATTCCACCTCAAGCGGATATTACTTCACCTCTACCCCAAATTCCCTAAATCGAGCCAATAACATGTCCAATTCATAGGTTCGGTAAATGTATAATTCGACAACCATGTAATTCGGATGATCCACGACAATTCGTTGACTTCGATGCAACAGCCGTTCACGCACATAAGACATCGCCCAATCTGTAAATTTTATGCGAATGTATTCTGGCTCACTGTCCTTGAATCGCGCCACTCCCAAACAATGCTTGAAATAATCTTTTAAGCCTACTTTGTGTACAAGATCGGCGTGGTGAAAGGAAATTGTTCGAATGCTTGCATCCGTATCATCCATTTCCATTTGTGCCGGTGCAATCACATAATCTTCGATCATATCGAAGGCAAATATTTTAATGGATCGCTTAAATTGATCTTCGGAATTGTCTTTATAGTCTGCAGCCACCAAATAAAAACGTCCATCATAGAACTTGACTTGCAAAGGTGCGACGATTTGCAACTTCGATCGATAGGTGGTATGAATGGGCTTGTACCAAAATTGAATGGCTTCTTGAGCAAAAATACTTTGAACAATGTCCATGGCTAATTTCATTGCTTTTCCACCATCATCTAATGCCGAAAAAGAAAAAGACAATACCGTTTCTAGATGGGACATCCCTGGAGATGAATCCAAGTAGTGTTCTAAGCCGAAATTCTTGGCTAATTGATGCAGCATTAATCCTTCCAAATCCTGTTTCAATTCTTGGTGAAGCTCAGCTTTTTCGATCAATTGATAATAATGCCTACGGGAAATATTGACGTGCTTCAAGCTTAAGTCTAGTTCTTCGCGCATGAATTGGAGATCTGCTTCCAAGGTGCGTCGGCTTATTTTTTTTTGTTCGATAGAAGGCAAGACCTCGTTTAAATGATCGAGCATTTCGACAAATGTCGCACGACCATTTAATTGACTGCGCAAGAATTCCATCAAAATCTGAATCCTTTTACTTTGAGTGGTAAGCTGAAACATAAAACGAATGTACATTTTATTCCGCAGTTTATCTGCGGTTTAATTATTTTTCTTAAAATTTATCCCTGTGAAAGAAAAAAATAAATAGCTTTAAAATCATAATTTATTAAAATCATAATTTAAAAGACATGGAACAACACGAACAACTACAAGCAGAGATTGATCAATTAAAGACACAAATTACCGGGGATATTTTCGCGGATATGGACCTTAGAGATCAAATACACAACTTAGAAATGAAGTTGAACGGTGTTCGTCCAATGGACAGCCATATCGAATGCGTGGGTTGTGGATCCTAGAATTTAGTCTTTAAACAACTCGGTTAAAATCCTAACAGAGGAACTTCGTCATTGAATCAATCTTTGATGCGTGAAAAACGTAAGAATTTCAACATGAAATCAGGTAATGGCTTCATCGGATCTCTTTTCTCTACGTTGAGGTAAATCCCCCATTTTTCGACAATTGGCACTTTAAACACCTCGATCATTTCAATCAGCGTTCCATCCGGATCATCAATGTAAACACAATGAACCTTGGTATTTCCCATGCTCAGTGCGGACTGGCTATCACAGGTAAATGGAAAGCCTTTTTCACTCATTTGTGTTTCTAATTCGCGCATTCCTTTTACGTCTAAGCCCAAATGAACAAAGCCATAATCTCCCCAAATTCTTCCTTTGAATATTTTTTGTGGTTCACGGTCCATTGCTTGAACAAGTTCGATGTAATTCTTCCCAGTGACCTTCCCAAATCCACCACCTGTCGGCTTGGATTTAGACAATAAGACACGTCGGTATTTTTCTTTTCCATTTGGCAATTCACTCCAATCAGCGAACACAGCTGTTTCATCAAAAACGACTTGGTCAAATCCGAGAATGTCCCGGTACAATTTCATCGATTCATCGGCATTTCGTACACCGATGCTTATTCCCAATACACCACCAGAATGATGGCCATTATTGGAATACCATTCATTGTTTTCTACAAATTGAAAAAGGTTTCCATCGGGATCATTGATGAAAAATCCTTTGCGTTGATCTGGTCCTTTTTGTATCCCCATGGTTGGCACCAAATCCTTTACGAAATCATGACTTTTGGTAATGTTTCGAGATTTCATTTGTATGGCATTAATACCTAAGTCACCCCATGCGAAGGTATTTAAATTTGCTTTTCCTTTGAATGAAGTTGCCTCAATTACCTCCATCGCACAACCTCCTTGAAGGTTCATGATCATACTCGCTCGCTTGGTCATGGTCTTGCCATGCGTATAAACATCCATCAAAGGAGCCGCTTGCACGGAATCAAAAAATGGAATGTCCATTCCAAACAACTTGCGGTAAATGGGTAAAATTTTATTCATGTCGCTTACAGCTACACCTATGTGCTGCATTCCATTCACATTGACAAAGGTTGACTTCATGCTATTCTATCTATTTATTGCTTAATAAAATCATGTGTTCTTTTTAAGAACGCTACCGTATTTTCCTCCTCACTTCCTGGGGCCATCGTTAAATTATATTCCCAATTTGCGCGCGGTGGCATGCTCATTAATATCGATTCTGTTCTTCCACCTGAATAAATACCGAATTTTGTTCCTCGGTCGTGAAGCAAATTAAACTCCACGTACCTTCCTCTTCGAAGTGCTTGCCATTCCCATTCTTTCTCGGTCGGATTTTTTAAGGAAATGGAATCAACTTGATGCTTATATGCCTGAGGAAATAAGCGACCTAAATCCAAGCAATACGAAAAGAGTTCATCTTTCGATAAGCCACATTTTTCATCCAGGTGATCAAAAAAGATCCCTCCCACTCCACGCGATTCCTCGCGATGCGGCAAATAAAAATAGCGATCCGCCCATTCCTTAAAGGAAGGGTAAAAATCAGTTGAGTATTTATCGGATGCGTCTTTTAATTGTTGGTGAAAATCCTTTGCTAATTGGAAATCCACATAATGTGGGGTTAAGTCGATTCCGCCACCAAACCAATATGTTTTACCTTGGTCCAATTCGAAATAACGCACATTCATGTGAATGATCGGGTGACTTGGGTGTTTGGGATGCAACACAATGGAAACTCCTGTAGCGAAAAACGTTTCTCCTTCTAAATTCAGTTGCTTTTTCATTGCCTCCGACACAGGCCCATGAACCGCAGAAAACGCAACGCCTCCTTTTTCAAATACTTGTCCATTTCCGATGGTTCTGGTAAATCCTCCTCCTCCTTCTTCTCTTGTCCAAGGGTCTTCTTTAAAAAGTGCGGTACCATCAATTGCTTCCAATGCTTGACAAATATGCAATTGCAATTCCCTAAATCCCGTTTCAATGTCTAACCGTGTCATGCTATTCTGGCTTGGATTCAAATTCGTTAAACCTTAAAATATATCCCTGAGTATTCTGAAATCCGTTTCCTTGACCTTGCGAGACGAACCGATAGTTGCTAATAACACCCTTATGTTCATCCAATGGCTGCAAGAATTGACGACAAACGGTCAAGGTCGCGTCAAAACCTAAACAAGCAATTTTGGTCACATCGGCAGCATACATTTGTCGGAATTCCTTGTGAAATGGAATCACTGTAGGTGAATGATAGGAAAAATAACTCGGACTGGCATAAGTGAAGCTGTATTTATTGGACAGTGTTCCACTAACTTCTTTCCAATCCAACCAATCCTTTAGTCCATAAATGTGCACATTTCGTTTCTGCTTGTTTTTCTCTAACAGGGAAAGCACCTTGGCTTTATCCGTACTTAATACGACGTAAATGATTTCATCGTTCATGTGCTCGTATTGCTTGTAATTTAACCACGTCGCCTCGATGATTTTTGCTTTTGAGATAGAAGAAGAGACATTTCTAAATGCCGTTAAAAACAATTCATCTGTTCTGATATCTAATTCCGATTCACCTTTTATTAATACGATGGTTTGATTGACAAAATGCTTATGTATGCTCAGTGCTAATTGACTCATTAAATTTGAAAGGTTCGGAGACAAACAGGCGGAATGTGGATTTCCACGCCATTCATTTTCTTTCATGGTAACGGGAAAGGCGATGGCTATTTCATTTTTTCGGGCAAATTCACTCACGATTTCCGCTTCGCGTTGCTGCAAAGGAGCAAAGATCACATCCATCGATAATAGTTCAGGCTTCGCTAAAATGCTTGTCAGGTTTTCGGTGCTCGATTCGTAATCGTACACGTGGAAATTCGCATTCAAACCCATGTCCGAAAGGGAATCCAATGCCAACTTTGCTCCCATGTAATATTCCAACGCGGCGCCAGAAACAAAACGATTGTAAGAAGCAGTGGAATCTAAATTCAAGGGTAAAAATAGGGCGATCTCGTACATTTTTCGAGCGGGTAAATGCCACTGATCAACTTCTTGATTGATTATTTTCGTTGGAACCGAACGAAAAGGAACTTTATCTACTCGTTCTTTTTTTACAGGGATTTTAATTACCTGGCCAGGATTTACTTTACTCGAACTTAAACGATTCAAGGATTGAAGTTCCGGAACAGGTACCATGAACCTTTTTGACAACGTATAAAGCGATTCTTGAGGAAGCAATACATGGCTTACCACTTGATCCGTGAAGGAAATTGAGTATTTTGCTTTCGCTTCGGGACTAAGTTTTGGTATGTCCTGTTTCATCGATTCCACTGATGTCGTCGCTTGATCGATTTGAATCGGAGCGATCGCATGCGGTATGGACAAACGCTGGTTGATTTTTAAACCATTCTTTGCTGAGGGATTGTACCTGGTGATGCTATCGATGGCTACATCATACATCCGTGAAACGGAATACAATGTTTCCTTTTGAACAACGGTATGCTTGACCGTCCTGCGCTGAACGGGTATAAACACCGCTTCACCAGTTGTCAAACCGCGCTCAATTCCCGGATTCATGTTTAAAATATCCTCCGCCGGACAAGCATATAACTGTTGCAAACCATACAAATTATTGCCATCGGCCACGGTATGGACATAACATTTCGTGCCTTGGTGTTCCGTCACTTGTGCATATTGTTGGCCATAAACCAACATGGAGCTTAGCAATAAAAAGAACAAAAAGGTATTTTTCATGGAGTAAATTTTATTCCCATTCAATGGTTGCCGGTGGCTTTGAGCTTATGTCATAAGTCACACGGTTGATTCCCTTCACTTGATTGATGATTTTGTTGGATATTTTCGCTAAAAATTCATAAGGTAAATGACACCAATCTGCTGTCATTCCATCTGTAGAAGTTACTGCTCGCAAGGCAACAGCATTTTCATACGTTCGTTCATCCCCCATGACACCGACAGATTGTATCGGTAAAAAGATCGCGCCTGCTTGCCAAACATCGTCGTACAGTCCATCTTCTTTTAATCCATCAATGAAAATGGCATCAACATCTTGAAGAATGCGCACTTTTTCAGCTGTCACCTCTCCAAGAATCCTAATTCCAAGACCTGGACCAGGGAAGGGATGCCTTCCAAGAATGCGTTCGTCTATCTGCAAAGAGCGGCCAATTCTTCTGACCTCATCTTTGAAGAGAAGCCTTAAAGGCTCGACCACAGATAGCTTCATGTAGTCTGGCAATCCACCAACATTGTGGTGGGATTTTATCGTCTGTGATGGTCCACCGGTAGCTGAAACCGATTCGATGACATCTGGGTAAATGGTTCCTTGTCCGAGCCATTTTGCTCCTTCGACTTTTTTCGATTCTTCATCAAAAACATCGATAAATACTTTTCCAATCGCCTTGCGTTTTAATTCCGGGTCTGTTAATCCGCTCAATGCATCGTAAAACAAACTAGAAGCATCAACTCCTTTGACATTTAAACCCATTCCTTTATAGGACTCTAAAACAGACTGGTATTCATTTTTGCGAAGCAAACCATTGTCAACAAAAATGCAATGAAGGTTTGATCCGATTGCTTTATGCAACAATACAGCAGCAACTGATGAGTCAACTCCACCAGACAATCCAAGGATCACTTTATCATCTCCCAATTGCTCACGCAAACGCGCAGTGGTTTCCTCCACAAATGAATCTGGGGTCCAATCGCATGCGCAATGACAAATCTGTTCAATGAAATTTTTCAAGAGAATTTTTCCCTCAATGGAATGGTACACTTCGGGGTGAAATTGGATTCCATAGGTTTCTTCACCTTCGATGTGGTAACCAGCTATTTCTACATCAGATGTACTAGCAATGATTTTGTAATGATCTGGAATCGTCTTAATGGTATCGCCGTGCGACATCCATACTTGAGAACCATTGGTCATTCCTTTCGTTAAAATATGCGCGCCATCCACGTAAGAAAGATGTGCCCGTCCATATTCTCGGGTATTTGACGGCAATACTTCTCCGCCAAAATGATGCGCTAAATACTGCGCTCCAAAACACACACCCAACAAAGGCATTTTACCCTTAATTTGATCTAATTTTGGACGAGGGGAAGCACCATCTCTTACAGAAAAAGGACTCCCAGAAAGGATGACACCTTTTATATTTGGTGTGATTTCAGGGATTTTATTCCAAGGATGGATTTCACAATAAACATTCAACTCGCGGATTCTTCGTGCAATTAACTGCGTATATTGAGAACCAAAATCTAAAATTAATATCATTTCATGCATGGCACAAAGATAAGCATAATTGCTTATTCGCGTCCTTTCATCCCCATGCTCTTTTAGGCGGATATCCCACGAAAAAGTTCCCCACTTGACTTTCTTTCATTTTATTCGAATTCCTAGCGTTCAAAGCCTTAACATTTAAGTAGAATTGATTAACTTTGTTTCTTGCATTAAAGAGAAAAAAAATGATTGGAGATATCTTAAAATCCATTTTTGGAGATAAGAACGCGAAAGACAAGAAAATATACTGGCCTTACGTAGGGCAAGCAAATGCTGCTCATGAAAAAATAAAAACCCTAAGTGACCAACAATTACGTGAAAAATCACGCGAATTTCAAGTCCAAATCCGAGAGGAAAAAGCGGCATTGGAACTGCAATTAGCAGAACTTCGCGAAAAAGCAGAAAGTTTGGACACAAGCATCAACGAAAAAGAAGACTTGTTCGAGCGCATCGATAAGTTGGAGAAGGAAGTGGACGCACAAATTGAAGAAACCTTGCTTAAAATTCTTCCAGAGGCATTTTCTGTCGTGAAAGAAACGGCTTACCGCTGGGCAACAAATGGAAAATTGGTGGTGAGAGCGGAAGATTTCGACCGTGAACTTGCTGCAAAAAAGGACGGGATTACTATTGAGGGTGATCAAGCTATTTGGCACAATGAATGGACAGCAGCTGGTGGACACATCGCTTGGAACATGGTGCATTACGATGTTCAGTTAATGGGTGGTGCTGCGCTTCACAAAGGAAACATTGCGGAAATGCAAACAGGAGAAGGTAAAACATTGGTAGCCACACTCCCTGTTTATTTGAATGCATTAGCAGGCAAAGGTGTGCACATCGTTACCGTAAATGACTACCTAGCGAAACGCGACTCGGAATGGATGGGTCCTTTATATCAGTTTCATGGATTATCGGTAGATTGCATTGACAAGCATCGTCCCAATTCCAAGGAAAGAAGAAAAGCTTACATGGCGGACATTACTTTCGGCACGAACAATGAATTTGGTTTCGATTACCTTCGTGATAACATGGCCGGACATGTCGATGACCTTGTTCAACGCAAGCACCATTTCGCCATTGTCGATGAGGTCGATTCAGTTTTGATTGATGACGCGCGAACGCCATTAATTATTTCTGGACCTACTCCGAAAGGAGATGAACATGAATTTTATGAATTAAAACCACGCATTGAACGTGTGGTGGATGCTCAAAAACAATACGTTCAACAATGTTTAGCAGAAGCCAAAAAATTGCTTACGGTGATCAACGAAGCACCGGAGGACAAAAACGAAGCGAAGCGAATGTTGGAAGAAGGGGGAATCGCCCTTTTAAGAGCGCACCGTGGTTTGCCAAAAAACCGCACACTCATTAAGTTTTTATCTGAACCAGGAATCAAGGTTCACCTTCAGAAAACAGAGAATTTCTACATGTCCGAGCAAGGAAAAAACATGAAGAAAATCGACGCTGAGTTGTTCTTTGTCATCGATGAAAAAAACAACACCATCGAATTAACAGACAAAGGAATTGATTTGGTTTCAGGTAAGGATGATCGCAATTTCTTTGTCATGCTTGACATTGGTGATGAAATCGCGAAACTTCAAAAATTAAACCTAGAAAAAGAAGCGTACCTAGAGCAGAAGGATGTCCTTGTGCGCGAATATTCGATCAAATCGGAACGCATTCACTCCATCAATCAGTTACTGAAAGCATATACCCTTTTCGAAAAAGAGGTGGAATATGTCATCCTAGATGGCAAGGTGAAAATTGTGGATGAGTCCACAGGTCGTATTTTGGAAGGGCGCCGTTATTCAGATGGACTTCACCAAGCGATTGAGGCGAAGGAAAACGTGGAAGTAGAAGCCGCAACGCAAACCTATGCGACGGTGACGCTACAAAATTATTTCAGGATGTACCACAAATTGGCTGGTATGACCGGAACAGCAGAAACGGAAGCAAAAGAATTCTGGGACATTTATAAATTAGATGTCGTTGTTGTACCAACGAATAAACCCATTTCACGAAACGATTTAGATGATTACGTGTACAAAACGGCACGCGAAAAATACAATGCAGTTATTTTAGAAATTGAAGAGTTGGTTGCTGCTGGCAGACCTGTTCTAGTCGGAACTACAACCGTAGAGATTTCGGAATTGCTTTCACGAATGCTGCAAATGAAAAAAATTACGCATCAAGTTTTGAATGCGAAATACCACCAAAAGGAAGCTGAAATTGTTGCAAATGCAGGTTTAGCTGGTGCAGTTACGATCGCAACCAATATGGCTGGACGTGGAACCGACATTAAGTTAGGTGAAGGGGTGAAAGAAGCAGGTGGATTGGCAATCATTGGTACTGAACGCCATGATTCACGTCGCGTAGACCGACAGTTAAGGGGGCGTTCGGGACGTCAAGGTGATCCAGGATCATCGCGTTTCTTTGTTTCCTTGGAGGATGATCTAATGCGTAAATTTGGTTCGGACCGTATCGCAAAATTAATGGACCGAATGGGACTAAAAGAAGGAGAAGTAATTTCTCACGGAATGGTGTCCAAATCCATTGAACGCGCTCAGAAAAAAGTGGAAGAAAATAATTTCGGTGTTCGTAAAAACCTCTTGGAGTACGATGATGTGATGAATGCACAACGAAAAGCGATTTACAAAAAACGTAAAAACGCCCTTTTCGGTGATCGTTTGGACATTGACATCGACAACATGTTCTTTGAATTGTGTGAAACAACTGTTCAACAATATGGTGGTGTTGAATACCATGAGTTTGAAATGGAATTATTACGTGTAATTGGCATAGAATCACCGGTTTCAGCGGAAGAATTCGCTGGCATTAACCGCGAAGATTTGACAAATAAGATTTACGATTCCATGAAGGCTTCATACGAACGTAAATGTGAGAAAATCGCTAACCGTGCCTTGCCTCAAATTACACATGTTCATCAAAACCTTTCGGACAAATACAAGGACATGGTTTTCCCTCTAACAGATGGACGTCGCGAATTGCAATTAATTGTGAACATTGAAGAAGCTTATAAATCTGAAGGGAAAATCATTTCTAAGGCCTTCGAGAAAAACGTCATCCTATCAAAAATTGACGATGAATGGAAAGAACATTTACGTGAAATGGATGAGTTGCGATCCGCGGTTCGAAATGCTTCCTATGAGCAAAAAGATCCTCTTGTTGTGTACAAATTGGAATCTTATGAATTGTTCCGTTCTATGTTGAATCGCTTGAACGAAGAGGCAGTTGAATTGCTGATGAAATTGGACATTCCAATCGAACAATCGATTCAAGGGACAAATCAAGAGGCACGTCAAAATAACTACCAACAAGCACAAACAAATCAATCCGTTTCATCTACCCCTACTCCTTCCTTTGAAGGCAGACAAGGATACGATCAAGCCATTGCGAATTCGATGCCTCAACCAGAGAAACGCATGCCAATCATTGCGGATCCGAAAGTAGGTAGAAACGACCCTTGCCCTTGCGGAAGTGGCAAGAAATACAAGCAATGTCACGGTAAATAATGACAGAAATAAGAGATACGCGTATCGCATTCATTGGCTCCGGTAAGGTTGCCTCTGAATTAGCGCTTATTTTTCAATTCAAAGGACTTCACATCTCTGGCATTTCAAGTCGAAATACAACGACTGGAAAATCCCTTGCTCAAAAGTTGAATTGTCCATTTGAAGAGAATCCACTTTTATTAGAAGCTGACTTAATCATTGTAGCAACAAACGATGCGTCTGTCATGGATCTACATGCCTTGTTTGACTCGAAGCAATTGTTCGCGTATACTGCGGGCGCTGTGGATTTAGGTAAACTATCTGGTGTCAATTGGGGCGTTTTTTATCCGCTACAAACCTTTACAAGTAATCGACATTTAGGAATTGATGAAATTCCGGTTTTAATTGAGGCAAAGGACCCTAAACTACAGCATTTACTCAGCGAATTATGTGACTACGTGGGTTTTAGATATGCGTATTGTTCCACAGCAGACCGTCAAAAATACCACCTTGCAGCCGTTTTCATCAACAACTTTGTAAACCACCTGATTTACCAGGCTCAAGTTCAGGTCAAGGAAGCTAAATTAAGTTGGGAGTTACTGACGCCACTTTTAGAGGAAACCATTGCGAAATTAGACGATTTCACGGCGCATGAAGCACAAACAGGTCCAGCAAGAAGAATGGACCAAACAACCATCGAAACGCATCAGAACCTGCTCCCTCCAAAAGATAGAGACATCTACGCTTTGATGACCAAAAGCATTCAAAAAACGTACGAAAATGAGTAGTTACAAGCACGCATTAAACCACATTACAACCTTCATTTTTGATGTTGATGGTGTTTTTACCGATGGAAAAGTATACCTGTTAAAAGATGAAATCGTCAGGGCATTGAATTCCAAAGATGGTTATGCTGTTCAATATGCGTCTAAAATGGGCTATAAATTATTCGCCATCACCGGTGGAAATTCTACAGAAGTGAGGAATCGCTTATTGGGTCTTGGGATGGAAAAAGTTTTCTTGAGCGCACACAAAAAAATAGACATTTACGAAGAGATCAAACGCAATTATCAACTTACTGATCAAGAGATTGCCTATATGGGAGATGACATTCCGGACATTCCGGTATTAAAAATCGCTGGATTATCTACTTGCCCTCAAGATGCAGTGAGTGATGTAAAGCAAATCGTAGCTTATCAGAGCCCTTACGATGGAGGGAAAGCCTGCGTGCGTGACATCATTGAACAAACATTGCGCGTTCAAGGAAAATGGATGAGCGATGCGGCATTTGAATGGTAATCACTCTTTATCCAGTTCCATCAATTCTTCCAACATCGACAGTTGCTTTCTAGCCCGTCGTAAATTATGGTCTTCATTTTCTACCCAATAATACTGATCACCAATCAAGTAATCACTCAGGAAACGTAAACCTTGGACGAAAATTACTGCTTTCGCTCCGAGTAAAATATGCTCCCTTTCCACATCTGTTAAATGGTCATTCATAGGCCCGTGGATGTAGCCAGAAAGAAGTTCTTTCAAGATAGCGGCATTGAAATGTGTTTTTTGATGGCGGTCTTCGGTTCCTATTTGACAAAAAGACCGAATCATGTCGCCAATATCGTAGAGTATACTCCCAACCATAATGGTATCCCAATCAATTAAGGCCACGATTTCCTTTCCTTTCACATCAAATAGAAAGTTGCTTAATTTAGGATCTGCGTGAATGACCCTCAACGGCAGTTCGGGTAAAATTTCAGCGTATTTATTCAGAATTTCTTCATGTGAATCCAGCTTTTCAATGATTGTTTTGGCCTGGGTAAATCGGTACGGAATGGCCACTTTTACAGCATGCTTGTAATCTTTCCATCGCTTATCAAAATCCAAAAAACCTGGTATGCTGTTTTGAAGTTGCTGCTTAGGAAAATCGATCAAATAGGCATGGAATTCACTCAAGGCTTTTGCCGCCTCAAATGCCTGAGTTACTTGGGTGACATTTTCCAGGTTTTTCGTGGGATAAATGGCCTTGAACATGCGCCAAGCTTGACCTTTCTCATCTTGAATGAGGAATTGACCCTCTGGATTAGACACTAATTGCAAACAGGATTTAGGGTAATTCTTGTGGGATAAAAAAAGAGCGATTTTTTGTTGATTCATCACCACAAGATTGGGATTTTGAAAAACGTTGGTATTTACTCCTTGCAAAACAAAATACTGGTCATTCATGGCGTCAACGAGAAACGATTTATGAATCAATCCGCCCTTTAACAAACTGATTCTTCGTACCCGAGTTCCCAATGTGCGAAGAAAATCATTCGCAATGGATCTTTCCAATTGTCTATTCATGGCCAAAGAATGTTGGGTATTTTTTTAATGTGGTTAAATTCCTTAACGTATCTTCTACAAACTCCCTGTCTTTCGGAAAGGTTAAGCCAGTCCATTTACCACTAGCTTTCAGGACCTTTACTTTCATGTTTTTGCTTTTCAAATGGACTTGAATAGCACTTGGTAAATAACATTCTTTGTTTAAATCGAGGTGGTTTTCCTGAAGGAACGCTTCAAAATATTTCGCGAGAACCTCGAAAATAGACGATTGAAACAACCAAAAATTCATGGAAACGAGTGAATCATCCGAAAGATGAAAAGATTCCAAGGAATGGTATGTGTTTTTCTTTTTGCTCAAATCATGGCATTCTTGAATTCCTAAAAGCTCACCTTGTTCATTCACGTCGCAAATACCCCGAGATACCCCACCATATGGACTTAAGGTCAAACCGAGTGGATAAGCGATTAATCCATGAGCAAATGACTCTTCCTGGAAGAAATTCACGGCTTGACTCATCACATTTTGACCATAGTAATCATCTGCATTCATCACCACGAAAGGTCCTGAAATATATGGCTCTGCACACAATACAGCTTGTGCCGTCCCCCAAGGTTTCGAACGATTTGGATTGATTTTTAATAGAGCGGTTGGAGACAACTTTTGTACAACAAACTCCAGTTGAATCTGTGTGCTCCATGGAGCTAATTTTACTTTCATGTGTTCAAGCACCATTTCATTCACAACAAGTAAAATCTTGAAAAAACCTGCTTGAACAGCATCGTAAATAGCAAATTCTAAAAGGTAAGCGTTTTGTGAACCAAAGGCATCTATTTGTTTCGCTGCTTGATAGCGCGAACCGAGTCCTCCAGCTAAAATGACAAGACTAAGTTTAGAATTCATCGCTTAAGCCAAAAATAGGTTTGCGTGTTTTCCATGCTCCTTTTGTGAAATCCGGTATCTCTTGAACCTGGCCGTTTTCCTTAATGGACTTTTCACTTAAGGGTGTAATGGCATACCACGAAGCCAAGTCGTATACGTCCAATGGAAACTCCTTGTTTTGTTTGATGCATTCAATGAATGCGTTATCGACGAAGAAATCCATTCCACCATGACCAGAATTTTCCGCATCCTGTGCAAAACGTTTCCATAGCGGATGATCGTGCTGTTCTAACCAAGTTTTGGTATTGTCCCATTTATGGGAATGACTCATTTGTTTTTCAAAATAAATCAAACCTTGTTCCGCTTCTCCCCAACCGAAATCCTGCCAAATCCCTTCGGTGCCTTGAACGCGAAATCCAAGGTTATATGGACGCTGTAAACTCGTATCGTGGGTTAAAAGAATGGTTTCTCCATTTGCGCATTGAATTTGTGTCGTGACCACATCCCCTTGTTTGAACTTAAGTTGTGCATTGGGATGTTCCTTCCCTCCTTTTGGATGTTCTTCCACGTATTTATTTAGTCCGCGCGCTTTACTCGACATCGACGTCAACCTCAACATCCGGTTTCCACGGTTTAAATCGAACATGGTTGCTATCGGACCGAGTCCGTGTGTTGGATACAATTCCCCGTTCCGATTGACATAATGATTCGTGCGCCATTTGGCTTCACTAAATCCTTTCTCACCAAATTCCACTCCTGAATTGTAGGCTGACTGACCATCGTTGAATAATACTCCGCGTAAATCGTGTTCATATCCACCTTGTCCATGCACCAATTCTCCAAACAAACCTTGTTTTACCATATGCAATACGGCCATGACATCGCGACGGTAGCAGACATTTTCGAGCATCATGATGGGTGTTTTTGTTTCCTCATACGTTTTAACAAATTCCCAGCAATCGCTTAATTTCATCGCACCACACACTTCCATTCCAACAATTTTCCCAGCTTTCATCGAATCGATTCCATGCCTTAAATGCCATTCCCAAGGAGATGAGACAAAAACGGCATCGATGTCATCCCGTTTCAACAAGTTTTTGTAATCTTCCTCACCATTTGGATAAATTTCAGGCTTTGGTTTTCCCGCCTTTTCAATTAAGCGAAGGGCGTCATTCATCATCCTCGGTTCCGGATCAGCAAGCGCAACGATTTCAATGTCATCTCGTTTGAGCATTTCATCGATGTGAGATTGACCGCGGTAACCGACAGCAATGAATCCCAATCTCACTTTTCGTGTATTTACATCATTTCCCGCAAAAACTGTATTTGGCAGGACCAATGAACCTATTCCTGCAAGTGCAGAAGCTTTTACAAAATCTCTTCGTTCCATCATTCGAATAAAAAAGGAAAGATACTAAAAAAGTGAAGTCAAAAACATGTCATACAATGGATTGATGATTCTGGAAAACACTTCTTTAATGCTTCGTGAAATCCACATTGAACGTGGTAGAAATCCAAAGCGTATGATTGTTCTCCATTTTTAATCCATCATTTTTAACCACAAATTGATTTAAGTATCCCAACTGAAAATTCAGGTTCTGATTGACGCGCCATCCAAGGGCAGAAATGAATCGGTTTTGATCTAAAATATTTTTCCCTATGCCTTTTCCAAACCCTAGAAAAACCTCGTTGTTGAGGTTTAAAAACAAGGTGTGATCAACTTTATCTTTTCTTGTTAATGGGATTGACAACATGGCCCTGTAACGCATCCTTTGACGAAAAACAGGATCAAGTTGAACGATGTTTTGCGAGGCATCCTTTGCATACTGTTCTAGGAACCTTTGCTCTAAACGATAGCGGTGTTGAACCTCTATTTTCCCAATCTTATTTTTCAAATTTACTTGTTCGAAGATTCGGTTTTCATCAAATTCATGAAGGACAGGCTGTTCTCCGTATGGAAAGGTTTTTACCCAAGCATAGCCAGCCATGAGAGAAAAATTTGGGTGAAAATTGTATTCCAGTCCAAAACGCAACAAAGATTGTTGCCAATCATTAAATCCATCTGCACGTCTCCATTGGTATTCGGTCATGAGGCTTACATTTTCTGTTAGTTTATGAGTTCCAACATACATAACCCAGGCATGCGTTTGCGGCTGGATGATTTTTTGTGCGTAAATGTTTCCCGTGTAAATGAACATGAACAATAGGACAGAATAAGCGTACCTCATTTCTTTAATTTTATATGCTTTTCAAATGTATTGATTTCCTTTAATTCTACATTGATAAAATCGTTCCGTCTGTTGATCAAAATGTTACCCGAGTTTAATTATCTAAGAAAGCAAACTTGTGAAGTAATTTCTCCTCTAAGTTCAATAAATTCACATTTCCTTTCCCTATCTTTGGAGCCAATTTTAGCAACATTTACCCTCAACTTATGAGCCAAGCAAATCAACACATCGCCTTAGAAGATCAATACGGAGCACACAACTATCATCCGTTGCCAGTTGTTTTAACAAAGGGAGAAGGTGTTTTTGTTTGGGACGTAGATGGGAAAAAATATTACGATTTTTTATCGGCATACTCCGCAGTGAACCAAGGACATTGTCATCCGAAAATTACGAAAGCTTTGATTGATCAAGCGCAAACCTTGGCCTTGACTTCGCGCGCTTTTTACAACGACACACTGGGATATTACGAAAAATTTGTGACGGAAACTTTTGGCTTTGACAAAGTGCTTCCAATGAATACGGGAGCTGAAGCCGTTGAAACTGCGATTAAATTATGTCGAAAATGGGCATACGAGAAAAAAGGAATAGAAGTAAATCAAGCCATCATTGTTGTTTGTGAAGGAAACTTTCATGGTCGAACGACCACCATCGTTTCGTTTTCCAGTGATCCCGATTCAAACAAAAACTTCGGTCCTTATCCTGCTGGATTTGTTTCCATTCCATACGATAACGTTTCGGCTTTAGAAACAGCATTGAAAGGAAAAAATGTTGCGGGATTTCTAGTGGAACCAATTCAAGGTGAAGCGGGAGTTTACACACCAGCGGACAATTATTTATCGGAAGCAAAAAGACTTTGCCTTGAAAACGACGTGTTATTTATCGCGGATGAAGTTCAAACAGGCATCGCTCGAACAGGAAGTTTACTAGCGACGTGTGGAAACTGTACTTGCGAGCACAAATGTGAGCGTCAAACTGCAACATACAATCGTCCAGATATTCTCATTTTAGGAAAAGCACTTTCTGGTGGTGTTTATCCAGTTTCGGCTGTACTAGCGGACGATGAAATCATGATGGTCATCAAACCTGGACAACACGGTTCAACCTTTGGTGGAAATCCAATCGCTGCCAAAGTAGCTGTCGCAGCATTAGAAGTCGTTTACGAAGAAAATTTGATTCAAAACGCCCGACGTCTAGGTGAACTGTTCAGAAAAGAAATGAACCGTATCATCGAAAGCAATGACTTGATTTTAAAAGTACGCGGAAAAGGATTGCTCAATGCAATTGTAGTCAACGATTCGCCAGATAGTCAAACCGCATGGAACCTTTGTGTTGCTTTGAAAGACAATGGACTCTTGGCCAAACCAACGCATGGAAACATCATTCGATTTGCTCCGCCTTTGGTCATCACGGAAAGTCAATTAATGGATTGCGTTGCCATCATCGAAAAAACAATTCGTGCTTTCACGAAATAATTGCCGTCCCATTTAATAAGACTTCGGAATTCCGTATCTTTGTCGGACAAAATTGATTCAACTTGGTACAGAAAATAAAATTTGGAACAGACGGATGGAGAGCCATCATTGCAGATGATTTTACCGTTGAAAACGTCGCTCGCATTACCGAAGCTACAGGTATTTGGTTAAAGAAAAATTACGAAAATCCACGTGTGATCATCGGTCACGATTGTCGTTTCGGCGGAGAACTATTTATGGAAACCGCTGTAAAAGTCCTGCTTTCTCAAGGAATTTCGGTTCGGATGACAAAAGGATTTGTATCCACCCCTATGATTTCCTTAGCAGCATTTCAATTATCTTGCGAAGTTGGAATCATTTTAACCGCTAGCCACAATCCCCCTTCCTATAACGGTTTTAAATTAAAAGCGTTTTTTGGTGGACCACTAGAACCTGAAAAAGTTCAAGAGGTAGAAGACATCATTCCGGACACTTGCTCAATCGATTATAAATCGATCAACATGGATGCGGCCATTCAAGCTGGAAAAATAGAAATCGTGGACATTGAAACACGCTACGTGGATCACGTGAAAAAGAACTTTGATTTGGAGGCCATTTCCAATTCAGGAATGAACTTGGTTTACGATGCTATGTACGGTGCTGGTCAACGCGTAATGCCTTTGATTTTACCAAAAACACAGTTATTGCATTGCGACCATAACCCTTCTTTCCGTGGACAAGCTCCCGAACCGATTGCGAAAAACTTGCAGGAATTGGAGGCATTCATCAAAGCAGATGGAAACGTTTCTTGCGCCTTGGCGACTGACGGTGATGCAGATCGCATTGGACTATACAATGGAAAAGGAGAATTCATCGATTCGCACCACATCATCCTCTTGTTGATTCACTACATGGTGAAATACAAACAAATGACGGGTAAAGTAGTCATCGCTTTCAGTGTGACACCACGTGTGGAGAAATTATGTGCACATTATGGACTCGAAGTTCAAACCACTAAAATTGGATTTAAGGAAATTGCTTCCATCATGATCAAGGACGATGTCCTGCTGGGTGGAGAAGAATCCGGTGGAATTGCTGTGAAAGGACACATTCCAGAGCGCGACGGAATCTGGATGGGATTAATCATCTGGGAATTCATGGCGAAATCTGGCAAGACATTGGATGAATTGATTGATGAAGTATATGAAATCGTTGGGCCATTTAAATTTGAACGCAACGACCTGCACATTACGGAGGACTTAAAACAAAAAATCATTGCAAACTGCAAAGGAAATAATTACACTTCCTTTGGGAAATACGAAGTTTCAGAATTGAAAACCATCGATGGATTCAAGTATTTCTTCGATGACAAACGTTGGGTCATGATTCGTCCTTCGGGAACGGAGCCTGTTCTTCGCACCTACGCCGAAGCACCAACATTGGAGGAAGTGCGTGAAATTTTGAAGGCAACAGAAGAAACGATTTGTCAATAAAAGTACATTCGTTCACATAATTAAAAGCCCTGACAGCATCGTCAGGGCTTTTTTTTTGTTTTTGAAAAAAATCACTATATTTATGTTTTATACATATATAATGAAAACATTCACCAGCACACTTCCAGAAAGTCTCTTGCAGCAATTGCAGGAAAAATCGAAGGAATTCGGTATTCCCAAAAATAAAATCATCGAAAAGGCGCTTAGTCTTTACTTGGAAGAATTGAATAAAGCGGCCTATGTTCGTTCGTATAAAGAAATGAGCGAGGATACCAATCTTTTTCAAATCGCCGAGGAAGGAATGGCTGAATACCACAAGCAACTCAAAGATCCCGAATCACTATGAAGCAGGGAGAACTTTGGTTTGCCAATTTGAGTCCAGTCAAAGGAAGCGAACAGGCTGGGATGCGTCCAGTGGTGATCGTTAGTGGAAACTTACTGAATACTTATTTGAACACGGTTATTTGCTGTCCACTGACAACAAAAATCAAGCATTACAAAGGAGATGTGGTACTTCAAGCAACGGAACAAAACGGACTTGATACTGAATCTGAAGTTCTGACGCATCACATTCGATCCATATCGAAGGATCGGCTAACAAAGCGCATTGGTGCCATCGAAGAAAACGAAGTTCAGTTGATTAAAAAATTCTTGAATGAAATCTTGACGTATTAAGATTTAGCCCAAGGCTACATCTAAAATCATCATTACGAGGAAGCCACCGATGAAACCAAGTACGGCAACATCCGTGTATTTGTCCCGCTGGGTTTCGGGAATCACTTCCTCCACCACCACAAAAATCATTGCTCCAGCCGCAAACGACAGTGCAAAAGGCAAAATGGGTTCCATGTAGATTACGGCAACGGCTCCGATGACGCCTGCAATCGGTTCAACTATCGCCGATAATTGTCCATACATGAAACTTTTAAAGCGGCTCGCCCCTGCCCTTCTTAAAGGCATCGCTACAGCAAATCCTTCAGGGAAATTTTGAATCCCAATACCAATAGCCAATGCAATCGCACCAGAGATGGTTGCACCTTCCATTCCATGTGCTGCGGCGCCAAAAAGTACTCCAACAGCTAGTCCTTCAGGAATGTTATGTAATGTAATCGCCAACACAAGCAAGGTTGTTTTATGCAATTGCGTTTTCACGCCTTCACTTTCTTCCTCCTTGAAATTGATGTGTAAATGCGGAAGTTTTTTATCTAAAAAGAACAAAAACAAAGCTCCGACTAAGAATCCAACGGCAGCTGGCATCCAAGACATACTTGGATAAATTCGTTCGGAAAGTTCGATGGAGGGTAATAACAAGGACCAAAAACTAGCAGCCACCATCACACCACCGGTAAATCCTAACATGCCATCGAGGAGTCCGCGGTGCATGTTTTTGAAGAAGAAAACAAGCGATGCTCCCGCTGCTGTAACGAGCCATGTGAAGGTCGTTGCGAGAAATGCCGCAAAAACTGGATCAATGTGCTGGAAGTAATGTTCGAGTTCTTTCATAGCTGATTCTTACACAAATGTAAGCATCAAATGAATCGAAAGATCAATTAAATCCGTTCAAAATTGCTTTTTCTTTTAAACTTTTGGAAACGGCTGTGCCGAAATCGTCTTTGAGATCAGTTGCTTGTCCAGCTTGTTTCTTTTTCTCCTCTTGGATAAACGCCTCTCGTTGCTTTCCTAATTGACCGATTTCACTTTGGATTTTCGTGCGTTCTTCACTTTTCTGTTTGACATACGCTTCTTTTTCCTCTGTGGATTTTCCTTTGAGTTCCTCAGGCAATTCTTCATCTTTCAATTTCCCAACAATCGTAGAATCCATTTTTACTGCGTCTACCATGTCCCAACTTCCATTGGAGTAAACCGATTTCGATTTCACCAAGGCGCGCTCGGAAGAAACTGCGACACCTTGCAACAAGGCATTGTCATCTTCACGTTTTTGTTTCAGACGGTTTTCTTTTCCTAAACTACCATAAGAAATGTAGGTTTGATTTAATTGGATATTCAATTGGTTGATTTGCTCGTCGTATGGCGTTTGAATCGTCACCACACGGTCATTTGAATTGATGTTGAAGTAATCCCCTCGCGAGCACGTTGCTCCATCCTTCCAATTCTCGCGCACACCTTGCTCATACGATCCACAATAGATCGTGTTGACGAACACATGTTTCGATTCTGCCAATCGACAAGCGTCCTTGTACGAAATAGGCCCTTGCGTAAAAGGCTCATTCCCCGCAATGTAAATCATTTTTAAATCCGCTGGATCAGCAGACCAGTTCAATTGATTCAAAGAAGTCGAAATCACGGCACCACAATATTCTGAGCCACCATTTGTTCGCAGTCCAAATAATTTTTCTGATACCAAATCCAAATCGTTTGTAAAGGGAAATTGCTGACGGATGTAGTTGCTTTCGATGCTCAATCCTTCATTGCCGTAATCGTACATCGCAATTTCTAAAGTTGGTGTTTGTCCTTGGTAGTTTAATCCGCTGGCCTCGTTCACAATGGCCCAAATGCGGGATTTGGCTTGCTCGATCAATCCATCCATGCTATTGGAAGTATCAAACAAAATAACTAATTGCACTCTTCTTGCGCTCGTTTGTGCTTGACTAAAGCCACTTGCAGCAAGAAATAAAAAGGAAAATAAGATTTTTTTCATCGATATCAGACTTAAGGTTTCAGCCCGGTACAACGAAGAAAGGAAAAGGTTCAGATAGAATACTAATACATCGTTTCAAAATACCCCAAGGCCATCTCGTATCCCTTCATGCCGAAACCAAAAATGCATCCGGCGCAAACAGGACTTAACATCGATTCGTGGCGGAAGGACTCACGAGCGGTGATGTTAGAGATGTGTACTTCGACAACGGATGTGGAAATCGCGGCAATGCAATCGCGCAAAGCGACACTCGTATGGGTGTATCCACCCGCATTGAGGATGATTCCGTCGGCGTCGGCGTCCTGCAGGACATTGATCAGTTCTCCCTCCACATTGGACTGAAAATAGGAGATTTCAGCACTCGATTTCGATTTCAATTCCGTTAAAAAGTCTGCAAACGAAACATTCCCATATATTTGTGTTTCACGGGAACCGAGTAAATTTAAATTTGGACCGTTTACAATCAGAATTTTCATAGATGTCGAATTGGGAACGCTATATTAAGGATTTTGTTTCATACTTGAAAATCGAGAAAGGATTGGCCGAGAATTCGATTCTTGCCTACCAGCACGATGTGGATAAACTAAAGGAGTTTGCCTCGTCCAAATCAAGCTTGCCCGATCAATTGAGTTATGACGACTTAAAACTATTTCTAACGACGTTGTACGATCTTGGACTTAGCGCACGTAGTCAAGCACGGATTATTTCCGGAATCAAACAATTCTATGGCTTTCTCCTCCTTGAAAACCTCATCAAAGAGGACCCAAGTGAATTGTTGGAACAACCAAAATTAGGAAGAAAACTACCAGAGGTCCTGACCATTGAAGAAATCGATTCCTTGCTCGCAGCGATTGACTTAAGTAAAAACGAAGGGCACCGAAACCGCGCCATGCTCGAAACATTGTACAGTTGCGGATTGCGCGTCAGTGAACTTGTTGGCTTACGCTTTTCTGATCTGTTTTTTGAAGAAGGATTTATCCGGGTGATTGGTAAAGGGAACAAAGAACGATTGGTTCCGGTGAGTCCACAAGTACAAAAAGAAATCGACATTTATCAGCAACACATTCGGAACCATTTGAACATTCAAAAGGGAAGTGAAAACATCGTTTTTTTAAACAGAAGAGGTGCACAATTAACCCGTGTCATGGTCTTTACGATCATCAAAAATTTAGCAGAATCCATCGGTCTAAAAAAGAACATTTCCCCACATACCTTTCGGCATAGTTTTGCGACGCACCTGATTGAAGGAGGCGCCAATTTACGGGCTATCCAAGAGATGCTGGGACACGAATCCATCACAACGACCGAGATATATACACACCTCGATCAACGCTTCTTGAGGGATGCTATTTTGTCGTTTCATCCACGAAATGCGAAAGCATAATTCCAGCAAAAAACAAGGCGTAAAAGTTTTTTTTGGGAATATTCGTAAAATCCTTTGTGGAATTTCAAAAGTTTGTTACCTTTGCATCCGCTTTTTTACATTTATAAGTAATTTTAAAGACATGTCAAGAGTTTGTCAATTAACAGGTAAGTCAGTAATGGTTGGGAACAATGTTTCTCACTCAAATCGTAAAACCAAACGTAGATTTTACCCTAATTTGGTTACAAAAAAGTTTTTCCTTCCAGAAGAAGAAGCTTACATTACATTAAAAATTTCAACTTCTGCGCTTCGCACGATTAACAAGAAAGGCATCGCCGCTTGTATCAAAGAGGCTCGTCAGAAAGGTTTTTTAAAATAAGACTGTTGCGAAACAGATAAAATAAGAAGAAAATGGCTAAGAAGAGTAAAGGTAACCGCATCCAAGTGATATTAGAGTGCACGGAGCACAAAGATTCAGGAATGGCTGGTACGTCGCGTTACATCACGACGAAAAACCGTAAAAACACACCGGATCGCATGGAGATTAAGAAATTTAATCCGATCTTAAAGAGAATGACTGTTCATAAAGAAATTAAATAACTAGGACATGGCAAAGAAAGTTGTAGCTTCCCTACAAAAAGGTGGCGGTAAAGAACATACGAAAGTGATTAAAATGGTAAAATCCGAGAAATCGAATTCTTATACATTCAAAGAGGAAATCGTTCACAACGATAAAGTGAAAGAATGGTTCGCTAAGAACTAATCCTTAAAAAAAACCTTGTAAAAAGCTTCCAGTTCAGGGAGCTTTTTTTTTATCTTTAAACTATGGGACTATTTGATTTTTTCTCGAAATCTAAAAAAGAAACACTAGATCAAGGACTAGAGAAGACAAAACAATCGTTTTTCTCGAAAATTGCACGTGTCCTAGTTGGTAAATCACACGTTGACGAGGAAGTACTCGATGATTTAGAAGAAATGCTCATCACTTCAGATGTAGGTGTGGAAACAACCTTGAAAATCATTGGCCGCATCCAAGCCAGGGTATCCAAAGACAAAGTGATGGGTTCCGACGAATTAAACCGCGTCCTCAGAGAAGAAATCATTGCTTTATTAGAAGAAAACAATTCCAACCAAAACGGAAACCTAGAAATTGAAAAGCCTACGGATGGAAATCCATACGTGATCATGGTCGTGGGTGTGAATGGCGTGGGGAAAACCACCACCATTGGAAAACTCGCTCACCAATTTAAAGCATCTGGATTAAAAGTTGTTCTTGGCGCCGCAGACACCTTCCGTGCAGCAGCTGTGGAACAATTGATTATTTGGTCCAAACGCGTCGATGTGCCGATCGTTCAGCAAGGAATGGGCGCTGATCCAGCGAGTGTGGCGTTCGA
The DNA here is from genome assembly GCA_030727405.1 of Crocinitomicaceae bacterium. GTDB lineage: Bacteria > Bacteroidota > Bacteroidia > Flavobacteriales_D > Crocinitomicaceae > UBA952. Next base: position 45,716 of record JANRBR010000022.1, on the reverse strand, counting down.
CACCTTACAATCAGCTAAATCGCAAGGAGCGGATGTTGTCATCATCGATACAGCCGGACGACTGCACAACAAAGTGAATTTAATGGCTGAGTTGACGAAAATCAAACGCGTCATGGAAAAAATCATTCCAGGTGCACCACATGAAATATTATTGGTATTGGATGGATCAACCGGACAAAACGCCTTCGAGCAAGCCAAACAATTTGCTCAAGCAACAGACATCAATGCATTGGCGGTAACAAAATTAGACGGAACAGCGAAAGGCGGTGTCATCATTGGTATTTCTGATCAAATGAAAATCCCTGTGAAATACATCGGTATTGGAGAGAAAATGGAAGACCTTCAATTATTCGACCGCAAGTTATTCGTTGAATCTTTGTTCTCCGAATAATTCCCTTAACAATTTACAACGCTTATTGATTCATGGACTGCAATCCCACGTAGTCTGCGTACAATCCTTTTAATTCCATCAACGATTGATGCGTTCCGGATTCTTCCACTTTTCCAGATTGAAGGACCAAAATTTGATCGGCATTTCGAATGGTTGATAGTCGGTGAGCAATCACAATCGACGTTCTTCCCTTCATGAGCTTATCTAAAGCATCTTGAACCAAGCGTTCGGATTCAGAATCCAATGCAGATGTTGCTTCATCCAAAATTAAAATCGTTGGATTCTTTAATATGGCACGAGCAATCGCTATGCGCTGTTTTTGTCCACCAGAAAGCTGAATACCCCTGTCCCCTACTTCTGTCTCAAGTTTTTTCGGGAAAGCATCGATGAATTCCCAAGCATTCGCTTGCTTCGCTGCCTCCATGATTTGCTCTTCCGTTGCCGCTGGATTGCCAAATAAGATGTTCTCACGAATGCTACCAGAAAAAAGGATGACTTCCTGCGGAACGATGGCCATTTGATCTCTAAGGGCATTTAAATCCATTTCATTGGCAGGAATGCCATCGAAGGATATTTCACCATGGTTCAAGGTGTAAAACTGCAACAACAAATTGGATATGGTTGATTTACCCGAGCCGCTTTGTCCAACAAGTGCCAAGGTCTGATTTTCTTTCACTTCGAAGGATACTTCTTTCAATACTTCCACGTCGCTTCTCTGTGGATAAGAAAACCGTACCTGTTTGAATTGAATTCCACCCGTTAGTTTATCTTTTCGGCTTCCTTTATTTGTTTGAATCTCTGTTTCCTGGTGAATGATGTCCATCAGATTTTCCGTCGAACCAATCGCTTTTTGCACACTTGCATACAAATCGGGAAGGGATCCAACGGATGCCCCCATCATGATGGTAAACAACACAAATTGGTAAAATCCTTCTCGGTTCAATTCTGGATGAGCACCCTGCGTCATGAGTAGTCCACGCCAAACAATAAACACAATTGCTCCGAACAAACAAAAAATGATGAACGAAACAAATAAGCCTCTCCAAATTCCACTGCGAACATTCAAGTCACGTGTTTGCTGGGTAGATTTCTTGTAGTTTGAAAAAATGAATAACTCATTGGTAAATGCTTTGACATTTGCAATTCCCGTTAGTGCCTCTTCCACGATGGAATTTGATTCAGCAACGTAATCTTGTGCTTCCTTGCTCAATCGACGAATGTAGCGACCAAAGATGACTGCAATGATGGCCATTACAGGAACGGTCCCAAGCATGATCAAGGCTAATTTCCAAGATATGAAGAAAAGAAACAGGATTCCACCGACTACAATGATGATTTGACGAAAGAATTCGGCGATCGTGGTGCGCAACGTTTCTTGGATTTGTGTGATATCCGAGGACAAGCGACTCGTTAACTCTCCCACTTTATTTCGATTGAAAAAATCCATTGGCATATAGACCAATTTGGAAAAAGCATCGTTTCTAAGATCGCGCAATGCATTTTCGGTCACGTTATTAAATAATACTACGCGTATGAACGAGAAAAGCGATTGAAATCCAAAGAGCACAAACAAGGCAATGGCCACATTATTGATGTTGCTCATATCAATCAAGCCAATGGCTTCTGACACATTGGAAGTAGCAGCACCTGCGCCCAACAATTTTCCCATTAAATAAGGGAAAACGAGTCCTGCAGAAGTGCTTAGTACCAAAAATATCCAACCGATAAAATAAATTCCAGCATATGGTTTTAGGTAAGTAAAAATCCCCTTAGCTTTCTTAATGCTTGATTTAGTGATTTTTACCTTTTCTTTTTGCTCTTTTTTTGGTCTCAGCATCGAATGATTCTTTTTACAAATTTACGGCGCTTTGAGCGGTAAAGTAGATTTTTTAAATAATTTTGTCGAAAGAATTTGAAATTTTAAAAAAATCAATATCTTTGCAATCCCAAAATAGATTATATAATTAAGATACGACATGAAAAGAACGTTTCAACCATCGGTAAGAAAAAGAAGAAACAAGCACGGATTCAGAAGCCGTATGGCTACTAAAAATGGTCGTAGAGTTTTGGCTGCGCGACGCAAAAAAGGTAGAAAGAAATTAACTGTTTCTGACGAGCCTTTCCACAAACGTTAATTCTTTTTCAAAGATATGCAAGCCCTGACAGCAACGTCAGGGCTTTTTTTGTTTAAAGCGACTTTAAACCGTTCCGATGCAATTTTACTGCTGCGGTAATTCCTTATCAAAAATAAAAGTTCGGCTTAGTTACTGTACTTTTCCACTGAAGTTGCACAGTTGAGACAACCCTACCTAATCACCACCACATTTCCCGTCAACCGCACCGCGGGATTTGCAATCCCGCGGAACTTTCTTTCTACACAACAAGCTTTGCCGTATCGATTGTTGTACCCCAGGATTGCAAATCCTGCGGCACATAACAAAAAAAGCCCCTGACATTACTGTCCGGGGCTTTGTCCAAGCTCTTGCTGATTGATGGAAAGGGCTTAAACGGTAACTTTCGGTGCCGCTGCTAAAATAGATTCATGTGACTCCGCTGCAAATTTCTCAAAGTTTTTCACGAATTTCTCGGCCAAACTTGCCGCTGTGGAGTCATAAGCGTTTTTATCAGACCAAGTATTTCGTGGATTCAACAATTCTGCTGGAACACCCTCACACGTTGTTGGGAAGGCCAAGTCAAAAATCGGCATGTTTTCAAATGCCACTTGATCCAATTTCCCAGTTAATGCTGCAGTGATCATGGAACGTGTATAAGACAGTTTCATGCGACTTCCAACACCATAGGATCCACCAGACCATCCTGTATTTATCAGCCAAACATTGATGTTTGTCCCAGATAATTTATCGCCTAATAACTTCGCATACTTAGCAGGATGCAAAGGCAAAAACGCTGCGCCAAATCCCGCTGAGAAGGTGGTGGTTGGTTCGGTAATTCCAACTTCTGTTCCCGCTACCTTAGCTGTATAACCAGACATAAAGTGATACATGGCTTGCTCCTTCGTTAATTTTGAAATCGGAGGTAAAACACCAAAAGCATCTGCTGTCAAGAAGAATATATTTTTCGGGGCTCCTCCAATGGATGGAACCGCAATGTTGTCTATGTGATGTATCGGATAAGAAACCCGCGTGTTTTCCGTGATGAAGCCATCCGTATAATCCGGAGTAGAAGTGCCATTGATGAAACCAATGTTTTCTAATAACGCACCAAAACGAATTGCATCATAGATTTGTGGCTCTTTTTCACGGCTCAAATCAATGGTTTTAGCATAGCATCCGCCTTCAAAATTAAAGACTTCATTTTCACTCCAACCATGTTCATCATCTCCAATCAATCGTCGATTTGGATCTGAAGACAAGGTTGTTTTTCCTGTACCCGACAAACCAAAGAAAATGGCCGTATCTCCTGATTCTCCAATGTTTGCTGAACAATGCATGGACAACACATTTTTCTCATGCGGTAAGATGAAATTAAGTGCTGAAAAAATTCCTTTTTTAATTTCTCCGGTATAACCCGTTCCACCAATTAAAATCATTTTTTTGGTGAAGTTTAAGATGGCGAAATTGGATTGACGTGTCCCATCAATGCTTGGATCCGCTTTAAAACTAGGAACACACACGATGTGCCACTCTGGAACAAAGGTTTCAATTTCATTGTCCGTTAGACGCAAAAACATGTTGTGTGCAAATAAGCTCGACCAAGGCAATTCGGTTATAACACGAATATTCATTCGGTACTTTTCCTCCGCACAAGCATACACATCTCTTACGTAAACGTCTTGTTCTTCCATGAACGAAGTCATACGGTCATAAAGTGCATCAAATTGAGCCGGAGTGAATCCGATGTTGATGTCGCCCCACCAGACAGCATTTTCGGTTTTCTCATCGCGTACAATGAATCGATCTTTTGGTGACCTACCCGTAAATTCACCCGTTTCGATGGCTAAAGCACCTGTGTCTGTTAACATTCCTTCTCCAAGAATGATGCAATCTTCAACTAATTCAGCAGGACTTAAATTCCAAAATTGATCCCCCAAGTTTGTGAGTCCAATGGATGCTGCCAAATCTGCATGTTGACCAAATTTACCGTGTAGTTCCATATCCGTTTTTTTGGCACGACTTGTGTCGTACAATGATGTTGCAAAATTACTTGGTGTCGGAGGAATAAAACATGATTTTTAATAGTTTTTGCTAACATTTACGATGGATGTCTGTTTAAAAAATAATTTTCAAAATTTCTTTTTTTTCACTATATTAAAGTAAGTGTCAAAGCTACACTTAGCGGAGGAAAAATCGATTAATTACTCCTTGTCAAAGTAATATTGATTAGTTTTATAAAAACATTTAGTATGATTCGAAGCATTGCTCTTCTCTTCTCCGGTTTATTCTTTGCATTTTGCATGAGCCCAGCTAAACATGCTGTACGTTCTGAATTTCCCGAGACTCCTCGAACTTGGTACTCCGCCGAATTTAGTCCCTTAAATGGTCAGCCAAATCATAAACAAGCGCTGGCATATGAAAAAACTACGGTTATTTTAACAAACAAGAACAATTTGCTGCCCTTAGGGAACTTGGATGTGAAAATGGGCCACATTTCCATCGGAGGCAATCCAAGTGCATTTAAAAACGGGATGAGTCGATATGTCACATGTGATGAACTACTTCGAACGAACATTCAGGCAACAGAATTAAAAGATTGGGCACAAAAAGCGACACATGATGTCGTCTTTATTAGCTTACATGCCAATAAAAAAACGCAAATCGACTCCTTAGACGCACGTGTTTTCGATGAAATTCCAGCGGAATCTAAAGTGATTTTATGCGTTTTTGGGGATGACAAAATCCTATCAAACATTCCGACAAAAAAGTTTGATGCCATCATTTTAGCCAAAGAAAATCATGAAATTGCACAAGACCGCGTGAGTCAATTATTGTTTGGAAGTATTGGTGCAACTGGTGTACTAAAAGCTCCTTTGCACGCAATGGATCAAAATTTTGATCCCGGACACGGCATAAAAACATTGCCGAACGGACGATTGAAATTTTCTTCTCCTGAAGAAATTGGCATTGATTCCAAGAAACTAGCAGGTGTCGATTACATTGCGAAAGAAGGAATTGATAAAGGTGCGTATCCAGGTTGTCAAGTGCTTATTGCCGTGAACGATCAAATCATTTGGAGAAAATCATACGGAAAACAAACCTACGACCAAAACGCAGCACCTGTTGAATTGAATGATGTCTACGATATTGCTTCCATCACAAAAATTGCTGGATCTACTTTGCTAGCCATGCATTTACAAAGCAAGAACCTCTATTCATTGGATAAAAAACTCAAAGATTACATTCCTGAAGTCACCGGCAAAACTCCTTTTGGAGACATTGTCATCCGCGATATGATGGCGCATCAAGCCGGACTCATTCCATTTATTCCTTTTTATAAAAAAACAATTAAAAATGGGGTATGGGACCCATCTGTGTACAGCACCACACAAAAACCAGGATTCGAACGTCAAGTAGCTGAAGGACTGTACATCAATAATGCGTTTAGGGATAGCATGTATGCTCAAATAATGAGGTCTGAATTAGGTCCGAAGAAATTTGTTTACTCCGATTTGTGCTATTATTTCACCCAAAAAATCCTAGAGAAACAAATTGGTGGTGGACAAGATCAATACCTCGAACAGAACATTTATCGCCCGATGGGACTGCGCTACCTACGCTACCTTCCATTAACACATTTTGATAAAAACCACATTATTCCAACGGAAAATGACCAATCCTTTCGCAAACAATTGTTGCATGGATTCGTGCATGATCCGGGTGCAGCGATGCTAGGTGGTGTAGCGGGACATGCCGGTTTATACGCCAACGCAACCGATCTAGCTGGAGTGATGCAACTCTATTTAAACAAAGGTAAATATGCAGGAATGGAGTTCTTTACGGAATCGGTTTGTAAAGAGTATACAAAGCAACAATTTCCAGGAAATAAACGTGGCGCTGGTTTCGATCGTCCAAAGGCAAGTGGTGGTGGAACATGCGATGTACTAGCTTCGGCTCAAAGTTTTGGTCATTCTGGTTTCACTGGTACACTCGCTTGGGCAGATCCTAAAAATAAAGTGATCTTTATTTTTCTATCAAACAGAGTGAATCCAAGAGAGGATAATTGGAAAATACGCGATTTAAGCATTCGAACGCGTATTCAACACGTGATGTACGAAGCACTCGTTAATTTTCATTAACGAAGAATACGGCATTCGCAACCATTAATTTGCCATTCTCCCAAAACCCGCGGAATAAGGGATTGTCAATGAAATAAATGATGCTTCCATTTCCATACGATTGATAACCCGCAATTCCAGCCTCTGATTGTAGGTGTTTAACCTTTGTTCCAACAAATCCATTCAATGCTTTTGCCTCTTTTTTCAAGTGAACAACATTGTTCGCTGTTAATTTGATTGGATCTGATCCTTGTCGAAGTGTAAAATAGCTCAGATAACCAAAGGCCAACGGATTCGTCACATCTAAATCACATTCATAAATAGCCCCCGTAATAGTACTCGAAATTTGATCGCGTTCTTCTTGTGAAAAGGCAACTGGTTTTTCAATGCTATCCATTTTTGACTCCATTCGACTTAACTCAAATCCCTCTTTGCCAATAAAATCATCGACAGCATATCCAATTACGATTAATTTCCCGCCTTGTTGAATCCATTCTTTGACTTGAGCGTTTTCAGAGATGGAAATTCCACCTTCTGGCACAAATAACACCGTCAATTGAGGCAATGCTGCTTCTAAGTCGTCGAAGAATACCAAATGAACTGACCTTCCCATTTGCCGCTCAAAGAAGTGCCATATTTCACCAACATTCAAGGAAGATGCCGGCGACCCCGTCAAAACTCCTATGGAATGATTTGGGATTTTTTTCACGGAAGAAGATCCTAAGTCAAGTCCCTCCTGTACAAAACCGGTGGTAAGAGCGGTGATTTTCACGGCATTTCTATTGGCGATTTCGATAAGCAATTGATCAAAATCAGGACGCTTATTTTCTCCTCTCAACACAATAAGTGTTCCTGGTTGAAACCAACTACCCTCTGCTTTAAATCGTTTTTCATTGAAGTAAACCAACAATCCTGCTTCCTGTAATTCTGTTAAAAAACGCGTGCTTTTCATCGCATCCCATGATGCTGCATAGGCATAACATCCAGGGGAAGAAACTTGATTTAACTGCTTTGCATACCCGGAAAAAGAAGTGCCTTTTACTCCGGAAGATTCGATTGCCCAAGCATCTAAACCAAATGCAAAAGGAAGTGTCCATGCGGTAATGTCATAAGTCAAACTGTCTGATAATTTTGTTTTTGGTTCAAATAAAACATTGACTAAGGTTCCTTTTTCTTGATTGGTGTGAATCAATAAGTCTCCCTGGGCTAATTTCAATGCTTCCGATTGTCCATTCAAAAAATGAAATCCTTTTAAGGATATTTCTTGCGAAGACGAGCCTACCATTTCCACTTGAATGCCATTTTTTTGCATCAATTCCATGAGTGGTTCTAATTTCGACTCTGAAGCTCTTAGTACATATGTTTTGTACTTATAATTTTTGTTTTTGCAGAACAACTGGTATTCTTTGACCAATTTCTCTGAATTTTTCGCACTCATTTCAACCGTAGATAAGCCTGTTGTTACGTGATGTGTAACACGGTCCATTAAACTTAAGGTATCGCCAACTTGTGTGATCACCGCCAATCCAGCACGACCACTTCCTCCTTGCTCGTAGGTCATTCCGATACTTCCATTGTATGTTGGATAGGTATCGCCGTAACTTGGATACAATAAATCGAAAATTTCCTTCGAAAAATACAGCCATCCTTCTTTATCAAAATAAGATGCATGATTCGCACCTATTTCCTTTTGAAAATCCCTTTGCCAGTTCGTTATGACTTCATGATATGGTTCAGCAGCTGGTGGGAAATAATACGGTTCATTGATGCCTTGTTCATGAAAGTCCACATGCACATGCGGGAGCCATTGATTGTATCGTTGAACGCGCTGTTCTGATTCGACTTGAGTCATCCAAGCCCAATCGCGATTTAAATCAAATAAATAGTGATTCGGGCGACCACCGGGCCACGGCTCGTTGTGTTCTGCAGAAAATTTATGAAGGTCTGCAGGGGCATTTCCATATTGGTGGTAAAAATTCACATAACGATCCCTACCGTCTGGATTCAAACATGGGTCCATGATGACAATGGTATTTTCCAAATAGCTGGCTTTGTCTGTCAATAAGCGGTAGGCTGTCTGCATCGCTGCTTCTGTTCCTGAGCTTTCATTTCCATGGACATTGTAGCTCAACCAAACAATTGCCAAGTTTTCGTTGGAAGCATGGGTTTGATGAGCTTGACGAATTTCCTCTAATTTTTTCAAATTTTCTGGCGTACCGATAAAAGCTAAAATCAAATCTCGGTGCTCATAAGTTTCTCCGTATTTTTCTACCTTCAACGTTGTTGGGAAGGCACTTTGCAAGGCTTGAAAATATCCAACTACTTTATCCTGACGTGTAAAACGCGTTCCAATTTCATATCCTAAATACGATGCTGGGGTAAATTTTTGTGCCTGTGCGAACAGTGTCGATAGACACATGAGCAGGACTAAGAATTGTTTTTTCATTCTTCCTTTTTTATTTTTTTGGCAATATTTATAATGGCATCTCCCTTGTATACAACTGGAGATTCATTCGAACAGATGATGTATCCGTTTTGTGTTGCTTTGATTTTCTTCTCGTAATTTCCATATGGATCCGTGACAATGCCAATCACATCTCCTTTCAAAACAGCTGAACCATTTTTCATCAAGGCCTGAAACATCCCAGAGGATGGTGCACGCATCCATTTGCTTTCTTCAAAAAAGATTGGTTCTCGATCCTTTGTAATGTCGTACTTATAATTACGCATTCCCAAATGAGCAATGATACGCTTCACTCCATTCAATCCTTCTTCAACGACCTGTTCTTCAATGCTATTTGATTTCCCTCCTTCAAATAAGAGTATTTTCTTTTTGCGTTTCACCATGGACTCCCGCAATGTTTTCGGGATTAGATTGGAATGGAGGATAAAAGGAGGATTGAAAACTTTCGCTAATTCAACACTCTCTTCATCCTTGAAAACACACCTAATTTGAGGAAAGTTATTTCGCTGCGAGGCTCCGGTGTGAAAATCAATGATGTAATCACAATGTGGAGCAATTTCTTTCATGAAATGAAAAGCAAATTGGGAGGCAAGTGAACCCTTTGGACTTCCTGGGAAACTTCGATTCAAATCTCGACCGTCTGGCAATTCGCGTTGAACATTTAGGAAACCAAAAATATTGAATACCGGCATACATATGATCGTGCCAATTAGCGGTTTGTGTAATTTCTTTCGCAAAAACCGTCGAATGATTTCTACTCCATTGATTTCATCACCATGCAAACCAGCCATTAATAAAACGGTTGGACCATCAATTTTAGCACGTTCAACAATCACTGGAACCAAAATCGGCGTTCTCGTGTGTAAATGCGCGACATCGAGGTTTAATTGCACGCTTTTCCCTGGCAAGATTTCTTGGCCAAGGATCACCATTTTTTTATGTGATTTTTTAACGGTTGACATTGCGCTCGATAAATGAAATGATTTTCCCAGCGATATCCTGCTGCGTTGTTTTTTCAATGCCTTCTAATCCTGGTGAAGAATTCACTTCTAAGACCAATGGTCCTCTTTCTGATTGAAGCATATCCACTCCTGCAACTCCGAGTCCAACGGCTTTTGCTGCGAGAATAGCTGTGTATTTTTCTTCGGTTGTTAATTCTATCTCCATAGAAGATCCTCCACGATGAAGGTTCGAACGAAACTCTCCGGGTTTTCCTTGGCGTTTCATCGCGCCAACAACTTCACCATCGACAACAAAAGCTCGGATATCTGCTCCTTTCGCCTCACGGATGAATTCCTGTACAATAACGCGTGCTTTCAATCCATTAAATGCCTCCAATACCGATTGCGCGGCGTTCATGTTTTCAGCTAAAACGACTCCCAATCCCTGCGTTCCTTCCAATAATTTCAACACTACCGGTGCTCCACCTGCCGATTTAACCACGTGTTTGACATCCTTTGAATAGTTCGTGAAAACCGTTTTAGGTAAACCAATTCCTTCCTTCGAAAGAACTTGTAAACAACGTAATTTATCGCGAGAATGTATAATGCCTCTTGAATTGACTGCCGTAAAGACGTTCATCATTTCAAATTGTCGGACAACCGCCGTTCCAAAAAAAGTAACGGATGCTCCAATTCGAGGAATCACTGCGTCGAAACCTTTCAGGTAACGATCTCCATAATAAAGCGCTGGTCCAGTTTGCTCTATTTCAATGTTGCATTTCAAGTGATCAATCACGTGTGCTTCATGTCCCCTTGATTCTGCTGCTTCAACAAGTCTGCGCGTGGAATATAGGTTTGAATTTCTGGAGAGGATGGCAATTTTCATAACGAAGCGTGTAAGGATGGATGAAGGTATTTTAAACTGGTGTCAACGATGAATCGATTATTCAATAATTTACGTCCGATGAGGATTGGAAAGCGCATGCCCTTTCGCTCGGTTAGCGAGAACTCTGTTTTTACAATTTTGCCGCCCATGTGAATTTTCACATAAATGAAATAACGCTCTTGGGTTTGTCCGGTTGAACTTTTCACTCGTTTCTTTCGAAACTCATTAAAATAAAACGTTTGGTCTCTATAGGCAGGATGAGAAGCATCTAAAAACTTCACTTCTAAAACCCCATCTTTTTCCTGACAAAAAGAAACGTGTATGCTAGAGGAATAGGCTCCAGTATCTACTTTTACCTTCACATCACTTAGCCCGAACTCAACGAGATCAGCCACTTCGCGTCTTCCAATTGTAACTTTTTCCTTTTTCATGGATGAACAACAAATTTACTTGAATAATTGTGAAAACGAAAATCCAGAAGAAATCAAAATAAAGCTCGGATAAGAACGTTAAGCATTGTAACTTTGCCTATATGAACTATTGGACACTTTTCATCCTACTCTTGACCTCTACCTTCGCTTGGAATCAAAAAGTACGCGTTGAAGGGACATGTGTTGGAAAGCGGAATAAACCCCTAGATAATGTTCAAATTAAAATCAAGGAATACCCAAGTATTTTTCTTTTATCGGATATATTAGGTGCGTATTCGTTTGAGGCAAATTCAGGAGACACGTTACACATTTCCTATGCTTATTATGATTTACATGATGACCAACTCATAATCATCCAAAATCAAGGGAGTCAAACCATTCGTCCAATCATCTTTACGGTTTCAGAAATTGTGGATGTTGTTGTTCAATATGACGTAAAAGATCCTTTCTCGTTAGACCCACTGCCCACCTTGAAATTTACTCAAATGATCAATGTTGAAAAAGCATTGGTCTATTCAACGGCTGCATCTTCCAACAACGAACTCACCTCCAACTACAATGTCCGTGGCGGAAACTACGATGAGAATTTGGTTTACGTGAACGGTTTTTTGGTTTACCGTCCTTTTCTAACTAGAAGCGGACAACAAGAAGGCATGAGTTTTATTCATTCGTCACTGGTTGAATCTGTCCGTTTTTCTGCAGGTGGATTTGATGCGCAATATGGTGACCGTTTGAGTTCGGTTTTAGACATCACGTATAAAACACCTGACAGCACGAAAGCAAGTAGCACGGTTTCCTTACTTGGCGTTGAAGCGCATGCAGAACATGCCGTTTCCCCACGTTTCAACTACCTTATTGGCGCACGCTTTCGGTCGAATGGTTATTTTTTAAATTCATTGCCCACCAAAGGAGCCTACAATCCTGTTTTTGCAGATGCGCAATTATTAACGAATTATTCACTTTCAGAAAAAGTGACATTTAGTCTTTTGGGCCACTTCTCTTCCAATGCCTATCGATTTTCTCCGCAAACGGCAGAATCCGATTTCGGAACTGCAAACGAAGCGTACCGACTGATGATTTATTACGATGGGAAAGAAGCAACGAAGTTTCAAACGATGATGGGCGGTGCTGCCTTAAAATTTGAACCGAATAAACGAACCAACTTGGATTTTTACGTTTCAGCCTTCAACACCAATGAACGTGAATATTTCGATGTACAAGGTCAATACTACATCAATCAGTTGGAAACAGATCCTTCCAAGGAAGAATATGGTGATTCCATCGCAACTTTAGGCGTTGGGACTTTTTTAAATCATGCACGAAACCGATTAAACGCTACCATTTTAAGTGCTTACCACAATGGTTCCATACAATTATTCAATAATTATACCGACGACCTTCGCTTGCGCACGCGTGTTTCCACCATAAAATGGGGTGCTCAATTTCAACGCGACCTATTCACCGATGTTTTAAGTGAATGGCGTATGATTGATTCCGCCGGATATAGTTTGCCGCAAACAAACACACAAGAGGTAAGTCTTTATGAAACCATTAAAGGGAACCTTAGCTTAGTGAATTACAAGGTAAGTGGATTCGCCCAATGGAATCAAATCTGGATAAAAACGAAAAAAAATTACGAAGTTAAAATTCACAAAAAATACAAAGTCGGCGACGTGAAGTCCGTTCAAGAATATTCAAAAGTCATGACCGAGTCGAGTCGCAAAGTTGCTTTATCCCTTGGACTTAGAGGAGGATATTCTGCGGTGAACAATGAACCCTATTTTACACCTCGGTTCAGTTTGACTTATTCTCCACGCGCTTACATGGTTCAAAACAATCGGATTGTTCGTAGAAACCTAAACTATCGATTGGCCAGTGGACTATATTACCAGCCTCCGTTCTACCGTGAATTTAGAACATTTGATGGCAAACTAAACACCAATGTTCGTGCTCAAAAATCCTTCCACCTCGTTGCTGGAACGGACCTTTTATTTGAAATGTGGGGACGAAACAAACCATTTAAATTCACTGGAGAAGTCTATTATAAATACTTATGGGACGTCAATCCTTATGAAATCGAAAATGTACGAACAAGGTATTACGCTGAAAACAATGCCGTTGCTTACGCCTATGGGATCGATATGAACGTACATGGTGAATTTGTCAAAGGGATTGAATCTTTCTTTAAAATCGGAATGATGCAAACACGCGAGGACATTCTAAACGACCGATACACCGAATATTTCAACGCCGCTGGTGAACGCATTATTTTTGGCTATAGTGAAGATCAAGTCGTGGTAGATAGCAACATTGTCTTTCCAGGTTACATTCCCCGTCCGACAGATCAATTATTAACCATCGGTGCCTTAGTGCAAGATCAAATGCCCGGCTTCGAGCAATTCAGTGTTCAAATGGGACTTCAATTCGGATCTAGGCTTCCATATGGTCCACCGGATTTCACTCGTTACAAGGACACTTTGCGCATAAAATCCTATTTCCGGGTCGATTTAGGTCTTTCCTATGACCTATTAAAAGGTGGTCGAATAGCCAAAAGTGCTTTTGCGAAAAAATGCGAATCCGCATCGGTGTCTTTGGAGATTTTCAATTTACTGGGAATCAACAACGTACTTTCCAAGCAATGGATCCAAGATGTGGAGGGTAAATACTACGCCATTCCAAATTATTTAACCTCACGGAGGTTTAATTTAAAACTAAGTATTTCAATTTAGCGACGGAGCGAATAAGAATTTATTTGGTGAAACCAAGTCCGTTTTTACCGCATACATCACGATTCCTGCGGTATTTTTCACGCCCAATTTCGCCATGATGTTTTTACGGTGGGTGTTCACCGTATGCTTACTCAAGAATAATTGTTCTGCAATGATTTCATTCGTATGTCCTTCCGCTATTAACGTGATGATTTCATTTTCTCTTTCCGATAGAATTACCGGCTCACAACTGAAGGAATCAAAATCTAAATCGTAAATATCGATGTTTGCACGTTGAATCGTTTCCAAAATCTGTCCACAGAAAAATTTATTTCCACGGTTGGTTTCGCTTACAGCGTTGACAATTTCACTCAGTTCACAGTCCTTTTTCACATAGCTCGTGACGCCAGAGCGCAAAGCATCTACCAACGTTTGTGCATTTTGAGCACTAGTAACCGCTAGAAACTTCACTTCCTTGTTCTTTCCGGAAATTCGCTGAATGGTATCTATGGTAAATCCTTCTGAAGTAAAATCAATTACAACAACGGAAGCACCGAAAGAATCGATTTGCTCTGTAAGCTCTCGCTCGTTTCTTGCCTCTCCAACAATAGTCGCATCTAACTCCGCCATCAAGATGGTACGAAGTCCGATTCGGATCAAATCATTGCTGTCTGCTAATATTATATTCACCTTATTTAGAATAATTATAAACAAAGGTAAGGTAGTTTTGAAAACAAAGCACAAAAAATCCAGGGGTATTTTCAACAAGCTGTTCACAAGTTCAATGGAAGGACTTACCTTTGCTTGGTGAAAACAGTGATCGGCACAGACATTCAACAGGCAATTTCTTTGTTAAAACAAGGAGGAACTGTTGCGATTCCAACAGAAACGGTATACGGACTAGCCGCTGACTCCACCAATGAGGACGCTGTTTTAAGCATTTTCGAAGCAAAAGGACGTCCCACTTCAAATCCCTTGATCTTACATTTTCCAAGCATCGAAGCGATTGATCCCTATGTTTCGGATTTCCCTGAAGAACTGAAACGACTGGCAACATTTTTTTGTCCAGGACCTCTAACCTTCATTCTACCGAAAAGCTCGCTTGTACCCTCCATTATTACCGCAGGACAAGAAACAGTCGCAGTGAGGGTTCCGGAACACCCGATGACACTTGAATTACTGCAACAATTGGATTTTCCACTTGCTGCACCCAGCGCAAATCGCTACGGAGGAATAAGTCCAACAACTGCCCTTCATGTGGAAATGCAATTAAGCAAGCGTATTCCTTACATCTTAGATGGCGGTGCTTGTCAAACTGGACTGGAATCAACCATCATTGGATTAGCTGAAAAGAAGGTTATTGTATACCGCTTAGGAGGGATTTCCCTCGAGCAATTGGAAGCAGAACTTGGTTACGTTCCAGAAGTAAAAAATGAACTGCATCATGGGGTTCGAACGAGTGGCATGGTAAAATACCATTACGCGACCGAAACACCTTTATTTTTCATGAATCCGAAACGGGATGCCTACACGGACAAAGATGGTTTCATCTTGTTTTCAAAAAAAGAACATCAAAACACTAAAAAAGCGGCAATTTTTTTGAGTGAAGGTGGTGAATTGAGCGAAGCAGCAAAAAACCTTTACGCAGCCCTTCATGAAATGGATCAGAAGGGATATGCACGCATTTTCATCGAAGCATTTCCAAATGATCGATTAGGGAAAACGATGAATGACCGATTAAAAAGAGCGACCGCAAAATTTAGTTAAGCAAAAAAGAAATAAATGAGTAAAAAAAAAGCCATCATAACTGATGGCTCGTATTTTTTTTGGGTCAACTTCCTATTTAAGGTGACGACCGTAACGGTTTTTAAATTTATCGATACGACCCGCAGTATCCACGAACTGTGCAATACCAGTGAAGAAAGGGTGAGACTTGTGAGAGATATCCAATTTAAACAATGGATACTCGTTTCCATCTTCCCATTGAATGGTTTCTTTTGTAATGGCACATGATGGGCACAAAAACATATAATCATTCGACATGTCTTTAAATACAACAAGTCTGTAGTCTTCTGGGTGTATATCTTTTTTCATTTGAACTGAGTTTCTTATTCGAAAATGGATTGCAAATTTAGCTATTTCTTTTTGATAAACAAGAAAAAATACAAAAATCCTTTCTTTTTTCTATCATTTGAACAATTCACAGGGGATAAAATCCAAAAACCAATGATTTACATCGTTCTTCCGCGCTTACTTTTGTTCAGATTTATTAGATGAAATTCACAACGACCCATAATATTCAATTCCTGGCAACCCTGCTAAACTGTAAAGTTAAGGGGGATAAGGATCAATGTGCAAGCGGAATAAATGAAATTCACATGGTTGAGCATGGAGACATCGTCTTTGTAGATCATCCCAAATACTACCAAAAAGCCCTTCTTTCAGCGGCTACAATCATTATCATACCTGAAGAATTACTTGTACCAGAAGGAAAATCCCTCCTAGTACACCCCAAGCCATTTGACGCCTTTAATTTTCTTTTAAAACACTTCGCTGCGGAACAGACCTTAAAAGATGCCTGGATTCATGTAAGCGCTAAGGTTTATCCAAATGTGTACCTAGGTAAAAATGTGCGCATCGAAGAAAACTGCGTGATTCATGCGGGTGCTCACATAGCGGATCACACGCACCTTGAATCAGGTGTGATCATTGGACCAAATTCAGTCATTGGATACGATGCGTTCTATTACAAAAAGAAGCCTGAAGGGTATGATCGATTGAATTCTTCAGGAGGAGTTCACATAGAATCAAACGTAGAAATTGGTGCGCTATGCACCATAGATCGAGGTGTTACCGGTGTAACGCGAATTGGAAAAGGGACAAAAATCGATAACCAAGTTCACATTGGACACGACACACAAATTGGAACAAATACCTTAATTGCAGCTGGATGCGGAATCTCAGGATGCGTAGAAATCGGAAACAATGTTACGATTTGGGGTCAAGTTGGAATGGCAAGCGGGGTTAAAGTTCATGACAACGCTGTTATTTTAGGTCAATCTGGGGTCACAAAAAATGTACCGGAAGGGGCTGAGTATTTTGGTACTCCTGCTGGACCCTCAAAAGATAAATACACAGAACTGGTTTATTTGCGAAACCAAGTTAAAAACTAAACATGCGATTCAATACAGGCACTGAATTATTGACCCAATTAGAGATGAAGGACAATCGCCTTCATTCCTTGTTGGAGATAACGAATGCCATTAATTCCAACTTGCCCGTTGAGTCTTTATTTAAACTTTTTTCCTTTATCCTAAAGGAACAACTCAGTTTCAATCGTTTTGTGCTTTTCATCAAAGAAGAAGAATGGCATTGCCCGGTTAAAGTAGGATATAAGGGGCGAATCGACCTTCAATTGATGGAAGCGGAACTTGTTCGTTTCAAAGAAATTACCTTAGTTGAATCTTCCAACTCGCACCTTTTAAGTGATTTTCAAGCAGTAATACCAGTTAGCCATCAAGGCAAACCCCTCGCCTACTTGTTGATCTCAACCATGGGGAAAACCGAGTTTCTCGAGCCCGCCCATTTTTCATTTGCACAAACACTAGCGAACATCATTTCAGTTGCCGTTGAGAATCATCGTTTGGTCAAACAACACATCATCAAGGAACGCATTTCAAAAGAACTCGAAGTAGCTTCGGAAATGCAAAAATTACTCTTTCCATCCGAACTTCCGTCCAACAGAAAAATGGACCTTTCTGGAAAATACATTCCCCGTCATGCAATCGGTGGTGATTATTATGACTTCATTCCATTAGGCGATGAAGAGTACATTATTTGCATCGGCGATGTCAGCGGAAAAGGAATCAGTGCAGCTATGTTGATGGCGAATTTTCAAGCCACCATTCGAACACTTTTCAAATACCAACGATTTGAAATGTCCTTCCTAATGGAGGAACTCAACAAATTGGTCATGAAGAGTGCCAAAGGAGAGAAGTTTATCACGTTTTTCCTAGCACACTACAATGCCTACACGAGAAAGATGACCTACGTGAATGCGGGCCACAATCATCCTTTTTTACTCAACGGAAGAAAAGTAACCATGCTCAAAGACGGTTGCATTGGGCTTGGCATGTTGGATGAACTTCCGAGCATTAAAGTGGGTAAACTCGTTTTGAATACCAATACCACCTTTGTGCTTTTCACCGACGGAGTAGTGGAATTAGAGAACGAAGAAGGAGAACAATTTGGTGTGGAACGACTCATAAAGAATGTGCAAGCATATGCTCCATTGAAAATGGAAGACATGAATAACATCATTTTTTCCAAATTAGAAGATTGGAAAGGCCCGCTAAATTACGTGGACGACACGGCGATTTTCAGCTGTAAATTCTTTTAAGCGCGTTTCCCAAACTGAAATCGCAGCGAAAAAACGTGGGTGTAATAATTGGTTTTAACATCCCCCAAACGCGTGAAAGCATAATCCAATTGAACATTTTTTAATTTTACCCCCACTCCGATGTTTGGTTGAAATCCCCAATAAGTCGATAAATCGTAATTGGTGAATTGCTGAATACTCGACACGCCACCACGAACTTTCAAGATGTTTTTATAGGAAAAGCAAATGCCAGCATGGGGGTCAAACGACGCGAAATTTGTTTTAAAAAGCACGTTTCGCTTGCCATCTGTCGTCATATCCAAATCGATTTCACCGCTCAGATTAAGGCCCTTTTTACCGAGATCTACGTTTCCGGATGCAGCAAAAACCAAACGAGGCAAGGTTAATTCAAGTCCATTTGTTGGAAGTTCATTTTGTGTGTTCAGAAAAACCGATTGCATTTCCGGACTCAAGTCAAAAACCCAGGCATTGAAGGTGGTCGTGATGTCGCGCGCCATGATCCCAAATTTCCAATGCTTTGGAAGTTGGTACTGCCAGCCTGCATCCAAACCAAATCCCCAAGAATGGGCGAAATCTCCAATGTTTCGATAAATGACTTTGGCTGTTCCCCCGATGCTCATTCCTTTCACTTTCAATCGTTGTGCATAAGAACCTGTAAAAGCGTAATCACCTGCCGTGAATAACTGTACATTATCGTAATTGATGACACCGTTGTTGTCGATTAATTGTGTGGTATTCGGGATGTCGTCTACGCCAAATCGAATAAATGAAAACCCAATAGCCCGATCCTCATCCAACTTATAACTGTAAGCAGCATGGTCATACTTTGCTATACCGGCGAAATATTCGGAATGCATCAAGCTGGCTTCCATTTGTGTCTTTTGATTGATGAGCCCCGCGGGATTCCAATAGGTCGCATTCACACCTTCAGTTGAGGCAACAACTGCATTTCCCATAGAAAAAGCATCTGCTCCAACGCCTAGAGAAAGGAATTCATTCGAGTATTTGGGAGCGATGGTTTCTTGCGCATTCAAGGTTATGAATGGAAATACGATGCTGAAAGAGAAAAGAAAAGATTTAATCATGTGTCAATAACTCAAATTTGATGTAAAAATTGTGCATTTCTCCTAAAAACACACGGCACGAACATGATCAGCTTTCAGAATTATTCTAAATTTACCCGAAAAAACACATGTTTGGACTCGCTAATTTACTAACTGCAACGAATTTATGCTGTGGAATTGTGTCAATTATTTTCACATTGAGTGGAAGGCTTGATTATGCAGCCATGTTTTTGCTCTTTTCTGTTATCGCTGATTTCGCAGATGGATTTGTTGCCCGCTTAACAAAAACGAGCGGAGAACTAGGTAAGCAATTGGATTCACTCGCCGATGTTGTTTCGTTCGGTGTTGCCCCCGGTATTTTTATGATGGTGATGATTGTGTTGGGAGTAGATTATAGCGCACTGATTGACCTCAAACTCACTAACTCCGTAGAAGATACCCAGAAATATTTTGTTTTCAATCAAATTATGGCTTGGTTTGCTTCTTTGTCCTACGATGTGAATAATTCATTCGATGCCTCCATTAAATTTTTGCCCTTCACAGCCCTGATCATTCCTTTTTTCTCCATGTTTCGCCTGGCTAAATTCAACATTGACACACGCCAGTCGGATAAATTCATTGGCGTTCCAACACCGCTAAGCACCTTTTTCTTCTTGTTCTTCCCTTTATACTTTTGGTATCAAAAGGAAAATTGGAGCCATCAAAGCGATTTTATTTATGGTCTTTTTGATTGCTATTCTTTGGCGGCGATTTGTGTGTTATTCTCCATTTTAATGATTGCTCCACTTCCATTAATTGCCTTGAAATTTAAAACATGGGGCTGGCGGGAAAATACCTACCGTTACTTACTTGTTATCATTTCGTTGATAAGTATTCCTATTTTCTTTATCTGGTCGATTCCAATAATTGTAATTTTGTACCTGATTTTATCCATCATTGAACACAATCAAAGTAAAAAACATGAAATTCAAAGCTGAAATTGATGTAATGCCGTTAGATGCGCTTTTAGACCCACAAGGTAAAGCTGTATCTCAATCCATGAAAAACATTGGTCTTTCCGAAATAGAAGGCGTACGTATTGGAAAACACATTCGCTTGTTTGTTGAGGCAGACTCAAAAGCAGCGGCAGAAGAAAAAGTAACCTTGGCTTGTCAAAAAATGTTGGCAAATCAAATCATGGAAAGCTTTCATTTCTCTGTAACTGAGGCTTAAGATGTCCGCGGGTTTTCGAACCTTTAATCCACGTAAAAATTCATGGAATCCTGAAGTTTATTTCCCGACTTCTGAGGATGATTGTGCCTTTCTGCTTGACTCATTATCAAGTGGACAGTCGTTTTATGGAAAAGAAAGTCCTGCGAAACGTGCTGAATTCCTTCGAGTGATTGCGGTCAAAATGAATACGCATAAAGAAGGAATAAAGCATCTTTACCTATGCGAAAGTGGCTTATCTGAAAGTCGATTTGAAAGTGAATGGAACCGAACCATTCAAACCATCGAGCTGTTTGCTAACTACTTAAGCACCGATTATTTAGAGGAGAAGGTTCAATATTTTCCGAGTGAATCGCTTCAAATTAGCAAACGAAAATATCCAATTGGACCCGTTCTTGTATTGGGGTCAAGTAATTTTCCGCTTGCCTACTCAACCGCCGGCGGCGACACCATCTCCGCGCTTGCTGCAGGATGCTGTGTCGTGGTGAAAGCTCATCCCATGCATGTTGGGACCAGTACTGCTGTCGCAAATTGCATCCTTGAAGCAGTGAAACAAGTTGCATATCCCTATGGGATTTTTACGCACCTTATCGATGACGGACACCAATTAGCACAAAACCTTTGCCTTGATGAACGGATTCAAGCTGTCGGATTCACCGGAAGCTTTAAAGGCGGAAAAGCATTCATGGACCTAGTCCTTACAAGAAAGAATCCCATTCCCGTATTCGCTGAAATGGGGAGCGCAAACCCAGTGATCATTCACGATGATCTGAGCAAATTTGAGCAAGTGGATTACGCAACAAAACTAGCGTTTTCAATCACCAATGATGCCGGACAATTCTGCACAAAACCTGGCATTATTTTCGTTCCGAATGGTGAAGCTGGCGAGGGATTTTTTGAAAAACTAAAACAAGCGATTTCCGCTACCACTCCAGTACCGATGCTCCATCCTCGAATACTCCAAAATTATGAATCGAGAAAGAATCAAATACTTTCCATTGATGGCGTGCAGGCTTATTTGAGCGAAACAGAAACAAAGGGCATTGAAGGAAAATGGTGCTTAGCCGAAACTACCTTGAAGTATTTTAAAGCACACAAAACGATGCAAGAGGAGGTTTTTGGCCCCTTTACCCTCGTGGTGAGGTATGAACGAGCACACGAATTGAACGAATGCCTAAGGCTATTTTCCGGTCAATTAACGGGCAGTATTTTTTACCATAATCAAGATTCAAAAGTGGAAGAATGGATCGAATTACTCAGTGCGAAAGTTGGTCGAATCGTACTTAATGGTGTTCCTACCGGAGTTCGTGTCGTTGAAACGATGCACCATGGTGGACCATACCCAGCAAGTAGCGATGTTCGGTTTACGGCTGTTGGACAAGATAGCATCCAGCGATTTCAAAAAGATGTAACGATTCAAGTTCAAAACATAACTTAAAAAACAAGAATTGTCGTATTTTTGATTAAAATTTAAAAACGATGACAGAAGATCAAACGCCAAAAAGTTCCAATGGTTTATACCTCGGATTTATTTTCATTTTATTGATCGGAATTTCTGCCTTAGCCTATGCTTGGTCGACACAACGAACAAAATTAAATCAATGTAAAAATGAAAATGCTCAATTAACGAATGACATGGCCGGCATGGAAGAAATGCTCGGTGGATACATTAACGTGGGAGACTTATCAAAGGACTTGAAGAAAGATTTTCGTAACATGCTCGATAATTACGACAAGTTAATAGAAATGGACGCTTCCAAAGCAGACAGTTTAAACAAACAGAAAGACCGCATCAATACCCTTTTACAAAAAGTGGAAAGCGGCAAGCTAACCTACCGAGAACTCGTGAAGGTTCGCAAAGAAAATGAAACGTTAAGAGGCATTATGCGAAGCTACGTTCGCACCATTGATTCCTTGAATACCTTAAACATCAAAATTGGCTCTGAATTGGTGGAAACCTCCGCTAAATTATCAAGCACGTCGAACGAACGCGATGAATACCGAAAAGCGGCAGAAACTAGTCAGCAGCAAGTGAAAAAAGGAAGTAAACTTCAGGCCTACAACATCCAATCGACCGCATTACGCCTGAAGTTAAACAACATACCCGAACCTACAGATAAAGCAAGAAATGCCGTGCAAATTCGCAGCAGCTTTACCTTATCTGAAAACGTCTTGGCAAATGCCGGAAAGAAAATCGTTTACATGCGAATTGTTGGTCCAAACGGTCAAACCATTCAAACCAAAGCGAATTACATTTTTGAAACGGAGAGCGGAAGTATTTCCTATTCGGAACGCAAAGAAATCGACTATCAAAACGAAGCGATTGATTTAACCATTTATTACAGCATCAAAGGAGAAGACTTATCAAAAGGAGCTTACAAAGTAAGTTTATACTGTGATGGGTATTTGATTGGAACGGATAGCTTTTCATTGAAATAAGATATGGACGCAAGAGAACAAGGATTTGTAGATGTAGAATTAAGCTCAAATGGACTAGGAACGATCACGTTTGGTCACCCAATGAGTAATTCTTTACCAGGTAAAATATTACGCAAACTAGCAGAAACCATTAGCGAATTGGGACAGAATGAAGCCGTAAAGGTGATTTTACTACGTTCAAGTGGAGAACGCGCGTTTTGTGCTGGGGCGAGTTTTGACGAGCTCATTTCCATCGAAGATTTAGAAACAGGCCACCATTTCTTTTCAGGCTTCGCATTGGTAATCAATGCATGTCGTAAATGTCCAAAATTAATCATTGGTCGTGTCCAAGGAAAAGCTGTTGGCGGTGGCGTTGGACTTGCCTCCTCCGTAGATTATTGTTTTGCTACGAATCGTGCAGAAGTGAAATTATCCGAATTAGCAGTGGGCATAGGTCCATTTGTGGTTGGTCCAGCAGTAGAGCGAAAAATAGGCTTATCGGCAATGAGTGAATTGGCCATCAATGCAAGCGAGTGGCGCTCGGCAGAATGGGCAAAAGAAAAAGGATTGTACACAAACACCTATGAAGATGCGGAAACAATGGATCAGGCCATCGATCAATTGATTCAACAATTGCTCCAGTCGAATCCCGAAGCAATGATGGAATTAAAGCGTATTTTTTGGCGAGGAACGGAGAATTGGGATCAATTACTCATGGAGCGCGCTTCAATAAGTGGTCGACTTGTACTCAGTGATTTCACGAGAAATGCCATTTCTGCATTTAAAGCAAAATAAATTCGTCTTTTTTTCGCTTTTCATTTGTATTTAATCACAATAGTTGTATCTTTGCACCCCTAATTTTAGGGTTTATTCGTTTTTTATTTAATAAAAAGTACCGTGAATACATTAAGTTACAGAACGTTATCAGGCAACACAGAAACTGCAGACAAAAAGTGGTATGTTGTAGATGCAGAAGGTCAAACAGTAGGTAGATTAGCTAGTAAAGTGGCTAAAATCATCCGAGGAAAATACAAAACCTGTTATACTCCGCATGCGGATTGTGGCGACAATGTGATTGTCATCAACGCAGAGAAAGTTGCTTTTTCAGGAACTAAGTTAGAAGACAAAGAATACGTACGTTTCTCTGGATACCCAGGTGGACAACGTTTCACTTCAGCTGAGGAAATGTTAAGAAAACATCCAGAGCGTTTGATCGAGAAAGCGGTAAAAGGAATGTTGCCTAAAAATACACTTGGTCGTAAATTGTACACCAATTTAAAAGTTTATACAGGTGGGGAGCACAAACACGAAGCTCAACAACCTCAGTTATTAAATCTTGATACACTCAAATAAGAATCATGGAAGTAATTAATGCTTTAGGAAGAAGAAAAACAGCTGTTGCTCGCGTTTACATGTCAAAAGGTAAGGGGAAAATCGTTGTGAATAAAAAAGAAATGAAGGTAATGTTTCCAATTGATGTACTTCAAGCGAAAATCAACCAACCATTTATCCTTACGGACACTGTAGGTCAATATGACATTAAAGTAAACGTCATGGGTGGTGGAATCAATGGTCAGGCTGAAGCGATTCGTTTGGGTATCTCCAGAGCGCTTGTTGAGTTATCTGCTGATTACAAACCATTATTGAAAGCAGAAGGATTGATGACACGTGATCCAAGAATGGTTGAGCGTAAGAAACCAGGTCAACCGAAAGCACGTAAGAAATTCCAGTTCTCGAAACGTTAATCTTCGAGGATTAGGCTGTTTAGCATCCAAACGATGGAGTACCTACAATCAATGGTTGTCCCTCCTTCGTTGCTTAACTTATTATATTAGGAACGTAAACAAAAACAAAATATGTCTAAATTAAAATTTGAAACTTTATTAGAAGCAGGTGTACATTTTGGTCACTTGAAAAGAAAATGGAACCCAGCAATGGCTCCTTACATCTTTGAAGAGAAAAAAGGAATCCACATCATCGATTTGAACAAAACGATGGTTCACTTAGATCAAGCTTGTGCTGCTATGAAGCAGATTGCTAAATCTGGTAAAAAAGTTCTTTTCGTTGCTACTAAAAAACAAGCCAAAGAAATCGTTTCTGAGCGCGTGGCAAAAGTAAACATGCCTTTCGTAACAGAGCGTTGGACAGGTGGTATGTTGACAAACTTTCAAACAACACGTAAGTCTATCCGTAAAATGGCCATGATTGACAAAATGAAGTCAGATGGTTCATGGGAAACATTGAACAAACGTGAGAAATTATTCAAAACTCGTCAAAGAGAAAAATTAGAGAAAACGTTTGGTTCCATCGCAGACATGACGCGTCAACCAGCGGCTATTTTCATCATTGATATCTTAAAAGAACACATTGCATTAGCTGAGGCTCATCGTTTGAACATCCCAACGTTTGCAATGGTAGATACCAACTCTAATCCAAAATTAGTTGACTTCCCTATTCCGGCGAATGATGATGCAACAAAATCAATTGCTTTAATTATGGACCAAATTTGTGAAGCAATTCGCGAAGGATTGGAAGACCGTAAAAACTTAAAAGCTGGTGACAAAGATGAAGCGGATGCTTCTGACGTTGTTAATGCAGTTGTTGAAGCAGCACCAGTTGTTGAAGTAGCACCAGTTGTTGAGGCTGCACCTGCAGTAGTAGAAGCTCCTGTAGCAGAGGTTGCTCCAGAAACGGAAGAATCGACAGAAAATTCAGCTGAATAATTAATTAAAAAATAATCAAATCATGGCTATTACAGCTTCAGATGTAAACAAATTGCGTCAACAAACAGGCGCAGGAATGATGGATTGCAAAAACGCATTAGTAGAAGCTAATGGTGATTTTGAAGCAGCAGTTGACATTCTTCGTAAAAAAGGACAAAAAATCGCTGCAAAACGTGGTGACAACGATGCGAAAGAAGGAGTAATCATTGCTCAAGCTTCTGCAGACGGAAAATCCGGAGTAATCTTAACATTAAACTGTGAAACAGATTTCGTTGCGAAAAATGACGGTTACGTTGCTTTGGTTCAATCATTGGTAGATTTAGCTTTAGATAAACTTCCAGCTACGGCGGAAGAATTAAAAGCGTTGCCTTATGATGCTCGTTTGTCAGTGGAAGAAAAAATCACTGAGCAAGTAGGTGTTATCGGTGAAAAATTAGACTTATCTAATTTCGCTGTAATCAAAGGAAGCAAAGTTGTTGCATACAACCACCCAGGTAATCAATTAGCGACGCTAGTTGGATTGAGTTCAGATGCTGCAGCAGACATCGCTGAGGCTGGACGTCAAGTTGCCATGCAAGTAGCAGCTATGAATCCTATCGCTATCGATAAAGACGGAGTAGATGCTCGTACCATTGAACGTGAAATCGAAGTAGGAAAAGATTTGGCTATCCAAGAAGGTAAACCAGCGGAAATGGCTGAGAAAATTGCCATGGGTCGCTTGAATAAATTCTTCCAAGAAAACACTTTACTTAGTCAAGCTTTCGTTCGAGACAATAAAATGACCGTAGAACAATTTTTGAACAGTACAGAGAAAGGATTAACAGTCACCGACTTTAAACGATTCTCCTTAAGTTAATAAACTAAAAAAAAAGCTATCAATTGATAGCTTTTTTTTTGTGTTTAATTTTAACTAGCCAAACGATTTGTATATTTGCTCAATCCTTTACAACATGACCTATAAACGTATCCTTCTAAAATTAAGTGGAGAGTCCCTAATGGGAGCTAAACAATTTGGAATTGATAACCAACGCATCAATGCATATGCTGTTCAAATCAAAGAACTGCACAAAATGGGTGTCGAGGTGGCCATTGTCATTGGAGGTGGAAACATTTTTCGCGGCGTTCAAGCCGAGGAAGGTGGAATGGATCGTACACATGGTGATTACATGGGCATGCTAGCCACGATGATTAACTCCATGGCGCTACAATCTGCCTTGGAATCTAATGGCGTGAATACCCGCTTACTATCAGCGATTGAGATGAAAGAAATTGCAGAGCCCTTTGTTCGAAGACGCGCTGTTCGACATTTGGAAAAAGGTCGCGTGGTGATTTTCGGTGCAGGTACTGGAAATCCATTCTTTACGACCGACTCTGCTGCGTCCCTGCGGGCAATTGAAATCAACGCAAACGTGATTTTGAAAGGTACACGCGTGGATGGCATCTATACTGCTGATCCAGAAAAAGATAAAACAGCTACAAAATACGACCAAATTTCTTTTGATGAAGTTTATTCAAAAGGACTTAATGTGATGGATTTAACAGCATTTACGCTCTGTAAAGAAAATAATTTACCCATAATCGTGTTTGATATGGATACGCCAGGTAATTTGAAAAAATTAATGTCGGGCGAAAAAGTAGGTACAATCGTTTGTAATTAAAAGAAGATGACGGAAGAATTAACTATGATCTATGATGACTTTAAAATGTCAAACAACAAAACATTAAGTCATTTTGAAAGTGAATTAACCAAAATTCGCGCTGGTAAAGCATCACCTTCCATGCTTGGTGGAGTGATGGTGGATTATTATGGAGCCATGACACCGATACAACAAGTGGCAAACATCAATACTTCAGATGCACGCACTATCCTCGTTCAACCGTGGGAAAAACCAATGTTAAACGAAATTGCACGTGGAATCATTAATTCCAATCTTGGTCTCAATCCTCAAAACAATGGGGAACAATTAATCATTACTGTCCCACCTTTAACCGAGGAACGTAGACGTGATCTTGTGAAACGAGCGAAAGGTGAAGCAGAACAAGCAAAAGTTGGTGTTCGGAACAACCGAAAGGATGCCATCGACATGATTAAAGACCTTAAAACCGATGGACTATCCGAAGATTTAGCGAAAGGTGCTGAAGAGGAAGTCCAAAAAATCACTAATGGTGCGATTAAAAAAATTGATGAATTAGTCGAAATCAAAGAAAAAGACATCATGACCGTATAGGAAACGGTTCACTATATATTATGAAAGGTCAGTTTTTAACTGGCCTTTTTTAGTACATGGCATTTAGAATCTCGTCCTTGCTTAACGATGAAAATAACTCAATCTTTCCTGATGATGCCAACAACAAAGGAACCGCTTGATCCAAACAAAGATCAATGTCATGGGTGGATAAGATGATGCATTTGTTCTTCTTCGAAGCCAACGCAACTAATATTTCCAATAATTTATTCCGATTGATGTAATCCAAAAATGCCGTTGGTTCATCTAATAGAATGATGGGCGTTTCTTGAACAAAGGCTCTACCAACAGCACAAAGTTGACGTTCTCCATCACTGATGCAATCGGTATTTTTCTCCAAAAGGTGACCAATGGATAAATCGGCTGCAGTTTTTTGAACAATTTCCCAATCTACAGAAGTCATCCGGCCATAGGCATCCGTAAAAGGAGCTCTTCCTAGAGCAAGGTAATCCTTTACGGTTAAATACTCCACTCCCTCAAAACGGGTTTCAACCAAAGCTATGGTTTCGGAAAGTTCCTTCGAGCTAAAAGTGGAAATCGATCGTTGATCGATCAATATATCACCTGATAAAACGATTTGTTGACCGATGATGGTTTGAATGAATGTCGATTTACCAATACCATTTCTACCCACTAAAGCATACACCTTACCTGACTCCAAGAAAATGTCATTGGTCCGAAGGATTTCCTTCTGATATCCGATGCCCACTTGATTGAGTTGAATCATTTCAATTTACGTATTAACAAAAAGACAACAAATGGCGCACCTACAATCGACGTAATGGCATTCAAAGGAAGGCTGATAAACGCCTCCAAAACTTGGATAAATGCATCCATAAACAAGAGAAAAATCGCACCTATTAATAAATTCCCAAGTATTAAATGGCGGTGATTTGTCGTTTGAAACAACAACCTGGTCAAATTTGGAATGGCCATACCAACGAAAGCAATGGGGCCACAAAATGCCGTGATCAAGCCAGCAATTAATGCGGTTAATAACAATACCGACCTGCGCGTTTTCTTAATGGACAATCCTAATAATTGGGCAGGCTTCTCCCCTATTACCAATAAATTCAGTGGCTTCACCAATAAAAAAGCAAAAACAAGCGCAACGCAAAAAATCAAAACAATGGCTCCAAGTTGTCCAAATTCGACTTGTTGCAGGGAACCCATAGACCACATAGTAAAGGATTTTAAGGAGTCTGCACCCGCTAGGGATTCAATGATGGAAACGAAAGCAGAAGTGAAACTTCCAAACATCAATCCAACCAAAAGCAAGGAAAGTTGTGAACGCAAACGTTGTGCAACGCTCATCATGAGAATTCCAGCGCCAAATGCTCCTATGAACGCTGTGCCGATTAAACCAAAATTTGATTGAAAAAATTGGATTCCCGTCATTAAACTTATCGCCATCAACAAACTTGCTCCAGAATTTATTCCTAGAACATATGGACCTGCTAAGGGATTTTTAAACAAGGTTTGCATCAACATTCCCGACAAGGACAATCCCGCACCGGCCATCATAGCCATTAGCAATCTCGGGATTCTAAATTCCCTCACCAATACTTGCATGGTGTCGTTTGCATCAAAATGAAAAACTGCTTGATAAAAGGATGCGAATGAAACTTCAATTTGTCCAGAAATGATATGAACATACATCGCAATGGGCAACAAGCACCACAAGCAAATTATTATCCATTTCATTGACCAATCTTTCATTCTACTTCTTGATAAAAATGAAGTTTATTCGTTATTTTTCCGTGAGCGATTTGTGAAAGATCCTCCACCAACCAATCTGGACGTAAGGTACTTAATTCCCAGAATTTATTCGGGTTGTGCGTATAACAAAAGATCTTTCCAGTTTTAAAGAAAGTCAAGTACTTGGCTTTTGGATTGGCATTTAAAATAGCTTGTTTAGTTGGGAAACCAGGATTCAACCACAATTGAACTCCAGATCCGTCTTTCAAGATTTTTTCTATGGAATAAGCCAAACTTCCTGTCCCTTTTGTCGAAGCATAAACATAAGACAAACCTGCTCTTTTATATATTTCAGCCAGGAAACTTTCTCCTGCCGGTGTGTACCAAAAGTCCCCCGTTACATTCCCTGAAATCATGTTTAGCGCATCATGTTGCTGTGGTGTTCGGACGGTTTTTAAATAGGATTGCTCGATGGTCTTAAATAATTTCAAGGCTTCAGGTAGACGATCACACAATACACCAAATAAAAGAATCCATTCTGCTCTACCAAGCGCCGTCGCTTCTCTCCAGTCATAATCAGGTATGCACGTAATCCCAATTTTTTTCAACTGTTTTTCCGATGCAAACGCACCTTCAAATGCACTATAAATTAAATAGTCTGTTTTGGCACGCATCAAAACATCAATGGAAATGTTGGATTCGTTTTTCAATTCAAAAACAAGGTTTTGACGAAAGCGTCCTTTTACTTTAGGACTAAATACATAGCGGATATCCGTAACGGCTGCTACGCGTTTCTCTTCATGAAGTGCCGATAACATTCCTATTTGTGTAGCTGACAATGCGGCAATATGTCCAGCAGCTTGATCAATCTGAAGTTGGTAATTTTCTTGTTGTTTATCTGGATGAAGGATTTCAATGTGGTACCCTTTTCCCTTTTTTAAGATGCGCAAATATTGGCTATACCGGCATAAATTTTGCGTTTTCGGATCCGTTTGATTGGGTTTCTTCGTTTGATTCGAGCACGAAAGAAACAGCATGCAAAAAACGATCGATAAGACCTTCATTTACTTAATATTGCTCCGATTCATTTGGAAAGTCACCTGAACGAACATCCGTAATGTATGCTTGAAACGATTGCATCATTTGCTCATGTAAATTATTGTATTTGCGCAAAAATCGAGGATTAAATTCATTGTTGATTCCTAACATATCGTGTACAACTAATACTTGACCATCCACACCATTTCCAGCGCCAATTCCAATAATCGGAATCGAAACCATTTTCGCCACTTGAGCAGCTAATTGTGCTGGGATTTTCTCTAAAACAATAGCAAAGCATCCAACTGCCTCTAAGGCCTTTGCATCTTCAATTAATCGTTGTGCTTCTTCGTCTTCTTTCGCTCGCACCACGTATGTTCCAAATTTATAGATCGACTGTGGCGTTAATCCTAAGTGTCCCATGACAGGAATGCCCGCCGTTAAAATTCTTCCAATAGACTCAATGATTTCTTGTCCACCTTCCATTTTCACAGCATGTCCGCCGGATTCCTTCATGATTTTAATTGCACTTGAAAGCGCCTCCTTAGAATTCCCTTGGTAAGATCCAAACGGCATATCCACGACCACAAGGGAACGTTTTACTGCTCTTACAACCGAAGAAGCGTGGTAAATCATTTGATCCAAGGTAATGGGCAATGTCGTTTCATGTCCAGCCATGACATTCGATGCGGAATCACCAACTAAAATGACATCGATTCCTGCTTCGTCAACGATGCGTGCCATGGAAAAATCATAGGCCGTTAACATGGATATTTTTTGTCCCGCAAGCTTCATTTCATGAAGGGTGTGCGTAGTGACTTTTTTTACGTTTGAATGAACTGACATAGTTACAGGTTATTCAGCTGGTTTGACCCCATAGAATCAAACTTCCAGCATCATTTAAGCAAAATTAAGGCTTAATCTTTGAATCTACTAATTCAAGAAGTTTCAGCTAGATTTAAAGTGTCTTTAAATATGCGTCGACATTTGATTGAATGCGGTAGCTAATATCTGAAGTTTCCGATTTCACAAAATCCATGCCCGTGATTTTTTCATATAATTCGATGTATCGATCGGTAATCGTTGCGACAAATTCATCTGGCATGAAAGGCATGTCTTGTCCATCAAGTCCTTGAAAGTTATGCTCAATCAACCATTGACGAACGAATTCTTTGGACAATTGTTTTTGCGCTTCATCCTTCGCTTGCCTTTCTTCATACCCGTCTTTGTAAAAATAACGGGAAGAATCTGGAGTATGGATTTCGTCAATCAAGATGACTTCTCCGTCACGGATTCCAAACTCATACTTTGTGTCGACTAAAATGAGTCCATGGTCGGCAGCCATTTCGGTTCCACGTTGAAACAAAGCGCGTGTGTAGGACTCCATTTTCTCATAAATTGCTTGAGGAACGATACCCTTTGAAAGGATGTCCTCGCGCGAAATATCTTCATCGTGTCCTTCTTCTGCTTTGGTGGCAGGTGTAATAATTGGTTCCGGAAATTTATCATTTTCTTTCATTCCTTCCGGTAACACGACTCCACACAAGATTCGTTTTCCTAATTTATATTCACGCGCAGCGTGTCCAGCGAGGTATCCACGAATGACCATTTCTACTCGAACAGGTTCGCAAGCATAACCAATCGCAACACTTGGATCCGGCGTTGCCAACAACCAATTTGGAACGATATCTCGGGTTGCATCTAAAAACATGGTTGCGACTTGATTCAATACTTGTCCTTTGAATGGAATGCCTTTCGGAAGAATGTGATCAAAAGCAGATATTCGATCGGAAGCGACCATCACCAATAAACCATTATCTAGTGTGTAGACATCCCTTACCTTACCATGGTAAACATTGGTTTGTCCTTTGAAATTAAAATTTGACTCTGTGATTGCGCTCATTCTTTTTTATCTTTTAGTTCTTTACGGTTTTTCTCTTCTATCTCTGCTTTATCAAAGGCTTCTATTATTTTTTTGACCAATCGGTGTCGGATGACATCACTTTGACCTAAGCGCACAACAGCAATTTCATCCACATCCTTCAAAACATCCAATGCGTATGCTAATCCAGATCGTTGCTTGCTCGGTAAATCTACTTGAGACATATCCCCGGTAATGATGAATTTCGCGGTCATTCCCATCCGTGTCAAAAACATTTTCATCTGCATTTGAGTGGTATTTTGTGCTTCGTCCAAAATAACAAAGGCTTTGTCCAACGTTCTTCCACGCATGAAAGCCAAAGGTGCAATTTCAATGACACCGAACTCGATCATATCCGCCAATTTTTCAGCAGGAATCATGTCTCGAAGGGCATCATATAACGGCATTAAATAAGGATCCAACTTTTCTTTTAAATCTCCAGGAAGAAAACCCAAATTCTCCCCAGCTTCAACTGCAGGTCGGGTTAAGATGATGCGTTTAACTTCCTTTGCCTTCAAAGCTCGAACAGCTAGAGCTACTGCCGTATATGTTTTACCTGTTCCTGCTGGACCAACGGCAAATACCATGTCGTTTTTATCTGCAGCCTGAACCAATTTCTTTTGATTAACCGTTCTGGCTTTGATTTTAGTGCCACCATTACCATGTACCAAAATTTCAGAGCCATCCTCAATGGACAACATTTTAGAACCATCCACCAACATCAGGTTATCAATGTTATTTTCAGTTAGGTGATTGAATTTTTGGTAATGAAGAACCAGCAAATTAAATTTTCGCTCAAATTCATCCATCACCTCTTCATCTCCATTTAAGGAAATGGTATTTCCTCGAGCAGTAATTTTTAATTTTGGGAAAAAGCTTTTGATGTGGCGCAGGTTGGTATCATTCACGCCAAAGATCTCTGCGGGATTCAATCCATTAATTTCGATATTTCGATTTCCTATGTTCAATTTATTTTCTTGTATGTTCAGGGCTGATACTCTTATTTAGATTACTTTTGGTAAAATTATAAATTTCTGCGGACACTGATTTCTGTTTGACATGCAAATCGTAACACTTACTTCAGACACTGGACTTCAAGACTACTACGTGGCAGCGATGAAAGGTGCCTTATTGAATCACATTCCACAAGCGAGCATCATAGATATTTCGCACAACATCCGACCTTTTGACGTTGCCAATGCAGCATTTCAACTACGTTGTTGCTACAAAGACTTCCCAAAAGGCACCATTCACATCATTGGGGTGGACAGCGAACCGATATTAATTGGGGAAAGAAAAAGCTTGCCAAGCATCATGTTGTTTGAAGGTCAATATTTCATTTCCAATGACAACGGATTTTTTGGTTGTTTTCTTGACGAAGCCCATCCCGACGAACTTTACAGTTATACAGATGTGATGAATCAACCTGAAATGATCAAGTTTCCCACGAAAAATTGTTTCATTCCTTTGGCAAAAAGAATTGTTGCAGGCGAAGCAATTGGAAGTTTTGCCACACCAACCAATGCATTCAAGCGCGCATTTATACAAAAACCTGCGATTGAGCATTTGGCTATCCGAGGAAATGTGATACACATTGACGGTTATGGAAACTTAATCACCAACATCACCAAAGCGGATTTTGAACGATTTGGGACTGGAACACCCTTTACCATCAAATATCTAAACAAAGAATACTACATCGACGAAATCAATGAGACCTATAACAACGTCTCTATGGGAGAACGTGTGGCGCTGTTTAATAGCAGTCAACTTTTAGAAATCGCCATTAATCGAGGAGCAAATGGCAGTACTGGCGGAGCAAACAAATTGTTTGGTATGCGTCAAGGCGATCCTGTGCATGTCGAATTCACACCAAAAGGGTCGAAAGAAGATATTCAGTCACTTTTTGAATAAAAAATGATCATTCGCATTGTAAAATTATCCTTTCAAGAAGATAAATTAGCTGATTTTCTTGCGCATTTCGAGAATGTTAAGTGGGAAGTTGCTTCTTTTCCTGGTTGCCACGGAATGCGTCTAGTTCAAGACCTTAATAACCCTAATCAAGTCATGACTTACAGTGAATGGGAAAGCGAGGAAGCACTAGAAAAATATAGGGTTTCAACACTTTTTCAATCGATCTGGCCCACGATTAAGCCTTGGTTTTCTTCCAAGCCAGAAGCATGGAGTTGCCAGCAGTATTTCAATGGTTTTCAGTAGAGGTAGGACCCAAACCTTTCAAATAATTCGAATATTTATTGGATAACCGGTAATTAAGTCTACCTTTACCGAAATTAATTTATTACAAAATGAGTAGAGGAACAGTAAAGTTCTTTAATGAATCTAAAGGATTTGGATTTATTATCGAAGACGACACGAACAAAGAATATTTTGTTCATGTTACAGGATTAATCGACAAAGTCAAAGAAAACGACGAAGTTGAGTACGATTTACAAGAAGGTCGTAAAGGTTTGAATGCAATCAATGTCAAAAAAGCATAGTAATACATTCTCATCATGAAAATCCCGCCTCAAGCGGGATTTTTTTTTGAATGAATATTTCCCCAATTGAATGAAATCGCTGTTCATTGTACCAGGAAAATCCTTATTTTTGAGAACTGAAATCATCGTATGCGCGCACTCTTTTTTAAAGAAATAAATAGTTTTCTAAGTTCGGTTATTGGGTATGTTTTTATCCTAATCTACCTCATTGCATCAGGACTTTTCCATTGGGTGCTTTCCTATAACACAAACTTATTGGAAGGAACTGAAGCCGATATGATTCCTTTTTTCAACCTTTCACCCGTAATCTTTTTTATCCTTATTCCAGCAATTACCATGCGTTCCATTGCGGAAGAGCGAAGAACGGGAACAATTGAATTGTTATTAACGCGCCCTATTTCCGATTTCAAATTAATCCTCGCTAAATATTTTGCTGGTGTGGCTCTCCTCGTCATCGCCATCATTCCAACCATCATTTATTTTATCTCCATGTATTACCTAGGGAAACCGGTAGGAAATATTGATGCTGGAGCTACAGTAACCTCCTACATTGGACTCATTTTACTTGGGGCCGTTTTTGTTTCCATTGGAATATTTGCATCTGCACTCACCAATAGTCAAATTGTTGCGTTTATTCTAGCAATGTTCTTATGTTGGGTATTTTACGATGGATTCAACCTCCTGGGTAACTTCAGCCAATTTGGTGGTTTGGATTACTTCATTAAATATGTGGGTATCGCCTTCCACTATGACTCCATTAAAAAAGGGGTGATTGATACCGGTGATATCATCTATTTTGTCACGCTGAATATGTTGTTCTTATTTGCCTCTTTGACGGTAATTAAAACATTGAAAAAATAACATGAAAAAGAATCTCACAAAAGGACTCTTCAATTGGACTGTTCTCGCTTTAATTGGTCTAGCCATTGTTCTTGTCAATGTCATTGGTTCCTTTCTTTACTATAAAATTGATATGACCAAGGATCAGCGTTATTCCTTGGGACCTAGTACAGAAACGTTCCTTGAAAACAAAGACAATTTTGAAAATCGAATCAGCATTCAGATCTATTTAGAAGGAAATATGCCTTCTGAAATCAAGCATTTTCAAACGGCATTAAAAGATAAACTTCAAGATTTTAAACGTGTTGCAGGGAATCGAATTGAGTATTTGTTTACAGACATCAATGTGGGTTCTGATGAAGAAATCAATGCCATGCGGGCACAATTGTACGACAAAGGAAAAGGAATCATGCCCTTGGAGATTTTGTACATGAAAGATGGTACACAAAGCAAGGTAATGTTGTTTCCTGGTGCCATCATGAGTTATACCGTGAACGGGGTCACCAAAGAAAACATGGTGCAATTCTTGCCTGGTACACAGCCCGGACATCCATACAGTTTGGAGGAGATGAATGAGGTCATTGAAACATCTTTGAATAACCTTGAATACAATTTAATCGCCAGCATGCGACGCTTGACTCAAGTGAGTAAGCCAACCATTGCTTTTCTTCAGGGACATGGAGAATTGACTTACCAACAAACCATGCGCGCTAGAGCTTTATTAGCTCCTTATTTCACGTTAAAAGATGTGACGCTAAAAGACTCCATCGCTGCTTTCAATGACGTTGATGGTGTGATTATCGCAAATCCACGCATTCCATATTCAGATAGCAGCTTGTATATTCTCGATCAATTTGTCATGCGTGGTGGAAAATTAATGGTTTTCATGAACACGCTTTGGCATAGCGAGGATAGCCTCATGTCGAAAGGCATGACACACACCACGAGGAAATACTTGAAATTAGATAAGCTGTTGTATGATTACGGGATTAACATCCGTGAAAACTACCTGATGGACGCACAATGTTCTCCGAAAATTGTTCCATTTGCCGAATCCACTTTTATCCCATGGTTCTTTCATGTCTTGGCAACGCCTTCAAAGCACCCTATCACGCGCAACGTGGATCCCATTTTATTGAAATATGCCAACGAAATTAGTTTGGTGGATTTACCCAATATTAAACAAACAAAGCTCATCACCTCATCGACAAACTCGATTCCATCTGGACTCCAACCTTTTGTCAATCTTGCTCTGCCTTTAAACTACGGAAAATCACCGAAACTAATCGATAACCCTGAAGATCCTGTGAACAAATTATGCTTAGGTGCTATGGTGGAAGGTTATTTTCATTCCAGGTATAACAATCGTCTTCCTCCTGAATTCGTGAAGAATCTACCAAAAAAATATGCTTTTTTACCCAAAAGTAAAAAAGAAGGAAAAGTGCTCGTAATCGGAAATGGAACCTTCTTTGCAAATACGTATGATTCAATGCCTAATCCGAAAGGATTAAATTACTTGTACCGTCCAAATTCATTTAATGAACTTAAAATGGACCCGGATTTATACCAACGCCGCATTTCGATTTATTACGGCAACCAAGAATTCTTTCAAAACATTGTCGATTACATGATGGGAGATAATTCCGTTTTGGACATTCGTAGCCGTCAGATTGACATCAAAGAAATCGATAAAGAAAAGGTGACCAAATTTGCCGGTTTTTATAAAACCATCAATATGTTATTGCCACTTGGAATCATCATCTTACTGAGTGTGCTAATGCATTTCATCCGAACGCGTCGCTACGCGAGAAAATAACTTGACATGAAAAAAATCATCACCCTTGTTTCCCTGTTTATCGTTTTGGCCGTTCTAGGATGGTTTGCGTTCGACTTATCGAGAAATGACGGAGTTACCGATACGGAATACATTGAGTTTGCCGTGAAGGATACGAATTCCGTCAATAAAATCATCATCTCTGATGCCTTTTCCAACAAATTCACTTTAATCAGAAAAGGGGACGAATGGACCGACGAAAAAGGAGGATGCATCATGCAATCAAGCGCTCATTACATTTTAGAGGCACTTGGCAACATCTCACTCAAAGGATACTTAGCTGAAAAAAGCCACAAACAATTCGTTAAATTAATGTCGGCTAGCCACACCAAAGTTGAAATTTTTCAAGATGGTGAATGGACCAAAACATGGTTTATCGGACCATCTGCACAGGACCATAATGGTCAAATAATGTTATTAGAAACTGCCGAAGACGGAAAGAGTTCCAATCCAGTGATGATGCAAATAAAAGGAATGACAGGCATCATTGAACCACGCTTTTTTGCCGATCCAAGAAAATGGGCATGCACCAACGTTTTCGAATTGGAGATGGATCAAATTGCCAGTGTGGATGTCAAATATCCTGCTGAATCCTTCCGTAATTTTCACATTGATGCGAAAGGAACGAAGTTTTCATTGACACAAAACGGCCAGAAAATACCAGATGTAGATACCATGAACATCTATCGATATTTGCAAGGCTATAAAAACATCCATTTTGAATTAGCTAATTACGAACTATCTAAAAAACAAGTAGACAGTCTTAAACGATCAAGTCCATTTTGCGTGTTAACGGTAAAAGAAAAGAAAGCGAAAATGACCAAGTTGCGCATGTTCAAAATCACAACCAAAGTCGCTCAACAAAATGAATTTGGAGAATTGGAAAACATGGACATGAATAAGTTTTGGTGTGAACTTCCAAATGGAGACTTGGTGAAATGCCAATACTTTGTTTTCAATCCACTTACTATGGGACATGTATTTTTCCCTGGTATGGAACGAATTTTTCCTAAGGAATTCAAACAAGCGCGTTAAGTTCGATGAAGGCCATTCTGAAACTTTGCATCATCCCCTTCATTTTTGTTGGCATCGATCTTTATTTCAGAAGTGAACTTCTGCCTTTGTATAGCAATAATCAACTTTCATTCTACCTGTATTCCATCCTTGTTTCCGTCGGATTCTTTGTGCTTTTGAGTTTGATTCTAAAGTATGTCGAAAGACGAAAAGTACTCTTTTTTAGCATCGCTCTTTTATTACTTATCCCCCTGTTTTTCTCCTATATTGGGTCCTATGCTTTCTTCTCATTGAATGGGATTTTTCCCAATTATTACACCCTACTGTATTTCAAAACAGAGCCGAAAAGCGCCATGATGATCATTCATGATGTCAGTGGTTGGAAGGAGCTTGTCTTTTTTTTCCTAGGATCCCTTTCAATGCTTGTTTTCATTCGATGGTTTGTGAAAAACCACGTTCCGACATTAAGTGGCAAGTACCTCATCTATTTTTCCATTGTTCAAATACTTTTATTTGAATTTCTGATATTTAAGCACCAACACTACGACCAATGTGCCATCGTGGATGCCAACTTTGCAGCATGTGTTCAACGAAATGCGTTTAGTTGGGATGAACACATGAATTTCAAAGGAAAAGGACTTTCCGTTCACGAACCTGCATCCCTACCGAAAGTGGACGGGACATTAAAACCAAATGTCCTAGTGATTGTTTTCGAAAGCTTCCGAAAACGAAGCTTGCAATTATACGGCCATAAACGCGAAACAACACCGAACTTAGTTGCATTCTCAAAGAAATACAAAAATGCGTTTTACCAATTCGACCAACCTTTGAGCATTGCTTCAACCACCATGTTGGCGGTTCCTGCTATCATGACCGGCATTGGTCCTTACCAAGATTCCAATGTCCTTTACCACCAACCCATGATTTTTGAAATGGGACAACAACAAAATTACCGAACATTTTTCTTGTCATCACACACACTTAAATGGTACCGCTTTGATCAATTTTATAAAAAAGCAAAACTAGATTACGTTTGGAACAAAGATGTTTCAGGTCTACCCTACTTTAATGACCTTGGCATCATGGATGAAAAAACCATCCATCAAGCAAAAACACAACTATACAATGGTAGAAATCCATTCTTTGGCGTCATTCAATTAAATACCACCCACTTCCCTTTTCACGTGCCGAAGAAATACGAAAAATGGAACGAAAGTTTTAGTGCAACTTACGACAATGCTGTGCGCTATCAAGATGAATTATTAGCTGGTTTATTCAAGGAATTAAAGGAAAAAAAGTTGCTAGAAAATACCGCCATCTTTTTTGTGAGCGACCACGGAGAATCCTTGATGGAACATCGGAATTTGGGACATGCCGAAACCAATTATACGGAAACAATAAGCATTCCACTATTTGCTTACATCCCTGAAAAGTTTTTGACAAAACAACAAAAAAAGGAGTTAAAACTAAACCGCAAATGCTTGACTTCTAACATTGATATTGCCCCAACAATATTGGAACTTTTACACCTAGATAAGCATCCATCATGGAACAACTGGAAGAAAAACTTTACCGGTTATAGCTTGCTTTCTAGGATACCGCGAAGCCGAAAAGTGATCTCATTGAATAACAACCAAATTACCAATTTCAATACGGGTCTATCTGTGGCAAGTATGCACTGGCATTTTTTATTTCGAACGAACATTGTTCCAAATCGCCAAGAATTTTATTGGTGGAGAAAAGACATTGGTGAGTTGCACAATAAACGCAAGTTCATGACAAAAACGCATAAGCAGGAAGTGCTCAACTGCATCAAATCCTATCCTGTTTGTGAACGCTTTCTAAAGGTGTTTAATTAGCCATTTGAAGCGATTTCCACGGAATAAGTTCTTGAATTCGCTCCGTTTTTTGCTGGTCAATAATCGAAAGTTTCACTGTTTGACTCTTGCAGTCTATTTGAATCAGACCAAAATGGTTTTCCATCACCGGTCCTTGAGTTCGCTGCGTGTTTGGCGTGGCAAAATGCCAAGATTGGGAGATTCCACTAGCAGTCAAATCATGAATCGGATATAATCCTGCTACCCGATCTTCAGAAAGTTCTGCATAATGAACATCCCCTGATATAAAAAGCACACCGTTTGCCTTGGCATTCTTGATGGTTTCAAACATGCGTTGTTTTTCTTCTGGAAAATTATTCCAAGATTCATATCCGTTATAGCTATGAGCAAACTGGGTAGAACTTGCGATGATTCGAATATCCGCTTTTTTACCGAGCTCTTTTTTAAGCCAACGCCATTGTTGTTCTCCCAACATCGTTGAGTCTGCGGATGCGGTTGGAACATATTCTAAGTCATAGAAAAACACACTATCCTTAGCGTGTTCCGCAGGATTAAAACGTGTTAAATCGGAACGAAACGTTCTGGTGTCCAATAAAATAATTTGAATGCGCTTTCTATTCTTTTTGATTATATAGGAAGTGTAAATACCTTCGTGTTGAAAACGACTCGAACCAAGAGGTTCTTCAAAAAAGTTTAAGAATATGCGCTTAGAAACCTCCTTTAAGGGGTAATGCTTTCCGGCGTCATTTTCGCCATAATCATGATCATCCCAAGTTGCGAGAATTTTTGTTTGCGCTTTCAAATATTGGTAGTTTGGGTTCTTTCCAAGTTGATCGTATTTCTGTTTCAGAATGGTTGAATCTCGGGTGTCGCCATAAATATTATCCCCTAGAAAGAGAAAATAATCTGGTTTCAAATCACCAATTTGCTGTAAAATTGGGAGTGCTTGGTTTTGATGTGAACAAGAGCCAAATGCAATTTGAAGGGACTGTGCAGAGACATTTCCACAAAGAAGTGCGAAACAGAAGAAAAGGATTTTCATGAAACGAAGATATCAGATTCCGAATGCATAAAAAACAGATTGAAAAGTTTTTTCTAGTTTTTAGTAGAATTAAGCAACTTATCTTGCTGTTTTTTCGTTATTTAACTACCTAAACCGACTTAACTCAGATGCGCTTTTTCATCACGGCATTCTTTCTTGCCTTTGCCATTTTTTTAAAAGCGCAAACTCCTACAGCAAATTTCACTGCAAATCCCTTGGTTGTCTGTGTTGGCGTTCCAGTGAACTTCACTAATACTTCCACTCCTAATGGCTCAAGTGCCATTGTTTCAAGTGCTTGGGATTTTGGCGATGGGGCATTGTCAAATTTGACTAGCCCTTCGCATGCTTTTAGCACTGCAGGCACTTTTACCATCACCTTAGTCGTAACCAATGCAAATGGCACCGTAGACGCGGAAATAAAAACATCCTATATTACTGTGAATCCTTTGCCCTTAGTGGCATTTTCTGTGAATGGCTTGGGATGTACCGTTCCACTTACCTTGTCTTTTTCAAATAGTTCCTCGAGTGGTACGAATTTCAGTCAATCTTGGAATTTTGGCAATAGTCAGACTAGTACTCTTGCAAATCCACCAAACATCACCTATAACGCAGCGGGTAGCTATACCATCAATTTATCGGTGACAAATACAACTACTTCCTGTGTTGCAAATAGTTCTCAAAACATTCAAGTCGCGAATTTTCAAGCGGGAATAACGGCTCCTTCGATCGGATGTGTTGGTCAATCCGTCGCTTTTCAAGACAATTCCACTGCCGGCGCAAATTCTTGGAATTGGAATTTTGGTGGACAAGGAACGAGTAACTTAGAAAATCCAACCTTTTCTTTTAGTGCCCCTGGAACGTATACCGTTCAGTTGACGTCGCAAAATACCAGTTCCGGATGTACCTCAACGATTACTCAGCCGATTAACATTCAAGCAAATACCAATCCTATATTTAGCGCTAATCCGACTTCAAACTGTGCTCCAGGCTCCATACAGTTCACGAGCAGCACAACATTACCGGGAACCTATGTTTGGAATTTCGGAGATGGTCAAACCTTTACTGGAATCACTCCTCCTCCCCACATTTATGCCCAAAGTGGTTATTATGACGTCACATTAACCTTAACGACTGCTGCAGGTTGCAGTGGGACAACCACCCTCAATGATTACATTCACATGACAAATGTGGAAGCAGGATTTTTCGCGATGGATACTGCAGGTTGTGATCCCTTGGTTGTGAATTTCGTCGACACCTCTTTTACTCCGTCCAATCCAATCGTATCTTGGCAATGGAATTTCGGCAATGGCAATACCTACAATGGACATTTCCCACCTACACAAACATACCAAATTGGGGTATATGATGTGCAGTTGATTATTACCACGCAATCGGGTTGTACTGACACCATCATTAAAAACGACTACGTGACTGTTGGACACATTGATTCCGTCAGTTTCACTTATACACCATTAATTGCCTGTTCCAATGAGGATGTGAATTTCACGAGTTCCACGTACATTTCCGTTCCACATAATGCGAATGAAGTAAGTTACTTTTGGGACTTTGGAGATGGGAATTCCATCGAACAAAATCCAAGCCATCAATTTGAATCAGATACGGGGTATTTTGATGTGATGTTTATTGCTGACTTCAGAGGCTGCAAGGATACTTTCACGGTGGAAGATGCCGTCTACATTCTTGCACCCATCGCGGCTTTTTCGCCCGATGCGTATTTGTTTTGTAACCCAAGTTCTTTTCCTTTGAACGTGAACATCGATGACAATTCCATTCATGGTGTTCTTTCGGACAATGTTGCGATGCACTATGAATTTTTTGACGGCTCACCGAATGTGAATTTCACCAACGCGCAACTCGATGTCCCCAATGGTGGAAATACGAGTCACACCTATCCAACATATGGTTCCTATAGCATTGAACAAGTGGTTCATAATTATACCACGGGCTGCTCCGATAGCATCACCTCAACCATCACCATTTCGCAACTTGCCAGTCAGTTTAACATGTCCAACGATACGGTTTGCAATGGGACGGCTATCAATTTCAACGATGTCAGCACTTCTTGGTCAAGTGCAACTTCCTCCCATCCTGTCATTGATTGGTATTACAACATGGGAAATGGTCAAACCATCCACAATGGACCAAATCAAAACTACACCTACCCTGCTCCAGGAAACTACACAGTCTCCTTACTTGTCATAAACAGTGCCGGATGCTCATCAACTGTTACCAAAACGGTTAAGGTTGTCAACAAACCTATTGCAGGATTACTAGCGAATGAATACAGTGGTTGTTCTCCATTCACCGTTCCATTTACAAACACTTCTTTCAGCCTTGCAAATGGCTTGCCGCTTGCCTCATTTAACACCACCTTTTCGGATGATAATTCCATCCTTAACACCACTAATGTGAATCAACCAATCGTTCACACCTTTTTTGGTGAGGGAGCCTATACCGCATCCATTGTGGCTACAGACATCTTTGGCTGTACTTCCCTTCCATCTAGTATAACCGTAACGATTACAAAACCAAATGCTGATTTTGAGATTGATTCTGTTTTCTGTGCCTTGGATACAAATGCAACCTTAAACCTATCAACCGGTACACCAAACCTTAGTTATGAGTGGTTCTTAAACAACACCCTCATTGGCACCAGTACGGACACTTTGGTGAGTTTAACCAATCCCAATAATGGACAATTATTCAACACACACAACCTAAGTTTAGTGT
The DNA here is from genome assembly GCA_030727405.1 of Crocinitomicaceae bacterium. Lineage (GTDB taxonomy): Bacteria > Bacteroidota > Bacteroidia > Flavobacteriales_D > Crocinitomicaceae > UBA952. The sequence continues at coordinate 1,130 of JANRBR010000022.1, read as the reverse complement.
GCACGGATGGGAATGGCTGTAAGGATACCATGAATCGCACCTTGATCATGTCCACACCACTTGCGGTACCAAATTTCTATTTTACTGGAGCAGTTCCAAACGCGAATGGTGAATACGATTGTCCACCCATCTTTTGTCTTTTTCAAGACTCCTCCTTTTCCTATGGAGACATCTCCGCTTGGAATTGGTCTTTTGGAAATGGAAATAATTCCATTCTTCAGAATCCTTCAAATACGTTGGTCACTAATGGATCATTTGATTTAAATTTCATCGTAACGGACGAATATGGTTGCACCGACGACACAACCGTGTTGGATTACATATCCATCGGAGGTCCATTAGCGACACCAAACTACCTTCAAAATGCTTCCATCTGTGCGCAAGGAGCCCAATTTTACGTGTCGAATGTTTCAAATCTAGATAGCTTGGTTTGGAATTTAGGGAATGGCACGATCTACTCAGACTCTTTGAATTTCAATTACTTCTATCCAGCACCAGGCACCTACCAGCCTACGGTGACAATCTGGGACTCGGTTGGATGTCAAATCATTTTACCCCTTGAACCCATCACCGTTAATGACGATGATTTAGACGCCTTTTTTGTTCCAAATCCGGTTTATGCAGATATCAATGGCATCATTAATTTCAACGATCAATCTACCTTTACGAATGCACCGATTGTTAGTTGGACATGGAACTTAGACAGTGATTCTTCTTTTACCTGGAATACGAATACCGCTCCAACAACCTCTTTTGGACAAGGTGGACCACATGTAATTACCTTAACTGTGGTTGACCAACTCGGGTGTGTTTCTTATTACGAAACAACGGTTTATGTGAGTGATCCGGATATTTGGGTTCCAAACGTTTTTACGCCGAATGGCGATGGAGTAAATGACTTTGTTGTCTTGCCTTATCCTGCATTTAAATCCTATGATATCATGATCTTCAATCGTTGGGGGAATTTGGTCAGTATTCTCGAGGATCAATCAGGTGTAGCCGTTTGGGATGGGATTTCCACAGATGGGAAGCCGCACACAGATGGTGTTTATTTTTATTTATTAAAAGGCATCATGCTCGGTGGAACGGAAGTGCAAAAACAAGGGTTTATTACACTTATACGATAGTCG
>JANRBR010000021.1 GCA_030727405.1 Crocinitomicaceae bacterium | reverse complement strand
AACTCCTGTTTCCAGGATGAAAACCTGGCGTCCTAACCACTAGACGAATGGGCCGTAAACTAGATTATCCTAATTTTTGGGATTGCAAATATAGTCAGAAATTCTTGAAGCGCAAGGGCACAAACAGATTTTTTTAATAATTTTCTGTATCCTCGTGTTTCATTTTAAATCCAAGGCGTTTTGCCGTCTGTAATTTAAGACTTTCGCCCATCATTTGAATTTGTGCAACCGAGATCTCACTTAGGTATTCAAACGGTGGAATATATAGATCGAACTCGAGTACGTGTGCAAAAGAAAGCTGAACAATCAATCGAATCGCTTCGTCGCTGATCACCATGTTTTGTGGATCTCTGAACATGAATCCCAGCGCTCCCTTTCCTTCGATCAAGAAATGTTGTTCATGGTTCATAAAAAGCCTTCCAATCAGATAGCCCGCATCCTCCATTCGATTTTGCAAAATGGATTCCGCTAGGAAATTAAAAATGTGAATGGTTGAAAAATAGCCATTGTTCTGATCTTTTTTAAAATAAGCCGTTCCCCAAAGTGGATTATGGTCAGGCAGTCGAAATACATTTTGGTGCAAATTAAACACCAACACATCACTTCCCACATACGCATGGATTTCAAATTTCCCTTTATCCTGGTAACTTAATCGAACGCGTGGATCTTTAATGGACTTCTTTAATTCCGTTATTTCGGAAATCACCATCGATTTTAATTTTTCAAACACTTTTTCGCTGTCATCTGCTATGTCCTGCTTCAAGGAAGATTTGTGCATCAGTAAATCAACTAACTGCGCACGATTCTGTTCGATTGGATCTTTTGCCATTTTGTTTCTGTTTTTATCAAATTTACGCTTAATGGCATTATTTTTGAAGAATCCATGCAAGAAAATTTAGGTTAATTCCAAAAAAAATAACGAAATTTGAATTTGAGCGTTATTAGAAAAAAATGAACCTCATCTAAAAGAGCAATGAAAAAAACAATTTGGTTTATTGTGAATCCCATTTCAGGAGTGCGTCGAAAAGACGACATTCCCGGATTGATTCATGCCCATTTGGATCATGCTGTTTTTGATTACGAAATCCGTTACACTGCACACAAAGGTCACGCGATCGATATTGCTCATGAAGCCGTTCAACAATCCATTGATGTGGTCTGTGCTGTTGGTGGAGATGGTTCTGTTCACGAAGTTGGCACCGCATTAATCGGTTCTCAAACCCGTTTAGCTGTTCTCCCGATTGGATCAGGAAATGGACTTGCTCGTCACATGCTGATTCCGCGCGATGTTCGAAAAGCCATTGAATGCATCAATCAATTAAATGACATTCAAATGGATACGGTATTAGTGAACGACCAGCCTTTCTTGGGCGTAGGAGGATACGGACTTGATGCCATTATTGCAAAGAAATTCGATGAAGATAAAAAACGAGGTTTTCTTACCTATGTAAAACATGTATTCAAAGAATTCTTTAAGTACAATCCCATGAACATCTCGATTGACACCAATGGTCAGGTTAAGAAAATGCCTGTCGTTTTGTGTACAATTGCTAATACTTCTGAATTCGGGAATGGTTTTGTTGTGTCGCCAAATTCAGATGCAACAGATGGGAAAATCGAACTTTTCATTTTAAAACCTTTTTCGGTTTGGGGCATTCCTCGTATCATTTATCAGTTCTTCATGAGACGCTCTGACAAATCGATCTACGCGGAGGTCATTTCATTTGAAAAAGCAAAAATTTCTTTGTCAAAAGGAATAGCACATTATGACGGAGAGCCCGTATCTGTGCGCAAAGAATTAAACGTGCAAGTGGTACCAAAAAGCCTGCACATTCTCGTTGGAAAAAAATAAGATGCAAACATTCGAATTTGATTTGGTGTACCTCCTTGGAAAATTGGAGGCACTTGATGCTGATACTACTCCTTCTTGGGGAAAAATGTCGCCACAAAGAATGGTAGAACACTTGTGCGATGCATTGTACATGTCCTGTGGTATTGGTGAATTCGAACTCGAAGTGCCTGAAGACCGCATTGAAAAAATGCAACTTTTCCTTCAGTCAGATAAACTGATGGCACAAAACATTCAAGTGTCTTTTGCAAAAGAGGATACCCCTGTGCGAAATGAAAACATGGAACTTGCATTGGATGAATTTGCCACTGCGTTTGTAGATTACATGGAGCATTTTGACGAAAATCCATCCTTCAAAGCGCTTCATCCTTACTATGGTGAACTCGATGTTGAAAAATGGAATTTGCTTCATACGAAGCACTTTGCTCACCACTTCAAACAATTTGGATTAATTGATTAAAATCCTGCTTTATTCCATTGTCATTGGAATCTCCATTGGAACCATAACCTATTTATACAACCGTCAAAACGGCCATAGAGGATTCTCGCAATGGTACCTAAGTGTCATTGCTTTTTTCGCATTAGCGTTCCTTGTACTTAAATATTTAGCTTGATTTTCGCTTCGTAAATGGAATGAAACGCGGCGTAGTCGCTTGGTATTCTTTATACTCCGGATATTTTCCAGCGGATAATTCTTCCGAAAAGTCAGAACTTCCTTTGAATAGGATGAGCAATAAAATAGATCCACCAATCGACCAATTGATCCATTCGCCTGTTGCATGTACGCTATAAAGATAAAATACTAACCAAATGGTTTGTTCCATCGCGTAATTTGGATGGCGTACGACTGACCACAGTCCGGTTGAAACAAATCCCTTGCTGTATTCTCCTAAGTCCTCCCCTGCTTTGATTCGACGGTGTTTTTCTTGTTGAAAATCATATTGTTGTTGATCCGCAACGTATTCCAGGACAACACAAGTAACATAAATCAACGCTAATAAATAATCCACCCAATTCAACTCATGATTTACTCCGTCTCCGATGGAAGTAAGGATAGGTAAGGTAAACAAGAAAATGAGGATGTTTTGGTAAGCACTAATAAAGAACAAATTGAAAAGCATCCAAACAAAGCGGTTGTTAAATCCTGGTCGTGTACGTAGTGCCTCCCAACGATAATCTTCTTCTCCAGCCCAAAACTTCCACTGATAGGCGCCTCTTCGCGCAAAATTATAGGTTAAACGCACTCCCCAAATGGTTACAAGGATGGACATTAGAACCATTCTCGGCTCCATATTTCCCATAATCGTCATGTGCCAAACATAATAGATAGGAACAATGCTCCAGAGTTTGTCCACCTGAGAGTTGTTTTTACTCCACTCTCCAACAAGAAAACAATAGGCAATTACAGCCGAAACGGAGTAAACCATTTGATAAAGAATGGCGTCTTGGGCATCATTGGGATTTAATCCGTAAGAAATGCATACATACGGAACAACGATTACCGTAAAAATCAAAAGTAGAATGGTAGTTAGCATAGGTTTTGTTTTAGGTTGGTTTATTTTGAATATCCAGCTAGACTTGCGTCAACAAAAACAAATGTTCCGTTTGCATGTGCAACAAGTTCTTTGTTTTGGTTGAGTACATCGGCTTGCATAAAAATTAATTTATTTCCTTTTTTTAAACATTTTGAATAGGCGATCAACTGATCGGATGATTTCACACCCGTCAAAAATTGCATGGATAAATCAACGGTTGAGACAACTTTTTGTTCATTCGACACAAGTGACAAGGCTCCGACTCCCAATGTAGCATCCATTAAACTGGCAATGCATCCACCGTGCGCATGCATGGGAGTAGCTAAGTGCTTTTCTTTGATCTCCATGCGATAAGCTACAATACCAGGCTCAAGCACCTCGAAAGACATGCCTAAAAGCTCTCCGTATTTATTATGTTTTATGTATGCTTGAATGAGATCCATACTATCCTTTTGCAAATTGAATGTTTTCTTTTTCAAACGCGATGCAAGTGGCTGCGTTCACATCAAAATACACCGAAGTAAACTGTGGCGTTTTCACCCAAGCACGAACAATGACTTGCATCCCTTGTTCCGAAATTTTATCCAAACCAATGGTGATTGGATTCTTGACTTGAATTCTGCTTTCATTAGCTAAGATGGATTTTAGAACCGTTTCAACGCGAACAAATGCCACATCATGCGAAAGGACAAAGGTCCATTCGACTCTTCTGGTTTTCTCTTTCGTGAAATTGATGATGTTACCATTCGCCAATGGTCCATTAGGAAAAATAACGGTTATATTGTCTGAGGTTGTTAAATAGGTATTGAAAATTTGGATCTCATTTACCACGCCATGTTCGCCAAGCGCTTGAATTTCATCACCTAGTTTAAATGGTTTCAAAACCAAAATCATGATTCCCCCGGCAAAATTGGACAAGGTACCCGAAATTGCCATACCAATTGCAATCCCAGCTGCTCCGATTAAAGTGAGAAAAGAAGTCATTGGAATTCCCAGTTGGGTAATGGAACTGATGACCACAAGAATTTTCAACGACAACGACAAAAAGCTACCTAAAAAGGAAACCAATCCTGGATCTGTGTCGCTTTTTTTCAGCATTCGAATCACAAAACGCTTGAAAATCCCCGTTAACCAAAAACCAACAATGGCTATGCCAATCGCGAGAACCACATTTGTCAACAAAGAGAACAGAACACCATTGAGTTCATGCGGCTTCATTCCAAACATATTTTCAAAAAAAACTAACATAGCTTTATTGCGTTATTTCAACAAAAATAAAAATACTTCTCACATCCGCTCACTTTCTTTGAAATTATCCTAATTCCACATGACCAAGCCCATTTTTCTCATTAAAATCCATTTGCCTTTTTTCGGATGCAAGAATAGGAATGCTTAACTTCGCACAATGAAGCACGAAGATTACATGCAACGCTGTTTGGACCTTGCACAACTTGGTTCAAGTTGGGTGGCACCAAATCCCATGGTTGGCTGTGTCATCGTGAAGAATGGCAAAATCATTGGTGAAGGATACCACCAACGATTTGGTGAAGCTCATGCTGAAGTAAATGCCATTGAATCTATTTTGAACAAGGATGAATTAGAAGGAGCAACCGTCTATGTAAACCTTGAACCCTGTACACATCATGGCAAAACTCCACCTTGCTCTGAATTACTTGTCAATTCTAAGGTTGCAGAAGTTTTTATCGGCTGCCGTGACAGCAATAAACTAGTGTCTGGAAAAGGCATCGAGCGTTTGAAAAGAGCAGGAATTCAAGTTGAAGAAGGAATTCTGGAGAAAGAATGCAGAGAACTGAATAAGCGCTTTTTTAATTTTCATGAAAAAGGCCGTCCCTATGTGATTTTAAAATGGGCACAGACCAAAGATGGGTACTTAGATAAAATTCGCCAGCACGAAGAAAAAGGAATCAACTGGATTTCCTGTGAGGAAACGAAGGCTTTGGTGCACAAATGGCGTAGCAAAGAACACGGAATTTTAGTTGGCAAGCACACCGCAATTAATGACAATCCTTCCCTTACCGTGCGTGATTTCTCTGGCCGTAATCCAATTCGCATCCTGATTGACAGTCAATTGCAAGTAAAGGAAAACATCAACCTTTATTCAGACGATGCACCTACCATCATTTTCAATCGACTGAAAGATGAAAAAAAGAACAACATCGAATGGGTGAAAATTAAGGAGACATCCACTAAAATTATCTTAGAAGAACTATACAAACGTAACATCAGTTCCATCATGGTGGAAGGAGGAAGCAGGACCTTACAATATTTTATTATCGACAATGTTTGGGATGAAGCTTATGTGATTGTCGGTGATGTTTATTTCCAAGAAGGCGTCAAAGCACCATTGCTCAACCGTTTACCTTTCCACTCCCATCCTTTTGGTTCGGATATCATTTATTATTTTAAACGACGTTAATGGAACTCTTTTTCGCCATCCTTTTTTCAAGTTTCATTTTTGTTCTTTTCAAGTTATTTCCCAAATTTCAAATCGATACCTTTCAGGCCATTGTTGTGAATTATTTTGTCGCTTTTTTTTGCGGGATGATTTTCTTTCCGTTTCAATGGACTGACCTCTTGTTGGTAGATGCTAAATGGTTTGGATTTACATTAACTGCTGCGGCGCTATTCATAGGCTTATTTCTCAACATGGGCATCAGTGCTCAAAAAAATGGATTATCCAGCACATCCGTTGCAGTTAAAATGAGCATGGCCCTCTCCGTACTTGGAATGATGCTTTTTTATTCCGAAAAAATTCATTGGCTCAAAATTTCTGGAATCATCCTTGCGATTTTTGGCGTGATTGGAATGACACTTCAAGCCAAAGATCAAAACAAACAAGCATCGTCTTCCTGGATGCTTTTGGTATTATTTATCGGAAGTGGTTTTTTGGATTTTATTCTCAACTACATTCAACACCACATATTGCAAAAAAACGAAACCGCTTTCTTTACAGCGTTTGCCTTCGGATTGGCTGGTTTGATTGGCGTGTTTATTGCGGTCTCATTGATCATAAAAGGCAAGTTAAAGCCCTCCTTGCGCAATGTAGCCGCAGGAATATTACTCGGCATCCCCAACTATTTTTCCATTTATTTCCTCATGCGTGCATATGATGTTTTAAATTGGAGCAATAGCAGCATTTTAGCCGTCATCAATGTATGCATTGTGTTGACTGCATCACTTTTTGGACTTATTTTTTTCAAAGAAAAATGGAATCGATTAAAAATTATTGGCTTCATATCTTCCCTCATTTCCATTTTGTTTTTATATCTTTCAGTATGATTTCAAAGTTTTTTCAACTGTGTATCTTAATGATAGGACTTCAATCGATTAGCTGGAGTCAAACAAGTTTTCAATTAGCCGTTTTAAAATACAATGGCGGTGGGGATTATTACGCGAATCCCACAGCGCTTCCAAACCTCGTTCAGTTTTGCAATCAAAATTTAGGAACCTCCATATCGAAAGATGTTCCTTATGTTGAAGTTGGAAGCAAAGATATTTTTAGGTATCCATTCATCCACATGACCGGACACGGGAATGTGGTTTTCTCAAAAGCTGAAATTGACAATTTAAGAAACTACTTACTTGCAGGAGGCTTCCTACACATTGATGACAATTATGGAATGGATGAGTTTATTCGGGTGGAATTAAAGAAAATCTTTCCTTCAAGTGAACTATTGGAACTACCTAGTAATCATCCCATTTACAATCAAAAATTTAAGTTAAATGGACTTCCGAAAATCCATGAACACGATGGCAAGCGTCCACAAGCATTTGGAATCATCATCGACGGTAGACTTGTTTGCCTTTATACTTACGAAACAGATTTAAGTGATGGATGGGAAGATGCTCAGGTTCATAATGATACACCTGAAAAAAGAAAGCAAGCCCTGCAGATGGGAGCTAACATAATTACGTACGTTTTTTTAAATTAAGAACGAATGAAAAACTTCATTTTAGTTGGATTTGCACTATTAAGTATTTCGACACAAGCACAAATCAATCCTTTCCAAGGAATTGTTCTACTCGATCAATGTGATTTTACAACTCCTTGTTCCTACATTGAAATCCCCAATACACCGAATAACCTTTGGGTGAGGGATACATCCGAAAAAATAATCCTAGCCCATATTGGTGATGTGATGATCACCGACACACTAAACAATTATCCCACAGAAACAAATTCCTCCTTTGAAATCCATTGGCCAGCATGGAATCAATACCCACTTAGTTTCGTCATGAGCTTTCATCACTCTATGGACTCCGAAAGCGCATTAGATGGTGGAATCATTGAGGTTTCTAGAGATCACGGCGCAACATGGACAAACATCATAGAAGACCAAACAAACTTGTTATTCTTCAGCAATGAACTGTACTCAAATACAGATACCTTATTCACAGGAGAACCAGGATTTTCAGGTACTTTTCAGGATAAGTATACAGAAATTGAGTGGGTATGGGCCTTCCCAATCAAGGAATTCCCAACAGATACGATGTACTATCGTTTTCGCTTCATCAGCGACGCCATTGAAAACAACAAAGAAGGTTGGATGATCTCAGACATTCAATTCTCTTTTGCAGACTTAGGGTCAGGAATTGAAGAACACGCCTTGTTTGACTTTTCCTTTAGCCCTAATCCATCAAATGGTATCATTCAAATAGATTGCCCACAAAACACAGAAAAAGCGCTCTTGAGCGATTTAAATGGAAATTTGGTGTCTAGTGAAGATATATCCAATAAAAAAGTCCTGAATTACTCAGGACTTTCAAAAGGTCTTTATTTTCTTCAACTTCAAACGACCGACCAACGTCTTAGCGAGGTCAAGCGAATCATCATTGATTAATGCTGATGTCCATCATGATCATGTCCGTCATGATTGTGATCATCTGTTCCAGGTGCTTGGATATCTACCATCTCGATTTCAAATACTAAATCCGTATATGGAGGAATTGCTCCGGGACGGCCATTTTTACCATACGCTTTAAAATATGGAATGTAGATGGTGATTTTACCACCTACTCCGACCATAGCGATGCCCTCTTCAAATCCCGCAATCATTTTCTGATCAATGTAATTAAAATCAAGGGTTTGATTTCGGTCTCGTGAAGAATCAAATTTCTTGCCATCTGCTCGGAAGGTTCCGGTATAATGCAAGGAAACTTTGGACCCCTTCACTGCACGCACTTTGGCTCCTTTTTCGGAAATAACATAAACTAAACCACTTTCCGTCATTTTGGCACGCTTGTTTGTTTTTTTCACCTCGTCAAACATGAATTGCTTGTACTGGTCTTCCGTCATTCCTTCAATCTTTGCAAACGCTTCCTTTTGCTTCCTGATTGCTTCTTTTTGAACCAAATAAACCTGATCAAATGCCGCTTGATGATTCCAATTTTCTGCTTCTTTTCCAAAGGCAAGAATGGAAATCTTGAAGATCGTATCACCTTGCTGAATTTCATTCACCACATTCTGTCCTGAAACTACATGACCAAAAACGGTATGTTTTCCATCTAACCAAGGTGTTTCTTTATGGGTTATAAAGAATTGACTTCCATTCGTAGCTGGACCCGAATTTGCCATGGAGAGAATTCCAGAACTATTATGTTTTAGATCTGGATTAATTTCATCATCAAACTTATAACCCGGATCACCAGTACCATTACCTAATGGACAACCACCTTGAATCATAAAATCTTTTATAACGCGATGAAAGACGAGGCTATCGTAAAATGGCTTGTCTACAACAACATTGTCGACTTTCAAATTTCCTTTCGCTAATCCAACAAAATTAGCCACAGTCATTGGCGTTAATTTATACTCCAACTCACACTTGATTTTTCCTTTTGATGTGTAGATAAAGGCGTATAACCCATCAGCAACCTCTTCAGCATCTTGTCCAAAAACCACGTTAAAAGAAAGGAAGAAAACCGTTAAGCTTAACAACAAATGTTTCATCTTATTTTTCAATTTCTAATAATTCAACTTCAAATACTAAAGGCATATATGGTTTGATAATTGGGGAAGGAGAACTCGGTCCATAAGCCAATTCCTGAGGGATGTAAAACTTATATTTCGCACCAACTTTCATTAATTGCACACCTTCTGTCCAACCTTTAATCACCTGATTTAAACCAAAAGAAATTGGCTCACCACGATCGACAGAACTGTCAAAAACTACACCTTCAGGTGTTGTTCCATGGTAATGAACTTTTACCGTAGAAGTCGCGGTTGGATTAGCTCCCTTTCCTTCTTTTAATACTTCGTACTGCAAGCCACTGTCTGTTACTTTTACTCCTTTTCTTTTTGCATTGCTTGCTAAGAATTCCTCACCAACGGATTTGTACTCCATGGCATTTTTTTCTTCTTGCATTTGTGTCATTTGCTGTTTTTGCTGAAAATAGTTATTCAGCATGGCATTTCCTGGATCAGAACACATAGGGGTTTGCTTCATCATGGCATCTTGAATGCCTTTCATGAGCAGTTCAACATTCGCTTCACTAAAATCTTTCATTACGCTTGTGCCAATATTCATTCCAACAAGGTAACTTACTGAATCTACTTTTGAAAGCTGAGCACTTACGCTTCCACTAAAAATCAATGCGGCAATCGCCAAGTTTTTTTTCATCATTTTATTTATTTATTTAATTACGGGTATCGATTCCCCAGAGCATTTTGTTTCGTATGGTATCTAAGAAGTTATTGTCTTCAAATTTAATAACATTAATCATAAATTCCGCCTTTGTTACCACAACCTCTTCCCCTTGCTTGATTTGCTTTGAAACACCATCTAAGCTTAAAAGGTAACTGCGGTCACGTCCTTCCACACTCAAGGAAATAGACATGTGATCCGGAACAACTACTGGACGCACATTTAAATTATGCGGAGCAATTGGCGTTAATATATGTACTTGACAACCAGGAGTTATGATGGGCCCACCGCAACTTAAACTATAAGCCGTGGATCCCGTTGGTGTTGCGACAATTAAACCATCTGCCCAATAAGAATTCAAGAATTTCTTGTCCAAATAAGCATGAACGGTTACCATGGAAGAAGTATCCTTTTTCTGTAAGGTAAGTTCATTCAAAGCGAAATTTTCTTCACCGAATAGATCACCAGGAGTCGAAACCCTCAACAACGATCGTCGCTGAAATTCAAATTGTTTCATTCGAACTTGAGCGATTTTATCGTAAATATGGTCTTTGGAAATGTTCGATAAAAACCCTAGTCGACCGGTATTTATTCCCATAATTGGCACACCGGAATCGCGTATGTAGGATACAGACTTAAGAAATGTCCCATCCCCTCCTAAGCTGATGAGTAAATCAAAACCGCTATGAAAGTCCTTGTGATCGTTAAACGTTTCGTAAGACGTTGAAATGCCAGCCTTCGCAACAAGTTGGTCTTTTAACTCCTCCTCTAAAATTGCCTTCCAACCAAAGTCGTTAATGTGCTTTAGTACTTCGACAAAAAAAGCACTCGTTTGTTTGTTTATTTTTCGACCGTAAATCGCAACTCTCATGATTACAATTTTAAGTATTGCATAAGTGTATCATACCTCCATTGCATGTCTTCATCACCATGACCATCTTGGAAAGAAGCCTTTACATGATAATCGTAACGTTCAAATGTGCGAATGATGCTGGTTAGATCTAAACTGTTTATTTTCAGCGTGACATCAATATTAGTTGAATCCTGATGTGAAGTCATGAAAACACTTAAAATGCGTGCATTGTTACTTTCGACAATTTGTGAAATTTGAGCCAAGGAATAATCACTTGCATTCATTTCTAGCACTAAAATCCCTCCATGCTCCTTAATGCTACCGGTATTCGCTAATAAAGTCATGACATGGTATACAGAGCAGCAACCTAAATAATGTTCCTGTTGATCTAAAATTGGAATGACACTAAGTTTATATTCTGCCATTTTGGCGATGACATCGTACATATGAGCTTGACCAAAGACAAAAGGACGGGGTAGGTGTTGAAATAATTTATCCAGATTTTCATCAAGATTGAGGTGATCCAAGATATCAGATTCCGAAACGACCCCTACAAAATTGCCATTTTTAAGAACTGGTAAATGAGAAACTTTAAATTCCTCCATCCAATTCAAGGCCTTTTCCCCTGAATCTGTATGGATTAGAGGTGGTATTTCATCTGTAATTAAATCAATTGCTCTCATACGTGTCGCCAAAGTAGTAAAATCCTTTCAGAGTTCTTACTTTTGTGTGTCAAAATTTGTGCCATGACGAGACTAAGTGTAAACATTAACAAAATTGCCACGCTGAGAAATGCCCGTGGTGGACAAATTCCAAATGTGGTACAATTTGCCATTGATTGCGAACGATTCGGAGCACAAGGCATCACGGTTCACCCAAGACCGGATGAGCGCCACATTACCACGCAAGATACCTACGACATTGCGCAAGTCGTGAAAACCGAGTTTAACATAGAAGGTTATCCTGATTTAAGGTATTTAAAACTCATTTCTGACATTCAACCTTCACAGGCGACCTTGGTTCCAGATGGTCCCGACATACTCACCTCTAATGCCGGTTGGGACACGGATAAACACCAAGCCTTTTTAGCAGAAACAATACATGAAATCAAAGCATCCGGCGTCAGAACCTCGCTTTTCATGGAGCCAAACTTGAAGTGGATAGAATTAGCTCGTAAAGCTGGTGCGGACCGCATTGAATTATATACTGGTCCATATGCAGAAGGGTTTCATGCGGACCCTGAGAAAGCGATAAAATCCTATGTTGAAGCCATAGAATTTGCCGTTTCGATTGGATTAGACATCAATGCTGGACATGACTTAAGTCAAGAAAACCTGCGTTACTTTAAAACATCGGTTAGGCAATTAGATGAAGTTTCGATTGGACATGCGTTGATCTCGGATGCCCTGTACCTTGGAATCGAAAACACCATACAACGCTATTTGCATTTGTTACTCGACTAACTGACGTGGGTAATCGTGCGATGAGGGTAAGGGAAATTAATGTTGTATTCCCTAAATAACCGATCAATCTCAAAACGAATCTCCGATTTATAGTTGTTGATGTCCCAACTTTGATCCGCCCAAAAGATCAATTCAAGTTCTAGTCCGTTGTCTCCAAAATTTGCCAAACGCACAATCACCGGATGGCTTTTCTTCACCTTAGGGTGTGCCATTGCGGCTTGTATCAATAATCTATCTATCAATTCGGTATCTGCACCATAATCCACCATGACATTGATCGTGAATCTGGTCAATTCTGAACCGTGGCTCCAATTCTCGATTTGTTCTTGTGTCAAGCGTGTATTCGGAATGATCAACACATTACCCTCTCGTGTTTGAATTTGGGTAGTTCGCACATTGATCTTTAGAATTTTTGCGACGATTGCAGACGTGGATGATTTTTGATTGGACTTAGTGGTTCCATAGATTTCAACGATGTCCCCTACCCTTAAATTTCCTTCAATCAACAAGACAACCCCGGCGATAATATCCTTGAACACATCCTGTAGCCCCAAACCAATCCCGACTAACAATCCAACGGAACTCGTAAGAATGATGACCAAATCAATGTTTAAGAGCTGAAAACAAAAAAGGATGGAAAAAACGTAAATGAGGTATTTGGCTATTTGAATATAAACGTATTCAGAGGCCGCATCGTAATTCGTGTTGCGTTTGAATTTACGACCAATGTACAACTTGCTCAGGTTGACCAATATGCGTGCGCCGAAGAAAACAGAAACGATGACCAGCAGATCAGAAAAGTCTATTTTAATCGAACCTAAATCGATGAATTTATACGTGAGGAACTTTTGAAATGTGACGTTGTAATTATTGAACTTAAAACTGAGGGCTGCCACATAAATCGCCAGTAGATAAACACTTTGGCTCAATAATTTCAACCAGGCAAGTTGTCTTCCCTCAAGGCTAATGTGTGTTGTTTTCACATATCGCTTCAATAAACGATGAACGATTCTACGAAGAACGGCCGCTATTAAGAAAATGATGGATAAAAACACGAGGTTCCAGAAACAAATCTTGAAAGGTCCAATATGGAATAATGTCGTAGTCAGCATATCATCGCGTTATTATTCTACCCAATTTTTCAGAAAATTCATTTTTTATTTTGGCGTACATCATGAGTTCACTTAGCAACAAAACAAGGTCTTCTCCTTGCGGATTCACCTCTTTCAATTCTTGTTGAATTTTTTGAATGTGTTGTTCGATTTTAATCAATTTAAAATGGTAAATAACATTCATGACCGATTCATACAAATCATCCGCCTCAGACTTGGTGTAAATGTTGTACTTGCTCACCCAATTGTGGCTCAGTTCCCGGTCATCACTTTCTACATCACTCACAAAAGCAACGATTTCTTGATTTTCAATTCGCTTCAAGTATGATGTAGACAACAATGTATTGTCTTTAATGCCATCCATGAAAATTCCATAAATCTCTCTTAACAAAGGATGCTCTATGCGCAAGTCATCTTGCTCTATCTCTTGAATGATTAACTCAATAACGGAAGTAGATTTATCTTCGTTCCCAAGTTCCTTAACGAGTACTTCTCGAGTGCCATATTTAATCATCAAACGAATGAGCTCTTCCTCATGAATAATTTCTTCCTTCGCTGCTGAATCCGGTTGATTTTGCAAGGACGGATCGTCCGACAATAAATTCACACTTTCCTTTGGGAGCGGAACATCGTTCAACATGGGCTCTTGCAATTGCTTCGCCATCGTTGACTTACGCAAACGCATCAATTCATTGTTCACGATGGATTCGGAAATATCAAATTGACGTGCGATTTCCTGAACGTAAACGCTTCGGGTGATTTGATCTGGCATAAGTGACACGGAATGAACCATGTCTTTTATTAACTCAGATTTTCGAAGCGGGTCATTCAATCCATCCGCCAATAAAATAGATGATTTGAAGGTGATGAAATCTTGCTTATGCGTTTTGATGTATGTTTCAAGTTCACTTGAGCTTCTCGTTTTCGAAAAGGAATCTGGGTCTTCACCATCAGGAAAAAGGACCACTTTCACGTTCATTCCTTCTTCAAGAATGAGGTCGATTCCACGAAAACTAGCTTTTATTCCTGCTGCATCTCCATCATATAGGATGGTTAAATTTTTTGTGTAGCGTTTCACTAATTTCACCTGCTCTTTCGTCAGGGAAGTACCAGACGAAGAAACCACGTGTTGCATTCCTGCTTGATGCATGCTAATCACATCGGTATATCCTTCGCACAACAAGCACTCATCGTATTTTACAATATCCCCTTTGGCAAAGTATAAGCCATAAAGAATCTCACTCTTGTTGTAAATTACGCTCTCGGGCGAATTGAAATACTTAGCGATTTTCTTGTCGGCCATCAAGGTTCTACCGCCAAATCCCAAGACACGGCCAGAAATGCTATGAATTGGAAACATCACACGGCCGCGAAAAAAATCAAAAGATCGATCTTCTTTTGTTTTGACAAGTCCAACTTTCTCTAAGTAGTCTAATTTATATCCTTTTGCTAAAGCTTTTTTGGTAAAATCATCTCCTTTATTTAGGCAGTAACCTAATTGAAAACGTTCAATAATGTCTTTTCGAAATCCTCTTTCCTCGAAATATGAAAGTCCAATGGCTTTTCCTTCATCTGTTTCGAGCATGTTTTGCGAAAACGTATTTTTAGCAAATTCATTGATGATATAGAAACTTTCACGTTCATTTAATTCTGCTAATTCTTCAGCAGAAGGTTGCGTTAATTCTGGAATTTGCACACCGAAACGGTCCGCAAGCCAACGAAGTGCTTCTGGATAAGAGAAATGCTCTTTTTCCATTAAAAAAGAAACAACTGTCCCTCCTTTACCGGTTGAAAAACATTTAAATATTTGCTTGGCAGGTGAAACCACAAACGAAGGTGTTTTCTCATCTGTAAATGGACTCAGACCTTTTAAGTTAGATCCGGCACGTTTCAATTGGACATAATCAGCAATTACCTCTTCAATGCGAGATACTTGCATGATTTCATCAATGATATGTGGAGGAATTTTACTCACTTTCGGGATTCCCGTAGTCTTTTTCTTGTTTCAAATTGCCTTTTTCATCGTAGGATGTCCAAACGCCTACCATTTTATCATTATGGTATTCACCATGATAATGCAGTCTTCCATTCGGATGCTTCACCACAGAATACCCTTCTTTTTTTCCCTTATCATAGAAGGTAAATGAAAGGACATGGCCTTTATCAGAATAAAACAACCATTTCCCTTCGCGGTTTCCTTTAATGTCTACTTCGCCTTCAAACTTCACTTGTTTTTTTCCTGGATACCATTCCGTAAAACGTCCATCCTTAATTTCATATAAAACTTCATCTTTAGCAGCATTGTTCGCGTCATCCGAACTTGAGCATGCAGACAAGGTTAATACAGCCAATAAGGCTAATAATAGTGTGTTTTTCATCATTTTTCTCTATTCATCGTGTAATGTACCAATCCTATCAACGCATTTTTTGCATCGTTGTCGGGGAAATCAACTAGAATTTCCAATGCCTCATGGGCGATGCTTTGCATTTTTTGAGTGGCGTATTGTATTCCTCCATATTCGATTACGATTTGAATGACCCGCTTGATTTTTGCTGAAACGTCGTACTCGTTTTTCATGATGTACATCAATTCTTTGCGAATTTCAGGGCTCGAATGGTTCATCACGTAAATCAGTGGAAGGGTCATTTTTTGTTCTCTAATGTCGATTCCTGTTGGTTTCCCGATGTGTTCTCCTGAACCATAGTCAAAAATATCATCTTTGATTTGAAACGCCAGTCCAATTAATTCACCAAACTTGCGCATTTTTTCTTTGTGATCATTGGCATGTACGCTTATCGCACCTGCTTCACAACATGTTGAAATAAGGGAAGCGGTCTTTTTTCGAATGACTTCAAAATAAATCTCTTCGTCGATGTTTAAATCACGTGCTTTCTCAATTTGCAGCAATTCGCCTTCACTCATTTCCCGAACGGCACGAGCAACGACCTCTAGAAGTTCTAGGTTTTCTTTTTCAATAGACAATAAAAGGATGCGAGACAGCATGTAGTCTCCAACCAATACAGCAATTTTGTTTTTCCAAAGGGCATTAACCGAAAAGAATCCCCTGCGTTCGTTCGCATCATCCACTACGTCATCGTGAACGAGCGTAGCCGTGTGCAGCAATTCAACCAAGGTAGTGGCATCATAGGTGACTTGATTGATTTCACCAAGCATTTTAGCGGTAAGAAATACGAACATCGGCCGCATTTGTTTTCCTTTTCGCTTCACAATGTACTGCGTCACCTTATCTAATAAGGCTACATCAGATTTCATTGAATCTTTGAAATAGGATTCGAATGCATCCAATTCCGACTGAATTGGTGCCATGATGTCCTCAACCTTCTGCATAAGACAAATATACTGAATACCTCAGGTAATCCCCTTCTTTTCGAGGGAAATTAGCGGGAAAGGTGCATATTTCTTTCGGAGTAGATTTTTGTAAAGAATGGATCCTTTAAGTCTTTGATGAAACGAATTGCTTCGCCCGTTGATTTCATTTCTGGTCCAAGTTCCTTTTTCACATCTGGGAATTTTTCATAAGAGAAGACTGGAATTTTAATGGCATACCCTTCCTTTCTCGGTTGGAAGTTGAAATCAGTGACTTTTTTCTCTCCCAACATCACTTTCGTTGCGTAATTCACATATGGTTCATCGTAAGCTTTCGCAATGAATGGGACCGTACGAGAAGCACGTGGATTTGCTTCGATCACGTATACCTTATCGTCCTTGATGGCAAATTGGATATTCAATAATCCCACAGTTTTCAATTCGATGGCAATTTTCTTCGTGATGTCTTCGATTTGCGTCATAACGAAATCACCTAAGTTATATGGAGGCAATACCGCATAAGAATCTCCGGAGTGAATTCCAGCTGGTTCAATGTGCTGCATGATTCCAATGATGTAAACATTTTCACCATCACAAATCGCATCAGCTTCGGCCTCAATTGCTCCACCTAAAAAGTGATCCAACAAAATTTGATTATTCCCCATCTCGTTGATGATGTCCACCACGTGATGTTCCAATTCTTCTTTGTTGATGACAATTTTCATTTTTTGTCCGCCAAGCACATAAGAAGGCCTTACCAACAATGGGAATCCAAGTTCATCCGATAATTCCAATGCTTGTTCGGCGCTTTCCACGACACCGTATTGAGGGAAAGGAACATTGTTTGCTTCTAACAATTTCGAGAAGCGACCACGATCCTCGGCTAAGTCGAGCGCTTCATAACTCGTTCCAAGGATACGAATTCCATATCGCTCAAGTTTCTCTGCTAATTTTAATGCAGTTTGGCCACCCAATTGAACAATGACACCTACTGGGTTTTCGTGCATGATGATGTCATAGATGTGTTCCCAGAATACTGGTTCAAAATACAACTTGTCCGCCGTATCGAAATCCGTGGACACTGTTTCAGGGTTGCAATTAATCATGATGGTTTCATAACCACATTCTTTCGCAGCTAGCACACCATGAACACACGAATAATCAAATTCAATTCCTTGTCCGATTCGATTAGGACCGGAGCCCAGTACAATGACTTTTTTACGATCCGAAACAACACTTTCATTTTCATATTCGAAAGTCGAATAATAGTAAGGCGTCTTTGCTTCAAATTCAGCCGCACACGTATCTACTAATTTGTAAACGCGTTTGATGCCCATGTCTGTTCGTTTCTGGTAAACTTCCGATTCTAGGCAGCGCAATAAATGGGCGACTTGACGGTCAGCATATCCTTTTTGCTTTGCCTCAAAAAGCAAATCTTTTGGAATGCTTGCCAATTGGTATTTTTCGATTTTTCGTTCCAACTTGATTAAATCTTCGATTTGCTTCAAGAACCAAATATCGATTTTCGTTTTTTCTACAATTTTTTTAAATGGAATCCCCAATTTAATGGCATCGTAGATATGGAACAAACGGTTCCAACTTGCAAATTCTAATGAATGAAGAATTTCATCTTGATTGGTTAACTCTTTTCCATCTGCACCTAATCCGTTGCGATTAATTTCCAAGGATTGACATGCTTTTTGCAAGGCTTCTTGGAAAGAACGTCCAATTCCCATCACCTCTCCTACCGATTTCATCTGGAGTCCAAGTTGGCGATTTGTACCAGGGAATTTATTAAAGTTCCAACGTGGGATTTTTACAATGACGTAATCCAAAGTAGGCTCGAATAAAGCCGAGGTTGTTTTCGTTATTTGATTTTGCAATTCATCCAAATGGTAACCGATGGCTAATTTGGAAGCAATTTTCGCAATGGGATAACCCGTAGCTTTAGAGGCCAATGCAGAGGAACGAGACACACGTGGATTGATTTCAATCGCGATGATGTCTTCTGCATCATCTGGAGAAACAGCGAATTGAACGTTACAACCGCCAGCGAAATTCCCGATAGAGCGCATCATTTTGATAGCCATGTCGCGCATTTTCTGAAAGGTGGTATCGGACAAGGTCATTGCAGGAGCTACCGTAATGGAATCCCCAGTGTGAATTCCCATTGGATCGAAATTTTCTATCGAACAAATGATGACAACATTGTCATTGGCATCTCGAAGCAATTCTAGTTCATATTCTTTCCAGCCCAATAGAGCTTTATCAATCATAACCTCATGAATCGGAGACAATTGCAAGCCACGTTCAAGTAAGTTATCAAATTCTTTCGGTTCGTGTAAAATGGAGGCACCAGAGCCACCCAAAGTATAGGATGGACGAATGCAAAGAGGGAATCCGAATTCTTGAGCGATTTCTTTTCCTTCCAAGAAGGATTTTGCCGTTTTTTGCGGTGCCATCGGAACATCAATTTCCAACATCAGTTCACGAAACGCCTCCCTATTTTCAGTAATTTCAATCGCATTAATGTCTACGCCAATTAGACGAACACCATATTTTTCCCAAATACCAAGTTCATCGCACTTAATGCATAAGTTCAAAGCTGTTTGTCCACCCATTGTTGGTAGCACGGCATCGATTTTGTGATTTTTTAAAATCTCCAAAATGCTCTCTGGCTCCAAGGGCTGAAGATAAATATTGTCCGCAACAACTTTATCGGTCATGATGGTAGCCGGATTCGAATTGATCAAGGTTACCTCAATTCCTTCTTCTCTCAACGATCGAGATGCTTGTGATCCTGCATAGTCAAACTCACATGCTTGACCGATAACAATAGGGCCGCTTCCGATGATCAGAACCGATTTGATGGATAAATCTTTTGGCATAGGGATTTCAATTTACTTTTCTTCGAAGCGGATGTTCGCTGCAAATTGAGCACAAATTTAATCCAAAACTATGAAGGTGGGTATATTTTGATCAAGTGTTTTTTAACAAAATGAATTCAAATTGTTAATAGGTCTGTTTTAAGCTGAAACACGGTCAATAAATTGCAAACTTAAATGATTAAAGGTTTCTGCTTGTTCGAAGTTAACAACATGACCACAATTGGGTACAATACACAAATTCAAATCAGGATTCAAGGCGACCAATTTTTTTACTGGTGCTAGAAAAAGATGGTCTTCATCGCCCATAATAAACAAGGTTGGCGTTTTATCTGTTTGCTTTTCCAATTCAATCAAATACAAGGCCAAACGAGAGGTTA
>JANRBR010000020.1 GCA_030727405.1 Crocinitomicaceae bacterium | reverse complement strand
GATGGTTTCACCGTTTTCAACATTTGTATGCACCGTTCATCTATGGCATGTTGCTCTTTGAATGGCTCACCATTAAAGATTTCGTTAAAGTAATCCAATACCGAAAGAGAAGGCTCATTCAAACGGACAAAGAGGCGATGATCTTGTTTGTCCAAATTTTACTGAAGAAAACAGCCTTTCATGTGATCTTTTTAGGAATTCCATTGTTTGCATTGAATGTCAATCCATGGTTGATTTCACTCGGCTACGCTTCCATGCTTGTGTGCGGTGGATTTTTTATGACGATGGTATTTCAATTGGCACACATTGTTCCCGATGTTCGTTTCGTTCCAAATAACCAAGAAAGTATTGAAGAAAATTGGTTTGTTTATCAATTGCAGACAACTTCCAATTTCGCGAATCATCAAGCCATGGTAAGCACTTTAATTGGTGGACTAAATTACCAAATTGAACACCATTTGTTTCCATCTATTTGCCATGTACATTATCCGAAGATTGCATCAATAGTCAAAAAAACGGCAGATGAATTTGGTGTACCATATCATGCATTGCCAACGGTAGGTTCAGCCATTCGAGCACATTTCAAACTGCTCAAATCCTTAGGAAAGTAACTTAGTTCTTGATGAACTTCTGCTGAAGGACTTCTCCCTCCATGGTTTTGATCACACAGAAATAGGTACCTTCTTTCAAGTTGGAAACGTTCAAGGTACTTTGATTATTCGGGCTACATTTTTCAATCAAGGCACCAGAAATCGAATGGATTTCGATCGAAGAGATTTCTTGGGTTGTTGAAATCGTTAAGAAATCGTTTGTCGGATTCGGGAACAAACGCAGCACATTCGATGCTTGCTCTTCCAGACCAGTTACCACGGTGTGAAACAAGACATTGTCTACATAAACCACACCGTTTCCACTTGGATTGCCAGAAAAAATCAACTGAGCAATGTGATTATTTGACGCGAGGTTTACAAAGTCTGTTAAGGAAATATCCAAGGTCATCCAGTTTTCCAAATTAGGGGTGAAAGTTAACTCATGTTCTGAATCGTCGCCACCAGCATAGGATAAATCATTTCCGAAATCGACTAATTTCACTCTGAATTCCGTCATGTTAGCTGTCCAAACATTAAAATGCAGATGCGTCATATTGGATACATTCAAAATGTTGCTTCCCGTTGTTTCCACACCAACAAAATTCAAGGAACTGTATTTTTTGGTATCATTTCCTTGAATTTGAATGTCATTTAAGGTTCCTTGAGACCATACTGTTTGCCATGTGTTTACTGGTACATTTGTATAAACATTGCTGAACATAGAAATCACGTCGATTGCTGCGAAATTTGGGTCAGGTGCAGGAGTCATTGGAGTCGCTAAAGGTGGACCAGGTGTTCCAAAAGTAATATTATCAAAATAACAGATGTTCGTAGAGTTGCGGTTTTGAAAATCAGGAAAAATAATGATTTGGTTTATTCCGCTTGATGTTGGAAGTCCGAGTATAGGAGTAAAATCGAACGTTAATTCCTCCCACTTGTTGATTTGCGTATTTGCAACAAGTAGTTCTCCTGTGGATGCACCAGATGCCGTAGCGAATTTTATTCCCACATTACTTATAACTGGTTTATTGACCATGATTTTAACGATGCAATTCGCTGGTGTTAACGTGAAAGTGCCCACTTCGCCATGTGCACATTCTACGCCTGCATAAGGCATTCCTCCTTGAAGTGCAGTGAATTTTGCTGCTGTTGAGGATGTATTGAGTCCGGTTACATCTGGATTGCCCACAATTTCTAAAGGTGGGTTACCTATATTTTCAAAAACGGTCCAATTCCATGTTAAACCAAATTCACCAGTTTCAAAACTGATGGGGCTATTTTGTGCGATGGATAGCAACGATTGAAATAGAAAGCAAAGGAAAATAGTACTGCGCATAGTGTAGGTTTTAGTCAAAAGTACAATAATTATCTTTCTTTGGCTACTTTTTACGCAATTAATGCATCGTTAAAATTCAAATTCTCCTAAGTCCACCACATCGTTTGTGACATTTAAGCGCCGTATAATCTCACGTTTGTATTGCATCGACGTGCCATAGAGCTTAAACAATTGAACACTCAGGGTTGCTTTTCCATTTAAGGAAGGACGATGGTCGCCGTAATAATGTGCTTCAATGTGATAAATACCTTTTTTTGCGTTTCGAATCATGTATTCCTCCGGTCCATATCCTTGGGTGAAATCATTGGAAATTCGTCCACCGCTATTGGTAAGTGGATGTGAATACATGCATTTTTCACCATCTGGTTCTGTGACCCATAAATCCACATCCGTGTCATCGGTATCCCAATTGAGAACGATGCGGATATCGACAGGCATCTTACGGATAAATGCCGGATCGATGTAGTCATATTTTAAATCTTTCGGGTGCTTGCTGATGATGTTGTTTATTTCATTCAATGCTATGCAGTGAATCCCTTCAAATCGACCGTCGTAAGGTTCTTTGACCACTTTGTATAAATAGCGAATGGCTTCGTTGTAATTGCCTGCTTTTTCAAAAGCTAGTCCGAGGTCACGGTAGGACTGTGGTTCTTCTGGACGAAGAAGAATCAAGTGTTTAAATAAAGATAACGCAAGTTTATTTTCCTCAAATTGGAGCAAGCGCTGTGCGACAATGCGCAATAAACTGTGGTTCTCTAAATCCAATTCTGCAATGTTGGTAAGCACCTTAATTCCCTCAGAATACCTTTTCTTGGAAATCAGGTAATCACTCACGTCTAAATAAAAAGAAGGCTGACTTGCGTACTTGACACGTTCTTCCAAATAAACCTGATACGCATCATTCAATTTGACCGATTTTATGCGTTTCATGTAGGGTGCTTTTGGATTCCATGCCGAAACACGCAGCGAACCTCGATCAGCAGGCACTTGGGAAACACTTGTCGCATTCATATCAGAGACGGTTAACGAATACGAACCTGACCAATAATTAAGCGAGGGTGAGTTGACGGAATTCGTCCAAGCATACGTAGTCGCTCCTGCGCTACTTGCAGTTAAATGATATCCGTTTGAAAGTTCGATCGATGATAAATCTTGAGCTTGAGGCAGTTGACTTTCTTCTAAAGCATCCACCGATGGGGGTGTAAAAATAACTTCATCGTTTCCTTCAGTTGTCTGCGATGTGATGACAGGTTGGTTCGTAGGTTCATGTACCACTGTTTCGTTCATGGAATTTCCAGAACTGTGCTCCACTTTTTCTTCATTTACCTGGTGTTTATTAAACCACCAAGATTTCTGTTCTTGCCAAGCTTTTTTAATTTTTTTTAAGTGGGATTTTTCCGTCTCCTTATCAGAATTGTCCTCCTGTTTCAAGCGTTTGAAATATTCCTTTTGTAAACTTTTCGGTGGTACAATTCTGTGCTGCACATAATCCTCGATGCGATCTAAAATGAGCAAGGACGTGAAATCCGAAACCAATCCATAGTGCAATCCTGTTTTTAGGATTCGATCTTTATTCTCCCTTGGATTTTCCTGTAGTTCATTTAACTGTTGAATGGCCCACATGCGTTCAAAATCGGCATGATTTTTCTTGTCCGATGGGTTTAACGTGAGTTTTTGTTTTAAAAGTACTTTTTGACCTACACCAAATTTTGCCACGAGTACTCCTGCTTGGTTCTTCCATTTCCCAGAAACAGATAAGATTCCATTTTGACCTTGACCCTTGCTAGGAAAATAGGATTCTAGTGCAGGATCTTTCACAAATCCCATGAAATGAAGCGATTTCGAGTTGAGTCGGCTCAAACTTTCTTTTTCCGACAACTGCATTAAATCGATAAATGCCCCATGTGTTTTTCTTGCTAGGAATTTTAACGTAGCGTTATTCGACTTCACGGAACTTTGAACCGCATAAATTTCCTTCTTTGGAAGGTGGATTTTTTCGCTTCCCATATTTTGAAGTCCATCGGTGAATAGAAGGATTTCATCTCCTTTGCTACGGTTCCATTCCAATGCATGAAGGCTCGTTGCTCCATCGTATTGCAATTGATTGATGGCTATGAGAATTTCGGTCGAATTTCCATTTTTAATTTGAAACTCTTGGGATGGAAATGCCTTGTATCCAAAAGGAATGAGTTCTACTTTTCCTTTTTTCATTCGGGATAAGTACGAACGCAACAGTTTTTTTTCTTTTTCTAATTGACAGAGCAAGCGAGAACTCGAAACATCCCAATATACCGTAATTGCGTTTGGGATTTTTTTTCGCGCATATTTTTGAGGAATGTGCAAATTGGTATGAAAAAAGGTTCCATTCGATTTTTTTTCAATGGCCACCTTTGAATTGAGTTGTTCATTTTTAAGTTGAATGAGGATGGGTTGATTCGCTAGAAATCCTTTGCGATTTAGACGTGCCTTGTACGCATGGTGTTGGTCTTTAAGAACGAAATCATAAGAGCAAGAGCGTAGAATGTTTGGCTTTGATGCTTCTCCAATTATCGATAGTTGGTAGTGGAAATTTGGTATTTTTTCTTTGAAATAGAGCGGTAAATAATAATAAGCGTGTTTGACATCCATCGTTAATTCATGAACGTATTCTACCGTGATGTGTTTGATTCCCTTGCTGGGAACTGGAAAAACGCGTAGTTTAAAATTGTTCCCGACCGTTTTCTCAACCAATCCCGGATCGATTCCTTGTCGAACCGTTGCTTCATAAACCATGCGTGCTTTGATTTTTTCTACCGCAACTCCAGGTCGCATTTCACCGTTGACATCCATGGCAAAGTAGGAAATGGTTTGTCCATCGCTTAACGGGAATTGCAATTCAGCTTCGAGTTCTCTATCCTGATCGTTGTAAAAATACATGTCATACCGCGTTTTCGCAACACCATTTTCAATGGTTGAGGTGATCGATAGTTTTGATAATTTGACGGTTTTTTCACGTTCATTTGAAATTTTTAAGACGGGCACAGCCTTGTTTTCAAGTAGTGTTTTTTCTTGAATCAAAAACTGTCCTTTGCGGTCAAAAAGTCCTGCATAGGGATCTGCTTTAGTCCTTATTTTTGGAGGATTCGTGTAAACAATGAATAGTATCCCAATAATCAATGATACGAGTAAGATGATGCCAAAGCGAAGGTGTTTTTTGGATGTACCTGGAAAAGAAAAGCTCATGTGTAGTCGTTTAGTCAGATCCTGTACAACAAAGCATATAATACGTTCATTTCACTTCAATGCAGTGAAACAGTATACTCTTTTTAGAAAGAATGTAGGATTTTCGAATGTCTTTAAACCGAGAGAATAGCTGGTTTGACAAGGTTGTTATTACTTAATCAGTAAAACCAACCATCCACCAACTGTTCCAGCCAAAGAAACGATCAATACAAGCGCTTGAATGCCTGTCATTTTAAGTTTCTGTCCTTCTCCCTCACGAGATAGCGAAAGAAGCATTAGACGCAAGTATAGGTATGCTCCGACCAAGGAAGCAATGATCGCAAGAATGACGAATGGTAAATGATCCGAGAACGCACTGGAAAGCAACAAATATTTCCCGAAGAATCCTGTAAATGGAGGGATTCCTGACATGGATAAAAGAGAAATAACCAAGGTAATTCCAATCAAGGGATTTGCGTAACCGATTCCTTTCCAGTTAGACAATTCATCTGTTTCTTTTTCAACAATCATATTGATGGTGATCAGTGCAATCGTGGAACAAGCGTATCCAATTAAAAACACCCAAAGAGAGGCCTCACCAAATTGTTGGTTTAATACCGCAAACAATGCAAATCCTGTATTCGCAATGCTTGAATAAGCCATCATTCGTCGGAAGGAGGTTTGTTTCAAAGCGGATAAATAACCTAAGAAAAGGGAAACAATGATGGCAAATAAAACAAGTCCGGAAACAAATGGAGTTAATGTCTGGAACGTGAAATTAAATAAATGAACAAACGCAAATAATGCAGCTAATTTGACAACGGAAGCCATAAATGCCATTACTGCATTGGAAGAACCTTGATAGACATCTGGTCCCCAAAAATGAAAAGGAACAGCTCCAACCTTAAATAAGAAAGCTGCCATCATCATTAAAACGCCAATGTTTAACATCGGAGAATGAGACATGCCCATGTCAATCGCCATTTGAATTTCTTTCATTTCGAAAGAACCGGTTGATCCATAAATCAGAGCAATTCCAAATAACATGATTGCTGTGGCAAAGGAACCTGTAAAGAAATATTTGACAGATGCTTCAGATGCCAATGAATTTCCTTTTTGAATGCCAACCAACACATAGATTGGAATGGATAAAATTTCCAATCCAAGGAAGAACATGAACATGTTGCTGAATCCTATTAAGCAAATTGCCCCTGTTAATGAGAATAGGATCAATCCGTAATAATCTGCAGTGTGTTCGGTATCTTCTTTGTAGTATGCATATCCCAATAACACGGCCAATAACGTGAGTCCAATCGCCAACAATCCAAACATTTGTTGCGTTCGGGAAAAAGATAATCCGTTGTAAGAGCTGAAAATAGATTCGTAATCATTCATGAAAAACATCGAAAGGAATCCTGCGATTAATCCCGTGCAAATAACGATCAACGTCAGTTGACTTTTTTTCAACATTCCAACAAACAGACCCAAAAGTCCCGTAATAAATATGATAATTAATGCGTCCATCTTATTTTGTAAGTGTTAAGTCTCCAGCCATCAATTCCTGTGTAAATTTGATGCTTGGTTTAATAAATTCTATAATCATTTGTGGATACAATCCAATTCCAACAGCAGCAATGGTTAAGATTCCAAAAACCAAATACTCATTCCATGTTAAATCCTTGAAGCTTTCTATTTTCGTCGGTCCAAACATGGATCCTTGATACGCACGCAACATATATACTGCACCAAAAACTAAGGTAGTTGCTGCGGTGATGCCAATCACCCAATGAGCGCTAAACAATTCTTTGATGAGAATAAATTCTCCAATGAATCCAGCGGTAAATGGTACCGAAACGGAAATAAATGTCATGACTGCAAACCAGAATCCGAATTGAGGAGCAACCTTTGCAATTCCTCCTAAGTCATCGATGTTTCTTGTTTGTAGTCGATCCTCAATGATTCCAGCCGCTAGGAACAGTCCGACCGCTACAATGCTGTGATTGATGATTTGAACCATCGATGCCTCAATAGCAGATAAAGAGAACAACATGATTCCAGCTGCGATTAATCCCAAGTGACTAATGGAAGCGTAGGCAAACAATGTTTTCAAATCTTTTTGCTTCATCGCAATCACTGCTCCATAGACGATTCCAATTCCACCTAGTGTTATAACAGGCCATTTTAAGTAAACCAAACCTTCAAATCCAATTGGAATCATCCATTTAATCATTCCAAACAAAGCCATTTTCAACATCAATGCTGAAAGCAACATTGTACCGGCCATAGGTGCGTTTGTATATGTTGGCGCTTGCCAAGTGTGGAAAGGAAATAGGGGGATTTTAACGGCAAAAGCAAACAAAATTCCTCCCATGATCAATGCGGCTTCAAAAGCTTTTCCTTCGAAGTTCGCTTGAACCAATTGAAAGTAAGAATAGTTAGGTGAAAAATAACCTAAAGCGATGAAGGACAAAAGCATCATCAATGAACCTAGCAGGGTATACAAAAAGAATTTAAATAACGCTCGGTTATTGTCTTGTTTTCCAAACCAATATAAAATCAAGAAAATAGGAATTAAGGTCAATTCCCAGAAGGTGTAAAATAAAATTCCGTCCAAAGATGTAAACAAACCTAGTAGAGCGAACTGCATCAACAGAGTTAATCCTGTGAATCGTGCATTTGAGGCAATTTCTCGGTTCCAGTTCGCTAGAAAAATGATGCTGATGATCGCATTCGTTAATAGAACCATGGTTAAAGCTAATCCGTCGTAACCCATTTTAAAGGTCAATCCCAATGGAAATGCTTCTGCAGGATTAAACAACAAAACATAATTCCTTGGGTCAAATTGGATCAAATGTGCGACGGATACACCAAGCACACTTAAGCTTGCTAATAAACCAAATGGTCGAATCCATTTAGAAGGGATGAAAAAAGCAATGATCCCGAGTATGAGTGGTAAAAAGATTAATTCCAAAACGATGATTTTATGATGTAATA
Organism: Crocinitomicaceae bacterium; assembly: GCA_030727405.1. Taxonomy (GTDB): domain Bacteria; phylum Bacteroidota; class Bacteroidia; order Flavobacteriales_D; family Crocinitomicaceae; genus UBA952. Next base: position 12,714 of record JANRBR010000020.1, on the reverse strand, counting down.
ACTAATAAATCCGATGATACCCATTACCATCCAAAATAAATAACTTGACAAGAATCCAGATTGCCATTTTCTAGTGTAATTTCCACTTGCTTCAATTGCACTGGTCATTTTGAAAATTCCATTATTCAAAATGCGTTGCTCAAATTGACTTGCTAGGGTAGTGGATAGCCACAAGATTGGTTGAACAAATAATGTTTGATAGATTTCATCGATGTATAATTTGTTGTTCGATAATTTCTCCCAAGCATTCATTTCCGCATCTTCTTTAGCTAAGGCTTGTTTTTTGACATAAGTTGAATACGACCACGCTAGCACACCCAGCGCTACTGCACTCGCTACACACATCATGATAATGGATTGAGTTCCATCCATGTGTTCTGGTTTGATTTGATTCAATCCGTAGGTTGTACTTTCTAAAAAGTGAGTCATCCAATGTCCAGCATTATGGAAGACAATGCCTGGTAAATTCAAAATCCCTCCAAATACAGACAATACCGCAAGTACCATCAAAGGAATAGTCATGGACAAACTGCTTTCGTGCACGTGGGATTTTAATTTGTCGCCTCCTCGGAAACTACCATGGAATACCAAGAAATACAAGCGGAACATGTAGATGGCCGTCATGATAACAGCAATCATCAAGATGCCATAAACCACTGGACTCGACATCCACGCATGTGCTAAGATTTCATCTTTGGAAAAGAATCCAGATAGGAAAGGAAATCCTGCAATGGCAAGTGTTCCAATCAAGAAAGTGATGTGTGTGATTGGTGTTAACTTCGACAAGCCACCCATTTTACGGATGTCTTGCTCGTCGGACATCGCGTGAATCACGCTACCAGAACCTAAGAACAATAAGGCTTTGAAGAATGCATGTGTCGTTACGTGGAATAAAGCTACCGTGTAAGCACCCATTCCTAAGGCAACGAACATCAAACCAAGTTGTGATACAGTGGAGTAAGCCAATACTTTTTTAATGTCGTTTTGACGCATGGCAATAAACGCAGCGACAACCGTCGTGGCGATTCCAATCACCAAAATAATGTCTTTCGTTGTTGGTGCCAATTCAAACAAGAAATTCGAACGAACAGTTAAATAAATTCCAGCAGTTACCATGGTTGCTGCGTGGATTAAGGCCGAAACAGGGGTCGGTCCAGCCATGGCATCTGGTAACCAAGTAAACAATGGAATTTGAGCACTTTTACCAGTTGCAGCTAGGAACAAACACAAGGTAATTGCTCCAGCAATTCCTGTGTATAATTCAGGACTTGCAGCAATCATTTTTCCAATTTCGACAAACTCTAGTGTGTGGAATTTATTCAACATCATGAATAATGCAAATAACAATCCAGCATCACCAATGCGGTTCATGATGAACGCTTTGCGCGCAGCTAAACTGTTTGCAATTCCTTTTTCCGTGTCGTTGTAATGGAATCCGATCAATAAATACGAACAAATACCAACGCCTTCCCAACCGAAGAACAATACGAAGTAATTACTTCCCAAAACCAATAAAAGCATGGAGAAAATAAACAGGTTCAAGTAGGTGAAGAATTTATGGTATCCTTCGTCATGACTCATGTAACCCATCGAGAATAAGTGAATCAAGGATCCAATTCCCGTAATGATTAGGGTCATCCAAATCGATAAGGAATCCAATTGAAAGTTAATGTCCAAGGTGAAATCCTCAAATTTTGCCACTTGGAATAGATGAACAATGCTCGTTTTATCTAAACCAATAAACAATCCAAAAGCGATCAGAAAGGATGCAAAAACCAACAAGGTAGCCAATGAACCAACGATGGCTTTCGGTAACTTCTTACCAACGATTCCATTGATTGCTGCACCAATTAGCGGCAAAGAAATCAAGATCAATAATAACATGTCTTTTCCCATTTTCTTAACCGTTTAATTTGTTGAACATTTCAATATCGATGGATTTGCTATTTCGGTAGGCCATAATTAAAATGGATAAGCCAATGGTTGCCTCTGCTGCCGCCACAACGATGATGAAAAACACAAAAATTTGTGCATCACCATTTCCAAAAAAGGTAGAAAAGGTTACTAAAAGTAAATTCACTGCATTTAACATGAGTTCGATGCACATCAACAAGACAATCATGTTTTTTCTCGTTAGTACACCAATTGCTCCAATACTGAACAAAGCGATGGACACGAAGATGTAAAAGTCCAATGATGCGCCTATATTATTTAATTGTTCCATAGTCTTTATCTTAGTCGATGACTTGTTTTTCTCTTTTTGCTAATAATACTGCTCCAACCATTGCTGCAATGAACAAAATGGAAGAAATTTCAAAAGGCACCAAGTATTTAGAAAACAACATTTTACCCAATTGTTCCACCAATCCGGCATCTTGAACTTTCACAGGTGTGTATCCTTTTCCGTATTGAAACGTGTCGCGCAAGGCAGTAATCATGACCAGGAACAAAGTTCCACCCGCAATGACAGCGGTAATGGCTCCCATTCGACTAGTTTCAGGTTCGGCTTCCTTGTTTAGGTTTAATAGCATCAGTACAAACAGGAAGAGTACCATAATCGCCCCCGCATAAACAATCATGTTTACGATGGCTAAAAATTGTGCATTCATCAAGATGTACATAGATGAAATAAAGAAGAAGGTGATCACCAAATAGATGACACTTCTAATGGGATGCTTGCTCAAAACCACCATCAAAGCTGATGCAATGGTTAGGCTACCCAAGATAACGGAGATCATTTGTAAACTCATTTCTCAGTTCTTTTACCGGTGAATTGTCTTTTTGTAATGTCGATGCGGTCGTCAAGGGACTCCACTAATTTTTCTTTTCCATAAATGAATTCGTCGCGTTCAAATTCTGTAGTAACGATTCTGTCGGTTAAGAAAATAGCTTCTTTCGGACATGCTTCTTCGCAAAGTCCACAGAAAATGCAACGTAACATGTTGATTTCATAGCTTGAAGCATATTTTTCCTCGCGGTATAGATGTTCTTCACCTTTCACACGTTCAGCAGATGTCATGGTAATGGCTTCCGCTGGACAAGCAACGGCACAAAGTCCACACGCCGTACAGTTTTCACGTCCTTGTTCATCTCTTTTTAATACGTGTTGACCACGATAAACAGGAGCGAATACACGGGTTTCTTCTGGATACTTGATCGTTTTTCGTCGACGAAGCATGTGTCTCATCGTTGTCATCATTCCACCCACAATCGCTGGAATGTAGATCTTTTCCCATAAAGTCATTGGCTTGTCAGAAACGACTTTCTTTCTATTTGTTAAACTTTCCATTTCTATGTTTCTTTTACATCCATCCTTGATTCCAAGCCACTACTATGCCGGTAATCAACATGTTGACAATCGCAACAGGAATTAATACTTTCCACCCAAGGTGCATCAATTGATCGAAACGGAAACGCGGGATGGTCCAACGAATCCACATGATCACAAAGATGAACAAGAATATTTTTAATGCGAATGCAGTAATACTTAAAATGGCAAGCACATTTCCTGAAAAGGCATCCATTCCTGGGAAATTATATCCTCCAAAGAATAAAGTTGCCATAATCGCAGCGGAAACGAACATCGAAGTGTATTCGGAGAAAAGGTATAAACCTAATTTCATGGAGCTATACTCTGTGTGGTATCCACCAATCAATTCTGATTCACATTCCGGTAAATCAAAAGGCGCACGGTTTAATTCGGCCAGTGAAGTAATGAAAAAGACAAAGAAAGCGACTGGCTGATAAAATACATTCCAATTCATGCCGTGTTGGCTTTCAACGATGTCATTCAAACTTAAGCTTCCTGTTAGCATCACAATCGTAATCGCCGAAATTCCCATGGCAAGTTCGTAGGAAATCATTTGAGAGGAGGCACGAATCGCACCGTACAAGGAGTATTTATTATTCGACGCCCATCCACCTATCATAATTCCATAGACACCAATGGACACCACACCGAAAACAAACAGGATTCCAATGTTGAAATCGGCTACTTGTAGGCTGATGTCGCGGCCAAATAGGGATAAGTTCGTTCCCCAAGGAATAACGGAACTCGTGATGAGTGCTGTAAACATGGAGATTCCAGGTCCAATGATAAACAACCATTTATCCGCTTTAGCTGGAATGAAATCTTCCTTTAAAAACATTTTTGTCCCATCCGCAATGGGTTGTAAAATCCCAAAAGGACCTGCGCGGTCTGGACCTACACGGTCTTGTATCCATGCGGCAAGTTTCCTTTCAAAATAGGTTTGATACGCTGCAACTCCTAATGATATAAGGAATAACAAGAGTACCAATACGGACTTTTCTATGAGCATTGCTGTATCCATTATCCGATTTTATTAAGTCCTTTATCAATTTTTGTTTCGTACTTCCCTTGAGAAATCACGGAGTGACGATCGATTTTTCTTGGACCGATGATGTTCCATTTGCTCGGGTCTTTTTTATCGAAACGACAATCGTTGCAAATCCATGCTGTTTTGTCTTCGATGTTCTCCACTTCTCCGTATTTGTCTTTGCGTGCTGTTACTCGGTAGATTTCGTTTCCAAACATCCAAACCACCGCTTTTCCTGAGCATTTGGTACAAGCGCATTCTGCTTCCATCGGTTTGAGGAACCATACACGGCTTTTAAAACGGAATGTTTTATCCGTTAATGCTCCAACTGGACAAACGTCAATCATGTTACCAGAGAAGTCATTTTCCACCGCATTTTGGATGTACGTACTGATTTCGGCATGTTCGCCACGATGCATCACACCATGAACACGGTGATCGGTAAGTTGATTCGCAACGTGTACACAACGGTAACACAAAATGCAGCGATTCATGTGAAGTTTGATTTTGTTTCCAATGTCGATTGGATCAAATGTTCTACGTTCTTCGCGGTAGCGTGTTTTTGCTGAACCGTGCTCGTAACCTAAATCTTGCAGGTGGCATTCACCAGCTTGGTCACAAATTGGACAGTCTAAAGGATGGTTGATCAATAAAAACTCCACCACACCGCCGCGGTTATCATGCACACGTTCGCTCGTTTTGTTTTTAACAATCATTCCGTCCATGACCGTTGTCGAACAAGATGCCATCAGTTTAGGCATTGGACGAGGGTCGGCTGTGGAACCTGCAGCAACTTCGACTAAGCAAGTACGGCATTTGCCTCCTGTACCTGGAAGTTTACTGTAATAACACATCGCAGGTGGGACAACTTCTCCACCAATTTGACGAGCAGCGTTTAGAATGGTTGTTCCCGGTTCTACTTCTACTTCAATATCGTCAATCGTTACTTTAATCATAGCGTTTTTATCTCTTCAACACGAGGTTGGATTAAACCATAATTTCTTGTTTGTGCTTCCGCAGCATGCGTCACGTGCCATTCAAATTCCTCACGGAAGTGACGAATGGCAGCAGCAACTGGCCAAGCAGCAGCATCTCCTAATGGACAAATCGTATTTCCTTCGATTTTTTTATTGATTTCTTCCAATAAACTAATGTCCTCTATTGTTCCATGTCCATGATCAAGGCGGTGTAAAACTTTTTCCATCCAACCTGTTCCTTCACGACAAGGTGAACATTGTCCACAAGACTCATGCGCGTAAAAACGAGCAAATGTATAGGTGTTTTTTACAATGCACTGATCTTCATCAAACACAATAAATCCACCCGAACCCAACATAGATCCTGATGCAAATCCACCGTCGGCTAAACTTTCATAGGTCATTAATCGGTTCTCACCAGCAGCTGTTTTTGTCACGAGATGGGCAGGTAGGATTGGAACAGATGATCCACCCGGAATACAAGCTTTCATTCGTTTACCGTTAGCAATTCCCTGGCAATAATCATCGCCATAAATGAATTCCTCAACAGAAACACCCATTTCGATTTCATACACTCCTGGACGAACCAAGTTTCCACTTGCGGAAATTAATTTCGTTCCAGTGCTTCGTTCGATGCCAATTTTCGCGTAATCTTCTCCACCGTGATTCACAATCGGAACAACGGCAGCAATCGTTTCTACATTATTTACAACCGTTGGACAGCCCCAAAGACCTTTAACTGCAGGGAATGGTGGTTTCATGCGTGGATTTCCACGTTTGCCCTCTAACGATTCTAGAAGTGCTGTTTCTTCACCACAGATATAAGCACCACCACCTGGAGCAACAACAAGTTCCAAGTCGTAACCTGAACCCATGATGTTTTTTCCAAGCATTCCATTTGCACGGGCCTCGGCGATCGCTTTCTCCAATATGTGAAGGATGTACATGAATTCCCCTCTAATATAGATGTAGGAAACATTGGCACCCAAGGCGTAACTTGATGTAATCATTCCCTCAATCAACAAATGAGGAATTTTCTCCATGAGGTAACGATCCTTAAATGTTCCAGGTTCTGACTCGTCCGCATTACAAACCAAGTATCTCGGAACACCTTCTGGTTTAGCTAAGAAGGACCATTTCATCCCAGTTGGGAATCCTGCTCCTCCGCGTCCACGAAGACCCGATTTCTTCACTTCTTCGACTACCTCTTCAGGAGTCATTTTTTTCAAAGCTTTCTCAACAGAAGCATATCCACCGTTTTTTCGGTAAACATCATACGTTTCGATGCCTGGAATATGAACGTTTTCTAGAAGTAATTTTCTTCCTGCCATAATGCCTTATTTTGAAATGGAAGCTGTACGATAAGCTTCGATTATTTCGTCTACTTTTTCTGTTGTTAAATGCTCGTGGAATTTGTATTTACACTGCATTACCGGTCCATAACCACATCCGCCAAGACACTCTGCCGTTTTCAAGGTAAACATACCGTCTGATGTAGTTCCACCAACTTTGATGTTTAATTTCTGTTCAATGTAGGCAATGATGTCGTCGCTACCAACAATCATGCATGGTCCAGTTCGACAAACTTCAAATACGTAATTCCCAACCGGATTTAAATGAAACATTGTATAGAAAGTAGCTACTTCATATACCTCAATTGGTTGAATGGAAAGTATTTCCGCAACTTTATTCATCGCTGGAACACTAGTCCATCCAAAATGTGTTTGAACAATGTGTAAAATGCGAATCAAAGCACTTTTAGACTTTCCTTCGGGAAAAAGACCAATGACCTGATTGATTTCCGTCATCATTTCTGGACTGAATTCAACCGGAGTTAAATCTTGTTGTTCTGGGCTTGAAATTTTCATATTATGCGTCTAATTCACCAGCAATGACGTTCATGCTACTCAAGGTAAGTACGGCATCACTTATGGACATACCTGAAATCATCTCGGGATATGCTTGGTAATAAATAAAACAAGGTCTTCTAAATTGTAGTCGATAAGGAGCACGACCACCATCACTAATTAGGTAGAAACCTAATTCTCCATTTCCTCCTTCCACGGAGTGATATACTTCTCCCGGAGGAATCTCAGTTTCTCCCATCACAATTTTGAAATGGTAGATTAAGGCCTCCATGTTGTTATACACATCTGCTTTTTCTGGAAGGTAAAAGTCAGGTAAATCTGCTTTGTACGATCCTTCCGGAAGGTTTTTATATGCTTGTTCAATGATGCGAACACTTTGACGAATTTCTTCTTGTCGTACCATGAAACGATCATAGGTATCTCCATTCACTCCGACAGGAATGATAAAATCAAAATCTTCGTAAGAAGAATAAGGATGCATGGCACGCACATCGTAATCAACACCTGTCGCTCTTAAGTTTGGACCTGAGAATGAATAAGCTAATGCGCGTTCAGCAGAAATTGGTCCAGCACCTTTGGTACGGTCCATAAAAATTCTATTGCGAGCCAACATGGAATCGAACTCTTCAAAAGCTTTTGGAAAAGTCTTTAAAAAGGACTGTAGTTTCGTGTGGAAAGCAGGAGTAAAATCACGTTCAAATCCACCAATTCTTCCTATGTTGGTTGTCAAGCGTGCCCCACAAATCTCTTCGTATAATTCGTAAATTTTCTCTCTTTCTGTAAATGGATAAAAGAAGGATGTTAAAGCGCCGGCATCGACACCAATAACTGAGTTACAAATCAAGTGGTCGGCAATTCGCGCCAATTCCATGATGATGACACGCATGTATTGAACGCGTTTCGGAATTTCGGCACCAATCAATTTTTCAACCGTCATTTCCCATCCCATGTTATTAATAGGAGAGGAGCAATAGTTTAAGCGGTCTGTAATCGGTGTAATTTGGTTGTATGGACGTCGCTCAGAAAGTTTTTCAAAAGCTCGGTGAATGTATCCAACCGTTTGCTCGGAAGAAATAATTTTCTCTCCGTCAACTTTCAATACATTTTGAAAAATACCGTGTGTAGAAGGGTGGGTAGGACCGAAATTTATAGTGGCGATGTTTCCGTCAATCGTTTCCATCGATTGCGCCACAGCTTCTTTAGTTTTTAATTCACTCATCTCTTAGTTGTTAGAACGTCCAAAATAACGATCATCTTTGTCTTCGCGCGTTGCATCTTCTAAAGCATACTCTTTGCGCATTGGAAAGTAATCCATGCTGTCCTCATTTAAAATACGACGTAAGTCAGGATGTCCAACAAACTCGATTCCAAAAAAGTCATAGGTTTCTCTTTCCATCCAATTCGCACCCGCAAATAAATCTGTCAAGGTCGAAATTTGAATTTGATCCTTCGCTAAATAACATTTTAATCGAAGTCTGAATTGGTTTTTCCAGCTATGTAACTGATACACCACCGCAAATTCACGGCCAGCATCCTCAGGATAATGAACCCCGGCAATGTTGGTTAAATAATTCACACTTAGCGCTTCATGGTTCTTCAACCATTCGATGATTTCGTGTCCTTTTGACGGACTTACCTCGATGGTTAATAATCCGTAAGGTTCCTCGTGGAATAAAACATCTGTTGGAAATGCCTCTTGAATGTGCTTCAAGATGGCTTCGTTATTCAGCTTTTCCATCTTCGATTTCTATGTTATAGTTTTGCATCAGATGCTTGTATTCATCACTGTATCGACGACGGTTGGACTCATTTTTAACGAGTTCATGGATGTTCATTACGCCATCGATTATCTGTTCCGGTCTTGGTGGACAACCTGGTACGTATACATCTACCGGTATGATGCGATCAATTCCCTGTAGCACACTATAGGTGTCAAAAATGCCTCCAGAACATGCGCAAGCTCCAACAGATAAAACCCATTTCGGCTCTGACATTTGTTCATATACTTTTTTCAGAACAGGACCTAATTTCTTTGAGATTGTTCCAGCGACAATTAATAAGTCTGCTTGACGCGGCGAAAATGACATGCGTTCCATTCCGAAACGAGATAGGTCATAAGCACTACCCATCGTTGCCATGAATTCAATTCCACAACACGATGTTGCAAACGGCAAAGGCCAAACGGAGTTGGAACGAGCCAATCCAATGGCTTTGTCTAATGTCGTCAATTGGTATCCTTCACCATTGATGACTTCTAAGTCTTCTATTTTTCCCATTCTAAGGCACCTTTAAGTCTAATATAAATGAATCCAATCAAGAAGAATCCTACAAACATCATAAGGGCAAGAAGTCCTTCCAATTTAAGTTCGTAAAAATTCACTGCATATGGATAAAAGAAGATTACTTCAACATCGAACAATACGAAAAGTATCGCTGTCATAAAATAGCGAATGGATACCGGAAAACGTGCGTTTCCTTCCGCTTCAATACCACATTCAAAATTCTCGTCTTTGCGATCTGAATTGATGCGTGGTGTTAATTTATGTGTGACAAATAAGGTGAAAATAACAAAGCCAGCTGCAACCAATACTTGGAGCAATAAAGGAATGTAATTCGCACTTGTTGAAATCTCTTGCATAAGAACAATTTTTGAGCGGTTCTACTTCACCAACAATCCAAAAACAATTAGGTTTGTTTCGGCGACACAAATTTACTTTTTCATTTCAATTCATCAATGAAAAATCGGATAAAATGGTAAAAAAAAAGACCTTCTCGAGGTGAGAAGGTCTTTTTTTAGAATGATTATCGTTAAATCAACTAGATTTTTATGCGAAGTCCAAGTGCTGAACTCATTCCAGGACTGAAAGTTGTTCCTAAATTCGAAATGGAATTAATGTTTAAACTAGGTCTCGTTTCTAGGTAGACGTGAAACGGCATCCAGAAGGAACGTTTTTTTCCAATTCCGAAATCGATTCCAAGTGGAATGTATAAAGAGGCGCCTAGAGAATTTTTGTTTTTAAACGTTTCTTGCTCACTCGTATAACTGCCACCATTAAACGAAAAATAACCAGCACCTGAGTATTCACTGTATCGAATGTTGGTATTTGATCGATAACTGTAACCGATTGATGCACCCAATCCTGCATGAAGGGACCATCGTTTCTCAGGGAACATTCGGAAAATCACAGCCCCGTCTAAACGCAATTGTTGGTTGGAATAATTTAGGTCATAACTTTTTGTGTAAGTTGTGTCGAGGAATGTTTGTTGACCTGTTTGTGATGAAGTTAAAGTATCATAGGGAGCCGAAACTGAATATCCTCCTCTTGCTGAAAGTAAGCTGTAATTACTCAAATGGGTAATTCCAACGCGAAAGGTTGCTTTCGGCATTTTGGCACATTGAAGTCCAAGCTGTAAGCTGTACATGGATGATTGATTCATGCCATATCTGAACCCCATTGGATTAAAATACCCTTGATTAAATAGACTAAAATCTTTCGTAAGTATTACTGAATTGGGTGCAAGGGTTTTGAAATCTTCCAATGATCCTGAAGGTAAGTTCATGGAAGCTGTTCCACTTGATACATGGAATTCATTGATTTTAATTTTTTGACTAAAAACAGAACTGCTCAGGGCAATTGCAGTTAAAAAGGACAATTTTTTCAACATAGTAGTTTTTTTCGTTGTAAAACGTGGTTAATGTTCACTTATTTGAAGCAGCATGTTTTTTTGTTCATTCGTATTTAAACGAATGTGCAATATATACGTTCCTGCGTTCAGGTCGTTTAGACGAATGTGCTCGGAATTGGTTACATTTTTCGTATAAATTAACTGTCCGGAAGTAGTCAAAACATCCATTTCATGTAGGCCATTTGGGAGGTTTTTAACTTGCACATTTCCTTGGCTGGGATTCGGGTAAATCTGTATTTCTTTCGACGCTGATATAGCTGCAAACCCAACGTTCACATTCGGGTCTTGGGAAATGGTTCCGATCTGATTCATGATCCAATTTGATGGATCAATGTTGATGCTTCCAGTGAGTTGCCCAAGGTTGTAAATGCTGAATTGATCTTGATTTGAGTGAATGTCAAAACGAACAACCGTATCCGCTTGTCCTTGGCGAGCAAATCGAATGGCTAACGGGTTGGTAAATGTGGGAGTAATGGAGGGTTTTGATGTGGTATGCGAAATTTCAATGGCAACATCCTGACCGGATTGATTCCATTTCAAGGAGTATGTAGGATACCCTTCTCCAAAATACCATTCATTGAAGAAGTCATTTAAACTAATTCCCGTATAATTTTCCATAAATTCTTTGAAGGCAATTCCCGTTGAAGTGCTATCTTTGAACGCTTGTTGGAAAGCCCTCAAGCCATTAAAAAACAAGTCGTCATTGTTGATGATGAACCTCAAAGTGTGAATGATGCCAGCGCCTTTGTCATAGGTAAGTCGCCCGCTAAATATACGGCTTTCGTTTAAGCTGTCTAAAACCCAAACGCTGCCTCCTGCTTGACTCATAACATTGTTGTGAACTTGTTGCATACTCGGGCCTTGTTGTCCAGGATATAAATTTTCCAGCATGATATATTCGCTGTAGGATGCAAATCCTTCGTTCATCCAAATGTCGCACCAAGAGGCACAGGTCACATTGTTTCCCCACCATTGGTGCGCCAATTCATGCGCTGTGAGTGTTTTTTCAAAAAATCCCTGGGAAGTCATCGTTTGGTGTTCCATTCCTCCGGAAATGGGTGCCATGCAATGACCGTACTTCTCATCTTCAAACGGATAGGGCCCATAACGCTCATAAAAGAGTTCGAGGAAATCCGCTGTTTCATCAATTTCTGATTGGAAATTAGGTAAAGTAGCCGGGTTATCATAAATATAGTTTTGAATCAAGATGGGATTCGGAGCCCCGATTGGATTCGCATAAACATTGTATTCAATGTATTTCGCGACAGCTACGGAAATCAAATAATAATCGATGGGGTGACGGTGCTTCCAATCATACTTTGTTTGCCCGTTTCCTAATGGTGTGATGTGTTCTAAAATTCCGTTGGACCCCGCTTTACAGGTGTCAGGGACGGTAATGGAAACGGCGCAAGAATCCGCTTTATCGGTTAAACTTTGTTTGCATGGAAACCATTCGAATGCTGAAAAGGGTTCGGATAAAGACCAAACAACTTTGTTTCCCCAAGATGGTGAACTTCCTGCCGTCATTCCACTTCCACCGAGTGGGTTTGTTTGCGCTGTTGGGGGATTCCCTTCATAGTCTACGTCAATTTTAAAGGATTGATTAGCGGAAAGGTTGATCGGTACTTTTACGGCGCTTCCCATTCTTGAAAATCCTACAGGTACATCGTTCAAGCGAATTTCTGTGATGTTCAATGTTGGAAACAATTCAAATAAAGCACTGTCTAAGGCTGTTTTTGTTGTTGCATGAATGCTTCCTGTTCCGTTCAAATAGGTCGAAACATTGGTCATGTTTAAATCCAATTGATAAAAGTGGACATCGTATTTTTCCGTTTCGGCGATTTG
>JANRBR010000019.1:70144-74634 GCA_030727405.1 Crocinitomicaceae bacterium | reverse complement strand
GATAGCTCATCCGCCTAGGCGGAGGTTAGAGCGTAGAAATATAGATGGCGAGATAGCTCAGTTGGTTAGAGCGTAGGATTCATAACCCTAAGGTCCCGAGTTCAACTCTCGGTCTCGCTACTGAAGCCCGGACGATTTGTCTGGGCTTTTTTTACACCCATTTTTTCTAACCAAACAAATCTTCATACTTTCACTCTCATTGAAAATTCCTCAATTACAAAAACATTTATCCTACCATGGTTGTGATTGATGAGTACAACTTGTTTTTTACCAAGCCAACCTGGATACTAGAGGGAGGAATTAACAAATGATGGTAAATTAGATATAAAGAAGGAAATGAAGATGAATGAGAATGAAATTTTATTTGCTATTACGATTGTGTTGATGGTTTTAATCATAGCTACCTTCATTTTTAGTAAATCTCATGGCATCATACATAGTGTTGTATTTTGTCTTTATGCAATTCCACTTTTTTATTCCATTTTATTCAAAGGAAATCGATGGTCAAGTTTTCTTTGGTGGTTTTATTTAATGGTCTTCATATCCATACAAACTCTAACAGTCTTCATTTACTTAATTTATAAAATTATAAAAACTACTTAGTCCAACGAATATACTTCCTAGACTTTTTGAGAAAACAAATAGAAATTTCCCTAACTTATTTATAATTTAAACAAAGAATGACTAATAACAGGGTCAATTTTCAACTCTACGACTTTCTGATGTTTTTGTAATTTCAATATAAACTTGATATAAGGATTGTTTTAAAAATTGAATCTAATTATAAAGCAAAAAAAACATAAAATAGAATAATTCGTTTTTCGCTTGTAAAAAATATATTTCTTGTTTTCTTCAACAACAAATCGCTAGTATATGATAAATCCTGTAAACTCAATTGATATGATTGTAAAACAAAATAGAGATATCTGAATAATTGTACTTATTCATAGAGAATCTGGGGAACTGAAACATCGATTGATGTTTAAGGATATCTTCCTTTGATCTGCCAAAACCACAATTATATGCGGTTGCATAAAATTTTAATTTATCTTTTATGTTACTGAATTTGATGGATGAAAATCGATCCTGAACGATGTTACAAAATACAGTCAAATATAAAAGTTGCCAATCAAATGTTGCCAATCTGTTGAGCCTTGTTGAGCGGGCATAACTGGAGTTTTTATCCTTAAATAAAATTTTACTAAAGGCCTTTTTTAATTTACTGTTTTTCGATACATAAACTTCCAAGTCTTCAACGAACGAGGGCTTCATTTGAAAAATACCTAAAGAGAAATCTCCGTATTTCGTCCCATTTTGAACATACAATAGCTTCATTGAATACAATTGGATATTATTAACGATCGAATTGTGCTGGGAAACCTCTGGAGCCACGATGCAAAATAAAAATTTACTTGTTAATCCTGTTGAACTTTCTTTTTTGGAAAAATGTTTTTCGTGATTCTTATAAAAGTTAATGGCACTTTTAAATTCGCTTTGAAAATCTACATTGTACTGGCTAAACGCGGGTAAAAGTTTGATTGAAAATAGGATAAAAAAAATAATTCTTTTCATTCTTTGTTTATGTAACGTTTAAATTATTTTTACTTAGATACATATTAGTTAAATTTAACGAAAATTACTATTATGAAACTATTAAAGCATCTTTTTGTATCCTATTTGGTTATTTTTCCGCTCTTGCTAAATGCTCAGAGTCCTACTAGATCGGTTATTTATACACTTAAAAAAAATGAAAAATTAAAAAGTAGTGAATATTATATTTCTCAAAAATTAGAGAAAAACAAATTTGCGATTATTATTACGGATACCATTCTAAAAAAAGAATCGTTTGTTTTCAATGGAAAAGTAATTTTCTCGAACACATCTATTTCAAGTGCGCAATCCGGTTCAAATGTATTAATTGATTTTGACTTGGATCGACCTAATGGCTACACCTTCAAATATGAAAAAGATGGGAAATGGTACGTGAATTATGAAGGAAAAATCGAAGGGCCTTTCGAAAGGGTACTTAACGAGCGCTTCGAAATGATCGACAATATCAGTTGGTTAAAGCAATTAAGTGGGACTTTTAGTCAGGAATATGCAAAAATTCCGAAATCGTTTGATTTTTGTTACCAGCTAGGAGATGATTGGTATTCCTACAATAAAGGTCAAATAGAAAAAATAGAAAAGGCCGATTTACCAGATTGGCTAAGTCCCTCTTATGGTTCATGGACAAGTGCAATTACCAATGGAGAAAAAAGGAGTTACACCGACATAAATGGAATCAAGTTAAAAACTCCTTTGGATACAGATTCCAGTTTAATTTGCAGCGAGACATTAGGAGAAAATGTTGCATGTATTTTCTTGAGAAATGGGAAAAAGTACTTTTACTACAATGGAACAATAAGTGAACCATTTGACAAAAACGGAGAATATAATAGAATCGAACTGACCGAAAACGGATATATCTACTCATTCAGCAAGGACAATAAAAACTACTTGAATTTCAATGGTACAATCGTACCAATATTCGACGGAAGTAGTTCTTGGGATGCTTGGGCAGGTTTTGTGGGAACCAATGGTGGGACTTACTATACTTACAAAAAGGATAAGAAAAATTACTTTACCATCAATGGAAAAACATATGGACCATATGATTCGTTTTTGTACAATTCATTTATTATCCATGAAAACGGTAAATTTGCTTTTGTGTTTGGTAATGGGAAAAAGTATTATGCCAACATCAATTCTGTGGTATCACAAGGACAATCCACTATTTTTGCTTTAAGTTATTTTCCTGATGGAAAATATGAATACTCCTTTTGCCAGAAAGATGGATGGGTTTATAAAAACCAAAACGGAACAATGGTAAAAACAGCAAATAGAAAAACCTACTCCCCATGGTCTGGAACAGAAATTGGAAATCGTTATTTCAACAAAAGCATGGATAAATATGAAATTAAGTCTTCAAATAATAAACATAACTTAACCACCAATATTGAATATAATTATGTTGTAATTGATGGAAGAAGTTATGGAAAAGCTGCTGCAATCTCAGCTTGGTACGATGAAGCATTAAATTCATTTATCTGGAATGCTTGGGAAGAAAATGAACTTGTCCTGTATGAATTCAAATTGAATTAATTCCAAGTAAAAAAAAATTAAGCCCGGTGTTCATCGGGCTTTTTTCGTTTGATTTAACACCAAGAGCAAGGCATTTTTTGTACTTTCATTCTCTTTAAACATCCGACAATGATGAAATCAATGCTTTTTACATGCCTATGCCTGTTACTTTTTTTTCAAAGTTTCGGACAAGGGTCAACTTTCAATCTGACCGTTAAAGTTTCTGGAATTGCCGTAAAAAAAGGAATGCTTGAATTTGGACTTTTTAGAGATCCTGCCAAGTTCACGAAAGTGGGTGGTACGTTTCGCATGATGCGCGTGAAAGTAGATGCCAGCGAGGAGACTGTCACCTTTCATAATTTACCCAAAGGAACATACGCGGTTTGCATCTATTTAGACGAAAACAGCAACAATCAATGCGATAAGAACCTTTTTGGCATTCCAACCGAACGCTTTGCTTTTTCGAACAATGTTAGGCCAATGTTGAGTGCACCTTCCTTTGAATCGTGCTCGATCAAATTGAACGAAAATAAATTCATCGTTATTCGGGCGGATTATTAAGTTTGAAATATGACTAAGTTGAAGGTTACCATTCAAAACCCCCATATTTATTAAGCATAAAAAAATCCCAGTCTTCATGAATGGGATTTTAAATTGATCCTAGATTCACTATTCTAATGTAATTTTTTCTTGCTCCTTATCAGCGATTTTTTGCCATTTTTTGTAATTCGCTTCATCACCAGCTTGTAAATATGCTTGGGCAGCAACTCCAGCATGAACGGATGCATTCACATGATCATTATTTTTAACAGAAATCTCATATTGCTTAATTTCGTCAGAAGCAACCTCTGATTCAACTCCACCTCCATAAAAATACCAAATTCCGATGCCTATTGCGATAACGGTAATAATCGAGGTAATTGTTTTTGTTGATTGAGTGGTATTATCAACTTTTTTTTCGTTTTCCATAGTTTTTTAGTTAACATTAATATTTGTTAAATGTACATAAATATCCTTTTTCCATTTTAGTTTAACTATTTTTTTTTAACATTTCGAAATATATTTAGTGATAATCCGACTGGCAATTGTAATCTTACTCCTGTATTATTAAAGTTAACCTGAATTGAAACTTAAGGGAGGAAATAAGCATCAAACAATATTCAATGACATTAGTTGGAGGGAATTTAATCACCCAAGTTGAAATTGTATCTTTTTCCGAAGTCAATCACAACGTACCTGCTTTTTTTTTAATGGACAAGAACAATTATCAACTGAAACGATCGCATATACAATTAAATTTGCGATTTTAAGTCTATCAGGTGCATTGAATCACTGAAAAATAAATGGGCATGCCAATAATGATGTTC
>JANRBR010000019.1:58076-70044 GCA_030727405.1 Crocinitomicaceae bacterium | reverse complement strand
CTATCAGGTGCATTGAATCACTGAAAAATAAATGGGCATGCCAATAATGATGTTCATTGGGAAGGTCACACCTAATGCCATTGGAACATATAGACCTGGATCTGCCTTTGGTGCAGCCAACTTCATGGCTGCCGGTACCGCAATGTAAGAAGCACTGCTGGCTAAAATGGCAAAGATAAAGCGGTCACCAAGGTCCACCGTAACAAAGCCACTTATCCACGCCACTAAAATCCCATTAAATAAAGGCATAATGAGCGCAAACAAAAATGAGAAGCGTCCGTGACTTAGGAAGGAGCCAAATCGAGCAGCCGTAGTCATTCCCATTTTAAGCAAGAAAATGGCTAAAAACCCCTTAAAAATATCTGTAGTGAAATGCTGTATGTCGATGGCTTGTTTTCCATCCGAAACAAATCCGATGAATAAACTCCCCACCAACATCAAGACGCTTCCATTCGTCAATGAATGCATAATAATTCCTTTTAAACTAGAGGATTGATCGGTTTTTGTCTCGTACCTCATCATGAGAACGACCCCAACGATAATCGCAGGCACTTCCATGATGGCCATCACGGCAACCATATGTCCACTAAAGCTTAGCTTCACTGATTCTAAAAAGGTCGATGCTGCCACGAAGGTAACCGCACTGACAGAACCGTAAGATGCAGCAATCGCTCCTGCATTTGAAACACTCAGTCTACGCTTCAGTATGAAAAAGGAATAGATGGGTATGACTGCTGCTATCCCGATTCCAAAAAGCAAGGCATATAGTACCTTGGCATTGAAATCATGATGCGCCAATTCTTGTCCGCCTTTGAATCCAATCGAAAATAAAAGGTATAATGAAATAAACTTAAAGGAAGATTCCGGGATATCCAAGTCACTTTTCACCATAACTGCGAAGATTCCTAGGATAAAAAAGAGCAAGGTGGGATTGGTAAAATTTGTCAGAAGTAAATCTATGTTCATGTTGTTTTGGATAAATTTGCTTTAAATAAATGTGAACGTATTAGGGATTACACAACGGACAAAACGTTGGATCTTCGTACTTGCGTCCGTTTGGGAATTCCAGTATTTCTTGATGGTCACAAAAGGAGCATCCCTTTATTTTTTTTAAAATGGATTCGGTGGGTGTTGCACAAATCTGACAGGGCAATCCTGGCACGATGGAAACCACATCGAATCCAGGCATGCTGCAAGCCGGACATTTCACATGGATTTTATCGACTAATTTTTGTGCGACTTGTTTGATTTGTTCCATGCGAAGAGGATTGAACATCGCACGCATGTCGGTTTCCACAAAAACAGATCCGTATTTTTCAACACATTTTTCATAGGCTTCGAACAAGGTATCCCAATGTTGAATTCCTTTTACTAAAAACTTAAACGGATGTTTGTCGAACCGAAGAATAAGACCATGTTCAGGAAAGCCTACTTGCTGACAAAACTCCGTCAATTCCGTGCGATCAAAAATCTGTTTGCTATTAAAATTCGTTTCCGTACTCAGAATCCGAGCAGTATAACTCACCTGATGTTTGAAGTCTTTTAATAGTATCAATTCATCGTGAGCCGCACAAAAAGGCAAAAAAGGATGTGGACCAAACGATCCTTCCGTAGCGATAACTAAGTCTATTCCAGAATGGACATGACCCAACTCAACTTTAGAATTTAAGGTATCTAGAGGACTTAATACGCGATCCACTTCACCAGAAAAGGTTCCGAATTGATCCGTATCCAGTTCTGTAGAACTCAAACAGCGAACCTTTAAACCTTCTTCAAATATGGGTTTGATTACTTTTTCCTTTTCGTGTTTTGTAGCGATGAATAATGTCCGATTCTCAAACATGTGTTAATCCAAAAGTTCAATAACGATGTTCGACTGAATCTTAATTTTTTGATCCTTTGAATGTGCTTTTTTGAGCAATTGAAGGATTTCTTTTCGGGCGGACTTTAATTCCTCCAATCGGTTTTTTGAGTGCACATCTTCCGTAGCGTTTTTTTCCCAATAGCTAATGGAACCGATTGAGTGAAATTGTATTTTTTTGGCAATTACATTGAGCAATAATTCCATTGCCAGTTCTTGGGAAAATTCACCGGTGATGAATTTAATGTCCAATTTTTTTTCATTTTCCATGGGTAACTTGTTAATCGATGAATGACCGTTTTACCTATTTCCGACGATCGTGCAAAATTCATTTTTTTATTTCATAATTTTTTATATATATTTATATTGAAATCATTAATTTATTTTATGAACTTTAGTTTAAATCAACTACGCATCTTTTTAAAGGTTGTTGAAACAAGGAGCATTACAAAAGCATCCCAAGAACTGGCACTTTCCCAGCCTGCGGTCTCCATTCAATTGAAGAATTTTCAAGATCAATTCGATCTGCCCTTGACACAATTAATAAACCGAAGGTTATTCATCACCGAATTTGGGCATGAAATCGCTAAAACCGCGAAAAACATCATGAATGAAGTGAATGAAATCACCTACAAATCTTCTTTGTATCATGGTCAAATTGCAGGGAAAATAAAAATCTCCATTGTATCGACAGGAAAGTATGTCATCCCACATTTCCTAAGTGATTTTCTCTCAGCTCATCCTCATGTCGATTTAACACTCGATGTCAGCAACAAAGCACAAGTCATATCCGATTTATCCGAAAACAAGGTAGATTTTTCGTTGGTTTCAACCCTTCCTAAAGACTTGAACTTGGAGAAGATTACCTTAATGAAAAATGAGCTTTTTCTGGTAAGCAGCGCATTATCATCCCTAGGGGACTTTCAATCGATAAAAGAACTCCCAAAGGAAACGCCATACATCTATCGCGAAATTGGTTCGGCAACGCGATCTGTCATGGAAAAGTACATTGAGAACCATGGCATATCGATCCAGAAAAAATTAGAATTAACGTCAAACGAAGCGGTTAAGCAAGCGGTGATTGCGAACATGGGCATCTCCATCATGCCAATTATTGGCATCCGTCAAGAATTGCAAACAAAGCAACTAAAAATTATCCCAATAAAAGACTTGCCTATTCAGACGAACTGGCACATTGTTTGGAACAAAGGAACGCGCTTAACTCCAACTGCCAAGGCATTTATTGAACATGTTGAAGCGAACAAAAACCGCATCATTGATGCTTTTTTCTCGTAAACTCACCAAAGAATGGCCATTGAAAATCGAAGAGACAAAAGGGCTTGTTGGTATTTACTAAGTACTTCGATGTATTTTAATTTTGCTTGAATGTAGGAAAGTTCCCGTGCGTTTACTAGGAACAACGAGCTCTCTCCTTCATCAAACATGGTTCTCTCCGCATCAAACAATTGCTTCGAATCCACCACTGTTTGACTGTAAATCTCCAATTGACGCTGTGCATTTAATACTTCATTTTGTGCTTGCCTAATTTTTGAAGAAAGGTACATCCGATTGTTCACGTAATCGAGTTGTCCGTCCTGCACCTTCAATTTTGCCAATTGCAAATCCCCTCTTTCCTTGCGATAAAGCAGTGGCATTTCAAATTGAACCCCAATTTTATTGTTGTTCGGACTAATGTTCAGTAATGGATTGTAATTGATTGGTTCATTGATGACATTGTAAGTAAGGTTTAGGGTCGGTTTCAATTGTTCTTTTTTCCATTTTTGATCTACTTCCAAGGATTTAATTTTAAGGTCGGACATCGTCAAATAAGGATGATTTTGAACAATGGTATCCACGTCATTATCTGAAATCAATGGGAGAATTTCGAATGCGATGGAATCGATGGATAAGGGCATGCTTGACTCATTCAATTCGAGCGGCTCTTGCAATTCGGTCCATAGAAACGTACTGAGTTTAATTTTTGAGTTCAATAAATCCGTTTGGAAGTTTGTCAGCAATGACTGTCGGTATTGTACTTGAATGCGTGCTTCTATCGTATCGATGATTGGACGATCACCCAATTCTGCGCTAGTCTTGACACCATTTAATCGAATGGTTGCCAGTTCTAAGGAATTCTGCAATACCTCTGTGGAGTAATGAGCCATGAACCAATTCCAGTAG
This sequence comes from Crocinitomicaceae bacterium, assembly GCA_030727405.1. GTDB lineage: Bacteria > Bacteroidota > Bacteroidia > Flavobacteriales_D > Crocinitomicaceae > UBA952. Next base: position 66,002 of record JANRBR010000019.1, on the reverse strand, counting down.
GAATAACCGGATTCATAGAGCAATTCATTTAAAAGCAATTTCTGCTCTTGCATCGTGCTTTCCTGATAGATGCGCGACTTAAACAATTCTGCTCGACGCTGGTCAATCATCATGCCTTGTCCCAAACTCAAACTAACACCACCATACCAGAGTCCGCCATAAGGTGTTTTATTCTCTGGATTCAAAAAGGTGCCATTATTGGTCTCGAATCCGGACTTAAATTGCAAACCATACCAAGTTGGAATGGACAAACCTGCATTCAATTTTTGATAGTAATTAACATTTTGATCGTTCTTAGATCCATAATCCGTATACAACTTAGGGTCAAACCCACCTTTTGACTTCAAGACTTGGCTTTCACCCATCTGAGGTTTCAGTGCTGCTTGTTTGGCCAAAGGATGATTTTTGAGAACCAGTGTTCGAAATTCCTGGTACGAAAATTTATTCTGGGCAAAAAGCGTCGAGGATAATAGTGTTATGAGGATAAAAGAAAGGTGTTTTTTCATTTCGATTTTTTATCTTGTTTTTTTCCTTTGTAAAAATTTGGAGGGAAGCCATTAATTTTTCGCCAAAGTTCGTAACCAACGAGCACATCATTCAGTAGCACCATCGATTTCGCACCCCCTCCAACTCTTAGCGCTTTTGGCCAGGATCGATCGCGTTTATCTGGCGCAACCAACACACGGAAATTCCCTTCCTCATTTGCGAATTGGTCAATCGCGAAAATGGTTCCACCAAAGGTTCCAAAACTTGTATTCGGCCATCCAGAGAATACTATGGCTGGCCAACCATCAAATTGCACACGTACATGTTGTCCCTTCTCGAGGAGTGGTAGGTCCACCGGCTTAACATACATTTCCACGGCTAGGTCATAGACCAATGGCATAATGGTCGCAATGGATTCACCAGGTTTGACCGTTTCACCAATTCCACTCGAAAGCACGCGGGTAACATATCCATCCTGTGGTGCTAAAACGTAATACATTCCATTCCTTATGGAATAATTGGCCGCTTGATTTTGCAGCTTAATAACATCCACTTCCGTATCATATAAACTGGAAAGGGCAGCAAATTTATCCGACTCTGCTTTGGCAATTTCATCCCTGAATTTTGCTTCAATGGATTGGTATTCCACTTTCGCATCGATGATGTCATTGGAACTTTGTAAGTATTTCTGTTGAGCCGCCACTTGAGCTGCTTGCGCACGTTGCCAAGCCAATTTTCGCGTTTCCACTTCCGTAAGGGACTTCAATTTATCCTTGTACAATTTTTCGAAACGATCGTATTGTTGCTCTGCGATTCGTGCGTTGATTTGGGTGGTGTAGAACTCAATGCTATCCGTTTTTAATTTCAAGTAAGATTGATTGAGTTTTATCTTTGCCTGTTGTAATTTCAAATTATTTGTTTCAATTAAAGCGTCAATACGGTTATCCAAGGAACCGATTTTATCGCCATAGGAAGCAACAGAAAGTTCTTTGTTTTTCAATTGCTTTTCGGTTCGTCCAACCAAATTTGGATCTAGGTAACTTTCTTTAATCTCAGATAAGAACAAGATGGTATCGCCTTTTTTCACTTGATCACCATCCTTTACAAACCATTTTTCAATGCGACCAGCAATGATGGACTGAATCATTTGCGGCCTTTGCTCAGGTCGCAATGTGATGATGTTCCCATTTGAACGAATGTTTTGTGTCCAAGGTAAGATCAAAACGAGTAAGAGTATGGCCACCAAAACCAAAACGACTTTTATTAAGCGTTGAGAGGATTGCTTATTTTCCACTCGACTAATTGAATTTAAACTCGTCACATTCAATCTACTTTTATTTTGCGGAGATAAATTTAGCATGGTTATTTCGTTTTAAATGTTTCATAACTTCCATCAAACACCAATCGACCTTCGTGAATCTCTATAACTCTTGGAAAACGCTCGATTACGGCAGGATCAGTGCTCGCAACAAGGACTGTTACGTTATCGTTTTTAAAAATTCGATTAAGTACCGTGTTTTTTTGACTAAACGTTAAACCAGCTGTTGGTTCCTCTATTAGAAGCAAGTTTGGATCACCAATCATGGCTCTGGCAATTAATATTTTCCTTGCGACATCTCGAGGAATAAATTGAATATCTGCATTTAAAACAGAAAGATACTTTTCAGGCAACGCTTGGATAAATGTCTTCAACTCAAGTTCAGAAACTTCCTCCTCGATTCTTTTCAAATCAATGTGATTTCTTCCAAATGAAATGTTATCCATCAGGCTACCAAATATCAATAAATCCTGATCTACGACTGCGCCAATTTGTTCCCTTAAAAATTCTTTATTTAGATTCACCAAGGGCAATCCATTTATAGTAACGTTACCTTGATCTGTTTCACATAATCCAACAATTAAATGAAATAAAAGATTACTTGAAACAGATGAATCTGAAACGATGCACACTTTTTCATTCGCATTAATTTGAAAAGAAACATCGGATAAAACCTCCAGTTCCAAATCTTGAATTTGACAGGTCACTTGGTCCAAATGAACAGAAAACCCTTCATATGACTCCACTTTATACCCATCTTTTAATTCTTGCTCAAGTTCCAAATCAGTCACCTGAGAAATTTTTTCAATTGCGGTAAGCACATCGTATACAACTTCCACACTTAGAATCAATTTTTCAACGGCACTGAGGACAAGTAAAATGATGATTTCGGAAGCGACAAACTGACCGATGTTCATTTGTTGATTAATGACCAGTAAACCACCGATAATGAGAAAAACGAGTGCAATCAACACTTTAAAGACAATCAAGTATACGTATTGCTTTACAAGTACTTTGAAATGTTCATCACGTGCTGTTAAATATCCCTGTAAATGATTGTCGGTTCGGCTGATATGTAATTTATGGTTACCGGACAAACTAAAGCTAAAACGAGCCTGAGAAATTTCTTTTAACCAATGAGCAATTTTGTATTTATAGCTTGATTCTTCCATGCTAGTTTGCATACCTCTGTGTACCGTAAATCGCACGATGAGAAACAAGGTGAACACCAAAACAATCCCAAGAAAAATGAAGAAGCTATGGTAGAACGATAACAAAACAAGGCAAAAGAGCAATTGCAGTATTGACGCCGTAAAGTCAATCAATAATTTAGACAATCCTTTTTGAATGGTTAAAGTATCAAAAAAACGATGCGTTAAATCTGTCGCATACTTCTTCAAAAGTTCTGTCAATTTAATATGAGGAATGCGTTCCGCAAACTCAAAAGCAGATCGGGTAAAAATTCGCTGTTGAAGGTTTTCCGTAATTCTCAATTGAAAAATATTTAAAACACCAGATAATCCGAGTGACAGCACCACCAAGAACACGAGCACAAACCAAGAAGTACTCATTTGACCCAACTCTATGAAATTGATGATCATCTGAATTCCAAGAGGCAATCCGAGGGATAAAATTCCACTCAAAATGGAAAAAAGATAAATATTCCTTATTTCCGCACTATCTGGCCGCAGCATAGACCAGAACCTTGCAAACAATTTGGGTGTACTATTTTTCATTTTTTATCGCTTTTAATAAGGTATCTGTAAAGAAGGATTCTACCAAATCATCCTTCTGGTTAATGTTTGTCAATCGAGGCAAATGTGCCGCAAAAAAACGTTGTTGATTGCTACCTTCCATGATGGTGGAAACAAGCATATTTGGAAATGGATACTTTGGATTTATTTCAAGTATGATGGACGAAACAAATTCCACTACTTTTTTATACTCTGAAAAAACCCCTAATTTATTCTCATCGTCAACGTTTTTCGTTAGAAATACTTTAGACGATTCATTGATCACCAATTGTTTTAGTTCTAATTCGTTGTCCAACACAAATTCATTTTCTGGATCTGGAATCGCCGTTAAAATATGAATGCACTTCAATAGCCTATCCTCTGGATCCAAAACATTTTGTGTGCTCATGTAAATGCGAAACGAGATACAGGACCAATACCAATTGATTAAGTAAAGTATCACCTTTTGTTTGCTTTCAAAGTATCGGTAAATAGATGCTTCGGTGGTTTCAATCTCCTCTGCAAGTTTTTTGAAAGTAAATTTTTCAAATCCTAATTGCGAAATCAATAAGATGCTTCCATTGATGATTTTTATCCCTAATTCTGAAGAAACTGGATCTTTCAGGAACAAATGCGCATTCACAGGAATGGACATTTTTGAAAAGTGGTGATTCATATCAATTGTTTACCGTGCAAATATAATAGTATTACTATCAAATAAAAATACTTTTACTATATTTTAATGTAATTTTCTCGGTAACAAAAGAAATAGATTAACGTTTAAAATCCTCTCGAACACATCGCTCCACGATTTTGGCACTGTTTAAGGCCAGTGGAATGCCTCCGCCCGGATGAACTGTTACGCCAGCGAAATACAAGCCCTTTAATGATTTTGAAAAGTTCGGATGTCGATAAAAAGCAGAAAAAGCACTATTGGAAGAATTCCCATAAATGGAACCTTGTTTTCCAAAATAAACGGATTCAATTTTTCTTGGTTCGTTTTGCGCCTCCTCTTCTATATAGGATTCAAGGTCAATTTGGAGTGACTTTGACAATTTCGCTATACACGTTCGGCGGGTTTCAGAAACGAATTCATCCCAATCTTGACCAACATTGATAGGAGCATTCACCATAACAAACCAATTTTCCGATCCATCGGGCGCATCGCCTTTTTCCACTTTGGATGTAATGTGTACATAAATCGTTGGATCCTCATACCGCGTTTTTGTTTGAAAAATGGATTCAAACTCTGCCTCATAGTCTTTTGCAAAGAAAATATTGTGTACACCAAGTTCCGTAAAGACAGCTTTCATCCCCCAATAAAAGACAATGGCGCTACTGGATTTCTCCTGTTCTAAAATCTTTTTTGGCTCATGCATTCCATTGAGCAGACGCTCATATGTAAAATGCACATCCATGTTCGATACAACAATTTCACAGTCCACCACTTTTTGCGAGGTGCGAATACCCTGAACCTTATTATTCGCATGAAGAATTTCTTCTACCCTTTCTGAAAGATGAAATTCCACGCCTAAATCCAAGCAAAGTTGATGCAGGGTCTTCGAAATTTGAACCATTCCTCCAATGGGCATTGCTGGACCATCGTTAAATTCTAAATGACTGATGATATTTAACAGTCCTGGAGTGCGATACGGACTACTTCCATTATAGGTCGCCATTCGATTGAATACTTGTGCTGTTTTTGGATTTTTAAAGCGACCTTGATTCACAGCACTCATGGTTCGAATCATCCCATAATAAGGAAGACGTGCAAGCGCGCGAAAAACTCCTTTGTTCAACCACTGTTTCAATCGGTGAAGTGATGCTTGAATGAAAACCGGAGAAAGTGCGTGGTAATTTTTTGACAATCGTTTCAAAAACCTCCGTGTTCGTTTTGGATCTTCCCCGAAAGCTTTATCAAAACAAACAACGGTTTGTTCCAAACCGGCAGGAACAATAACCTGCTGACCATCATCAAAAAAATAGCGACATGATTCTTCTAAGCGTCGATACGAAAACATCCTTAAATCTTTTCCGCATAATTCGATGAGTTCATCGATGAGCGCAGGCTCTGTAAATACGGATGGCCCCATATCAAAACGATACTTGCCAAGCCATTGTTCATTTACTTTACCTCCAACAAATTCATTTGCTTCAAACACACTTACTTTACACCCTAACTTTGCCAAGCGAATTGCGCTCGCTAGACCGCCAACACCTGAACCAATTACTGCTACTTTCATCATACGATAACAAAGATGACACAAAATTGTTAGTTAGAAAGAAAAAATGAACTTGAAATTCCGGTATGAAAAAGTGCTTATTTCCTAATGAAATCAATGATTTTAGGTGGCTTTATTAACAAAAAGGCTGATTTTTCAACATTTTGTGCATTTTTTTTCATGGAAACCGCCACTCGCATTGATATTCAGATATATTTGTTACGATAAAATTTATTACTAACTAATTAAAACCAAGTTATTATGAACAAGGCGGAATTAATTGACGCAATGGCTGCAGCTGCAGGATTGTCAAAAGCAGATGCTAAAAAAGCATTAGATGGATTTGTAGGAGCAACTACAGCAGCATTGAAAAAAGGTGAAAGAATTTCTTTAGTAGGTTTCGGTTCTTTCGACATTTCTAAAAGAAATGCTCGTAACGGACGTAACCCTAAAACTGGAGCAGTTATCCAAATCGCTGCAAAAAACACAGTACGTTTCAAAGCAGGTTCTGAACTTTCTTCAACTGTAAACTAAGAAGAAATTTCTACTTAATTAAATAGGCTTCCAATTGGAAGCCTATTTTTTTTGTTTTCAATTTTAGCATCCTTTTTTGATAACGAACTGCTCATGAGTAAATTCTACTTCCCCCCACTTTATCGCTGCATAAAGACTAAGTCGGTGATTGTTTTGGGATAAGCTTCCAAAATAACCTTGGAAAAAATCGTTTCATATGTACGGCAAGTAATTCTTTGTTTCCAATTAATACCTCATGCTTGTTATTCACCAACGCCCTCAGTAATTGCTTAACACAAACATCCACAGGCATCCCCGTAGCTTGATTATGATCCATTTGTCCATGTGCCTTTCCTTCTCCCGTAACCGCATTCGTTGAAATCGGCGTGTTGATTTTTCCAGGACAAGCGACCGTCACCTTGAGTCCATAGTCGCTTTCTTCCATCACCAAACTTTCGTAATACCCAAATAGCGCATGCTTGGAAGCACTGTATGCCGAACGCAGGTGAAATCCAAATTTTCCCGCGATGCTACTAATGACCAAGATTTGACCTGATTTTTGTTGACGAAAAATAGGCAACACCGCTTTGGTCAAGGCAATATTACCAAAGTAATTAACCTCCATGATTTTACGGTTCACTTCCATGCTCGTATCGTGCGCTGTCGCTCGCTGGCTTATTCCACCGTTATTGATGAGCACATCAATTCTACCATAGCGCTGCATGATTTCGTTTGTCAATTCTTCCACATTGGAAGTGTTTTCAAGATCTAACTTCAGAACCATGTGTTTTGATTGCTGAGACAAGTCAGACAATATTTCGTTTAGTTTGCTCACATTGCGCGCGGACAAAATCAACTGGGCACCAGCCTGATCCAATTGACGGACCAACTCCTCACCGATTCCAGAGGAAGCTCCAGTGATCCACACAACTTTTTGATTAAAATAAGTAGTATTCATGATCTTTCAAAGATACGAATCTGTACGATGATGTGGTCGTCCTAAAGAATTTAGTTTAATTTTGAACTTAAATGATCACCATGGAACTACAAAAGTTGATTCAACAACAATTCGAGGAAGCGCAGCAAACATTGAACAATTTTCAAACAGAAGCAAACTATTTGTTGATTGCTAAAGCCGTAAAACTTATGAGTGATTCCATTCAGCATGGTGGAAAAATCATTAGCTGTGGCAACGGCGGATCCATGTGCGACGCCATGCATTTCGCGGAAGAATTGAGCGGACGTTTCCGTGAAAACCGACGTGCCCTAGCTGCCATCAGTATTTCGGATCCTTCGCATTTGTCCTGCGTGAGCAATGATTACGGTTACGACTTCGTTTTTTCGCGCTTTATTGAAGGACTCGGACAAGAAAACGATGTTTTGTTAGGTATTTCGACTTCCGGAAATTCTAAAAACGTTCTTCTTGCGGTGGAAGCAGCCAAGGCAAAAGGAATGAAAACGATTGTTTTAACAGGAAAAGATGGCGGAAAATTAGCTGGATTGGCTGACGTAGAAATCCGTGCTCCTCACTCCACATTCGCGGACCGCGCACAAGAAATTCACATCAAAGTCATTCATTCCTTGATTCTAGGAATCGAACAGTCGCTTGCAGTTTAGAGTAATTTCGTAAAAACTTCGTCTGTATTAACATACA
>JANRBR010000019.1:39999-57976 GCA_030727405.1 Crocinitomicaceae bacterium | reverse complement strand
TCCGCTTGAATCGAAATACATCGCTTGAATGGGTTGCAATAAATCCTTGGCTAATTTTGGATTGACTGAATCAATTATTTCTATTTCATCGATATAGGAAGGTAGCAATGTTTGCTAAAAATAGATACTCATGTTCCATTTTTCACCGAAACGGTAAAATTCATCATCCGTTGGCACATGCGGTTTTTTCATTCCCATTGTAAGCAATACCAATGGAGTACAAGAGGACAATGAAAGGAGTAAACTAAGTAATAAGCTCGATTGATTAAGCTTCATTCAAGGCCAATTTTGAATGCTTGCGTCCATACAAGAAGTAAATCACCAAGCCTAACAATAACCAAATGGTGAAGTAAATCCAGTTTGCAAGTGCCAACTGACTCATCATGTACAAGCAACTCAATAATCCGAGAATTGGAATGAGAGATAGCTTGTGTCGAACCGCCATGATCGTTATGAAAATAGTGAAAAGAATGAAGATCCAACTTGGAATTTTATTCGCAAAGTGCGACCAACCTTCGTTTTTCAATGAAGTGTTTTTCCATCCTTTTTGTTGAATAACATCCGCTAATCGCTCCGCTCCACCTTCAACCGCATAATACTCGTCTAGATTCACTTCCAGATTTCGCCAATTCTCGGACCTTCCTTCAATTAATTTACTTTCCAAACGATGGATTTCTAATCTGGAATAGTCCTTTAAGTCTTCGATTTGACGCTCATTCAATTGCAATAGCATTTCTTCGGATGTTTTCAAAGTCGGTTCGTTTTGAATAAACGCCATCGTTTCCGTGCGATACGAACTAAACAACAGTACGATACTTCCTACCAATAAAATTGGCATCACGAATCCACCATTGATAAAAGGTGTTTTAAATTTCCCTCTAGGAATGTCTGTTTTATTCTGTAAAATTAAAACCCCTCCACAGACAAGTACAAATGCAAACAAGGTTCCGATCGAACACAAGTCTGTTACCATGGTTAAATTCATGAACAAGGCCGGCACAGCGACTACAAATCCCACCACAATGGTCGCAAACGAAGGTGTTTTGTATTTTGGATGTACTTTCGAGAAGCGTTTGGGCAATAAACCATCACGACTCATGCTCATCCATATGCGCGGTTGTCCCATCTGGAATACCAATAAAACCGAAGCCATTGCGACAACAGCACTAATGGAAATAATTCCAGCCATTTTCGGTAAATGAATTTCATTAAAAACAAAGGCCAGAGGATCACCTACTGCCAATTTATCGTAAGAGACAATTCCGGTCAAAACAAGTGCAATGATGATGTAAAGAACGGTACAAATGATAATTGCCCACATCATCCCTCTTGGCAAGTCGCGTTGCGGATTCTCACATTCCTCCGCTGTGGTAGAAATGGCATCAAATCCAATGTAAGCAAAGAATACCGCGGACACTCCTTTCAATATTCCGGAAACACCATTCGGCGCAAACGGACTCCAATTATTCGTATCCACATAAAACATTCCAACGCCGATCACCAATAAAATAATCGCCAACTTAATAATCACCATGATGTTAGACGCATTTCGACTTTCCTTCATCCCACGGTAAACCAACCAGGTTATCAAGACAATGATGAAAAGTGCCGGCAAATCAAAAATGAGGTGAAAACCAAAAATTTGTGGTGCGCTCATCCAAGCTTCTCTGGCTATAATTAAAGATGAATCCAAATCGACCAGGTCTTTTCCTGCTGCTAATAAGGTTTTTGCTTCATGAAATCCATTCGATGCTGTTAAATAATCCATCTGAATCCACGTGGGTAAATGGATGCCATTCGGTATTCCAAGGGCCTTAATATGAATGCCTTCCAACATGTTAGTGAAATAATCACTCCATGATATTGCGACGGTGATATTCCCTATCGCGTACTCCATTATCAGTGCCCATCCTATGATCCATGCGATGATCTCACCAAAAGCCACGTACGAATAAGTATAGGCAGAACCTGACACAGGAACCATGGATGCGAACTCCGCATAAGCGAACGCAGCGAATCCACAGGCAATTGCGGTGAATAAAAATAAAAAGATAACGGCCGGGCCACCCTGAGAACTCGCTTCTCCGATGGTGCTAAAAATCCCAGCACCGATAATTGCAGCGATTCCAAAGGCAGCTAAATCCCTAACCTTCAAATGCTTTCCTAAAGAATGCGCATCACTATTTTCATCATTTAACCGTACTTGCTCCAAAATTGCATGCACTGATTTTTTACGAAAGAGGGAACTCCAAGACATATTTACGTTGTTTAGCGGTACTAAAAGTAGGAAATTATTTAAGATTTTGACCGAATGCGAACAGCATTCCTTTTCATCTGTTACTTTTGTATGGTGGAAAAATGCATAGAAATAAAAGGGGCACGGGTTCATAACTTGAAATCCATTGATGTAAAAATCCCTCACGGAAAACTTACGGTCATTACAGGTGTTTCAGGCTCGGGAAAGTCCAGCTTGGCCTTTGATACCATTTTCGCTGAAGGACAAAGACGCTTCATCGAAAGCATGTCCTCTTACGCACGGCAATTTCTAGGTAAATTGAACAAACCAGAAACGGAATACATCAAAGGAATTGCACCATCCATCGCCATTCAACAAAAAGTCATTTCGAGCAACCCACGATCAACCGTTGGAACAACCACCGAAATCTACGATTACTTAAAGTTATTTTATGCCCGTGTTGGAAAGACCTATTCACCCGTTTCGGGGAATGAAGTCCAAAAACATCAGATTAAAGATGTCATCGATTTCCTAAGTAAACACTGGCTGAACGAAGCCATTGCCATTCTTTGTCCGGTTTCGCTTTTTGAATCAGAAACTTATTTACAAAAATTAGAATCACTTTACAAGCAAGGCTTTACAAGAGTCTACTTAAATGATTCATTTAAATTGATTGAAGACTTATTAAGTTCTGAATTCGATGAGGAATTCCTTTTAGCGATAGATCGTTTCAACAATGATTTCTCGGACGAAAGCAATTTAAACCGCTGCACGGATTCCCTTGGATTAGCCTTTACAGAAGGAAAAGGAATATGTGCCATTTTACATCACAAAGAGCAGAAACTTCAGTGGTTTAGCAATCGTTTTGAATTGGACAACATCAGCTTTCAAGAGCCGAGCGTGAACCTATTCGCGTTCAATAATCCTTACGGAGCCTGTAAAACTTGCGAAGGATACGGAATGGTGCTGGGAATCGATGAAGAATTGGTGTTCCCAAACCGAAACCTCAGCGTTTACGAAGGAGCGATTGCACCTTGGAAAGGAGATTCCATGGGAGAATACCTGAATCAACTGACCTTCAATGCAAAGAAATTCGATTTCCCAATCCACCGCCCAGTGAAGGACCTGAGTCCAGAACAATACGCATTACTGTGGGAGGGAAACACTTATTTTGAAGGTTTAAGTAAGTTTTTTAAATTTATTGAAAGTCAAACATATAAAATTCAATTCCGTGTGATGCTTTCTCGCTACAGAGGGAAGACCAGTTGTCCGGAATGCAAGGGAACACGCTTGCGCGGAGATGCCTCATATGTAAAGATTAACGACTGCTCGATTCAGGATGTGGTTCTCAAATCCATTGACGAAGCAGCTGCATTTTTCAAAGAACTTTCCTTGAACGAATATGATCGACAAGTTTCGAAACACATTCTGCCAGAAATTCAACAAAGACTAGGATTCCTGCAAGACGTTGGACTCGGATACTTAACCCTAAACCGAGGCGCAAACACCTTATCGGGTGGAGAATCGCAGCGCATTCACCTAGCCACATCCTTGGGAAGCAGCCTTGTTGGATCCATTTACATTTTGGACGAACCTTCGATTGGACTACATCCAAAAGACACCGCAAGACTAATCAAAGTCCTGCTTAACTTGAAAGCGCTTGGAAACACGGTGATTGTCGTGGAACACGAAGAAGAAATCATGATGGCAGCCGATGAGATTTTAGATATTGGTCCATTAGCAGGATCACATGGAGGAGAGGTCGTTTTTCAAGGTGACTACAAAGCACTCATCAACGCAAAGGACAGTTTAACTGCCAAATATTTACTTGGCATAAAGGAAATTCCAGTTCCTCAAAAGAGACGCAGCGGAACAAACAGAATTACCCTTTCAGGAGCAAGACAAAACAACTTAAAAAACCTCACGCTCGATTTTCCACTGAATAAACTTGTGTGCATTACTGGTGTTTCTGGATCTGGAAAATCGACTTTAATCAAATCATTATTGTATCCATCCATTCGAAAAGAGCTTGGATTAAGCGGTGATTTAATTGGTAAATGCGACGGCATATCTGGCGACTTAAAGACCATTAAACACGTGGAGTTTGTCGATCAAAATCCCATTGGAAAGTCTTCAAGAAGCAATCCTATTACTTATGTTAAAGCTTTCGATGACATACGCGAACTATTTGCTAGACAACAACTTGCAAAAATGCGCGGATACAAACCCGGCTTCTTTAGCTTCAATGTGGAAGGTGGACGTTGCGAGATGTGTGAAGGCGAAGGAAGCATCACCGTTGCCATGCAGTTTATGGCGGATGTTCACTTGAATTGCGAAACCTGCAAAGGAACTCGCTATAAGTCCGAAACCTTAGAGATTGAATACCGAGGGAAATCCATTTACGACATTCTTGAAATGACGCTTGATGAATCCCTGGCTTTCTTTAAAGAGGGACAAGATCGCTTGGATGCAAAAATCGTAGAGAAAATCCAACCATTGGTCGATGTCGGATTGGGTTATTTAAAAGTTGGACAGTCTTCTAGTACGATGAGTGGCGGAGAAGCACAACGCATCAAACTCGGATCCTTCCTATCCAAAGGAACACAGGCACCTCCCACCCTATTTATTTTCGATGAACCAACAACTGGATTGCATTTTTACGACATTGATAAGTTAGTGATTGCTTTTAATGCCTTAATTGACCGTGGACACTCCATTTTTGTCATTGAACACAACATGGAAGTGATCAAATGTGCCGATCACATAATTGAATTAGGTCCAACAGGAGGTGAACAAGGTGGACACTTGCTCTTCCAAGGAACACCAGAAGAAATGGTGGAGGCAAAAAACACCGAAACCGCACACTTTTTAGCAGATAAACTTGTTTCAAAGCGCTCTTAGCGGGGTAATTGTGCATTTATCTGTTGATAAAATACAAAGCGTCCAGAATACACAAAGCAATAATGCTTTAACTTTGCACAAAAATAATATACATGTCAGCAGATATTTTCGAAAAAATTCAGGCAAATCGCGGACCTATCGGACAACACGCGAAAGAATCTCATGGATATTTTACCTTCCCTAAATTAGAAGGCCCAATTGGCCCACACATGATTTTCCGTGGAAAAACACGTTTGAACTGGTCATTGAACAATTATTTGGGATTAGCAGATCATCCAGAAGTGAGAAAAGTGGACGGCGAGGCAGCAGCTACGTTCGGACTTGGTTCTCCTATGGGCGCGCGCATGATGAGTGGAAACTCGGATTACCATGAACAATTGGAGCGCGAATTATCCGCATTCGTCAACAAAGAAAGTACCATCCTTTGTAACTTCGGTTATCAAGCGGTTGTTTCGGCGATTGACTGTTTAGTGGATCGTCACGATGTGATCGTTTACGACGCTGAGTCTCACGCATGTATATTGGATGGTGTGCGTTTGCACATGGGGAAACGATTCGTTTTCAAACACAATGATTTAGAGGATTGTGAAAAACAATTGCAACGTGCAACAAAATTAGCCGCTGAAACAGGTGGTGCGATTTTGGTGATCACGGAAGGTGTTTTCGGAATGCGTGGAGACCAAGGAATCATTAAAGAAATTGTTGATTTAAAGAAAAAATTCAACTTCCGTTTGTTTGTGGACGATGCACATGGTATCGGTACACTTGGAGCAACAGGTGGTGGAACAGGCGAAGAGCAAGGTTGTCAGGACGGAATCGATATTTACTTCGGTACTTTCGCAAAATCGTTTGCATTGATTGGTGGATTCATTTCCTCGGATGAGCAAGTTGTTGAGTACTTACGTTACAACATGCGTTCTCAGATCTTTGCGAAAGCAATGCCAATGCCATTAGTAGTTGGATTATTAAAGCGTTTGGAGTTGATGCGTAATCACCCAGAATACAAAGCGAAATTGTGGGAGATCACTGAAGCCTTGCAAAAAGGATTAACAGAAGCTGGATTCGAGATTGGTCCAACAAACACGTGTGTGACACCCGTTTACTTGAATGGATCTATTCCAGAATCGACGAACTTGATATACGACTTACGTGAGAACTACAATGTATTCTGTTCGATGGTTGTTTACCCAGTTGTACCGAAAGGAATGATTATTCTACGTTTGATTCCAACGGCAACACATACTTTAGAGGACGTGAAATACACCATTGAGTGTTTCTCTAAAATCGTGGGTAAATTGAAAGCTGGAGAATACGTTTCAGATAAAATTGCAGCGGTTTAATTCAAACCGAATATAACAACATAAAAAAAGGAGCTTGAAAAAGCTCCTTTTTTGTTTTCTATAAAGTTCAAATTAGCGACTCGCAAATGGATGATTGTTCACCACTGGAATCTCCAAGGAAATCAATTTTTGAATGTCGCGAATGTACTTACGCTCTTCCTTGTCACAGAATGAAACAGCAATTCCGGATGCTCCTGCTCGTCCAGTACGACCAATGCGGTGTACATACGTTTCGGGAATGTTTGGAATGTCGTAATTGATTACAAATGACAACTCATCGATGTCGATTCCACGTGCAGCAATGTCCGTAGCCACCAACACGCGTGAAGTTTTATCTTTAAAGTTCGACAAAGCGCGTTGACGTGCATTCTGAGATTTGTTCCCGTGAATGGCTTCTGCCGTGACTTTGTTTTTCGCCAATAACTTAACGATTTTATCTGCCCCGTGTTTCGTACGAGAGAATACCAAGACGCTTGGCGCAGTCGTTTCTTTCAAAACATGAACCAACAAATCTTTTTTCGCTGGCGTATCCACGTAATACAAGGCTTGCTCGATCATTTCTGCAGTCGATGATACCGGATTTACTTCCACTTTTACAGGATCTGTTAAAATCGAATTCGCTAAAGAAGTAATTTCCTTCGGCATCGTTGCGGAGAAAAACAAGGTTTGACGTTTAGCAGGAATCATTTTGATGATTTTCTTTACGTCGTGAATGAATCCCATGTCTAACATACGATCGGCCTCATCCAAAACAAAAATCTCTAAATTTCCTAACTTGATGAATCCTTGTTGTTGCAAGTCCAACAAGCGTCCAGGTGTCGCAATCAACACATCTACCCCATTTTTCAAACGGTTGACTTGTTGCGACTGATTTACTCCACCAAAAATAACGGTGTAACGCAATTTCAATTCGCTGCCATAATTCTTGAAACTCTCTTCAATCTGTATCGCTAATTCACGCGTTGGCGTCACAATTAAGGCTCTGATTTTATTCGAATTATCCACTTGTTTCGAAGCGTGAATGCGTTGAATGATTGGAATGGCAAATGCCGCAGTTTTTCCTGTTCCTGTTTGGGCACACCCCATAACATCTCTTCCTTCGAGAACGTATGGTATTGCTTGTTGTTGGATGGGAGTTGGTTCGGTATAACCTTGTTTGGTAAGAGCGTTTAAAATCGGCTCTAAAAGATTTAATTCATTAAATTTCATATAAATATTCAATCCTAAGGTTGAACAAATACATTAATGATTGACCCAGGATTTGCACAAAGGTACTGCAAATAAACCGGATAATCTATTTAGCTACTGAACGCAAAGAATCTAAGATGCGTTGAACACGCTGTACATCTACTTTTAAAATGGTTTCAGAAAAGGCAGAGTCTTCGTCCAACAAAACCTTATTTGTGCCTGAAAAGTGAATCGCATCTGGTTGAGCTTCTCGTGCAATTTTTGCAATGTTACCCGCGTTTACACCACCACCTGCCATGATTTCAATGCGCCCATTTGCATGCTGCCTCATTTCACTTAAAATAGGCATGCCTATGTCCACATGACTGGCAAATCCAGATGTTAGAATGCGATTGAATCCAAGTTTTATTAATTGATCCATGGAGCGTTTCCAATCGATGCTTTCATCAAATGCCCGGTGGAAGGTCCAAATAAAATCCGGAAACTTCTCCTTCAATGCCGCTAACGCATCAATGTCTAAGTCGAAATTTGATTTTAAAATCCCAACGACAACGCCTTGTACTCCTGCCTGCTGACAAAAGGCTAAATCACGTTCAATAACAGCATGTTCTTCCGCACTATAACAGAATCCTCCTGCTCTCGGACGAATCAAAACATGGGTATTGAGTTTGTGCTCCAACGCAAATGCAATCATACCCGCGGAGGGTGTAAGTCCACCCTGCTCTAAATTCTGACACAATTCAATGCGGTCAAACTCAAGTGATTTCGCCAATAATATGGCATCAATGGATGCCGTGCACAATTCTAATTTCATGGTTCAAATAAAGCTACACAAAATTGCTAAAAAATTCCATATAAAAACGCCGTTGCTTTTCCGTATATTTGCGTACGATTACAATCAACAATGGCAAAAGAAAAAGCACCCAACACGCAGGATCAAATGGATTTTGAAGCATTCAAAAAACAAGTTCTTGCCGACTATCAATTGGCTTGTGAATCCCGCGAAGCTTCTCTTCTAGGAAGAAAGGAAGTACTAACAGGTAAGGCTAAATTTGGAATTTTCGGAGATGGAAAAGAACTCGCGCAAATTGCGCTAGCCAAACAATTTCAGAACGGTGATTTCCGTTCCGGATATTACCGCGATCAAACCATTATGATGGCCATTGGTGAATTGACCATTGAACAATACTTTGCTGGACTTTATGCGCATACGGATGTGGACATTGAACCACAATCTGCAGGCCGACAAATGGGTGGACATTATTCTACGCGTAATTTGGATGCCAACGGAGAATGGAAAAATTTGATGTTGCAAAAAAACAGCTCAGCAGATATTTCACCGACTGCTGGACAAATGCCACGTTTGGTTGGATTGGCGCAAGCATCGAAAGTCTATCGTCAACAAGAAGCATTAAAATCGAATCCTGCTTTTCAGAAATTCACCAATGGTGGAAATGAAGTTGCATTTGGAACAATTGGAGATGCCTCTACGAGTGAAGGTCCATTCTGGGAATCAATTAATGCTGCAGGTGTATTGCAAGTACCAATGGTGATGTCTGTTTGGGACGATGGCTACGGAATTTCAGTTCCAAGAGAATTACAAACCACCAAAGGCAGCATTTCAAATGCGTTATCAGGCATGCAACGTACTGCTGACAAACCTGGATATGAGATTTTTATCACCAAAGGATGGGACTACGCACATTTGTGTGAAACCTATGAAAAAGCGGTAAAACTAGCAAGAGAGGAACACATTCCCGTTTTAGTACACGTGAAAGAAGTGAATCAACCGCAAGGACATTCTACTTCGGGATCTCATGAGCGTTACAAATCAGCAGAGCGATTGGAATGGGAAACGACTTTTGATTGCATCCATAAATTTAAAGAATGGATTCTTTCATTCGAAGCCAAAGGAATGGCCATTGCATCGGAGGAAGAATTAAACACGATACAAGCAGCAGCGAAAGAACTCGTTCGCAGCTCTAAAAATACAGCATGGTCGCGCTTTACAGATAGCATGAAACAAGATCAAGCGGATTTGGTTTCTGTGTTAAAAGCAGTGGCAGCAGAAAGTACGCAGTCCGTATTCATTCAGAAGGACATTGAAACACTTGAGAAAGAAAAAGAACCGATTCGTCGTGATTTATTGACTTTAGCACGAAAAGTATTGCGTCAAATCCGAGAAGAAAATATCTCCTCGAAAAAAACCTTAGGAAATTGGATTCAAAGCATGATTTCCGGGAATTTCGATCGATACAGTTCTCATTTGCATTCGCAATCTGCCCATTCAGCGATGAATGTTCCAGCAGTGGCACCAAAATATGCAGATGACGTTCAAATGGAAGACGGTCGCATCATTTTACGTGAAAATTACCGTACGATTTTGGAGAATCGTCCTGAAGTATTGGTTTTCGGAGAAGATGCCGGTAAAATTGGCGGCGTGAACCAATCATTAGAAGGATTGCAAGAGCAATTTGGCGAAATACGTGTATCAGATACTGGAATTCGCGAATGTACGATCATCGGACAAGGAATTGGAATGGCGATGCGTGGACTACGTCCCATTGCAGAGATTCAGTACTTGGATTACTTACTGTATGCCATTCAAATCATGTCCGACGATTTAGCCACGGTACAATACCGAACCAAAGGTGGACAAAAAGCACCATTGATTGTTTCCACACGTGGACACCGTCTCGAAGGAATTTGGCACAGTGGATCTCCGATGGGGATGATTGTCAATTCCATACGTGGCATTCACGTCTGTGTTCCAAGAAACATGACGAAAGCCGCTGGATTTTACAACACGTTATTACAAGCCGATGAACCAGCATTGGTCATTGAACCATTGAACGGTTACCGCACGAAAGAGCGCATGCCGATTAATTTCGGTTCGTTTACAGAAGCATTAGGAATGCCCGAAATCGTGAAGGAAGGAAAAGACATCACCCTTGTTTCATACGGCTCTACCTTCAACCTTTGCGAAGTAGCAGTTCAACAATTGGAAAACATGGGGATTTCTGTCGAACTAATCGACGTACAAACCTTGTTGCCTTTCGATATCGAACACATGATCAGCGATTCACTTGCGAAAACGAATCGTTTACTCATCGTAGATGAAGACGTAAGCAGTGGAGCAACCGGTTTTATGTTAGATAAAATCTTAGTGGAGCAAAAAGGATATTATCACCTGGACTCCGCACCTGAAACTTTGAGTTCGAAAGACCATCGTCCGGCTTATGGTTCCGATGGAGACTATTTCTCCAAACCGAGCATTGATGACATCATCGAGAAAGTATATGCGATGATGCACGAGGCGGATCCTTCAAGCTATCCAAGTTTATACGCATAAAAAAAGGGAGTCAATTGACTCCCTTTTCTTTTAAGCAATAACCTCTTACTTCATCACGTATTCAAACGGCATGCGCATCTGAATTCCAGACATGCTTTCAATCTTTTTAATGCGTGCATATAGCGCTTTTAACTCCGTAGGAATGGCAATGTCCATTTGAATGGTTTCATCTTCTTCTTGCTGTTGCTCAATCATATCAGCAATTTCAGAAAGCGTATTTTTCTTCACGATTGGGAAATAAACAACCTTAGGATTGTTCATTTTTCTTGAAGCATACGCTATGGCTTTTGTCAAGCCTCCCAATTCATCAACAAGACCAATACGCAAAGCATCTTCCCCACTCCATACACGACCACGTGCAAGAATGCCCACTTGATCCATTTTCATTTTACGACCATTGGAAACACGTGTTAAAAATTGGGTATAGATTTTATCTACTTGCTTTTGAATCACCATCAATTCCTCAGGTGTCAGCTTTTTATTCAAGGTTGTTAAGGAATGTTGATTCGTACGTACCTCATCGAAGGTGATGCCCAATTTATTTTCCATGAATTTTCCCGTGTAGGGAATCATGCCAAATACACCGATAGAACCTGTAATCGTGGTAGGTTCCGCAAAAATGCGATCAGCAGGTGTCGCAATGTAATATCCTCCCGAAGCAGCCACATCCCCCATGGAAACGATGACTTTCTTTTTCTTTTGCGTTTGTGCCACTTCGCGCCAAATTTCCTCACTTGCTAGTGCACTTCCACCTGGACTATTGATGCGAAAAACAACCGCAATTATGTTTTTATCGTTTCGAACTTTCTGAAAGAGTTTACAGATTTTCTCCGATGAAATTCCATCTCCTGAAGTTGCGACATCCCCTTCCGCCAAAATTACGGCAATGTTGGGATTTTGATTTTTTACCAATAATTGTCGGTCCGAAAAAGCTTTCAAAGCATATTTCTCCATGGATTGTAGTTCCAATTCATCTTCCTGAGGAATGCCCATTTTTTTCTTCAAAAGTCCCAAGAATTCATCCCGGTAGCTTAATCCGGAAATCAATTTTGCTTTATAGGCCGATTGACAATCCAAAATGTGTAAGGAATCTACGTGTTGATCCAATAAAACGGTGTCAAGACCTTTATTCAATGCGATATCATTTCGCATGGTTCTCCACATCGTTCGTAAAAATGTTTGTGTTTGAAGTCGACTTGAATCACTCATATTGGTGCGGAAGAAAGGCTCTACAGCACTTTTGAAATCATTATTCGAACCACGAACAATATCCACTTCAATATTTAAGTTATCCAATAGGTTTTTGAAGAACATCAATTGGACACCGATTCCCGTAAATTCCATGTTTGTGGATGGAAATCCATACACTTCTTTTGCCGCAGAACTGATGTAATAGGAAGTTTGCGACACATATTCACCAGACAAATAAGCCACGGCAAACTTTCCGCTTTTTTGAAAATCTTTGATCGCATCATGCAATTCTTTCGCACTTGCAAAACCACACCTCAAGGAGCCAAGTTCTAGAAATATTCCTTTAATTTTTGGATCCGTTTTTGCTTTTTCGATGCCGTATAACAAATCGGGAAGTCCAACGGTGCGGTTTACTTTGAAATCAGCGACATCAAACGTTTCATCGCTTTTATCCTTTAAATCACCCGTTAACTTCAAATGAAGAACCGTAGAGTTTTTTATCGCTAAAGGAGCTGGGCCAAAATCCCCAAAGGAACCAATGATTCCACCTAGCACAAGGAAAAATAAAAACAAGGAAATCAATCCCGCGATCATTACCGCGACAAAACTTGGCCAAAAAAGTTTGCCAAAAGATACTTTTTGATCAGACATAGGTTGTGTTAATTAAAACGTGAACGCAAATTATTTGCGTGAACTAGATTGAGTTTAATACTGAAACGAATTTCATTGCTATAATTATTCCAAAGACTGCCCATATTTGCACTTCTTATCAACGGGAAATACACGCTGAATGCATTTGAAATGCGCATGCCAAGTCCAGCATTATAGGCTGTTTCAATGCTTGATCCATTTGAAAAAGCCCCGTAATCTGCAAAGATTCCGAATAAATTTGGTTTTATGGGCAATTGGAAATAAAGATTCATGCTTCCCAACCATTTCGAACTTATTCCAAAAGAGCTTGTTGATTTGAAATTTCCAAAGTTCTCCATGCGTTGTTGCGACCAAAAACCAGAGATGTCATTTCGTGCAAAATTATACTCTTCATAGAACAAATCTTGAATTCCTTTGCCTCCACTCAAACTCATGCTGTAACGGTCGGATAAATAATCGATTGGTGTTATGGAAAGTTGATTGTATACATTTGTTCCAAAATAGGCTCGTAATTCAAGGTTACGTTTCATTTTATTTTTCATGTACCGCCAATTGTATTTTGCTGTCATGCTCACTCGTCCCAACTGAATGAATTCTCCATCGATGTATTCGGCTCTTGCTTTGACATTTAACTGATGATCCGGTTTGGTCCATTGTATGCCATATTGTAAAAAGGCCCCTTTTTCATCATTACCCATTTCAGCCGTTTTTAATCCGTAAAGTCCTTTTAAAAGAAGATCTTGACTGAAATCACTCCTGTTTTTTCTATTTCCAAGGGTGGCAGACCAATACGGACTCAACGCAACAAAGCGCTCGTCCGAATAACTATTTCGCGAAAAAGTTTTAACTGATAAGCCCAAATTTGAAATTTTGAATCCTTTTTTTGGCAGCATGGAATATGAAAATTCGGCCATTCCAACTGGTTTTTTACTATAAAACCCAAACATTGGGGTGAGTACGTAACTAAACTTTTGGAAAGGAAGTCCCAAGTTGTGGAAACTTGCTCCTAACATAAATCCATCGTACACATTACCGCCAAGCATGGGCAACCAGCGTAAACTGTTGTGATCTGCTTCGTTATCACTAAATAAAAATTCAGACGCAATGGGTTCAATTTTGTGAAACAGGGTATGCGCCCTCCACGTGTTATTGTTTCGGTTCAATTCAGGAATGTCTTTGGATTCATCAATGATGACTTTATCGATGTCCTTATAAGGTGTTTTCAATGTAGCAGAAGTTGAGCCCGGTTCCAACCAGCACGTTTCGACCAATTTATCATCTGCATATACGTTTACTTCGATTGGTCCATTTACTTGTCCGACATTTTTGACACGAACAATAGCTCCTTGTTTTCCAATCCCCACATTTTTAAGCTTATAATCAATGTGATTGGTTGTTTGAATTAAATCATCAAAAAGCCATGAAAGGTCTTTACCTGTTGATGTTTCGAGCACCTTGCGCATGTCCTCCGGTTGTGGATGTTTGAATTTCCAGGCTTCAAAGTATGCGGACATTGCGGCATTGAATTTTTCTTCTCCCAAGTAATCTTTTAAGTAGAAAAATACAAGTCCCGTTTTCTGGTACATGATTCCGCCATAATTGATGCTTGTAAACTGATCTGAATGTGTTTCTATCGGTTGATCTAAACCAAGGGAAGCAAGTGAAGAATAGGTGATGTCACCAGAATCGTGGTGATCCAAATCCTCTAAATGGAAACGTCCATTCAGAATCATATCTGAGAAACGCGTATTATCTGGATACTTCGTTTGAATGTAACGCATTTCATTCAAGGTATTCATTCCTTCATCCATCCACCCATGTACGCGCTCGTTCGATCCAAGAATCCCATAAAACCAGTTGTGTCCAACTTCATGTACAATGACCACCTCTAATTCTTCTTTCGAACTCGAATTACCAATGACCGTTACGTTTGGATACTCCATGCCTCCACCCGCACTGATGGTACCATCAACTGCAGTTACTTGTTTGTACGGATAATCTCCGTTCCAAAGGGAATAATAATACGTTCCATCGTTGATGTATTCAATGGCGTCTTGCCAATATTTGGTGTTTTGAGGGGTAAATAATGCCCACGAAGTTACTTTTCGCTTGGAGTGAGGCAATTCTACTTCTCCTTTTAATACGCGGAATCTTTTATCGGCAAACCAAGCAAAATCATGTACGTTGCTTTGGGTATAGCGAATGGTTTTCATTTCTTTTGATGATTCTGGAAATTTCTCAGATCCAACAAGGTTATCAATTCCACTTATTTTCAAACGTGTCGCTTCTACTTGCTCGTCCATAAACGCCACTTCACTTTTCGTTTGGAGATCACCCGTTGCACCTACAATGTAATTTTTTGGCAAGGTGATGCTCACGTCGTATGATCCGTATTCCGAATAAAACTCTCCTTGATTTAAGTAAGGAATGGCATTCCAACCATTTTTATCAAAAACAGCTGGCTTAGGGTACCATTGTGTAATTTGATACGATTGTTCGATGTGACCCATTCTTGAAATGGATCCAGATGGAAGTTTCACTTTGAAAGGCGTTGAAATCTTCATTCGTTCGCCAGATTGCAAGGGTTTATTCAAATAGATCACGCAAATATCTGGGTTCTCGGCATCGTATTCCCACCTTAATTTCATTCCTTCTGATTGAAAATCCAAGGAATCAATGAATCCTTTGTCTTCCTCTTTAGCAAAAGTCAATTTACCATCACCTTGTCGGTATAGTTGTTTTCCCAACGCGGTACTTCCATCTCTGTAAGCATTTGGCCATAAATGCATGTAAATTTGACCCATTGCTTCCGGAGAATGATTCACGTATTCAAAGGTTTCAAAACCACTCAATTCATGCTTTTGGTCATTAAGTTTGACTTGTATCGTATAATTCACTTCTTGTTGCCAATAATCTTGAGCAAAAATAGCGGGTGAAACACACAAAAGAGCAATGGATAATATTGATTTTAACATAGGTAAACGCTTCAGTTAATTCTGTAAAGTTAGACGTAAAAATGGAAATACAAGTTACAAAAAAAAGGCCTTTCGGCCTTTTTAATTTCATTTTTGCAAATGGCTTATTGAATCACCAAACGAAGCGTCTTGCTTTGTTGGTTCATTTGTACATGCACTAAATACGTACCAGGTTTCAATTGGGTTTGATTTAATGTGATGCTTGAACCACTCATGTTGGATTGGAACAAGGCTTTTCCACTCATGTCCGTGATCTGAACAATAACATCGGTCATTTCTGAATCGAAGTTTAACGAAAAAGAACCATTCGATGGATTTGGAACAATATCCACATTTATCGATGAAACGTCGATGTAACCGTCAGCTAAACCAAGGTATCCATCAACACCATCGCAATTTTCATCCAAGTCATTATCTAAAATTTCTGTAGCTCCAGGATAGACATTTGGATTCATATCGTCACAGTCTCCATCAACAAGAACATAACCTGGAAGTGGAATTGCTTGACAAGAAACCAAACCGATACCTGCACCATATTGATCATTGTCTGAATCTAAGTAGTACGTATTGAAGATTAATCCTTCGTCATTTGTTCCATTACAGTTGTTATCGAAACCATCACAAATTTCTGGTGCACCTGGATAAATGGCATTGTTATTATCGTTACAATCACCACCGATAGCGACCATATTTGGTGGAGGTAAACAGAAATCAGTTGCTGTTGCATCGTCTCCGAATCCATCTTGATCAACATCTGAATAATACGTTGTAGGAGTAGTAACTGAAGCATTTGTATCGTCGCAATCATCTGAGTTCAATACGTATCCAGTTGGAGGTGTACATCCTGTGAACGTACTCATTAGATCTCCTAGTAAATCTCCATCCATGTCCATGTACCAAACGGTAGTTGGATTGATCGCTGCATTGGCGTCGTTGCAATCTGTGTTGTTTGCAACAAAACCAACAGGCACTGAACAAGAAAGTGAATCATTCGTCAAGTCACCAAAACCATCGTTATCGGTGTCAGCATAAAACAATGTTGGTGTGATTGCAATTGTATTCCCCCACAAAGAAACGTTGTCCATGCGCAAGGTAGAACCAGCAGTGGCTTGGTTGATGACATAAAATCGGAATGTTACAGCACTTAAGTTAGCAAAAGTAGCAGGAAGACTAATGGTATCGGCTAACATGATATTTCCATTCCAAGAAGATGCAATGGTGTCGATGTTCGTTGCATAATTGTCTATACTTGAACGCACAAAAATAGTTGGTGTTCCACCCGTTGAACTTGTTCGGTGGTTTAACGCTAATTTTGACAAATTCAAATTATTACAGTTTGCCCCAGTAATGGAAAACTCGTTGTATTGATTCAAGTTTATAAAGGCTGTTTGATTCCAATCACTGCGGTTAAAAATACCTCCTCCTGATGCACATGTATTACCTTGTGCAGTAAAGTCAGAAAAGGTCCAATTTGAACTTGTATTGGTAGCAGCTACATCTTGTGTTGCACAATCAACAGTACCTGTAAATTGGTAAATACCTAATTGTAATGGTGAATCGAAGCCATTGCAATCTTCATCAATTCCGTTTCCAGCAATGTCAATGGCTCCAGGATAAATGGCATTGTTGTTATCATTGCAATCCGAACTATTTGTTACGTAACCCGTAATGGCCGCACAACCTGTTTGAGAAACTGCTGCGTTTCCGTAACCGTCGTTATCTAAATCTTGATAATACGTTAAGGAACCAACAATGGTTAAATTCAAGGTAATTGTGCTATCACAACCAGCTATGTTTTGAGTAAGTTGCGTGTAAGCACCAGTAGCATTATACGTTTGATTGTTTAAGGTATATGGGCCACAGTTGGTAATGTTCAAGGTCGAACTATTGGCATTGTTGATGGTCAGATTAAGGTTTATGATCGAATCACATCCCGCTACATTCGCATTGGCAAGTGTCTGCACATAAGTACCAGAAGTAGTGTAAGTCTGATTATTGAGCGAATAGGTATTACACGCCGTTGCTGTCATCGTGTTGTAGGTAGCGCAACTACTTGCAGCCGCTGGTGTTACAGAAGCCCATGTTTCACCTGCACGAATTTCGTCTATTTCAAGGTTACCTGTCCCCGCTGCTTGACGCAAAA
>JANRBR010000019.1:0-39899 GCA_030727405.1 Crocinitomicaceae bacterium | reverse complement strand
CCTGCACGAATTTCGTCTATTTCAAGGTTACCTGTCCCCGCTGCTTGACGCAAAATAACCGATTGAACGCCATTTGCAGGCCATACACTCGTTCCAGTAGAATTTGTAGCCAAGGCAGCAGGTTCTGCCGCTCCTGGAATTGGATTGACCCACAAGGATGAATTGATAACACCTCCAACTGCTGTTGAATTCGTTTTAGCAACAATAAAAAGCGTTGTGCCAGTAGGGTATTCGGTAGAGACAAAGCTTGGTGTAATAACACCACCTGATGTATTTAAAATCCCCACTTGAAAAGTACCTGGTGTCGCTCCCGATTTAATGAAAATTCTTGGGAAGTAAATACTTACGACTGCCCCTGAAGTACCACCAAAACCTGTAAAATAAGCACCAGCAGTTGTCAAACCAGTAGTATTCTGCACATTCAATAAAAAGGACATATAAGCAGTTGTTCCTGTTGGAACAAACACTTTGTTAATGTCCTCCGTTCCTGTAGAAGTCAAATTAATTCGATTTCCTGCAGAAGCTTGTAATCCAGAATAAGACAAACTATTTCCGGTTGTTGATGGGGTTGTAATCGCCATCAATTGACCTGCGGTTCCACTTTGGGTTGCCCAACCATTTGCGTTTGCTGCACCCGTAAAGTTAAAGGATTCAAAAGCTTGTGTAAAACCCTGAAAACCAATGAATACTATTAATACTAGTAAGATTTGTTTCATAATGCTGTTTTTTTTTTGTAAAAATAAGTAATCAGTGTGTATTTATTATTATCAAGGCATTAAAAAAGGCGACCGAGGCCGCCTTTGTTTATAACTTTATTTCCTTGTTCATTACGCTTGTGGCGCATCAGCAGGACGTTCTGGTTTTGGCAAAAGAACTTTGCGTGACAATTTCCATTTTTTCGTTTTTGGATCGCGACCCATCACTTTGAATGTCAATACATCTCCTTCTTTCACAACATCTTCCATTTTTGCTACTTTTTCCCAGCTAAATTCAGAAATGTGAATGAGTCCATCTGTTCCTGTAAGGATTTCAACGAAACAACCGAAGTCTTTCACAGATTTCACTTTACCTTCGTAAGTCGCACCATCTTCCACTTGTGGAGGGAAAGCGATCAAACGAATTTGACGAATCGCCTCGTTCATGTCGTCTCCATTCGTAGAGAGGATTTGAACACGGCCTTCACCTGTTGCTAATTCTTCAATTGTAATCGTTGTTTTCGTTTCTTTTTGCAATCCTTGGATAATTTTTCCACCAGGGCCGATGATCGCACCAATCACATCATTTGGCACATTGAATGCTTCAATTCGAGGTGTTTGCGGTTTCAATGTTGCACGAGGTGCAGGCATTGTTTCAACAATTTTACCTAAGATGTGTAATCTTCCTGCTTTTGCTTGTTCC
This sequence comes from Crocinitomicaceae bacterium, assembly GCA_030727405.1. Taxonomy (GTDB): domain Bacteria; phylum Bacteroidota; class Bacteroidia; order Flavobacteriales_D; family Crocinitomicaceae; genus UBA952. The sequence continues at coordinate 38,501 of JANRBR010000019.1, read as the reverse complement.
AACGCTTGAATCAACACTTCATAAGGAAGTCCATCTACTTTGATGTCCATTTGACAAGCAGTGATTCCTTTTGCCGTTCCGGTTACTTTAAAGTCCATGTCACCCAAGTGATCTTCGTCACCTAAGATATCAGACAATACAGCAAATTTACCTTCGTCAGCTACAAGTCCCATAGCGATTCCAGATACTGGTGCTTTGATTTGCACACCACCATCCATTAAAGCCAATGTTCCAGCGCAAACGGTTGCCATTGAAGACGAACCATTTGACTCAAGGATATCCGAAACGATGCGGATTGTGTATGGATTATCGTCTGGTAAAACTGGTTTCAAGGCACGAAGCGCCAAGTTACCGTGTCCGATTTCACGACGAGAAGTTCCACGCAATGGTTTCGCTTCACCTGTTGAGAATGGAGGGAAATTGTAGTGTAATAAGAATTTCTCTGTTCCTTTAAATGTTGCACCGTCGATTAACTGCTCATCCATTTTACCACCTAACGTAAGTGTTGTCAATGATTGCGTTTCCCCACGTGTAAATACTGCTGAACCGTGTACCATTGGTAAGTAATCAACTTCCGCCCAAATTGGACGAATTTCGTCGAAGTTACGACCATCCAAACGTTTGCGTTCGTTCAACATTACCCAGCGAACTGCTTTTTTCTTCACTTCGGAAAAGTAAGGAGAAATGAATTTCGCTGCTTCTGCCAATTCCTCTTCTGAGAAAGAAGCTTTCACTTCGTCTTTGATCGCATCGAATAACTCAGTACGTTTTGACTTGTTTGCCAAGCCCATACGAGCAACATCTTTGCATTTTTCCATCGCCAATTCATACACTTTCGCACGAACTTCTTCGTTGTGTGATTCATGGCTATATTCTCTTTTTGGATTTGCTGCTGGTACTTCCGCTGCAAGGTCCAATTGGAATTGACATTGTTCTTTAATCGCAACGTGAGCAATTTTGAATACCTCTACTAATTCAGCTTCGGAAATCTCTTGCATTTCACCTTCCAACATGTTGATGTCTTTCATGGTACCTGCAATTACGATATCGATATCCGATAACTCCATTTGAGCCATTGTTGGATTCAATACGTATTCACCATCGATGCGACCAACACGTACTTCAGACATTGGACCATTGAATGGAATGTTTGAAACTGCGATAGCTGCTGATGCGGCAAATCCACACAATGCATCCGGATTGTTTACACCGTCATAAGCAATCAATTGAATCATCAACTGAACTTCTGCGTGGTAATCATCTGGAAAAAGTGGACGCAATGCACGATCCACCAAACGCATCACTAAAATCTCCGTTTCAGAAGGACGTGCTTCACGACGGAAGAATCCACCTGGAAAACGTCCAGTAGCAGAATATTTCTCACGGTAATCAACTGTTAAAGGCAAGAAATCTACGCCATCTTTCGCTTCTTGAGCCGCAACAACTGTTGCTAATAACATGGTGTCGCCCATGCGCACCACTACGGAACCATCCGCTTGTTTTGCCAACTTACCTGTCTCGACGCTTATCTCCTTGCCGCCGGTAATGATTGACCTTTTTAAACCTATATTCATCTTTATTTATTTACTAATTAATGTACAAAAAAGGGACTTGCGACATAAAGCCGAAGTCCCCTCTTCCAATAAAATGTGATCGATGATCGGATTAACGACGAAGTCCTAATTCCTTAATCAACGCTCTGTATTTCTCGATATCTTTTCTTTTCAAATAATCCAAAAGACTACGACGCTTACCAACTAATAATTGAAGTGCGCGTTGTGTACCGAAATCTTTGCGATTTTTTTTCAAGTGCTCTGTAAGGTGACTGATGCGGTAAGTAAACAATGCTACTTGACCTTCTGTTGAACCAGTGTTTACTTCAGATCCGCCATGTTGAGCGAAGATCTCTTTTTTCTTTTCTGAATTTAAATACATGCTAATATTTATGTAAATGATTATTATGTAGATTGACTCCCTTGGTCAATACGGCTGCAAAGATAAAGGAATTATTTTACTTTTTATTCAACTGAAATAGAAAATTAAAATATTGACTGCTAAAAATTGAGCAATAAGTATTGTAATATCCCATTTTACTATCCGTTTTTGAATGCCTTTTTTTTGAAAAAAAAGACAGTAAAACACCCAGGAAAAACGGGTTGTTGAAAAATAACAACAAAACATAAAATAATAAAAAGATGCAGCATTCCTCTGAATACCTGAATCAAATTCAAAAGACAAATAATCAATAAAAGACCTAGTAAACCCGCAAGTAGGGCAATCTTTTCCTAATTTAGACTTGTATACACATTGTATCCCTTCCGAATCATTATTTATAACTAGGATTAATAAATAAATCACTACAATTATTGCTAGCAAAGAAAATACAAGGTTGAAAACAAAAAAAGATCCACCAAGGTGGATCTTTTCACTTAATCGAATTTTCATTCTTTTCAAGGGCATTTTATAAATTTTCTAAATCTCTTTCTAATTCTGTAGTATCAAAATTTTGTAATTCTTTAGCTGCCTCGTTCAAAACATAATATTGCCAAGAAGCCACTCCTGTTCCAATTAAGGAGCATACCAAACCAGCAATCGCCATGCCTTTTTTAACGTTCTTCATTCCAAGGATGCTAAAAATCAATCCAATCACTCCTGGAAAGATTGCATATACTCCAATACAAGGAACAAAAGAAAGGATCACAGCCAGAATTCCTAAAATCATTCCAACTAGACCCATTACATTCATTTTTTCATTGTTGTTTTCCATATTAAGTAGTTTTAAAGTTTTAACGAAAATAGTATTATTTCTTTAATAGAATATATCAAATATATATTTTTTTAATTTTTCATATCAGAACTAATTCCAACTGCAAAAAATAAATTGACTACTTTTGCACAGTAATTAGGTTCTCAACTTTTGAGATTAATAAGGAATCCGGTTAGAATCCGGAGCTGTATCTGCAGCTGTAAATGTCTAAAATGCAATTCACTGAGTCACTGAGCAATCGGGAAGACGAATTGAAAGGGACATGAGCCAGAAGACTTGCCTATGAACAGAGAGAAGACTTCAGATAAAGGTCGGACTCGCCAAGGGTGTTTTTCATCCTAGCTTTTCCTACTTTTTTCTTCTTCTAGTTTTTTATTGTTTCACATTCAAAAAAACAGAACGAATGAAAAAGGCATTGATTACATTTAGTTTATTTGCAAGCACATGGAGCTTTGCACAAAATCAATTACACCAAGTACTGGTGGTAAATGAAGGGTATTTCGACTACCAAACAGGTCAAATTATGGAGCCAGTTACGATAGGCAGTTACCAACCAAGCACGCAAGTATACCAGGTAGTGGATACACTAGAAAACATGCGTTTTGCTTCCGATTTAGTGATCGATGGTGGCTATTACTTCGTTGCGGCAGATTCCAAAATCTTTAAGATGGATTTAAATTCCCATCAAGAAATTGCTGCAATCACATGTCCTGGCGTTCGAAATCTTGCGATTTATCAAGATAAATTAATCGCTACTCGTGGGGAATATTTGACGACATACGACTCCTACTTGCACGTATACAATACCACAGATTTACAATTGATTCAAGCGTTTGATACGGTAACTGGTCCAAAATGGGCAACTCAAAACATCGTGATTGATGGAACAACAGCTTACTTAGTGGTAAACAATGCATACGAGTGGGGAAATGAAAAAGGAATCATTGGTCAGTTAAATTTATCCAACTTAAGCTACGGAAACGAAGTGGATTTAGGTCCTGAAGGAAAAAACCCTGATAATTTAGTGAAATTTGGTTCGTCCCTGTATACAGTAAACAACAAAGACTGGACAGGTACTTCCATCTCAAAAATTGATTTGTCAACGAATACAAGCTCAACCTCATCCATTGCAAATGCCATTTCTGGATGTGGGACATCTGCCTTGCGCGACGATAAAATCATTTATCAAATTTCCATGGAAAACACCTTGAATGACTTTGATTTAATTGGAATGAATAACGTTGGACCCGTAAGCGGAATCAACTTGAATTTTTACGACTTGGCACAAGAGCCTTTAAGCGGTAACCTATACGCCTCTGCAACGGACTACTTTTCAAGTGGAACGATTTACATCTACGATGCGAGCAATACAGAATTGAACCATTTTGAGGTGGGTGTTGCGCCAGGAACCATTGTGTTTGACATTCGTTCATCAGCTGGATTAAACAATGCTAATGCGGCACAGTTTTCTATTTCACCAAATCCAAGCAACGGAATGTTGAACATTTACGGTCAAACAGAAAATGCGATGATTTCTTTGACAGACTTAAGGGGTACGTTGATTCAAACGACTACGAATAACTTCCTAAACATCGAAACGCTTCCAGCTGGAATCTATTTGGTCCATATGAATGGAATGACTCAAAAAGTGATCAAACAATAAGCACTTATAAAACCTGATTTAAATCCCGGCACTGTCGGGATTTTTTTTTGCCCGATCCTTCGAACAAGTCGTTTGTTTATTAACTTTGATTTATAATTCAATGTTACTATGCAAATCATCCTGAATCACCAACAAATCGAGCAAAAAATCATCCGAATTGGACACCAGCTCATGGAAAATTGTTTTGAAGAAGAACGCATCTTCATTGGTGGAATTGCAGGAAATGGCAGCATCATTGCTCAAAAATTAACAAAAATCATTCGTGAGAACAGCGGCATTGAGGTTACTTGTTTTGAAATTACCGTAAACAAAGATGAACCATGGAGCGAAGCCATCCAATTGAACATCGATGAAAAAGAATTAAAAAAAGGATGCATCATTTTAGTAGATGATGTTATTAATTCAGGGAAAACAATGCAATACGCGCTCATGAAATTTTTGGAGCAAGCGACAAAAGCGATCAAAACAGTTGCCTTAGTCGATCGTCAACACAGACGTTACCCTATAAAAACGGATTTTGCAGGATTAGGCTTGTCCACAACCTTGAAAAATCATGTCGAAGTGGATTTAACTGAAACTGATTCAAAAGCGTATTTACATTGATCATGAAAAAAGTCACTGAATCGAGTTCACATTACCAGGATTTGGATAAAATGTCCACCCTGGAGCTTTTAAAAAACATCAATCGCGAAGACCAAACCGTGGCCATTTCGGTAGAAAAAGAAATACCCGCTATTGAGGCATTTGTTAGCGCTTGCAGCGAGCGAATGTCGAAAGGTGGAAGGTTGTTTTACATCGGAGCTGGCACGAGTGGACGCTTAGGTATTGTCGATGCTAGCGAATGTCCACCAACCTTTGGCATTGATCACGGAATTGTGGTTGGAATCATTGCCGGCGGGGATGCTGCCATTCGAAAAGCGGTGGAATTTGCCGAAGACGATCGAAACCAAGCATGGATTGATTTGCAACAGCATCAAATGACAGAATTGGATACTGTGGTGGGAATTGCTGCATCAGGTAGCACGCCTTATGTCTTAGGAGGTATTGAACAAGCGAACGCACATGGATTATTGACTGCTGGCATATCCTGCAACCCAGATTCTCCCTTGGCTGCAGCCGTACAATTTCCCATAGCGCCGGTTGTCGGACCAGAATTTGTCACCGGAAGCACGCGCATGAAATCAGGGACCGCACAAAAATTAGTATTAAATATGATTTCAACTAGTTTGATGATTAAACTAGGAAGAGTCAAAGGAAATAAGATGGTGGATATGCAATTAAGCAACCACAAATTGGTCGATCGTGGCGCACGCATGGTCGCGGAAGAAACGGGAATTCCATTGGAGGAAGCACAAGCCCTGTTATTGACGCATGGTTCCGTTCGAAAAGCAGTAGATTTTTATAAGCACGAAAAATGAGTGAATTTGATCCAAATGGCGTAGGAATCGCCAACGGAAATATTTTTGGATTTCCATATAGCGAAGAAGAAGCTTCTATTGTCATTATCCCCATTCCTTGGGATGCAACAGCTTCTTATGGGAAAGGAACGAGTGATGGACCAGAAGTCATTCTCGAAGCGTCCACGCAATTAGATTTTTACCACCCTGAACTGGAGAGCGCATACGATACGAAAGTTTTCATGTCTCCGATTTCCCAAGAGTGGAAAGAAATCAACGCACATTGTTGTCAACAAGGACTAGATTACATCCATTATTTGGAAGCAAATGGAGAGGAAAAAGCCCTAGAAAAATACCAAAACGTCCTGGATGAAATCAATGAGGCGCACGAGGCATTGCGTGCTAATTTAAAAGAACGAAGCATCGAATTATTAAAGCAAGGTAAAATTCCTGCAGTTCTTGGAGGGGAGCATTCCACCCCACTTGGATTAATTCAAGCCTTGAATGAAAGCTACGAAGATTTTGGCATTCTTCAAATCGATGCACATGCGGATTTAAGGGATGCCTATGAAGGATTCTCTCAGTCACATGCGAGCATCATGTTCAACGTTCTAAAACACGCGAAAAACATGTCCAAGCTGGTGCAAGTTGGCATACGCGACGTATCCGAACGCGAGGTATTTTTGAGTCAAGATTCTGATCGAGTTCATACCTTTTTTGACTGGGCGCTGAAGAACGAGCAATACACGGGCAAAACGTGGTCCGAACAAGTGAATGAAATCATTGAGCAATTGCCAAGAAACGTATATGTTTCCTTTGACATTGACGGATTAAAACCAGAATTATGTCCAAACACAGGAACACCAGTCGCTGGTGGATTTGAATTACAAGAAATCAGCCTCCTTCTTTTCAGGTTGGTTGAATCCGGGCGCAAAATCATTGGATTTGACTTAAATGAAGTTGCACCTGGTTCCTCCGGAGATTGGGATGCGAACGTTGGAGCAAGGGCATTGTGGCAATTGGTTTGTGCATGTGAAAAATCACGAAGAAATCACTTAACTCATGGAGCAATTTAAGCAGTACGGAATCATTACCATTCTTGGGATTGCCTTATTTGGTGTCATGTATAGCAGCATTGAAATACTTGATTGGCAATTTTTTCCCTATTTGCAAATTGGGATTCTAAGTTTGCTTACGCTCGTCATCTCACTCATTCAATATTTTCATAAAGAAAATACTTCCCCTACCTTTATCTATGCCACTTGGGTTTTTATTGGTTTGGAATGGATGATCAGCATTATCCTCTTGAAACAACCGAGTTTCATTATGGATTATTTCCAACTGATATTTCTTCCGTTGATTTATTATGTTTATTACGCATTATGGCACTTGTATTTGATCCGAAATGAGAAGGTAGTCAAATGGGGAAGAATCCTATTTTACCTCTTACTTCCAAGCACCTTGAATTTTTTCATTTTACCCAATGCTTGGAGTGCTTTAGGGATGGAGGTGCTTTTTAGTCTTTATCTTGGACTACTTCTACTGAGCAAACCTATTTCTACTCCGAAATAAACGTTCCGTAACCAACAATTCGTGGCGTCCAATAGGTGGATGAGTCAATTTCTACAATCGAAATTCCTTTGGAGCTACTGGCATGAATCATTTTTTTTGCTTGTCCTTTTTCGCTCACCAACATACCCACGTGATTTACATCCCCTCCATTAGAAAAGAAGACGAAATCTCCTAATTGCGCTTCTGCAGCAGTTAATTTGACACTGGCTTCGTATTGATCTTTTGCACGTCTTGGAATGTTAATTCCTTTTTGCAACATCACAAAACTAGTAAAGCCACTGCAATCAAAGCCACTTGGATCCATTCCTGCGCTCACATAAGGAACTCCCAATTGCTTTTTTGCGATGTCAATGAATTCGTTTCGATTTTTTAATTCAGGTCGATTCGACGCTTGAAAATCTCCTTGTTGATTGTCCGTCTCTACCAACGCTAGATCAGCAAAGAATTCGTGAACAAATTCCCTCCACGCGTTATTTTCCTTCGGTTTTGACTGATTCCCCTCCAACAACCAAGCATCAAGGTCCTTTTTCAAGAAACTTAATTCCAAGATATGTGCCCGGATGATTTTTTGACCTTTATCCGTTTCCCTCATCGAAAGCAAGAAGGATTTTGAAGCTAAAAGCACATCTTGGTGACGTTTGTACCAATGGTCTTCTTGAGCCAATTGTAGGGCCGAAATGGCGTGGTAATACGATGGCAGTTTTGAAAAATCGTATTCAGGCTTGTCCAATAATCGCGCTGATTTGCGGTAGACCAATTTATAATAACCTTGATCATACAACATTTCAAGATGGTCCAGTGCTGGATTTTGGCTCAGTGCCTGAAAACTGAAACAGAGAAAAACAACACTTAAAAAACGTTTCATGCTTAATTCGTATAGGTTTTCCCTTCAGAAAAAACTATGGCTGTTTGATTGAATAATTTCACCAAAACCTTGTTTCCATAAATTTCGAATTCGGAATCCCTCATATTGGAAATTTCATGCACCTTTCCATCGACCAATGCACTGACACCTCCTACAATGTTTCGAAATACAAAGGTGTTGTTTTTAAGCAAGTATTCCGCAGGAAAATAAGTCGCTACCTCAATTTTCTCATCATTCGTATAAGCAAATAAATAAGTGTTTTCTCTCCAAACAGTCATGTCATCCTTCACATCCCAAAAAGAAGTGGAAAAATTAGAGAGCGCTATTTTTTCTCCATTTTTAAACATCCACAAATTTCCATTCAGGTCTTCGTAAACAATGAATCCCCTACCTGATTTATAGGACTTGATGGGAGATGATTCGATTTCGAAAAATTCTCCCTTGTCAAACATCATGAAGGACTGTGTATAAGGATCTTTGAAACAAAAGACATCTGTGCCAATTTGAAAATCTACTTGTTCTTGATTGTATGTGGCAATTTCAAAGGTTTGTCCCTGCCAAAAACAAAAATACGTATCACTGTTGTCTTTGTAAACAGCGATGTTTTCGCCCACGGCTGCCGGCATGGACAATCCATTGGTCATGGTAACCAAAGGTAAAACCTGATTGTTCCAATACACATTTAACGATTGATAACGTGTGTCCTCAAATACCAGGATGGAATCTTTCACGACAAACCCTCGTCCATAATTTGTCAGAGAAGTATATTTACCGGCATCCCACATTCTAAGTCCACTCGCGATTTTAAAACCTACTAAGTGGTCAGAAACTTGGTATTCCACATTTAATGCCGTAACATCTTTGCGTTCAATCCCATCGTAAATGCGCATGTTCCCTCTTGTATCGATGTAAGCAACAACCTCATCTCCTGCTTTGTAACTTAAAATAGGCTGGATTTCAATAGGTCGAAAAAATCCTTCTTGAAAATTCACGAAATAGTTATTGAAATCTTTCATTGGAACGATGTTTTGAGCCAAGGAATGCATGGAGCACATAACAAGGAACACAAAAAGATTGGTTATAGGGAAAAAACGCATGGATCAAATTTAACCAATTTTTAGGCCAAAAAGTCACCTTTTTTAAATTCAGGAAAAATCACTACAAATTTTGTGAGCTCAAATTTCTGAAGTACATTCGTATTCCAAATTTTGAAAATGAAAAAGACAGTATTAATTGGATGTTTTTCTGCGTTGAGTTTCCTCGGATTCGGACAAAAGAAAATAGACTACATCTCTTATGATTTGCCGAATGGTCTACATGTGATCATTCACGAAGAACATGCCACACCGATTATAGCGGTTTCCGTTTTGTACCACGTGGGCTCAAAAAATGAAACCCAAGACCGCACTGGATTTGCTCATTTCTTTGAACACTTACTTTTCGAAGGCTCTGCAAATATTGGCCGCGGAGAATACAGCGAATTGGTGGAGAAAAATGGCGGTACTTTAAACGCTAATACTTCCCAAGACCGAACGTATTATTATGAAATCCTTCCATCAAACCAATTGGAACTTGGTTTATGGCTAGAAAGTGAGCGCATGCTTCACGCGAAAGTCGACATTAAAGGGATTGAAACGCAGCGAAGTGTCGTGAAAGAAGAAAAAAGACAACGCGTAGATAATCAACCTTACGGATCTTTTTTCACCGAAATGTTCAAGCGTGTCTTCACAAGCCACCCATACAATTGGGCTCCAATTGGAAGCATGGAACATTTAGATGCAGCCCAAGAAGAGGACTACGTTAATTTTTACAAAAACTACTATGTGCCTTCGAATGCTACATTATCGATTGCTGGAGATTTAGACGTTGAGCAAACAAAATTATGGATTGATAAATATTTTGCTTCCATTCCGAAAGGACAAGCGATTAACCTTTACCGAGACTTCATCAACCTTCCCGACGGAGATTTCGAAAAAAGATACAGCATTTCAAAAGCGCAATTCGATGCGAAAGACTTTATGTCATCTAAAAGTCCCGAAGCAAAAAAATTGATAGCTAATTACTTGGCGAAGCCGATTGTGATCAACCGTACTTCAAAAGACAAAACATCTTTAAGCGGAGTTACCAAGGAAGTTATTTATGACAACATCCAACTTCCAGCCATTTTTATGGGATATAAGTTCCCTGAACAAACGAACCCAGATTCTTACGCCCTTGAAATGATGAACGAGGTTCTTTCTGGTGGAAGTTCTTCACGCATCAACAAAGTAATCGTAGAGAAAAAAGAAATGGCTCAATTCGCTTTTTCTTTTAATTATGGATTAGAAGACGCTGGAATTGGAATCATGGCGGCAATTGCAGCAAAAGATATAAATCTTGACGACATTCAAAAAGAATTCGATGAGCAAATTCGATTGATTCAAACCGAATTGATTTCAGAAGAAGAATTTCAAAAAGCACGCAATAAATTTGAAAACGACCTTGTTTCCGGAAACGCCTCGATTGCAGGAATTGCCGAGAATTTGGCCGATAATTATGTGTATTACGGTGATGCCAACCGAGTGAATACACTATTGGAAAACTACATGAAAGTGACACGTGAGGACATTCAGCGCGTTGCATTAAAATACTTAACGCAAGATGCACGTGTCATCCTGCACTATTTACCTAAAGAAAAATAATCGACTGAAACATGAAAAAGATATTCACACTTTGCTTTCTAGCGATAAGTACTTGGACAATGGCTCAAGTAGACCGCTCGATTATGCCTGCTCCAACGCAAGCAAAAAAAATCAACATTAAAGACTCCGAAGTTTTCACCACTGCGAATGGAATTACAGTGATTCTTTCGGAGAACCATAAGCTTCCTCGTGTTTCGTTTGACCTGAACATGGGATCTGACCCGCGTTTAGAAGGGTCAAAAGCTGGACTTTCAGTCATGGCAGGATCCATGATCATGTCAGGAACATCCAATAGAACGAAGGATCAATTAGATAAGGAAATTGACTTTATCGGTGCCTCATTGGGTGCGAATCAATCTTCCATTTCCATGTCTTGCTTGACCAAACACATGGATAAAGGGCTTACACTCATGTCGGATGTTTTGTTCAATGCAAACTTCCCACAATCAGAATTTGAACGCATCAAAAAACAAAACATATCCAGCCTCATTTCAACAAAATCAGATGCCGAGTCAATGGTTCAAAACGCAACAGTGAAGATTAACTTTCCAAACCATCCATTTAGCGATGTAATGACGGAAGAGACCTTGAACAACATCACGCGTGAGGACATCCTTTCATTTTACCAAGCGAACTTTACCCCAAGCGGAAGTTATTTGGTGGTTGTAGGTGACATTACTCGTCAACAAACCGAAGAAATGGTCGCTAAATACTTTGCATCTTGGACAGGTGGACCTGTATACAAAAATGACCTTAACAATGGTGACTACACAAAAGGCAACCGTGTTGTTTTTGTCAAAAAACCAGGCGCTGTTCAATCCGTAGTGTATGTGACCTTCCCGATCGACATGAAAACGGGAGACAAGAATCAATTACCTCTGACCGTGCTTAACGGAATTCTTGGAGGTGGTGGTTTTGGAACACGCTTGATGCAAAACTTACGCGAAGACAAAGCTTATACTTATGGGTGTTATTCTAGCTTGAACATTACGGAAGATGGATCATGGATGTCCGCAGGAGGTAATTTTCAAAATGCCGTAACGGACTCTGCTATCGAACAAATTTTATTGGAGTTTCAAAAAATCACCAATGAACATGTGAAGGATGAGGAATTAAACCTGACAAAAACAAACATGGCTGGTGGATTTGCACGCTCACTTGAACGTCCTCAAACCATTGCTCGTTTTGCCTTGAACATCATCAAAAACAATTTGTCAAAAGATTATTATCAAACCTATTTACAACGTTTAGAAAGTGTTTCTAAAGAAGACGTGCTTCAAATGGCACAGCAATATTTCACCTCTAAAAACTGCAACATCATCGTAGTTGGAAATGAAGAAGTTGTTGAGAAACTAAAACGCTTTGATGGGGACGGGAAAATCGAAGTCTTAGATGCTTTTGGAAATGTAATGAAAGACACTAAACCTGCGGACATTACAGCTGATCAATTGATTGACAATTATGTAATGGCTTTGACCAATACGACGAGTGAAAAAGCCGCAAAGAAAAAACTGAAAGCCATTAAAAGCGTGGAACGCGTATTTGAATTGAAAGGTGACCAAATTCCATTTGCCTTAAAAATGACCGAAATTTTTGTTTCACCAAGCACCGAGGGACAACAATTAGAAGGACAAGGAATGGTTTTTCAAAAATCATTTTACGATGGTAAAGCTGGTTTTACCTTTAATATGCAAACTGGGAAAACAGAATTGAGTTCGGAAGAATTAGCGAGCAAGGAAAAATCAAATGGACTTGTTCCAGAGTTGAATTTTGCAGCCAAAGGAGTGAATTACCAATTAGTCGGTATTGAATCCTTAAACGGATCTGATTTTTACGTCTTAAAAACAGTGGACGGAAAAAATGAGGCTTATGACTATTTCAACAAAACCACATTCATGAAAGAAAAAACCATCAATGTAATCGCTCGCGAAGGCGAAACGATGGAATCTACAGTAACTTTCGGTGATTTTAAAGAGGTAAACGGAATGAAATTTGCGCACTCCATTGTTCAATCCGTTGGACCAATGGTGTTGAGTGGCACAATAACGTCAATGACCGTTAACGGTAAAATTGATTTAACTCCCTTTAAATAGGAACGAGTGAAAAGTAAAAGTAACTTGAGCGCCATCCCATTCGGATGGCGTTTTTTTTTATCTTTAAGCATATGAAAGAACTCTTGACGTGCTTGTTCATACTCCTAGGATTTCCTGCCATTAGTCAAGACGCCCTAGTTTCAGAAGGAAATTATTTTGAAGGGGAACCTTATTTGGTCATGGATCCAACCAATTCCCAACACCTGGTCGCCGCATGGATGGGATTCCAATTCAACAACAAAGTCGTCATCAAAAGTTCCGTTTCAACCGATGGTGGAGATTCGTGGTCTACCCCAACCTGGCAAGCCCATGTAAATCCATCTTTTTCAAGTGCCGATGTTTCGTTAAGCTACGCCCCAAGTGGCAGCGTTTACATGGCCTATATCGATTACGACAATGTCAATTTTACCGATGGAAAAGTGTTGGTGCGTAAATCGAGTGATGGAGGAATGACTTGGGGGAATCCAAGCGTCGCTATTGACATGTCGGTTTGTCCGAATCAATTATGCATTGATCGACCATGGATGGCCATTGATCAAAGCACTGGAATAAACAGTGGGACCATTTACGTTACTGCGATGAACGCCAATCAACCAAACCTTGTAACCCCACCCTACCATCCTTATGTCTCCATTAGTACGGACGAAGGACAATCCTTTCAAACCCAATTATTGGACGCATCCGGATTTTTGGCAGGATCCAACATTCCGCAACCTATGCCTTCACCTGTTGTTTTGGAAGATGGAACATTTACCGCACTTTACCCCAGTTATTTGCAAAGCCAAAGCCTTTTACCACGTTTAATTCGAGCTAAATCAACCAATCAAGGACAAACGCTGTCCCACGACGTGGCCTATCAAGGAACAGGATTTGGAACGAGTGCTTCCCTCGTAAAATCAGGACCATTGCTTAGAGCAAATCCCAATAACGCCAATCAACTGAGCTATTTTTTCCTAAGTGACGCATTTGGCGAATCGGATGTCACCTTTATTGAAACCAGCAACAATGGACTGACATGGAGCAGTCCTGCTCGAATCAATCAAGATCCCGCAGGAAATGGGAAAATTCAAGATTTAATATGGGCTGATTATGCATCCAATGGAGATTTAGCGGTGTGCTGGCGAGACCGTAGAAATGCGAATGGCTCAGGATATTCTGTTCCTACAGAAGTTTATTGCACCGTTCGAAACAATGTGTCAAATAGCTGGATGACCGATTTTTCCATCAGTGACCAACTTGTGAATCACGCATCCGTATTGGAAGAATCTGGCAATGATTTCATGCATGTAATTTTAGAAAATGATACACTTCATGTCATCTGGGGCGATGTTCGATCGGGAAACCTTAAAATTTATTTCACTAAACGAGGAATAAATGATTCGACCAATAAACTGACTACATTACCTAGCTCGAAATTAGTCATCTACCCCAATCCACTTACGACTGAACTTAATTTTCCAGAACATTTCATAGGAATGGATTATTATATTCTGGCGAACGATGGAAAATCCATCGCCAATGGCAAGGTTAGCACTCAAAAAATGAATTTCGAACAGATTGCTCCGGGAACGTATCAATTTCTACTTATTTCTCCCACAGATCGCTATCAATATCCCTTCATCAAGCATTGACAATTAGAATATAAACGGTATATTTGTTCCATGAGTGATTTTGTTGTTTCGGCCCGCAAATATCGTCCACAAACCTTTGATACGGTTGTTGGACAGCATTCGATTACGAATACACTCAAGAATGCCATTAAAAGTGGTCATTTAGCACAAGCTTTTTTATTTTGTGGATCCAGAGGGGTTGGAAAAACCACCACCGCTAGGATTCTGGCAAAAACGATTAATTGCTTCAATCGCACAGAACAGATGGAAGCTTGTGATCAATGTGATTCTTGTCAATCGTTTCACACGGGTAATTCATTGAATATTTATGAATTGGATGCTGCATCGAATAACTCCGTTGATGACATTCGACATTTAATTGATCAAGTGCGCATTGCACCTCAATTAGGAACACATAAGGTCTACATCATCGATGAGGTTCACATGTTGTCTTCCAGTGCATTCAATGCCTTTTTGAAGACTTTGGAAGAACCGCCAAAGCACGCTATTTTTATTTTAGCAACAACTGAAAAACATAAAATCATTCCAACGATTCTTTCTCGTTGTCAAATTTTTGATTTCAGCCGTATTCGCGTAAAAGACATCGCGGATCACTTGGCACAAATTGCTACCAAGGAAGGAGTTTCAGCCGACCCGGAAGCACTTCATCAAATCGCCATGAAAGCAGATGGAGCTTTGCGCGATGCATTGTCCATTTTTGACCAAATCGTTACGTTTGCTGGCAATACGCTAACCTATAAAGATGTATTAGAAAACCTAAACATCCTCGATTACGAATATTATTTCAAGGTAATGGATGCCGCTGAAAAGGAGGACATTTCCACTTCCCTATTAATCTTGAACGACATTTATGAAAAAGGATTTGATGGACATCAATTTGTGGTAGGATTGGGCGAGCATTTAAGAAACCTTTTGGTATGTAAGGATGCACGCACCTCGAATTTATTGGAAGTTCCAGATACGGTTCGTCAACGTTTTTCTGAACAAGCGAAGGATATCGATTCACAACGAATCATGCGTGCACTGAATATCCTTAGTAAAACGGATGTTGACTATAAGTCTTCCAAAAACCAGCGCCTACTGATTGAAGTAGCCTTGATGCAACTCTGTTCACTAAAACAAGAGTCAGAAAAAAAAAAGGACTGACGGAACGAATTGACATTCTTCCCTTTCCAAACCATAGTTTACGCAAATCAAAATCGACTTCTCCAAGTGTAAAAACCGCATCTGATGCTCCAGCACCTGTTGTGGAAGCAGTAGAATCAAAGATTCTCACGAGTCCACAAGGAAGCATTCAAACAAAACACTTATCGATCAAAGAATCCCTAGAGAGAATCAAGGAATCCCAACAGCAAGGAAACTTAGAAGACCTCCCACGAGAAGGATTTAGCATTGAGCACGTTAAAATGTTTTGGAAACAATATGCGTATCAGGTCAAAGAAAATGGACTTGAAACATTTTACAATGCATTGATCAAACGTGATCCAATATTAATCAGCGAAGAGGTTTTGGGCATCGTGGTGGACAATCAAGTTCAAATGGACTACATTCAAGCCGAATTGATTGGCTTCATCGAGTTCATGCGTAAAAGCCTACAGAATTTCCAGGTAGACATTCAAATTTCGATGAGTACAGAACCCGAAAAAGAAACCAAATTCTTAACAGGAAAAGATAAATTCAATGCCCTTGCGCGAAAAAACCCGAACCTGCATACCCTGAAGAATTTGTTCAATTTGGACATTGAATATTAACCATGTACGCGCTTTTTCATCCCCAGCAACTTACCGAAGAAACACGAGATAAAATCAAGGATTTTTGTGCACTTTGGGAACAAGGAGAAAACGTAAAAATTAAAACGTCCGGTTCAACTGGCAATCCAAAAGAACTTTCCTTCACCAAAGATCAATTAATTGCTTCCGCGAGGAAAACACTGGACTATTTTTCCCTCAATGAAACTTGTACCGCCTTACTTTGTCTATCCCCAGAAACCATTGGAGGAAAAATGATGTTGGTTCGGGCCATTGTTGCGAATTACAAGCTATTGATCTGCGAACCAACACTGGATCCTTTTTTGAACATTTCAGAGTCCATTGATTTTGTCGCCATGGTTCCGGCCCAATTAGCATGTGTGCTTGCGAATGAATCATCTCTTGAAAAATTGAAGAAGGTGAAATCCATTTTAATCGGGGGAGCAGACATACATCCTGACATCACCGAAAAATTAAAAAAAGAAGGCATTCAAGCCTATCAGAGTTATGGGATGACAGAAACCGTTTCACATGTAGCCCTTCGCGAAATCGGCGGTGACCAAGCCTACTGCGCTTTGCCTGGAATTCATTTCACCATGAACAATGATTGCTTAGTCATTCATTACCCAGCACTTCAAAAATCTCCCATTGAAACCAATGACTGCGTAGAATTATTGTCAAGCACCTCTTTTATTTGGAAAGGAAGAGCAGACTTTGTGGTTAATTCTGGAGGAAAAAAAATACACGTCGAAGCATTGGAAAAGCGCCTTGCCCCTTTCATTCATGGACGATTTATTCTAGGCGCCATTCCTCATGCCACCTGGGGCGAAGCATTGATTATCCTCATGGAAAAGGAAAATGAATTGGATAAAAACCAACTAGGGAAACTTTTCCAAAAGCATGAGGTACCCAAATATTTTTGCACTGCACCGTTCATTCTTACGGAAAATGGGAAAATTCAACGCCGATTGACGCTCGCTCAAATTCAAGAAAATGAGTGGATCAGCTTATAAATTATTTGGCCTAAAACCAGGAGCCTCAGAAGAGGAAATTCGAAAGAGGTATCGGATTTTAGTAAAGAAATACCATCCGGATGTAAACAAACGTTCCGATGCTCAACAGAAATTCATTGCCTTACAAGAAGCATATGAAACCCTTTTGAACGGAACTGGAATGGAAGAAGATCAACCAGTAGACAGCAAATCCGATTTTGAAACGCAATACACCGCCTATCGAAACCACGCTCGAGAAAAATACGAGGAAAGAAAACGCAAAGAAGAAGCGGAATTAAATGCCTTATACCACCGACTGAGCTCGGGATATACCATTAAGTTTCACCGGATGATTGCGTATACTGGAATAGCGATTATTCTGGCACTTTGTTTGGATATGCTGCTACCCACGCATGTAGAACCAAACATCATTGTAGCTTATTCGACAGAACCCTATCAAAGCATGAATGGCGATTTTGTTTGTCTTGCCTCTACAAAATCAGGTGATCAATTATTCTTAAACGCTTTTTCCAACCATTTTTTTGACACAAATCCATTTGTTCAACTGGAAAAAACAGCGATCCTCCACCAACCCATACAACTTCTATCACAAAGCCGAGAATGCACACAAAAAGTTCCCATACATTTTAATTTTTATTGGGCTCAATTTGTGTTATACCCATTCTTCATCATACCGTTTGTGTTTCTTCGATACCGTATGAAAGATGCATTTTTCATCATGGGTTCCTATTTTTCGCGATTTGCAAGCGGCATACTCATGCTCTATTTTTTAATGACCGAAGACCGTTGGCTACATTTACTCACCCTTGGATTTTATTAACATGACGAAAAAAGAAAAAGCAGCATTTGTCCTGACAGAATTAGAGAAAATATATCCAGAAACACCCATTCCACTTGATCATAGTGATGCGTATACATTGTTAATTGCGGTATTGCTTTCCGCACAATGCACCGATGAACGCGTGAATAAAATCACTCCTCTTTTGTTTTCGAAAGCATCAAATCCGCAGGATATGATTCAATTGTCCATCGAGGAAATCCAAGCGATCATTCGTCCATGCGGTTTGTCCCCTAAAAAAGCCTTTGCTATATGGACTTTGTCCAACATTCTTTTGGACAAATACCAAGGACAAGTTCCAGAATCATTTGAAGCATTGGAAGAGTTACCAGGAGTTGGGCATAAAACCGCATCAGTTGTCATGTCGCAAGCATTTGGTCATCCAGCTTTCCCGGTGGACACGCACATTCACCGATTGCTCACGCGTTGGGGATTGACCTCGGGAAAAAACGTTGAACAAACAGAAAAGGATGCAAAAGCACTCTTTCCAAAAGCAACCTGGAATAAATTGCACCTACAAATCATTTTTTACGGGCGCTCCCATTCACCCGCACGTAGTCCGAAAAAAGAAATAGATTACATCACTGTTCACATAGGCACAAAACAAGCCCTGGCTGAACTCAAGTGATATTAACAATTGTTCATAAGTACCCTTTACATCTTTTTCAAAAGAATTTAGGTTCGTAAATCGAACGATGATTTTCGATTCCGTATATTTGTTTCATGGATAGTCCTGATAACAATCGAAAACCAATTACACGTCTAAAAACACAAGGTCAATTCGCCAACGAACTTGGAAGAATCCCGCCGCAAGCTGTTGATATTGAACAGGTTGTTCTTGGTGCAATGATGTTGGAAAAGAATGCTGTCAACGACACCATTGATATTTTAAATCAAAATAGTTTTTACGACCCGAAGCACCAATTCATCTATAAAGCCATTCACGAATTATTTGCCTCTACGAATCCGATCGATTTAGTGACGGTAACTTCTAGGCTACAAAAAAACGGGGAGCTCGAAGCAGCAGGTGGTGCCGCATATGTTGCAGGACTGACCAATCGCGTCGCTTCTTCTGCACACATTCAACATCACGCCCGCATCATCTCTGAAAAATTCATCAAACGTGAGTTAATTCGTGTCAGCAGTGACATCATTCGGGATTCCTATGATGAAACCCGTGATGTTTTCGACTTACTAAATGCAGCTGAAACCGATTTGTTTCAAATTGCCGAAAACAACATGAGCAAGCAAGTGAGCTCGATGCAATCCGTTGTGCGCGAAGCCATACAAGAAATTGAGAAAGCTTCACAAAATACAGATGGCGTATCAGGTGTTCCAACAGGCTTTCATGCATTAGATAAAATTACTTCAGGTTGGCAGCGATCGGATATGATTGTTTTAGCTGCACGACCAGGTATGGGTAAGACAGCTTTTGTCTTGTCGATGGCAAGAAACACAGCCGTTGATTACAATATGGGCGTTGCTGTTTTCTCCTTGGAGATGTCCTCTGTCCAATTGGTTAAACGTTTAATTGCGAGTGAGTCTCGTTTGAGTGCAGAGAAACTTCGTAAAGGAGATTTAAAGGAGCATGAGTTCCAGCAATTACATTCCCGTATCACGAAACTAGCAACTGCACCTATCTTTATTGACGATACACCGGGAATTAGCATTTTCGATTTTCGAGCAAAATGTCGACGCTTAAAAGCCCAGCATAACATAGACATGATTATCATCGATTACCTCCAGTTGATGTCCGCAAAGGATGGCAAAGGTGGCGGAAATCGCGAACAAGAAATTTCAACCATTTCACGTTCCATAAAAGAAATTGCGAAGGAATTAAATGTTCCCATCATCGCGCTATCACAGTTAAGTCGTTCAGTTGAAACACGAGGAGGAGACAAAAAACCCATGCTTTCCGACTTACGTGAATCAGGAGCGATTGAGCAAGATGCGGATATTGTTTCCTTCATCTATCGTCCAGAGTACTATAACATCACACAAGACGACGATGGGAATTCACTTCATGGAATTGGTGAAATCATCATAGCAAAACACCGAAATGGTGCCTTAGATTCCGTGCAATTACGCTTCGTTCCAGAATATGCACGTTTTGAAAACCTTCACGAAGTTCCAGAATTGGATCTTCCAGGCGGAAACAATTCTTCTGGATTGAATTCGTTTAATCAAGACTTCAACACGTATACTATTAAAAGCAAGATGGACGAAGGAGGAGATTCAGACATCTTCGATAACAGTGGAAACGACGATAATCCTTTCTAACATGCGTTTATTCATCCTCTCTTTCTTTATTCTTTTTCATTTTACTGGAAGAAGTACGCAGCTGCTGATTCCAATGGACGAAGCTCAAACGGATCACTTGAAAGCCTATGGAATCGCGTTTTGGTCCTTGGAACAAAACATCACCGTTGAATGGCTACTTAACTACCGTGGTGGTTCGTTTTTAGTTCCGCACTTAAAAGCATTGGAAGAAGAATTAATATTCCGAAATGTTCGTTACCAGGTACTTGCAGATGGACAAGTAAATCAGATTAAAAATGAAATTGCCAATCCTGAGGTGAACATGGAAATTGTTCAATTGGAAAAAGCACCAAAAATTGCCGTATATACGCCACCAAATAAACAACCATGGGACGATGCGGTCACACTGGTTTTGGAATATGCGGAGATTCCATACGACAAAATTTACGACTCTTCCATCGTCATGGGACTACTCCCAAAATACGATTGGCTGCACCTTCACCATGAGGATTTCACTGGTCAATATGGAAAATTTTATGCCAACGCGCGCTACCAAGCTTGGTACCAACAACAGGTGGCAGTTGCGGAAAAAAACGCCAAAATGCTCGGGTTTAATAAGGTCTCTGAATTAAAATTGGCCGTTGCTCAGAACTTGAAAAACTTTGTGATAGGTGGTGGGTTTTTATTTACCATGTGTAGTGGAACAGATAGTTTTGACATTGCATTAGCCGCTCAAGGTGTGGACATATGTGCTTCCGTTTTTGATGGAGATCAAGCCGATCCAAGAGCGCAGGAAAAACTAAATTTCAACCAAACATTTGCGTTTGAAGATTTTCACCTGAACCAGGATCCTTTGGTTTATGAATATAGTGATATTGATGCAAGCGATATGCGAACAAAAGGACTCATTACGCAGAAAACAGATCAATTTACCCTATTTGACTTTTCGGCAAAATGGGACGTTGTTCCAACCATGCTCACGCAATGCCATGTGGATGTTGTCAATGGTTTCATGGGTCAAACCACCGATTTTAGAAAAGATTTAATCAAACCCAATGTGCTCATCCTCGGTGAAAATAAAGCAGCGAATACGGCGCGTTACATTCACGGTGAGATGGGACAAGGAACCTGGACGTTCTATGGTGGTCATGATCCAGAAGACTACGAGCACTATGTTGGTGATCCTTTCACGGACCTAAGTATACACCCAAATTCCCCGGGATACCGCTTGATTTTGAACAACATCCTTTTTCCTGCCGCGAAAAAGAAAAAAAGAAAAACATAGTTTTTCGAAGAAAACGTGCTTAACTAAACATTTTTTAGTAAACTTGCGGAGAATTCTTGGGAACCACCGGTTCCAACTTACAAAAAATCACCATTTATTTAATAGACAATCATTAATGGATCGTAAAACATTAGAGAGTAAAAAAATCTCAGACCTTCGCACTATTGCACAAACACTTGGTTTAGAAAACATTGAATCCTTAAAAAAACTAGAGATCATCAACAAAATCATGGGTGAAGATACCAAAAGCAACCCAAAAGTTGACGTGACTAGCGAGGAGGAAATCAAACCTGTGAAGGAAGAAGTAAAAGAAATACGTACAGAACGCGTAGAACGCAAACCAAGAATTCGTCAAGTTACTGAGGAAGTGAAAACGGTAGAAGCACCGAAAGAATCAGAAGCTCAAACCGAGGTGATTGTTGAAAATGCCGCGCCTAAAGAAGCGAAAAAACCGGTTCACCGTCACGAACGAGTCGAACGGCCTACAAACGGAGAAACGCCTAATCAGCCAAATAACCGTCGCGATAACAACCGCCAACAAAACCCAAATCAAAACCCAAATCAACAACAGCATAATCAGCGCCAACCGCAGCATAGAAATCAAGCGGCTGAAGCAACAGATAAACCGGATGACAACTACGACTTGGTTGGGATTGTTTCTGCGGAAGGAGTGCTCGAAGTAATTCAAGAAGGATTTGGATTTTTACGTTCTTCGGATTACAATTATTTACCATCTCCTGATGATATTTACGTTTCTCAGAATCAAATTAAATTATTTGGACTGAAAACTGGAGATACCGTAAAAGGAAGCATTCGTCCACCAAAAGAAGGAGAAAAATTCTTCCCTTTGGTGAAAGTCGAATCCATTAATGGCCGTCACCCTTCGTACATTCGTGACCGTGTTCCTTTTCAATACCTAACACCGTTATTCCCATCTGAGAAGTTTAAGTTAACCGGACACGCACAAGAATCTTTGTCGACCCGTGTCATGGATCTTTTCGCTCCGATTGGAAAAGGACAACGCGGTATGATTGTCGCGCAACCTAAAACTGGTAAAACCATGTTATTGAAGGACGTGGCAAATGCCATTGCAGCCAATCATCCAGAAACTTATTTGATCGTATTACTGATTGATGAACGTCCAGAAGAGGTAACGGATATGGCACGAAGTGTAAAAGCCGAAGTGATCGCATCAACATTTGATGAGCCTGCTGAACGACACGTGAAAGTAGCCAACATGGTTCTTGAGAAAGCAAAACGCTTGGTTGAATGTGGCCACGATGTTTGCATCCTTTTGGATTCCATCACTCGTTTGGCAAGAGCATACAATACCGTTTCCCCTGCCTCAGGAAAAGTCCTTTCTGGTGGTGTGGATGCAAATGCATTACACAAACCAAAACGATTCTTTGGATCAGCTCGTAAAATCGAGAATGGTGGCTCATTGTCCATCCTTGCAACCGCATTGACGGAAACTGGATCAAAAATGGACGAAGTAATCTTTGAGGAATTCAAAGGAACAGGAAACATGGAATTACAGTTGGATCGTAAGATTTCGAATCGCCGAATTTATCCAGCAATTGATATTACCGCTTCAGGTACACGTCGGGAGGATTTATTAGTGAAAAAAGATGTCCTACAACGTGTTTGGTTGATACGCAAATTCATTGCCGACATGAATCCTGTGGAAGCGATGGAATTCTTAAAATCACACATGGAAAACACCATGTCGAATGAGGAATTTTTGATTTCAATGAATAACTAATGAACAAAGCAGTTAAATACGGTCTCATTGCGAGTTTGATCTGGATCGCTGTCAAAATGGGTGCATTAGCACTTGGCATTTCCTTGTACGACATTAAGTATTTTGGACTGCTCAACATGTTTCTCTTGACATTTATCATCACTTGGAGCATTTACAAGCACAAGCGAGCACAAACGGAAAGCAATTTATTGTTGGATATAAAAAATGGAATGACGGCAGGAGTTCCATACACCGTGGTTGTCAGCGTCTTTTTGTTTTTCTATTATGGACAAATATTTCCCGAATTTCGTGAAAAGAAAATGAGCGAGGTTTATGTGCGCATTGATACACCAAAAGAATTAGACGCCATACGTAAAAACCAACCTGAGTTGGAAAACAAAAGTGATCAAGAAATCAGAAAACTGGCGATTAACGATTGGAAAAACAAGCTCGATCCACAATTCACCATGATGATTTCATTACTTGCTTTGCTATTCTATACCACGATGAACTCCTTATTGATTTCACTTGTTTTTAGAAGAATCGTTTTTAGAAATTAGCGATTAATAAGCTGTTGAAAGGCCGCATTCGTCAATGAAATACGTTTCGTTGCGAAGTCAAATTTACCGTACGCCTCCTCGGGAGATGTCATCACAGTAGCAAAGAGATAGCGATCTGAGTAGTGTTCAGCAAATCCGACAAACCATCCGATGTCTTGTCCATCTTGAAATCCCCAACCTGTTTTACCATAGATTTTTAAGTTTCCTTCCCGTCTCTCTTGAAATATTTCCTTCAAGGTAAGATAAGTTTCGGGGCGAAGTCCCAATTGATGTTTTTCGATTTTATAGAGAAATTCAATTTGTTCCAGTGCTGAAATCCGCAAGTCACCTTTCAACCAGAAAGTAGTTAATTCAGGAGTTATTAAAGTATTTCCATATTGAAAGCGTTTTAAAAATGCCTTCATTTCCTTCTCTCCTATTTGTTTGGCAAGTTCTTGGTAATACGGTACAATGGAATTTTGAAAAGCCCTTTTTAAACTTGGGTCATCCAATCCACCCAAATTAAATATGGTTGTTGAATCCTTTAAAATTTTTGTTTCTAAACCAATGAGTGTATTGGGGATTTTAAACGTGGATGCAGGAGAGTAAGGCACGTTTAACATGCTATCGTTGTAATAAAAATATGCGCTGGTTTTCAAATCATATATTACCACAGAAAAAGAATAAAGAGAACTTTCCTCCTTTTTCAGATCTAGAGAAGCAGCTTTTTCGACCTCAAATTTTGACAAGCCACAACTTGACACCAAAAGCAAAAGAATGATCCCTCTTACAACGTTGCGCATAATTCTTCACCTAGTTGATCGTAATCAATTCCATCAAAGTTTCCTGAGGACATCATTAGAAGTACCGCATTGTTCCATTTCTGAGAACGGATAAACGATAAAACATCGGCTGTTTTGTTTTTGACATCAACTCCACCCCCGAATCCATCGGAAACTTGCTGAATGGAAATCGGTTCTAATTTTTTATGGTGAACCACCTCAGGATTGAAGTATACCAGCGCTTCATCTGCTGCGATCATGGCATTTTCATAATGAGGTAAAAACTCTTTTTTCAAAGAAGAAAAGGTATGTAACTCCATGCAAGCAACCACTTTTCGATGAGGGTATTGGTGTTTAACCGCTGCAGTGGTTGCTTTCAACTTCGATGGGGAATGGGCAAAATCTTTAAACAGCACGAAGTCTGGACGTTCAATCACTTTTTGCAAGCGTTTTCCCGCACCGGTAAAATCAGTCATCGCCTGCAAGAAATCACTGTTTGTTATCCCGATGGATGCTGCTAAATTCATCGCTCCCATTAAATTTTGCAGGTTGTGTGGTCCAAAAATCAACAAGGGATACTTCTCACCTTCCCATTGCAAAAGTGTTCCAGATTCGGTGGGTTCGAAAGTAGGAGTTTGATAGGCAATTGCTTTTCGTTCCTTGCGCGACTGTTCACCTAGCTTCCGTACTTCTGGGTCCTCCGAATTGTAAATAAAAGTTCCATTTGGTTCAATCAAATCGCAAAAGATTTCGAATTGTTTCACGTAATTTTCAAATGTTGGAAATACATTGATGTGGTCCCACGCAATGCCGCTGATTAAAGCTACATCAGGGCGATACAAATGAAATTTTGGACGACGATCGATTGGAGAACTTAAATATTCATCCCCTTCCAAAATCATGTATTTAGCGTCAGGTGTTAATTTCACCATGCAGTCGTAACCTTCCAATTGTGCTCCGACCATGTAATCCACATTTAAACCCAATTTATTTATGGCGTGTAACAACATAGAAGTAATGGTTGTCTTACCATGACTACCACCGATGACAATGCGGATTTTATCTTTGCTTTGTTCGTATAAATATTCGGGATAAGAATAAATGGGGATCTGTAGTTCCTTCGCTCTTAATAACTCAGGATTGTCTTCTCTAGCATGCATACCAAGGATAACAGCGTCTAGATCAGTTGTAATTCGTGATGGATCCCAACCCAACTGAGCAGGCAATATTCCCTCTTTTTCCAAACGCGTTCTTGAAGGCTCAAAAATTTCATCATCTGATCCACTAACCTCAATCCCTTTGCGGTTTAATGCAATTGCCAAGTTGTGCATGGCACTTCCTCCGATAGCAATAAAATGTACTTTCATTTCATGTGTTTTCACGAAAGTAGTAGAAAGGAGATAGGATTCTAAGGCTGAGAGGGAATAGTTACTGACAATCCACTATGGATTTTACTTTTCAATAACGTTTGCTCCAGTGGATTCATTGAACCAGATATAATCAGTGATAACCGCACCGTCTCTTGTAAACGAGTTGATTCCACTTTCGTTTGTTGTTTGTTCAAATACAACGCCATACCCCGTTTTATTCACGACTACTCGACGAACAATAACGGTTGTAACATGGTTCTGATCGTTTTTAATCGTGTACGTTGTTTCAGTCATGGCATTCTTTGGATACAATACACCGTCTTCATCTTTTAAGTTGTTAGGCGTGTGTTTCAATTCCAATTTAGATTCTGCCAGTTTTTCGATTTTCAAGTGCTGTTGCTCTTGAATTTCAGCGTTTTCATCGATTTTCTTCGTTACGGCAATTTCATGATTTGTTTTCATTTGTTCTTGCGCAACTAAATCTTTCTGTTCTTTTAATTTCAACTCTTCCGAGCGAAGATCGGCCTCATTTGAAATGCGGTTAGAAAGGGTTTGTTGGGTTTCGACGTTTTGATCTGCTGCTTTTTGTTCTTTTGCATTCAAAACATCCTTTGCATTTTTCCAATCTGTAATGTGTTCTCCATTTTGTTGCTGTATCCCCTCTTGAACTTTGTTACGATCGCTAATGGCAACTTCATTTTTTTGCAATTCCTTTTGCATGTCATTTTGTCTTTGATCGCTTTCAAGTTGATTCTTTCTCTCCAGAATGGTTTGTTCAGATTTAAACGCCTCTATCTCATTTCCTGTTGAAACTTTTTGGATTTCATCCACCGTTTTATTGAAATGGTTTTGATAATCAAAGACATTTTTAATTTCCTGAATCTCTTCTTGAGGACGCTCCGCTTTCTGCTCTTTTGTTGCATTCAAGTCATTGAAGGCTTGATCTGATGTTCCATTCGTGCGTTCACCTGGAGCCTTTAGCTGAGTACCCACGACTTCATCTTGTTGAACTGTTTTTGTTGGAACGACTTGAACAACACTCGGGAGGATAATCAATTGTAAGGAATCAATGCTTTTTTGCAACTGAGGTAATTCCGTTGCAGGCAAGTATTTTGAATGTCCATTTGCCAGGAGTTGTACAGCCTTTAATTGAGTAAGCGCTTGCGCATTGTTTTTGGATTTAACAGTAGTGTAAGCAGCTTTTCTATCCTTATAATAGGCCTCCATTTTGGCAATCTTTTCGTTAAGTTCAACGACAGATGGCTCCGCGGACCTGCTTTTCATTGGTGTAGAATTTAAAATTTCCTTCGCTTTAGCATATCCTGTTGGACCTTTTAAAAAGTTGTCGTTTGCTTTTTCCAATTGATCCTTATAGACCTGATCTTGGGAGTTTTTCCAATCGGTCACTTTTTTCATTCCAGCTTGCAATTCTTTCGAATATTGATCAATCAATGCTTGTTTTTTAAACAAGGCAATCTGCGCATCTGCTTTTTTGTACATTTCGATGGATGGATCGTATTTTTTCTGTGTGTAAAGATCACCCGCTTGTTTCAACATTTTTTTGACTTCCGTTTCCGTCGTGATGTCTTGTTGCGTGTTCTTTATTTTGGTGATTTCAGCTTCAACCTTTTCCTTCTGGCTAGGTTGTAATTTAATCGCCTCATTATACTTGAAAATGGCCTCCGGGTATTTTTTGGAAGTTACTAGTCCAGCAGCTGCTTGCATTTGTTTATCAAATTCTAACTTATTGGAAGCATTTTTCTTCTCATCTGCAACGATCTCCGTAATTTTTGTCAAGCGAGAAACAATATAGGTGTCCTTCGGTATTTGCTGGTCGGCCAATTTGTATTTTTTTTCAGCATCCACCCAATTTTTCGCATCAAAAGCAAGGTCTCCTTCTGTTTTTAAACGATCAAATTCTTTTTTACGCTTCGCTTCATTCTCATTGATTTGAATGATTGTTTGTACGGATAATTTCTTTTGAGTAATTCCCGGATCTGAGGGCGAAACAACTAAGGCAGAATCATAGTATTGAATGGCCTTGTCATATTCTTTTTGACTGACTGCTAAATCAGCAGCAGAAACATATGCGGTGGTTTTTGCCTTATCGGAAGCACTCTTGTATAGCTCCAATACTTTTTTATCCATATCTGCTTTCACTTGAGCATCCGGAATTGCTTTGTAAATCGCTTGATCCCAAACAAATTTTTCTGCGTAAGTTTCTTTCGTAAATGCCAAATCGACATTTGGACGATTTTCATACAACTGCAAGGGAAGATTATTTAGTAATTTAATGGCGCTAGTAGAGCTTGATTTTGGAACGAGCGTTTTCAAATCAAAGGACATCTTTTTGGTCATGTATCCATCCTTAGCTATCACAATGGCCATTAATTGAAGCGGATTTACTTTCGCAGAAACAAAGTAAGTACCGTTGTCCTCTGAAATAACTTGTGAAATCGAAACCCCATTTTGAATCACATTTACAGTTGCACCATAAAGTTTTTTACCATTGGCAAAATCTTGAACGGCACCTTCTACTGAAACAATAACAGTTGTTTGTCCAATCGCCTCGGATTGAAGCACTAAAAACAAGAGAAAAATAAGAAGTCTATTCATAGCGATCACATTAAAACAAAGCATAGTATCAACGTAAAATCATACATTTGTTTCAAACACAAATTTGCAAAAATTTAATGAGCTAAAAAAATGCTGCCTTTTTCCAAGTTAAGTTTCTGGGAACGTTCGGTTTACACTGAAGGAATTGATTTCACTATCATTGGTGCGGGCATTGTAGGAATGAGTACCGCATTGCACCTTCGCAAAGCACATCCGAAGGCGAAAATTTGCATCATTGAACGTGGTTACCTTCCCACCGGTGCAAGTACAAAAAATGCAGGATTCACCTGCTTTGGTAGTCCGACAGAATTATACGAAGACCTTTCGAAAATGAGCGATAACACGGTATGGGAAACGGTTGCCATGCGAATGGAAGGCCTGCAAGAATTATTTACATTAGTCGACCCCAATCGAATTGAATACCAGGCATCTGGATCCTGGGATTTATTGTTAAGCCATGAAAAACCATTGCCGGATGCTTTCTTGGATTACCTCAATGAAAAAATCTTCGAAATCAACGGGCATCGAAACACCTATTCAATAGACAAAGACATCACAGCAGTTTCCGGGTTTGAAGGAATCGGAACGGCCTACCACAATCAACTTGAAGGCGCAATACACACGGGTAAATTGATCACAGAATTACACCGTTTGTGCGTTGCCGACGGCATTCAATTTCTGTTTGGTATCCATGTTTTATCCTTCGAATCGTTTTCGGACCATGTGGAAATACAAAGCTCTGAAGGCACTTTAAAATCGTGCAATTTACTGGTCTGCACGAATGCTTTCGCTAAGGATTATTTACCTGATATTTCTCCTGCAAGGGCTCAAGTACTCGTCACCAAGCCAATCAAAAACTTGACGATCCAAGGCACATTTCACATGCATTCCGGGTATTACTACTTTCGTAATGTTGGGGATCGGATATTGTTCGGGGGAGGTAGGCACTTAGATTTCGAAGGCGAAACAAGCACAGAATTTGAAACGAGTGAGGTCATACAAAGTGAATTGTCAAGGATATTGTCGACAAATCTTTTACCTAAGTCTTGTTTTGATATTGATTACTCATGGTCAGGAATAATGGCCGTTGGATCAGAAAAGAAACCAATTATTCAAAAAACGAACAAAAACATTGCATTTGGTGTTCGTATGGGAGGAATGGGCGTAGCCATTGGTGCGTCTGTTGGAAAAAACCTATCAAACTTATTTTTGTGAGTCGAACAGAAGGAAAAAAAGCATTTGTAAATCCCATAGACCCTGATAAAATCACGGAAAACCCGCATTCTTTGGAGTATGCCCATCACGCAGGATCGGCGATCATAAAACCAGAGGACCAAGGGAAAATCAAAGGTCGCGCAATGAGTGCCATGGAGCACCAAACGGACATGCAATTAGCACAATTGTATGAGCAAATGCAACTGTTGGCTACACAAGCGAAAAAATTAAATGAACGCAAAGAGATTTCCCACTTCATTTATCAGTGTGAAATGCGATTTGAACCGTTCATCAACCACACTTATCATTTGTACAAAAGATCGAATGGGAAATTTCTGCTTTCGTTGGTTGGACCTACACAGTGGGGGAAATCAGGACAGGATTTGTTGTTTTTTGCTACGGTTAAATTGTTGGCAGATCATACCTGGGAAATTCTGGAGCGAAATCCAGAGGTAGATTTCACCGTGTAAACACCCACTCAGTTGCGGTTGATTGTAGATCATCGTACCGATATCCATCTGTTTGGTACAACTTCAAATCTTCTACATCGTTCAAATCTGTTTCGATGAGGTAACGCGCCATTGCTCCACGTGCATGTTTTGCATACATGGAAACGATGGTGTATTTGCCTTCTTTAAACTCCTTAAAAATAGGTGTGATTATTTTATTTTTAAGCAGCTTTTGCTGAATCACTTTGCTATATTCACTTGATGCCAAATTGATGATGACCTCTTCCTTTGACAGTTCTTTTTTAAGTGCTTTGGTCACTTTATCTCCCCAGAATTCATAAAGGTTTTTTTGATCTGGCTTCGGTGAATAGTTTGTTCCCATTTCCAAGCGGTATGGATGAATTAAGTCCAATGGCTTCAAAATTCCATACAAACCGGACAAAATGCGTATTTGCTGATTAAGTTTGCCATAATGTTTTTCGTCAAGACTCTCGATGTTAAATCCACGGTAAACCTCGCCGCTAAATGCTCGCATAGCCGTCAATGTGGAAGCAGGGTCAAGGGAAGCTTTTTTCCATTGTTTAAATCGAAGCCAATTTTGTTCTGCTAAATCAATCGAAACACCCATTAATCTTTGTAAATCAGGCTTTTTCATTTTCTTTAAGTCTTTGACAAGAAAGTTTGCTTCTTTTTCAAAAACTGGAAAGGTTGATTCATCAATTCTAAAGGCTAGTTCATTGATGTTTTTGGCAGGTGACAAAATGATTTTCATGAAGGATTCTTTTTGAAAGACGAAGATAGCCAATTGAAAAGAATGTCTTATATTTAGTGCTCAAAACTATTAACTATGCAAAAAAGATTACTTTACCTATGTGTATTTGCACTGTTGAATTTCTTTGCTTTCGCTCAAGGCTCTGAATTTCTAGGCAACTTTTCTCCAACCATTTCTCATTTGGTTCCCGCAACAGCAAGTCAGGTGAGTCCACATGAAGCGCTCATCAAACCAAATTTTAAGGGGAGGGAACTTGTAGAAGTGGACCAAAGCAACACGCACAATCCAGATTGGGTTTGGCAACAACATGCGACGACCGAAAAAAATGCATCGGCAAGTGTGCTATGGGCATTCCAAGGACTAGGAACCAACTTGTCGCCTCCTGATCCAACGTTAGATGCGGACAGTAACGTGGTGATTGAATCCACGAATTCAAACGGTGGAGCAGTTTACCGAATATTTAATAAAAATACAGGTGCAACCATTGTCAGTTCAGTAACCATGCAATCTTTAGGTGGTTCCGCTGGATTAGGCGATCCAATTGTCCTTTATTACAAACCTGCAAAAAGATGGTTTTTAACCGAATTTTCGAGTTCAGGAAATAAATTACTCATTCACGTTTCTCAAACGAGTAATCCACAAGGAGCATATTACACCTACTCATTTACATGTACTTCTTTTCCAGATTATCCAAAATATGGTTTCTGTGAATCATCCGATGCCTTTATTGCCAGTACGAATCAAGGAGGACCGCCAACGGTTTATGCGATGAAAATTAGTGCAATGATTGCCGGAGCTACCTCTCCGTTTATAAAAACAACCATTGGGTATTCGTTGAATGGATTTGGATTTCAATCCATTACACCAGTTGATCTAGAGGGTGATAATCCAGCGCCGACTGGAATGAAACCATTGTTTATTCGTCACCGCGACGATGAATCACACACGAATGGATCTCCAGACAGCGGGACAAATGACTGGATAGAATTGTGGGAAATGACCATTAACTGGACGGCAAACACTGCTTCAGTTGCGAAAATACAAGACATTGCCATCGCTGAAATTGACTCCAAATTATGTGGATTAACCAGTTTTGCTTGTATCAAACAGCCGGGAACAACAAACACCTTAGATCCACTGAGGGAGACCGTCATGTACAAAGCGCCAATGCGGGTTTTTGATGACCACCAAACAATCCTAGCTGCCTTAGCGACGGATGTAGACGGTGCAGACCGAGCTGGTGTTCGCTGGGTGGAGTTACGTCGTGCTTCGAATGTCACCACTCCAACTTGGACGAATTATCAAGAAGGAACATATGCTCCTGGAAATGGAACGAGTCGTTGGATGCCATCCATCAACATCGATAAATTTGGAAACATCATCATGGCGTATTCTACTTCAAGCAATACTGCTGGTGATTTTCCTTCTATAAAAATGACCGGAAGAAAACCATGTGATCCACTTGGACAAATGACCATGCCTGAAACGACGATTATTGCGGGAACATCATCTAAAACAGGTAATACACGTTGGGGTGATTACCACCACATGTCCATAGATGATTTTGACGGAAAAACATTCTATTTTGCAGGAGTTTACCATAACTCTCAAACAAAAACGAATGTGAGTGCCATTCGGATGAATCCAGATTTATTGGATGCATCCATTTCACAACTATTCATACCAGGAAATGGAACAGCATGTGGTTCTTCATCACAAGTGGGAGTTGTCATCGAACAAACTGGATCTACCTCCATTACATCTGGAGTGATCACTTGGCAAGTTGGTAGTGGTGCAGTCTCATCAGTCAATTACACGTCTAATCAATTAACAACTACTGGGGCATTAGATACCATCTTTATCAATGTGAACGGACTAGTGAGCGGAAGCAATACCATTAACATATCCACGATAACAGTCAATGGAACATCGCCAGATGACAATGTGTGTAATAATACGAAATCATTGACCATGAACGTTGTTGGTGGTTCAAGCATCACAACGAATTCGACTATTAACTTCTTACCAACTTGTACCTCAAATAGCGGACAGGTAACTTTATCCGCAACTGGAGGTGCGACACCTTATACTTATTCATTAAACAATGGGGCGCCGCAATCGACGCCGATCTTCAGTAACTTGGGACCAGGTTCGTATACGTATACAATCACGGAAAATGGAGTCTGTTCAGGTTTTGGAACATTTGTCCTTCCAGCATCAGCCATTATTAATGTTGCGCCAACACAAACTAGTTCTATTATTTGTCATGGCAATACCAATGGAGCCATCACGATTTCAGCAACTGGTGGTCAAGCTGCTTACAGTTATTCCATCAATGGAACAAACTTCCAATCTTCAAACAACTTCAATAATTTAGCTGCAGGAAATTATACCTTATTCGCTCAGGATGCCAATGGATGCATTGGATCTTCAAGCTTTACCATTACGCAGCCAGCCGCAATAGGTGTAAATGCGGTTCCAACCATGATTTCTTGTGCTGGATTAAACAACGGTCAAATTTTCGTAAGTGCTTCAGGCGGAAGTGCTCCATTAACTTACAGCATTAATGGAACCACTTTTGTGTCCAATACTACATTTACTGGATTAGCCGCTGGAAATTATACGGTTACCGTGAAAGATGCAAATGGATGTCAACAAACGTTTACAACTACTATTACCGCTCCAGCACCTTTAACCTTAACATGCGCTACGACGCAATCGAATGGAACGAATGGAACCATTACAGTAACTGGAGCAGGTGGTAACACGCCGTATTTATATAGCATGAATGGAACCAACTATTATTCCGGATCTCTTTTTTCAGGATTAGGAATTGGTGTTTATACGGTTTACATTAAGGATGCAAACGGATGTATTTCAAGCATGGAGGTGACCATTAATTCGAATAGCCTTGAAGAAATAGGCTTTCAGTTCGTTCAAATATATCCAAATCCAAACAACGGTGTTTTTGAATTGGAAATGGATGGAGTAGACGGAGCTTTTGTTGAAGGAAAATTATTCAATGTTGCTGGTCAACTAGTAAGCACCTTTAACATCGCCGCAACGGATGGAAAAGTGAAACAAACGATTGAAATGAGTAAAAAACTAGCAGCTGGAACGTATTACCTTGGTTTATACAACAATGATAAAGCCGTGGTAAAACAATTTGTGAAAGAGTAATTTCAATCCTAAAATTGCAAAGGCTGGTCAATGACCAGCCTTTTTTTATGTAAAAAAATCGCTATCAATAAAATATTTCTAATTTCACCGTTTCAATAAAATACGTATGTCCCATTTTTTACGCTTTTCTAGCCTTGCATTGGTCCTATTAACCAGTTCTTGCACAGCCATTTTTATCCCTAAAAAACAAAACGTTCAATTCAACACCGAAAACGACTCCACCGTAGTTGCAATTGATGGCGAAAACATTGGAAAGGGAAAATCATTTGAACACAAGATTCATAAAAGAGGTTTGCAGCAGGTTGTTGTAACAACTCCAGGATACAAAGATGAGCACGTCATGTTGCGTCCTTACCGTCGTTCACCTGCATTTTATCCATTGGCTGTTTTAGATTTGCCTTTTATGGTTTTGGGTTATGGACAAATCTTGATTAACTTAGAAACGTCATTGGATTACCCGAAAGAAATCAATTTAAACAATCAAATTCTCTATTGTAAAAGAGAAAGCTCACAACGTTACATCAAAGTAAATGCCATCAAAGTTGACATTAAGGACCAAACGAAGGATATTAAGGTCTATTATGTGAATGACACGGAGGACATCGATCAAAAATTATTGGAAGAGATTGAACTTCGCAAGAAAAATGATGAAGCAGCACGATTAAAAGAACAAGAACGCCTTGATAAACTGAATAAAAAGAAAAAAAATCAAATCTCAGCCTCTACCTCAATAAACGAGAAAAAAGATGGGAAAAGCATCTTTACAGACGATACGCGTTTCTCTGAAGACTTGTTCAACATCCTGCTTGAAACAGGTTACGTAGATACCATCAACCGCATTTTTCAAGATGACAACAACACCATGGTTGTTCAAGCGAAAATAAAAAAGGTGGATGAATTCATCATTTACGGAGGAACAAACAATTACCGAAAACTGGGATTAGGAATTTCTTGGTACTTATTGAACATGTACGACGAAATCATTGATTCTACAGAGGTCTATAATTTTTCGGATCCATTTGTCACAAGGGGTTATTCTGCTCCTGACTACGTTGAAATGGTGGGAGACGCCATCGCACGAAGTTTCCATGAATTGCGCAAAACAGATTTGTTTAATAATAACATTGGTATTCAAACCGACTTTAGTTTCAAAGAAGCGCCATTAGTGCTGGTAAAACCAACATCGATCGTGAAAGAATTGTCTGATGCTAGTTTAGCTAGTGTCATCATCAAACGCAAAGATGGTGGACACGGATCAGGATTCGCCATTACGCAAGATGGGTACATCCTAACCAATTACCATGTGATTTCAGGTGAATTAGAAAGTAAACAAGCAGAGTTCAAAGTATTGCTTGCAAATGGACTTTCATTGGATGCGAAAATTGTTCGTTTCAACCGCGCTCGTGATATTGCCTTATTGAAAGTAGAATACAACTTCGAGAAAGCATTCCTTTTGACTTCGGAAAAGACCTTTAAGAATTTATCCGAAGTGTATACCATTGGTGCACCGAAATCAGTCGAATTAGGTCAATCCGTAAGCATTGGTTTGATTTCAAACGAACGCAACACGAACAATAATAATGTCCTTCAGTTGAGCATGAGTTTGAATGGTGGAAATAGCGGTGGACCATTATTCGATAAAACAGGAGTTCTTCATGGAGTGATTCAAGCCAAATTAGTAGGAAAAGATACAGAAGGTGTTGGCTTTGCGATTCCAGGATACTTGATTCCTGAATATTTGAAAATTTCTTACTAAAAACCCAGTTATGAAATTTGAGAAAATACGCTTCGTACTTTTCACGTTCCTTTTATCCTGTTCGATGATTGTGCACAGCCAAGACATGGGGAATGTTGGAATCAGAGCTGGAGTTACCATGCCAAATGGAATACTGGGAACTTTATTAAATCCCGGAAAAGGTGTGGGTATTCAATTTAATTCTACGTATTTCTATCAAGTACGTGGGAGATTTACCGCCGATGTCGTTAAATACAATCCAAGCAATTTAGGAACCATTACAAAAATCTACAACTACAACAATGGCCAAGTTGAAAATGCCGACTTTACCTGCCAAAATTTTAGCACTTTTGATGGTTCTATTGGACTCGATTACAAAATCCTTCCTGATTTATTGCCTTGGTTTTATTGCGGGCCAGAAGTCTTAGTGGGGATGGATTTAGCGCGTTTCACCTATTCAAATCCGACTTATCTATATGATCTTGATACAGAACCCTTCCTCCATACTGCATTCAAATTAAACTTCGGATTTGAAAAGTCCTTCGGTGCATTGAATGTATTTGGTGAGTATTCCGTCATGCGCATGTCATCTGAAATTTACGATTCTGAAAATGCCAATAATTATTTGGGGATCGAAGAGGATTACATGTTTAACTACATCAATCACAAATTGACTATTGGCATCAAGTTTTAACATGCTCATTTATCCATTGATATAATATCCAAAACTCACTGTACATCAACTTAAAGCATATGCAATTATCAACAAAAATCATTCGAAACCTCTTTCTTTTTTGCCTTTTGAGTGTTCATGCCTTTGGTCAGGATGTTGGAAACGTGGGGATTAAAGCGGGAATGTCCATTCCAAACAACCTCGTTGGAAATTTAGTAAAGCCAGGAAAAGGACTGACCTTGCAATTCAATTCAAAGTATTTTTACCAGGTTCGAGGACGATTTTCCATCGAATATTATAAATATGCGCCTAGTGATTCGATTTTAAATACATTTTCAGAAACGTATTATTACGATCCATTTATCAACATGTCCCAAAATGTCATTGTACCTGCAACACTAAGTTACAGTAAATTCAATTCCATTGACCTAGCAATGGGACTTGATTACAATCCCTTCAGAAATTTCCCAGAATTGTATTTTGGTCCAGAATTATTTGCTGGCTTAGATCAAACGATCTATACAAGTAAAGTATATGAAAATATTTTGGATCCAATCACCATCAGTGATACGCGAAGTTTTGCGCACGGAGGCATTCGATTTCACCTTGGATTTGAAAAAGCATTTGGTAAAATTGCCTTTTACACGGAATATACCCTTGCAAAAAATTACTCTGAAGATTACAATGTAGTGTCTTCAAATTCATCCTCAGCTTTCAACATTATCTCAACAACGTATCATCAATTTGGACTTGGTATTCGTTTTTAAACTTTATTTTATGAAATATCTAATCTTTACCCTTCCATTATTGTTGCTATTCTCATGCACGAAACAAGAGGATCCCATCATTAATTTTACCGTTACACAAAATTCGTCAGGTCAAATTGTATTAACTGCCAACTTGGAGCAAATCACTCCAAAGAATGTAAGTGTGGTCGGTTTTTCTGCCGGAATATCTTCGAATCATTATATTCAAGAAAATCAGGTAAAAACAGATCAAATTACAAGCAATGTTGTTCAATTAACGATGAATGCTTCCAATTTCGTAGCAGGACAGACTTATTATTTCAGTAGTTTCCTTGGGACGAAATCCGGGAAATTAATCCGAAGTACTCCGGTTGCTTTTTCGACCGAAATCGATGCGCCTTGTAACATTACGAACAATACATACTTGGTAAATGGATCAGGAAGTACAGGTGTCATAGATTTTGGAACAACGAATAATGCCACATTGACAGGGACCTCCGGAGGGGGTGTATTCAAACATTACTCCGTTCAATTCGGTTCAGCAACGTATAAATTCATCTTTCGAGGAAACCCCACAAGTCTTGTATACTCGACGAGCACCACAACATCGGGCATGGCATCAAGCCAGGTTTTAATTCAAAATACAAATTCTGGTGCCACCATGTTTGCCGGACAAAATGTTTTCGTGACGGATAATAATAACGGCACTTTTACCATAACAAAATGCCCCTACTTAAACTATGATAGTTATTATTTCCCAAGTGACGTTTTGGTTTCCTTCAAAGTAACTGGTAATTATTAGGCTTCATACCTTATTCGTTAAAAGCCAAGTTTTCACTTGGCTTTTTTTTTTGCTTTTCTATTCAACCAA
>JANRBR010000018.1 GCA_030727405.1 Crocinitomicaceae bacterium | reverse complement strand
TATCTCGCCATCTATATTTCTACGCTCTAACCTCCGCCTAGGCGGATGAGCTATCTCGCCATCTATATTTCTACGCTCTAACCTCCTTCGCCGCGGCGAAGAGGCGGATGAGCTATCGCGCCATCTTATTTCACTCAAACATAAAGTAACACTTATTGATTGAGGGTGCAAATATAAAGAGAAATTTAAAATCAACATAAAATGATGCTGAATTTATTTCTAATCAAGTTTTTTCAATTCACTTTGAATGAATGCAGCTAAGGCTTTTAAGCGATTCGAGGAAAAGTCAAATGGTACATTTGCGGTTTCATAAATGTCAGGAATGGATTTTGTATAACCCAATTTCAAGGCTTCTTGATAGGCGGTTAATCCGGATTCGAAATTTGTTAAGCTGTTCATCCAAACGCCCAACGCACCCAATTGCGCAATGCCATACTCAATGTAGTAAAAAGGCACTTCAAACAAGTGTAATTGTCGTTGCCATGATGTGGCGATTTGATCTTCGTATCCTGTCCAATCTGTTAATCCTGTGCCAAAATCTTTGGATAAACTTGACCAATGTGCATGTCTTTCTTCTACGTTATGGTTCGGATGTTCGTACACCCAATGCTGAAAAGAATCAATTTGTGCAATCCAAGGAAGAATCTTTAAAATTCCTTCTAATTGTTCTCGTTTGGCGCGGTTTAATTCGTCTTCATTTGAATAAAATTTCCCCCATTCCTTCATGGAAAGTAACTCCATCGACATTGATGCCAATTCTGCGACTTCAGATGGTAAGTTCTTGAATCCTGTTAGGGTTAAATCACGGCTTAAATACGAATGAACAGCATGTCCAGCTTCATGTACCATCGTCACTAAATCACGCTGAGCCCCTACGGCGTTCATAAAGATAAAGGGAACACCAATTTCATACAGTGGATAATTGTATCCGCCTGGAGCTTTGCCAGCCTTGGAGTCTAAATCCAAGTGTCCCATTTTTTCCATGGTCTTCAAGCAATCTGCAAAATAAGGGTCCAGATTCCCAAGCATTTCAATGCATCCGTCCAGCATTTCTTTGCCTGTTTCAAATGGTTTTAATGGTGCTTTTCCTTCTGGATCAACTTCGGTATTCCAAGGTTTGAATTTCGCTTCTCTAGTGAGTGCTAGTTTTTTGGATTGAATCTCCTTGACAAGTGGAACAATGTGCGTTTGAATGGCGTGATGAAAGGCAAAACAGTCTTCTTTGGTGTAATCGAAACGACCCAAGGATTGAAATTTATAATCCCTGAAATTCTCGAATCCTGCATTTTGCGCAAGTTCATGTCGTTTTGTGATCAATTGGGTGTATAAGTCATCTAATGCTTTTGTGTCAACCCTTCGACGTTCCACTATTTTGTTGAAAACGGTTTGACGAATCACTTCATCTTGTTCTTTTAACAATTGACTCGCTTTTTGCATGGTCATCGTTTCACCCAGGTATTCAATGGACTGCGCTGCGCTGATTGCTCCATACTTCTGAGTCAATTCGTTTAGTTCTGCCTCAATAGGAACGTTTTTCTCTTGAAACAAATTCACTTGTGTCTCAATGCTTCTAAAGTAAATTTGATGAGCGGAATCATCGAACTCATGACGCAATGGAGATTCCATGAATTTTCGATTCAAGGCATCGTCCAAAGGAGCTAACTCCGGTTGAATTTTCGTCACAAAAAACGTGTAAGCAGATGCGAGTTCTTCGTTGTTTGTCTCAATGGACATGCGAATATAACGCCACGCTAAATCTTCTTCCATGATTGCGTCTAGCTCACTTCGGTCCTCCAACCATTTTTGAAAGGATGCAAGCGTGGTGATGTCTCTTGCGAGTAAATCGTCGAAATAGGGCTTTAAATCTTCCCATGCTTGAATGATCAAGTTTTCATGGATGAACTGACGTTTTTTTTTCTGAATGATCATGGTATAAATTTTTTGGACAAAAAAATTCACCTGACGATTGGACAGGTGAATTTTGAATTGGATCTAGATTGATTATTTTCCGCGAGAACTTCCTGTTTTCACCGGTGCGGCTTTTTTTACATTCGCTGGTTTTGCTGCTTTTGCAGGTCCTGCAGTTGCTGCTGCTTTTTTCTTTGCGGGCTCTGCTTTTACTTTCGCTTCTTTCGCTGGCGCTTCGGTACCTTCAGCTCCTTCAGCTGTTGCTTCAAATAAGCCAGCTTGTTTAATTAAGTGATACCATTGGAAGATTTTTCGAACATCCGATGGATATACGCGTTCTTTGTCCCAATTTGGTAAAAAAGATTCCAATGATTTCGCCAATACGTTCATGTCCTCTTTGTGTGCTGGACAATTATCAGTAAATGTTTCGTTCATTTTGGCTAGTACATCGGTCAATTTCACATCTTCTTCATAAGTGAAAATACTAATGTCTTCCAAGGTTGAAATTTTCTCTGTCGCATATGCTGGAAAACGTTTTTTGTCAATCATCGATTCAACAATCACGCTATTTTTTCCTTGAGCGATAACTTTAAATAACCCTGGTCTACCAGAGATGGAAATGATACCTGTCAGATTCATGTGTTCGTTTTAATTTGTGTCAAAAATAGGAATTTTAGTCGTTGAAAACGCTAGAATCCAAAATCATGTTGTCCAAAGTTGAAAATAATGTTGAAGAATGCGCTGCTTTTAATACATCATAACCCGCTGTTTCGCTCGCTGCTCGCCGGATGCGTCTATCACAAGTGTGTAATTGCCATTAGCGATCAGAGGTTTTTCAAGCGTAAAAAATGAACCATTGAATGGAACAGATTGATAAACAAGTGTACCAGACTGAGCATAGAGTTTTATCGTTCGTGTTTCTGCGCTTGGGTTAGGGAAATAAACTTGACAAGCGCTGGAAAATGGATTAGGGTAAACAATGAGGCCTTCAGCATAACAAATGGGTAGTTCAATGATTTGTGATGGAAAAGTGAGTTTCCATAATGCTCCGTTATTCTCAATGATGTAAAGCACATTTTCAAGTTGCTCTACATCCACAGGGAGGTAAAAACCGGTAGCAATGTTCTCCGAATGAATGACATAATCCATTAAACTTGTGTCGAAATTTAAGCTCATCATGACCAATTCCCTGGAAGGATCAACAAATGGACATGGTGAACCCCAAGGGGATAAAGGGGTAGATCCTGTGCTATCTCCGCCGGGCATAAAACTCATGATAAAAGACTTCCCTTTAAAAATACCGTTCATTAAACTGTCACGATCGATGACAAGTCCCAATGGCGAACGGTGCGCTGTAAACGTCCGAATAAACGTATCTTCAACATTTGCACGTTTAATTTCTCCGTTTAAGGCATCCTTATAATAATCTGCAGCGTTTCCATAATGCCTCAAAGGCTCAGTGAATTGAATGCCTGTCGGAATAGGAGGGAAGAGGGGGTCAGGATTGAAATCCCCCGCTAGGAAAGCACTGTTTTGAGGATTGATTAAAGGATCTTGAGCAGCATCATAAGTTGGGGATAAAAGTGGATTTTCATTTCCACCAATTCTCCATGGGAAACCGTAATGATGGCCTTGTTGTATCCAATTTAATTCTTCTGGGTCGTCTCGTTCACCAGCATTGTCAATCGCAAAGAGATGGTTTTCCGCGTTCCAAGCCATGTCATAAGCATTCCTGGTTCCTTCAGCAAAAACAAACCCGCTGTTCTCCAGAAATGTAGAGTCGTTCAGCCAATAGAGATTTTCAGCATCAAGGGGAACTCGGTAAATTTTACTCGTCAATGCTTGTTCACGCATTCCTGGATAATTGCCATTGTTGGTTTCTACTTCTCCAAAGGAGGTTCTTGATCCGCCAGAAAAATAAAGGAATTGTCCAGATGGATCCACATTGATGCCCGTAAATCCATTATCACCATAGGGACTACTTGTTGGATAAGCTTCCGTTACGACAATGGTTGTCCATTGTCGTGTGCCATCAGGCATTAAAGTTCCTTTGACAATCATTCCAACCCCAGTGGTGTTTCCCCAAAGATTTCCAGCTAGGAACATGGTACTGTCTAAAAAACACAATCCTTGAACCCTAGTAAGTCCATGTTGACTAGCATCGAAACGCAAAGAATCAACTCCCACTGTTTCAAACACCTCGTATATTTTTCCGTCTGAACTGGTGTAAAAAATGCTTTGGGTAATTGGATTAAACGCCATTTTCGAGGCTCCGGGTTTCACCGTCATAATGGAATCGACTTGAATCGTTGAAACCAATGAATGCACGCGTTGAGCAAGCAGGGTAGACAGGTGATTCATGCCGAAAAAAAGCATGGTAAGTAGGAGTGTCCTATTTTTCATATACGGAAATTACTCAAATTACATGAAATGAGTCATTTATAGTATGATTTCGGTGATTTTATTTTATAAGAGAAAGTGAGCATCAAGTGGAGTTAAAGTGCTAACAATTAGTTTCTTTAATGGTTTTTTAACACGAAGAATGAACTTATTAACAACTTATCTTTTTATTATGTGTATCTTTGCACCCAAATTTAAAATAACAAGATGACATTTGAAGAGCTCGGATTGAGGAGTGAGGTGCTGAAGTCGTTAACAGAATTGGGTTTTGAAGCACCGACCCCCATCCAAGAAAAAGCAATTCCCTACCTGATGCAGGAAGATTGCGACTTTGTCGGCCTAGCGCAGACAGGAACAGGAAAGACAGCGGCATTCGGCTTGCCGTTAATTAATAACATCGATACAAAAGCCAGACTTCCACAAGGTTTGATCATTTGTCCAACTCGCGAACTCTGTTTGCAAATCGCGAAGGACTTAAATGTGTTTGCTAAATACCTTGACTGTAACATTACAGCGGTATATGGAGGTACAGATATCAGAAAACAAATCACGGACATTAAAAAAGGGACATCCATTATTGTGGCTACTCCTGGTCGTCTCGTTGATTTAATGAATCGAAAAGTAATTCAACTATCTCAAGTACGTTATGTCGTGCTAGATGAGGCAGATGAAATGCTGAACATGGGATTCAAAGAAGACATTGATGCGGTATTGGAAACAACACCAATTGACAAAAATGTTTGGTTGTTTTCAGCAACGATGCCTACGGAAGTAGCACGCATTGCGAAAACATACATGCACGATCCTCTTGAGGTTTCTATCGGTCACAAAAATCAAAGTAACGAGAACATCGATCACATCTATTACATGGTGAAAGAACGCGATCGTTACGAAGCAATTAAACGTTTAATTGACTTCAATCCAAGTATTTATGGTTTGATTTTCTGTCGTACTAAAAATGAAACAGCAACCGTTGCTGAGAAATTAGGCCGCGAAGGATACAATGCAGAACCTTTACATGGTGATTTGACGCAAGCAATGCGCGATCGTGTAATGGATCGTTTTCGTTCGAAAGAATTGCAAATCCTTGTTGCAACTGATGTAGCAGCACGTGGATTGGATATTGATAACATTACACACGTCATCAATTATAATTTACCTGATGACATCGAAAATTACACACACCGAAGTGGTCGTACCGCTCGTGCAGGTAAGAAAGGTGAATCATTGGTCTTGATTAATGGACGTGAAATAGGAAAGATTAAAGCCATCGAACGTCAAATGCGCACGACGTTTACGGTTGGTGAAATTCCA
This sequence comes from Crocinitomicaceae bacterium, assembly GCA_030727405.1. Taxonomy (GTDB): domain Bacteria; phylum Bacteroidota; class Bacteroidia; order Flavobacteriales_D; family Crocinitomicaceae; genus UBA952. Next base: position 69,252 of record JANRBR010000018.1, on the reverse strand, counting down.
AATGCAGAGGAGATTTGTGAAATTCAGTTGATGAAGTTGATCAATAAAACCATTGCAACGGAAGTGAAAGAAGATGACATCGCGAAGTTTATGCCTCAGATTTTAGAATCTTTTGAAAGTTTATCAAAAGAAGACATCATCAAACGCTTTGTTTCGACTGAATTTAACCGTTTCATCAATTACTATGACCGCGCAGGTGATTTGAATGCAGCAGCAAGAGATGATCGTGGTGGTGAACGTAAAGGTGTGAAATCGGATCGTGCACGTGAAGAAGGTAAAACGCGATTTTTTGTTAGCATTGGTCGTCGCGATGGATTAAATCCAGGTGCTTTATTACGCATCGTTTGTGATGCTACTGGCTTGAATTCACAGGCGGTAGGACGCATTGATTTAATGACGTCTTACTCTTTCTTTGAAGCAGATCAAGAGCACACAGAAAAAATCTTGAAAAATGTCAACGGTACAGATTTCGAAGGACATCAAGTAAGCATTGAAGTTACCGCTTCAAAAGAAGGTGGATCAGGTCGCAGCGAAGGCGGACGTGGACGCGGTCGATTTGGAGGTGAGTCTCGTTCAGGTGGTGGCGGTGGATACGCTGGTCGCTCAGGTGGCGGGGGAGGATTCTCCGGTCGTTCTGGCGGAGGTGGATTCTCTGGTCGCTCTGGCGGATCAGGTGGCGGAGGTTTCTCTGGTCGCTCTGGTGGATCAGGTGGTGGCGGATACGCTGGCCGTTCCGGTGGCAGTAGCTCAGGTGGATCAAGCCGCAGTGGTGGTTTTGGTGCAAAAAGCGAAGGCGGAGATCGTCCACGTGGTGAACGTAAATCTTTCGGTGGAGACCGTAAAAGATCATAAGCTAAAACTCAGTAAGTAGATATAAAACATCATAATAGTATTATGGAAATTAGAAACATCGCCATTATTGCACACGTTGACCACGGTAAAACGACATTGGTGGATAAAATCATTGAAGCAGGAACAATGATCAATGAACGTGATCGTCCAACTGGTGACTTGATCATGGATAATAACGATTTGGAGCGTGAGCGTGGTATTACCATCGTTTCAAAGAACGTTTCTGTTACGTATAAAGGAACAAAAATTAACATCATCGACACTCCTGGTCACGCCGATTTTGGTGGTGAAGTAGAGCGTGTATTGAACATGGCCGATGGTGTTTGTTTATTAGTGGATGCTTTTGAAGGACCCATGCCGCAAACACGATTTGTATTGCAAAAAGCGCTTTCATTGGGATTGAAACCATTGTTGGTTATCAATAAGGTGGACAAAGAAAATTGTACACCGGAAGAAGTACACGAAAAAGTATTCGATTTAATGTTCGAATTGGATGCAAATGAGGAACAACTAGATTTTCCAACCATCTATGGTTCGGCTAAAAATGGTTGGATGTCCGAAGATTGGAAAAGTCCAACAACGACCATCACTCCTTTATTAGATCGTATTATGGCCTATTTCCCTCCTCGTAAAATTGAAGAAGGAAATACGCAAATGTTGATTACCTCCTTGGATTTCTCCTCTTATGTAGGTCGAATTGCCATCGGACGTTTGTCTAGAGGTGTATTAAAAGAAAATCAACCCATTATTCTTTCTAAGTCTGATGGCCGTCAGGAAAAACACCGCATCAAAGAAGCTTTTGTTTTCGAAGGAATCGAACGATTGAAAGTTACTGAAGTACAAGCGGGTGACCTTTGTGCTGTGACCGGAATTGAAGGGTTTGAAATTGGAGATTCCATCTGTGATGCTGAAAATCCAGAGCCATTACCAACAATTAAAATGGATGAGCCAACAATGAGTATGTTGTTTTCCATCAACGATTCACCATTCTTCGGGAAGGAAGGAAAATTCGTGACGTCTCGTCATATTTCTGACCGTTTAACGAAAGAATTAGAGAAAAACTTAGCGATGCGTGTCAATGATACGGACAAAGCTGACAAGTGGATGGTGTTCGGACGTGGTGTATTGCATTTATCGGTATTGATCGAAACAATGCGTCGCGAAGGATACGAACTTCAAGTTGGACAACCACAGGTAATCATCAAGGAAATTGATGGGGCGAAATGTGAACCAATCGAGGAATTAACGATTGACTTACCAGAAATTCATAGTGGAACGGCAGTTGAAGCAGTTACACGTCGTAAAGGCGAAATGAAAAACATGGTACCGAAAGGAGAACGCATGATCGTCACTTTTGAAATTCCATCAAGAGGAATCATCGGTTTGAGAAATTATTTATTGACGCAAACCGCTGGTGAAGCGATTATGAACCACCGTTTCTTGGAATACCAACCGTATAAAGGTGAAATTCCAGGTCGTCAAAATGGTTCATTGATTTCTTTAGAGCAAGGCACATCGATTCCTTTCTCTTTGAATAACCTACAAGAAAGAGGTAAATTCTTTATTGCTCCGAATGAAAACATTTATGAGGGACAAGTAATTGGGGAAAACTCCAGAGCAGGTGATTTGTGTGTGAACGTAACAAAAACCAAGAAATTGACCAACATGCGTGCGTCAGGTTCTGATGATAAAGTTCGTTTGGCTCCACCGAAAGTATTTAGCTTGGAAGAATGTTTGGAATACATTCAATCCGATGAATATGTGGAAGTAACACCTAAAAATTTACGCATTCGTAAAATCTTTTTAAAGGAAACGGATCGTAAACGAAATGGAAAAGCGTAATAAATCGTAAGTTTACACGTTATCTTATACGATGCGAAAACTGATTTATGTGTGTATAATATTGTCTTGCGTTGGAAGCGTTACAGCCCAGCGCAAGACTTTTTTTTCTAAGTCAGAATTTGGATTGAATATCGGACAGATGTACTACATCGGTGACCTAAACCAATTCAAACCTTTTTATCAAAGCAATTGGTCTGGTGGTTTGATGTACAGATACAACCTACAGCCACGCTTAACCTTTCGCTTGAATTATTTGTATGGAAAGGTTGAAGCCTATGACAAAGAAAGTTCGAATGCTCTTTTCGTTAACCGAAACCTCGAATTTCGTTCCATGATCCACGAAGTAGCAGCAGGAGTTGAGTTTCATTATGTACCATTCACTTTTGGGAAAGGAAACAAAAATGCTGGAACTGCTTACCTCATGGCTCAAATTGGTGGTTTTCACATGGATCCTAAAGCCATGTACAATGGAGAACTGGTTTCTTTACAGCCGATGTCTACGGAAGGACAAGGTACCTCAATAGGAACAAGAAATCCTTACAAACTTTATCAAATCTGCATGCCGCTCGGAATGGGTGTCAAATTGGCCATCGGTAACAAACTAACGGTAAATTTTGATTTAGCGATTCGAAAAACGTTTACCGATTATTTGGACGATGTTGGCTCCCTCACTTATGCGAATGCAAAGGTGATTGACAAGGAAGTATCTGACGATGCCTCCGCTCTGTCAAATCGCAGTTTAGATGGCTCAAAATATGGACTACGAGGAAATCCAACAACCAAAGATTGGTATGTTTTTACGGGTATGACAATCGCCATCCGCTTAGGAAAAGAGAAAATCTGTTTCTATTAGTTACCTGGGGTCCTCCCAAATCAATGTTTTTGTTGCGTTTAGAATGCCTGGAACACAATTTCCATCTCCCTGACCGGTAAATCCACCATCTGGTGCACACACTAAATTGCATTCTGAATCATACAAACTACTGAACTGATCGCAGCAGTCCGCTGTAAAATAGTAATAATTTGTTCCGTTGTATTCCCATAACTCAACGATTGTTGCGGGATTATGAACAGGTCCATTTTGAATGCTTTGAATCTTGTTTTGAATGCAATTGGGTACATCCATCGTTAAAACAGGTTTTTCACACGAGGAAAACAAGAATAGGAGAATCGAACTAATGAAAATGACGTGCTTCATGAGGATATTATTTGTGGCATTCGCATGCTTCACATGCGGCTTCTGTTTCAAATCCAATCGGTCCACATCCACTGTAACTTTTAAACTCACAATTATCTGTGTCCGGATTATACACCCAGCTTTCCCAAACAGCCATGCAAGTAATATCTGTTGGAATTTGTTCCAAACATGCAGCTTCTTGACTTTTCATGCATTCTCGTTCGCAGGAGAACATTAAAAATACCGTCGATAAAAGGAAAATACGTTTCATGTTTTCTTAAGTTAAATGAAATCGGCTTGGTTTAAATTAAAGGTATAGGTAAACACATCTTTCCATCCCTTCCAATGGGCATAATCACCAATGGTTTCATTGTGCCAGATGTAGGAAAATTGTCCTCCATGTTGACAAACTTCTCGAAACAATTCGGCGATTTTAACCTTGGCTTCATTTGGTGTGAGGTTTAAATATTCCTTTAATGTACCATCCATGTAACTAAACGGATGAATGGTTAAAGAGGTGGTGTCGTTTCGATGTAAATCAAACCAAGCGTACGATCGCGCTGTCCCAGCTCTGAATCCGGCAATATCCGCATATCCCATCGTATAATCATCGGTGATTTTTTGACGAATCAATGCCTGGTACGTAAACGGTAAGTTTAACATCAAGAAATGTTGTCGGTTTTTTCGAACATTCGTTTCTGTAATCTCTGTTAAACGTTGGATTTCTGACATGAGTTGGTATTCCGAGTCATTTGCGCCATAACTTGTGTGAATGCCAATTTCGGCGCATTCGGACATTTTTTTAATCAACTTTCGCTGAGCAGGATGCTGATGCGAGATATTTTTATCATACGTGCCGTAGTCACCCAGTAACCAGAAAATAGTCATCTTCGCTCCCGTCATGGAGAGGGTTTGAATGAATTCATACGTATCGTATGGATCTTTCATTTCTCCGGCCAACACTTTTTTACGATCGGACAAACGATCTTTACGGTTGTAAAGGTAATCTTTGGCCGTAGCGAGTTTTGTTCGAATTTGATTTTTATGCAAGTATGCATAAGCATTGTCAATATCAAAGGTCGGAATGCAATCAACCAATTCTAATTTTGAATGCCAATGTAAACCACATTGACTTTTTAAGTAGTACAAGAAATCAATGCTCCATCGATCACACATGGCTTTTTCGTGCCAACCATATTTGTAGAGCAAACTTTTTTTACCTGGAAAACGACCTAAGCTGTCTTTTTCATCAGTCAGGTATTCTTCCATGCGGCTTAAGGTGAAGAAAATACTTGCAAGTGGATCTACAACCTCATTAAATGAAAAACACTCTTCTTGAAAAAAGAGAGCGGTCGAAATTTCGTATTCTTCAATCGTTTCTTCAAAAAGAAGGGTGCTTGGTTTTAAGTGGAGAACATGGTCGAAATGACGTTCTGAATAATTGAGTTTCATCCCTTCCATTTGCTGGAATTGAATGTAATCGTTGCACAATTGGTAGTCCACACCTCGGTTCTCAAGAACGAATTGCAAGGTATAAATCAAACGTGGCGATATGTGGTCTACGAATATGTTTAGCACAATAGGTCTTCTAGTATTTTTTGACAAATGAATTTTGCTGCATTTCCATCACCGAATAAAGAAGGAAAGGTAAAATCAGATTTGGAAAGTAATTCCAAAGAATGCTCCACAATCAGTTCTTCATCGGCTCCTGTTAAACAGGCATTTCCATTTGAAACAATTTCAATCCATTCGGTTTGTTCCCTTAAAATGACGCAAGGTTTTTCAAAGAAAAACGCTTCCTTTTGAAGTCCACCACTGTCGGTAATGATCATGCGCGCATGTTTTTCCAATGCGATGATGTCCAAGAAACCAGCTGGAGGAATGATTTTTATCTGTTCGTTTTTGTTCAATTTGGTTTGAAGATCGGGAGATAACAACTCCTCCATTTTCTTTTTTGTCCGCGGATGCAAGGGAAGAATGATGTCATGCCCTGTTTTTTCTTGGATCCGAACAAGTGCGTTAAAAATCGAATTCAAGGAAGTTGCATCATCTGTATTGTTGTCGCGGTGTATGGTACAAAGGATAAACTGCTCTTTTTCTAATTGATGCTGCGACAGAATGGTGGATTGCTCATCCGAAAGTTGAGAGAAAAATAAACTATTGTCATACATCACATCACCACAATGGTAGGTGTTTGGATGATCAATGCTCGCTTTCTGGACTGGCGCTAAATTAAAACCCTCTTTTTTTAAGTTTTCCATTCCCGCTAGCGTTGGGGAAAACAAAAGCGAACTCATGTGGTCACAAGCAATGCGGTTTAATTCTTCGGGCATGGCTTTGTTGTAACTTCTTAATCCTGCTTCTACATGAATGACCGGGATGTGGATTTTTGCAGCGGCAAGTGCAGCAGCGATGGTGGAATTGGTATCTCCATAAACAAGCACTGCATCTGGTTTTTCTTCCGTAAACAAAGTGGAAAGTCCGTCCAACATCTTTGCGGTCATGCTACCGTGTGATCCGCTTCCAACATTCAGGTTGTAGGCAGGTTTCGGAATACCTAGTTCTTGAAAAAAAACATCCGACATGTTTTCATCGTAATGTTGACCCGTGTGAACAATGATTTCCTGCAATTTACTTGAGAATTCTGTTGCTATTGCTCGGCTAATGGCCGCAGCTTTAATGATTTGAGGACGAGCCCCAATAACGGTAATGATTTTTTTTAATGACATAAGTTAAATAATGCCCTCATCGGCAAAGCTAAAATAACCATTATCTGTGAAAATAAGGTGGTCTATCAGCTGTAGATCGATAAGTTTGGCAAATTCCCTTAATTTAAAGGTCAGTGTTTTGTCTGTTTCACTTGGCCCGATATTGCCACTTGGATGATTATGGCATAGGATGAATCCAGTTGCTCGACAGCTTAATGCATGATGAAACAATACTTTTCCGTCGACAATTGTGCTGGTCATTCCCCCTTTGGATAATTGAATCGTGTCAAGAATTTCGTTGGCAAAATTGAGGTAAACGACATAAAATTCTTCGTGGTCCAGTCCTTGAAACTGTTTTTTTAAATGATCAAAAATCATTTTAGAATTTCGCACCTTGGTTTTGGGTGGGATGGAGAAGGCTTCGCGCCTTTTTCCAATTTCAAGTGCTGCGACGATGTTAATCGATTTAACGGGGCCCAACCCTTTTGTTTTCGTTAATTCTTGCACCGATTTTTTGGCCAATTGATGCCAGTCGTTTTGAACCGAAACCAACACTTCACGGGCTAAATCCAAAGCGCTTTTATTGCGGTATCCCGAACCAATGATAAGCGCAAGTAATTCTGCATCGGATAAGCTTTCTTTTCCTTTTAAAAGTAATTTTTCCCTTGGACGATCATCTTCTGCCCACATTTTTATCGAAGCATTTGAGGAAGCGGTTTTTAGTAGTTTCATGAAAAAGAGTTGATGTAAATGCTTAACTATATTCAACTTAAATTATTGTTGGAAGCGCGTTGTTTTCGTACTTGTTTGTAAATTTGTGGTATGTCTAAGAAAGATAAGAACCGTGTAAATGTCGTTTATTCGACCAATCCGAATTTTCAATTTCAGCATGAAGAGGAGGAAGAACAAGATACCTTAGTGAATAATCAACAGCGACTTTACGTTTCCATCGACCGCAAGCAGCGTGCGGGGAAAGAAGTGACCTTAATTGAAGGATTTACTGGCACGGAGGACGATTTAAAAGAACTCGGTAAGCTGTTGAAAAGCAAATGTGGGGTAGGTGGTACCGTGAAGGATCGAGAGGTGTTAATCCAAGGAAACTTTAAGGATAAAATCTTTGATTTATTGATCAAAGAAGGCTACACGCAAACAAAGAAAAAAGGATAGTCTAATTTGACTTTCGAGCCGGTTCAATGTGAATCAAGACATCGGCTATCGTTGGAATGCAATCCATTAAATGATCTTTTAATCGATGGGATATTTCATGTCCCTCAAAAACACTGATATCTCCTGCCACTTCTACGTGCAGATCAACAATATAGACCATTCCCGTTTTACGTACCCAACATTTCTCCGTATCGATCACACCTGAAACTTCAAGCGAATGCAAACGAATTTCATCAATCAGGTCGTGGTGAATGTGTTCATCCATGATTTCACCCAAGGCAGGACGAAAAATTAAAAAGGCATTGTACACGATGAATACAGATGCAATCAACGCTGCCCAATCATCCGCTTTTTCAAATCCTTTTCCGAATAAGAACGTAAGTGAAATTCCAATAAACGCAATCCCAGATGAAATGGCATCGCTGCGGTGATGCCAAGCGTCCGCTTTCAAGGAGGAAGAATTGGTTTCTTTTGCTTTGCGACTGACGTATTGATAGGAAAGCTCTTTGATGAGGATGATTGCTCCTAGTACGTACAAGGTGAAAAAGGCAGGTTTTTCTTGTGGCTCGCTTAGGTTTCGAATGCTTTCAACGGCGATAATCGTTGCAGAAATAAGTAAAAAGCCAACTACAGCAAAGGTAATAAGCGCTTCTGCTTTTCCGTGTCCGTATGGATGGTCTTCATCGGCAGGTTTGGTCGAGTAGTTCAAGCCAAAAAGCACCAAGAAACTCGCGAAAATATCGGCCGTTGATTCAATCGCATCAGCAATCAGTGCATCGGAATGACCAAATACCCCAGCAGTTCCCTTTACACCAGCCATCACGGAGTTCGTAATGATGCTCATGATAGCCGTTTTGGTCGCTGTTTTTTTGATTTCCTTCACGGAGGCAAGGTACAAAAAAAAACGCCCAAGAAATTGGGCGTTTTTTATGAAAACCTGATATTATTCTTATTGTTTGATCACCTTCAAACTTGAATTTCCTTTGTTTGTTTGCACGTTCAGTTGGTAAATTCCAGCGGCTGCATTGGAAACAGAAATACTTTCTGAATCTGTTGCTGATCCGCTTGAAATGATTCTTCCGGACAAATCGATCAATTGATAGTCAAAATCTCCCTCGCAAGAAATCGTTAAAGATTCGCTTGCTGGATTTGGGAATACGTTCACATTTAATGCGTTGTTTTCGGTTAAACCATCGATGGCAATAACGTTTATGTTGTAGGTTGTATTGGTAATGATAGGAGCGTTCCAGTCAAAATAAATATAAGCGGTATTTTCAATTTCAGTGCCAACTGTAGCCGATGCATTCTCTCTAATTCGATAGACCAAATGCCCATGACTTTCTGGTTCATTAGTGGTGCTATCAGCGAGCCAAATACTTGGGAATTCAAAGCGCATTACTCCGTTTCCTAGGTTGACAATTTGCATGTTATGAGTGGCTTCTACCAAGGTTAGAGTCGACCAATCTAAATCTGCATCCAAGGTGTCAAGAATGAATATGTTTTGAGCTGGAGCCGTACCCGTGTTTTGGAAACGTATGGTGTACGTTAAGGTTTCTTGAGTTGCCCCATCCAAAGAACTCACTGGTTCTCCAATGGTCTGAATAGTCGAGGCTGGACGTGCAACTGTTTTGTCATTTGGATCATAACTATTTCCTACTAATTGAAGCAAACTTCCAGCATTGTTTGCTGTCGAACAATCCGTGCCGTTTGTTGGAGCAATGGTGGATGTAAAGTAATGCGCCGTTCCTGAGGTAAGTCCACTAGGCACGTTAAACGTAATCACATCGTAATTACTAAAGAAGCTAGAAGCAGAGGATAAATTCCAAGTAATCGTGTTTCCACTAACCGTTCCTCCATTCGCAATGCTGGATGTGTTGACCGTTACTCCCGCAGGGAAACTCATGGTCATTGTGTAATTTCCTGCTGCCCCCGGACCATAATTTCCCCAGTTGATTTTCACGTAAGCAGTTGTGTTCTGGTAATAACCAATCCAAGGTGTAACCGTTGTCCATAAATCTGCGCATGTGGTGGTCGTTCCACCGCAGTTAACGGCAATGTAACCTACGTTTGTTGTACCCGAAGGACTTCCGATGAGTGTAAGAACGCCAACCGTTGGATTGTAACCATTGTATGTCAACCAAGCTTGACTAATGGTTGCAATCAAATAGGTGCTATTGCTCAATTGTCCACAATAGGAGAAATAACCCGTTGAATCAGTATACACTGTAACAGAGCTATTGCCAGCAGATGTATTGTATAACAAAACAGGAGCTCCTGCTAAAGGCGCTTCACTAGAATTCATCACACCATTTCCGTTGGCATCACAAAATACGAAACCTGAATAACACAAGGTTGTACTAACGTTTCCTCCACAACTGAGAGGAATGTTTACGTTTGTCACGGGAATTCCACTGTTACAAGGAGTTCCAAAGATGGCAAATACATTGCCTCCGTTATTATTCAAAATAGCATATCCATTTTGAGCAAGCCAAGCAGAAGAGATACTTAAATTGACCGTGTCGTTAATTACCCCAGGATAACTCATCGAAAAGAATCCATTTGGATTGGAATAAGTCACGGTGCCATTCACCGAAACGGGTGCGTTAGCGATGGGTGTTTCTCCAGAATCCATGACTCCATTATCGTTCGCATCGCAGTAAATTTGACCTGTTGCGCAAAGCATGGTTGTTTGGGAAGCGCAATGCAAGGTAATTAGGGTTGTGGTTGTCCCGCTACCTACAGTGACTGTTGGACTTGGAATAATACCTCCAATGACGTAATTATTTGCCGCTAGCCAGCTAGGGTCAATCGATAATGTATAGTTTCCAGCCCAAATGTTATTTATCATAAACATGTTGTTTTGAGTGGTGTCTGTGTAGGTCGTGGTTCCGTTTGTTAAGGTAACAGGTACGGGAGTGTTTATTTGTGAATCGACGGTGCCATTATTGTCGCAATCCACTTGTATCAAGCAGTAAAAATTAGCAGTACAAGATCCAACAGTCAAAAGCAATGAATCCATGGCGTATGTTTGATTCGAAGAGTTGTATACCATGGTAGAAATGCTGTAGGTTCCTGGCGTGGTATACGTATGTGTGAGTGGTGGCGCCATCGAAATGTTCGTGCCGCTTGTTCCTGTTCCTCCATTTGATGTATTGACCATTCCATCGCCCCAATTGACTTGCGAGACAAATTGAAATCCGGTGAAGTTATTTCCTGTGATAACGTACGGGATGGTTGCTGTACCAGTAGAACTTGTACTTGGAGTGAGCGCAGAAAAAGATATGTTTGCTGTCATTCCACAAATACTGGTAGGCATGGATGTCGGCGTCGTTAGTCCATTAATGGCAAAGCCTGTTACTTGTGCTTTAATTGAAAAAAGTCCTCCGAAAAGGATCAATGTCGCAAGTGTTTTACTGAAGTTGAAGTTTTTCATGTGCGTTGTTTTATAAGTCATTGACGAGATAGGAGGCAGTAGGTTGCTTTACTCCCTAAAATAATGATTATTTTTGTTCATATTCTCTGCTACCTATGAATCCAAAAATAGACCGACTTCGATTAGCACAATTTGGCAACCTTGAGGTGTTGGCTAAACAAGTAGTGGAAGGATTTATTACGGGATTGCATAAAAGTCCCTTTCATGGATTTTCGGTGGAATTTGCCGAACACCGCTTGTATAATCCGGGAGAATCAACTCGAAACATTGATTGGCGCTTATTTGGTCGTACGGAAAAAATGTTCACCAAGAAATTTGAGGAAGAAACAAATTTGCGTTGTCAAATCGTTATTGATGGCTCAAGTTCGATGTTTTTTCCAAAAGGTGACTTGACAAAATTCGAATTTTCTGTTTATGCAGCAGCAAGTTTAATCGAGCTTTTAAAGCGGCAAAGAGATGCGGTTGGATTATCCCTCTTTTCGGATAAATTGGATTTGCATACATCAGCGAAATCTTCCTTGACCCATCATCGTTTTCTTTACAGCGAATTAGAGAAACGCATGAAGGACTACGAAGAAAAGAGTCGTTCAGGTACAGATGCCATCCAAGCCTTACATGATATTTCTGAATTGACGCATCAGCGCAGCATGGTGGTGATTTTTACTGATTTATTGGACGACCCAAATCGCATCGATGAATTGTTTCGCGCGATGCAGCATTTGAAACACAATAAACATGAAGTCATTTTATTTCATGTCTTGGATGCTAAAATGGAGCAAAACTTTGAATTAGATAACCGACCACATCAATTAATTGATATGGAGACAGGTGAGAAAATGCTTTTGCAGCCAGCCGAGGTTAGGGAGCATTATGTGAAAGGAATCGAAGCCTATTTTAATGAAGTAAAAATGCGTTGTGTCAATCATCGAATAGATTTTATGACGGCAAATATTCACGAAGGCTACAATCAAGTTTTATTGCAATACCTCTTGAAAAGACAAAAGTTATTTTAATGCCTCATCTACCCGTTTATTCATCACTTTGAAAAATAAGGGAGGGATAAAGGTGAGCAACATCATTCCGGGATATCCCGTTGGCATCACTGGAGACTCATCCGAAGTTTCTAATAGTTGATAAGGTCTATCCGCTTTGAAATGATGGTCTGAATGACGACTTAATTCAAATAGTACCACCCGTCCGATTATATGATTCGAGTTCCAAGAATGTTTTCGTTTTACCGTTTCGAAGGTTCCGTTGTCGCGTTGCTCGCGGTACAAACCATAATGTTCAATGTAGTTTACAGTTTCCAATAATAAAATCCCTATTGTTGCGGTATAAAGGAAGTATATTAGGACCGTTCCACCGAATGCGCTGAATATCCCTGCGAGGAAAAGGAAATGCAGTATGGTATACTGAATCATCTTGTGCTGCAAACTTAACCGTGATTTTCCGATGATGTTCATACGTGTATTTTCGATTTGCCACGCTTGAATGTAACTTCCAATTTGTGATCGAAACCAAAAGAGGAATACCCATTCGTTTCTTCGAGCGGTTGCTGGATCTTTCTTTGTTCCAACATTGGTGTGATGTCCGCGGTTGTGGTAAGGAACAAAGTGATTTTCCAATGAGGTCAATAAAAGCAATTCTCCGATGATTTGTTCCATTCGATTCGAACGATGTCCAAGTTCGTGACCAATGTTGATTCCAATTACCCCACACATGATGCCCATGGACAGAATTTGTCCAACCAAATCACTCGTATTTGTCGTTTCGCTAATGTTTGTTAAGAAAAACCAAAGAAATCCAAGTTGAATGGGAAGCATCAAACACAAAAGAATGGTGTAGAAGGAATCCTTCCTCGCCAATTCTTTTTCTTGCTCGGATAAATTATCGGTAGACGAAGGGATGATCAATTCAAAAAATGGAATCGCGCCAAAATAGATGATGGCAGGAAGAAAAGTTAGTACCCCAGTTTGATGAAAACTGATCCAAACACAAACAGGAAGGGAAAGCACGCTGAGGTATTTTAGTTTTTTCATAACATGAGTTTTAACAATCACGTCAATTACCTATTTTTTAATCACAATGGCAAAGCAAGCATTGATTCCATAATGGTAGACTAGTTTAAAAATAAACATTTCTTTCAACCAATTCAAGTAAAAAATCAATCATTTTTCTTAACAATGGATGACACAAACTAAAAAGTCCCGACGAGCGGGACTTTATAACAAACAACAAACAAATTCCTTCCCTTGCAATGCAAGTTAACGAAGGAATACCTTTTCTCCATTCGGTAGTTGTTCGTCCGGAGAAGAACCTTGATTCATTCTCATTAATGATTTCAATCGGATGCCTTCTATGTTGGCGATCTGACGAAGTGTGGTGGAGTTTTCCACTATTACGAACTCGTTTTGAGTTGATTTCCTTTTCTTTTGCTTTAAATAGACTTTTGATCCGGGCTCTAAAATGTCCGCGCTTGGATTAAAATCATTGAACTTATACAATTGACGTAAAGTGAGTTCAGCTGATTTTGAAATCTGATAAAGTGTTTGTCCCTCTTTCACTACAAAGATGGAAGATGGTTTTTTTGGTAAAATAGGCTTTGCATGAATGCTAAAGAATGTTCCAGTGATGAAACAAGTTCCTAATAGTAATCCATGAATGTTCCAATTTGACTTCATATGGTTCCTTAACGTGGTCCATACACAAATGGTTACATTGTCAGAAGTGATTTTCCTAAATCATCTATAAATCGGAAAAAAAGACATGATAGCGAGGTGAAATCGGAAAAAATGGCTGTTTTTTTTCAGTTGGATTGGCTTTTGACGTGCTTCAGGTGTACAATAAATAGACATATGGACTTTCAAAAATTCACCATCAAAACACAAGAAGCCGTTCAGCAAGCGCAAAACATTGCTGAGGCAAAGGGACATCAATCCATAGAGACGGGACATCTACTTCAAGGGATATTAGAAGTGGACCAAGAAGTGATTCCTTATATCCTAAAAAAATTAAACATCAACCAGGGGATGCTGCAGGCTGCGTTAGGGCGCATTGTGGATACTTATCCTAAAGTGAGTGGTGGACAAGTGTATTTGAGTCCAGCGGCAAACCGTGTTTTTCAATCTGCTATCGGAACACTCAAGGAATTTGGAGATGAATACGTTTCTATAGAAATACTATTTTATTCGCTTTTGGATTCTTCAGATACCATCGGGAAATTATTAAAAGACAATAAACTTTCAAAATCAACATTAAAAGCCGCTATTATGGATGTTAGAAAAGGAGAAAAAGTAAATTCTCAACACCAAGAAAATACCTATCAATCCTTAGAAAAATTTGCTAAAAACCTTAATGAACTCGCTGAATCAGGAAAACTTGATCCGGTTATTGGTCGTGATGATGAAATTCGACGTGTATTACAAATTTTGACTCGTCGAACAAAAAACAATCCAATTTTGATTGGGGAACCAGGTGTTGGTAAAACCGCTATTGCAGAAGGATTGGCGCATCGAATCGTGAGCGGAGATGTTCCTGAAAACCTAAAATCAAAGATCGTTTACTCCTTGGACATGGGGGCATTGATTGCAGGGGCGAAATACAAAGGAGAATTTGAAGAGCGTTTAAAAGCGGTTGTTAAGGAAGTGATTGCAGCGGAAGGAGAAATCATTCTGTTCATCGATGAAATCCATACCTTGGTTGGTGCTGGGGGAGGAGAAGGAGCAATGGATGCGGCAAATATTTTGAAGCCAGCTTTAGCGCGTGGGGAACTAAGAGCCGTGGGTGCGACCACCTTAAATGAATACCAGAAATACTTTGAGAAGGATAAAGCATTGGTGCGTCGATTTCAAACAGTTCTTGTAGACGAACCTACTACGGAAGATGCGATTTCCATTTTACGCGGAATTAAGGAAAAATATGAGAATCACCATAAGGTAATCATTAAAGATGCAGCCATTATTTCTGCCGTGGAATTGTCCCAACGTTACATTACCGACAGACATCTTCCTGATAAAGCCATCGATTTAATTGATGAAGCAGCATCGAAGCTACGCATGGAAATCAATTCAAAACCGGAGGAGTTAGATGAAATTGAACGAAAAATCATGCAACTGGAAATTGAACGTGCGGCCTTGAAAAGGGAAAATGACACGAAGAAATTAGAACCAGTCGAACGCGAATTGGCTAACTTCAACGAGCAACGGAATTCCCTTCAATCTAAATGGCAAGCCGAACGAGATGTAGTGGATGCTGTTCAGCGTACAAAAGAAGAAATCGAATCCTTGAAATACGAAGCTGATTTAGCCGAGAGAAATGGCGATTATGGTAAAGTTGCCGAAATCCGTTACGGAAAAATCAAACAGGAAGAAGAGCGCTTGGAAACATTAAAACAACAATTGATCGTGTTGCAAGCAAATTCCAAAATGATTAAAGAGGAAGTCGATGTAGATGAGATAGCAGAAGTGATTTCAAAATGGACCGGAATTCCTGTAAATAAAATGCTTGAAAGCGAAGTGTCCAAATTATTGCGCTTGGAAGATGAATTGCATAAACGCGTTGTAGGACAAGAGGAGGCCATTTCTGCCCTTTCAGATGCGGTACGTAGAAGCAGGGCTGGATTACAAGATGCAAAACGTCCAATTGGTTCCTTTATCTTTTTGGGAACTACTGGTGTAGGTAAAACGGAATTAGCGAAAGCTTTAGCCGAATACATGTTTAACGACGAAAACGCCATGACGCGGATTGACATGAGTGAATACCAGGAGAAACACACGGTTAGTCGTTTGGTGGGCGCTCCTCCGGGATATATTGGTTACGACGAAGGTGGACAATTGACAGAAGCGGTTCGGAGAAAACCATATTCCATCATCTTATTGGATGAAATTGAAAAAGCCCATCCAGATGTGTTTAACGTTTTACTTCAAGTATTGGATGATGGTCGACTTACCGATAACAAAGGAAGATTGGTCAATTTTAAAAATACAATCGTCATTATGACGTCAAACTTAGGATCTTCCATTATCCATGATCGCTTTGAAAAGGTGAAAGAAAAGGATTTCGATGAAACGGCAGAAAAAGCAAAAATAGAGGTCATGGAATTGTTGCGACAAACGATTCGACCAGAATTCCTCAATCGTGTCGATGAGGTGATCATGTTTACGCCATTGACGATGACGAATGTGAAGCAAATTGTTCAAATTCAATTGGATGGCTTGAAACATAAATTGAAAGAGATGGATTTAAGTCTGCACATTACACAAGATGCTTTTGATCACATTGCGGAAATAGGATATGACCCATTCTTTGGTGCGCGTCCAATTAAAAGAGTGATTCAAAAACAAGTCTTAAATGAGCTTTCGAAAGCATTGTTGAGTGGAAACATAGACCAAACAAAAAACATTGTGATGGATGTGTTTGATGGAAAAATGGTGTTTCGAAAACCCATTACAGCATTAGAAGAAGTGTAAAAAAAATAAGGCAAAAAAAAGGAGCGATTTACGCTCCTTTTTTTATATCTATCATTAATTAGATTCTGTATTTTTTGAAGAACGCGTCCCAATTCCAAATGAAATTAGACATCACCTCGTCCATTCTTTTTAAGAATAAAGGATTTGGTGCTTGCATACGGCGGAAATATTCATCTTGACACTCATTGAGTTGGTATTTATGAAATACAGCCTTAGACATGCCATAAATCCAGTTTTTAGATGGATGATTCACGCGCATGATGAACGATTGGTATTCACGAACTAAATCCCTGAATGAAACCAAATCCATCTCGTACATTTTTGAAACTTTATCGAAAATGATGTTTTCTACACGCTCTGCTTGATCTGATTCAAATGTGCTTTCTAGGAAAGACAGGTTTCCAACAAGAACAATCATTCCAAATTCCCCATTATTATTTTCTGGTATGGAAGGCGATTGAACGAAAGCAGAGTCTTCGTTGATCATCGAAGCCACTTCTTTAAACCCATTGTCAACACTATCGAAAATGGCGTTAATGAAAACATTGGCAACTTGATTGTCGGTGAGTTTTCGTTTTGTAAGTGTATTGAACATAGAAAATCGTTTGTTGGTTCGTTCTTTTACAAATTTAACGTTCACATAAAGTCAGATTAAAGTCTCTGTGAATTCGTTATCAACTAAGTTTTCAACAGGTATTCCCATACTGCATTGTTCAAAACTCCATTTTAGCAATTCAACTTCAACACGTAATTTCGCAGCATCAAATTGAAGATATGAAAGGAATCATTAAAACCAACAAAGGTGAAATGCACGTGACATTTTACGAAAGTGATGCGCCAAAAACAGTAGAAAATTTCGTAAAGCTCGCGGAATCAGGTTATTACAATGGATTGAAGTGGCATCGAGTGCTTCCCGATTTCGTGATTCAGGGAGGTTGTCCAAACACCCGTGAAGGTGGAAAAGGCATGCCGGGAACAGGTGGACCAGGTTATCAAATCGATTGTGAATTAACAGGTGACAATCAATTTCATGATAGAGGGGTACTTTCCATGGCTCACGCTGGAAGAAATACCGGAGGCTCACAATTTTTTGTTTGTCATTCTAGAAGAAATACAGCGCATTTAGATCGCAACCACACTTGCTTTGCAAAAGTAACAGAGGGATTGAATGTCATCGATGACATTCGTGAAGGAGATAGCATTGATTCAATCGAAATTATCCGCGATTAATCATCATCCTACTAAAACTAAAAAGGGACACATTTTCATGTGTCCCTTTTTTTTGCTTTTTATCTTTGGTAATCATGCAAGTCCGATGATTAATTGAGCAAGTTCCTCGCCGATGCGGTCTTGAGCTTCCAATGTGGCTGCACCGATGTGCGGGGTACAAGCAATTTTTGGATGATTTAATAAATCTTTACGTGGATTCGGTTCATTTTCAAAAACATCTAATGCCATTCCAGCAACGATGCCTTCATTCAATGCATTTAGTAAAGCGTCTTCATTCACAACACCACCACGTGCTGCATTTGACATAAATACTCCTTTTTTCATGCGAGCGAATTCATTCGCGCCGATCACAGCACTGCCATCCTTTTGTTTGGGAACATGGATCGAAATATAATCCATTTCACCTAAAAACTGCTGTAAATCGGGTTCTGTTGTCATGGTTATTTGTAGGTCCTTGTTTCCAATTTTTAGGCTTAGGCTAACGTCTTTTTTTGCATTATCAATGGCGATTACGTTCATCCCAATTCCTAATGCATAAGAGGCCAAGCTTTGTCCGATTCGGCCAAATCCAATGATTCCGAGAGTTTTACCTCGCAATTCGACTCCTTTCGCATAGTTTTTTTTCAAACTGGAGAAATCACCTGTTTCCATGTTTTTGAACGAATCATGAAGAAAACGGGAAAGTGAAAAGAACTGACCCATAACCAATTCGGCTACGGATTGAGAGGAAGATGCAGGTGTGTTGATGACATGGATGCCTTTGCTTCGTGCATAATCAACATCAATGTTATCCATTCCAACACCACCTCGACCAATGATTTTGATTCCGGGACATGCATCAATGACCTCCTGTCGGACCGTCGTTGCGCTTCGAACTAAAACCACATCAATTCCTTGTTCGTTGACTGCCGCAGCTAGTTGTTCCTGTGCGACCTTTTCCGTGATCACTTGATGTCCAGCAGCTTCTAAAAGTTGCTGACCCAAAGGTGAAATACCGTCGTTTGCTAATATTTTCATGCGTAATACTTAACTTATTGTTGATTGAATTTTCTCATAACATCCACCAAAACTTGAATGCTTTCAATGGGCAATGCATTGTAGATAGAAGCGCGATATCCACCAACAGAACGGTGTCCTGGTAATCCCACAATTCCTGCTGCTTTCCACATGGCATCAAATGCATCTGCTCGACTTTCATCGTTCAATAAAAAAGTAACATTCATGTTCGATCGATCTTCCACCTCGACTGCTCCTCGGAAGGACGGATTCTCGTCAATTTCTTTATACAACAATGCTGCTTTTTCGTTGTTGCGTTGTTCCATCGCTTTTACCCCTCCGTTGGCGATCAAATTTCGTAAATTCAACATAGCAACGTAAACGGAAAATACTGGTGGCGTATTTAGCATGGATTCTTTCTCCACTTGTTGCTTCAAGTCTAAATACGTTGGCATAAATAGAGAGCTAGATTTACCTAAAATTTCGTCCTTAATGATGTATAGCGTTGCACCTGCCGGACCTAAATTTTTTTGAGCTCCAGCATAAATAATGTCGAAATCGGCTACATTAATTTCTTTCGAGAAAATATCGGATGACATATCACAAACAAGTGGTAAATCCGTTTTTGGAAATGCTTTAAATTGAGTTCCGTAGATCGTATTGTTGGAGGTGAAATGGATGTAATCCACATCGGTAGGAATGCTGTAGTTCTTCGGGATGTAGGTGAAGTTTTTATCTTCGGAAGACGCAAATACATTCACATCTACTCCGACTTTTTTTGCTTCTTTTATGGCGCCACTTGCCCATGTACCGGTATTGATGTAACCCGCTTTTTTATTTTCGCGCATCATGTTCAGTGCAACAATGGTAAATCCCAAAGTCGCGCCGCCTTGAAGGAACGCAACGGAGTAGCCACTTGGAACATTAAGTGCTTTTTTCACGAGCGCAATCGCTTCGTCCATAACCGCTACAAAATCTTTGTGACGGTGAGATACTTCTAGAATGGAAAGTCCATTGAAATCCAAAACAGCCTTTGCTGCTTCTTGAAAAACTTCTTGAGGTAAAATGCAGGGACCTGCTCCGAAATTATGCTTCATTGTCGATTAAATTAGTTTCAAAATTCATGATTACTTTTCACATAGGATACATAATGTGAATTAATGTGGGATTTTGTTAAAAAAAAAAGCTGTCAAACGACAGCTTTTTTTTATTCAGATTTTTTGGTGGCAGTTTTCTTTGCGGCGGGTTTCTTAGCAGCTGGTTTCGTTGTTTCACTAGCTACTTTTTTCACCTTTTTCACCTTTTTCACCTTAGGTACAATGACCACTTTTTCCTCTTTACGTTTTCTGGTAACCCCATAAGATCCCATGGTACGTTTACCTTTTGCCGTTTTTTTATCTCCTTTTCCCATAAGTAATTGTATATGTACAGAATAACTACACAAATGTATCAATCTTTTTGATACCTCGCTCGAAAATCTGCGCTAAGTGCTTTTCCTCCGTTCAAAATTTTCTCGCACCATTCGATTTTCAAGGCAGTTTGCTCCGCCTCAGGTAATTTCCAATCGTAGTTACTTTGTTCAAGTCGTTGGCGAATGGTTTGCAACAACACAGCTACAGAAACAGAAATATTGAAACTTTCAGTAAAACCATACATAGGAATGCGCACATGCATGTCTGCTGCCTCCAACACTTCTTCACTCAAGCCTTGGCGTTCTGTCCCAAAGAAAAAAGCCAAAGGTTTTTCAAGAGGAAGGTCATGCACCGTATAGGCATCGGTATGCGGAGTTGTTGCAACGATTTGATATCCTTGGTTTTTCAATGCGGAAATACACGTTTTTGTTGGCCCCACTTCTTGATTAAAGTTATATATGTCCACCCACCTTCCTGATCCTAAGGCAATGTCTCTTTGAATTTGATATTGATTGTCCTTTTCGATCACCTGCAAATCTTGAATGCCAAAGCAATCACAGGTGCGCAAAACAGCGGAAGCGTTGTGTTCTTGGTAAATGTTTTCCAAAGCAATGGTGAGGTATCGCGTCCGGTCTGCTGCTATGCGGTCGAATAATTCGATTTTATTCGGTGTTATGATGTGGTAAAACGATTCTAGAATAAATTTATTTTCAGCGACTGTATTCATGCTTTTTACTCATTAAGTAATGTTGTATTTCGTCAAATAAAAGATGCGATTTTTCAATGGTGTGGTAGCCTAATTTTTGATAAAATGGAAGGGCTATTTCCCTTGCATGTAAAACTGTTTCAGAACATCCTTTTCTTTGTGCCAGTTCTTCCATGTGCATCATGAGTTTTTTTCCGATTCCTTTTCCTTGGTGTTTATCATCTACTGCCATGAATCGAATCTGACTGCTATTCATAGAAGTAAAATCAAGTCTTCCAACACCAACAAGGTCATTTTGAATGAAAAATGCGAAATGTTCTGCTTTATCATCTCCGTTATTGCGTTCAGATCCCCTTGGTTGCTGCCAAGGTTTTCGAAGGATGCGGTAACGCAAATCGTAATAAGATTCCCATTCGAGGGATGTTTGTGGTGTCCTAATCATGTGAAATATGAAATGCTGTTGTGCGAACACGTGCTGTTTGGAATCCCAAGATTTCTTCTTGTAAAATCAACGGTTTTGCATGTTCATCCGTCAATACTTCGTCGATTTCTTTCACCTTTGCGCAAGGTACTTGAAGGACATGCAGTTCATTCAATAAGGTGTCGCACATCCATTCATTAATGAACGTTTGCAGCAGTGTAAAAAGCGCTTCTCGATTTTCCAAGCGCTGTTGATTGTGTACAAAACGTGGGTCATCAGCTAGCTCTACAGCGTTTAAAACACCTAAGAATTTTTTGAATTGGGAATCAGAACCTATCGCAAACGTAACAAGAGCATGATCTTTTGTTTGAAATAATTCTCCGTATGGTGCAATGTTCGGATGTAAGCTTCCCATGCGTTTTGCAATGTGTCCTGTCATTAGGTAATTGGACGCTTGGTTGACCAAACTGCAGATGGCTGCATCGTATAAAGAAACACTTACCTCAGAACCAAGTCCAGAAATTTGTCGTTCCAACAATGCAATCAGTATTCCCTCTTTCAATTGATGTCCGGCAAGTACATCGATGAGCGCCACAGGCATTTTTACTGGACCGGAATTAGGGGTTCCATTCATGGACATAAAACCCGTTTCTGCCTGAAGAATTAAATCGTAAGCGACGCGGTCACTTTCTTCGCCAAACCCACTGATTTTTCCTACAATCAAACGTGGATTCAAGGCATGTAATGTTTTTTTTTCTAGTCCAAATTTCTGATCGTCTCCTCGCTTGAAATTTGTTAGGAGGACATCCGCATCTATTAAGAGTTCCATGAGTATGACCGAATCCTTTGGGTCGAGAAGATTCAAAGAAAGGTAGTTTTTTCCGTAATTGACACTGCAAAAATAGGCAGAAATTGGACTGCTTTGATCTTCACGAGGAAGTTTCCATGTCCTTGTTACATCAGGGTTTTTAGGGTGTTCAACTTTGATGACTTTTGAACCCAGTTCAGCGAAGAACATCCCCACCGAAGGTCCTGCAAGTACGGTTGAAAGTTCAACAATTTTTAATTCTTTAATGCTTTTTGGTATCTTCATTTTGACTCGAAAGGACTTCTATTGTGACAGATGCAATTCCATCTCTGACAAAATTAAGTTTTTTTGCGGCTGCGAGCGTAAGATCAATGTGATGCCGTGAACTTTTCGGAAGTCGATCGTTTACTTTTACCACAACGGTTGAATCGTTTTTAAGGTTCGTTACTTTTACCGTTGTTCCGAATGGAAGTGTTTTGTGAGCGGCAGTCAATAAATGGTTTTGAAAGATTTCACCTGAGGAGGTACGACGACCGTTGAAGCCATTTCCATAATAGGTTGCTGTTCCTTTTTCAATGTCAGAGACAGTTGCTGAGAGCAAGAATAAAACCAGAAATAGTCCTGAAAAAATGCGCATAATTTTCTTTTTGAAAGGGTAAGTTACAATCAAACTTTAGGAATAAAAAATTTTTCCCGCTTTTTCAATTTCTTTAATGCGTCAAATTCCTTAAATTTGCGCGCACAACAAAAAATAAAATAGCATTATGAAAGTATTCGATCTTGACATGATTCAAAAGGTATACGCGCAATATCCAGAGCGTATTGCAGCAGCAAGAAAGGTGGTTGGTAGACCATTGACTTTGTCTGAAAAAATTCTTTATGCTCACCTTTGGGATGGAAACGCACAAGCAGCCTATGAAAGAGGCAACTCTTATGTGGACTTTGCTCCTGATCGAGTGGCTATGCAAGATGCTACGGCACAAATGGCTTTGTTGCAATTCATGCAAGCGGGTAAAAAAAGAGTGGCTGTACCATCAACGGTACATGCGGATCACTTAATCCAAGCCAAATTAGGTGCAAGCAAAGATTTACAAGAATCCTTGAATCAAAATAACGAAGTATTTAATTTCTTATCGTCCATTTCAAATAAATACGGAATCGGTTTCTGGAAACCAGGAGCAGGGATCATTCACCAAGTTGTGTTGGAAAATTATGCATTCCCAGGTGGAATGATGATTGGTACGGATTCACATACAGTAAACGCTGGTGGACTCGGAATGATTGCGATTGGTGTTGGTGGTGCAGATGCGGTAGACGTGATGGCAGGAATGGCTTGGGAGTTGAAATTTCCTAAGTTAATCGGAGTGAAACTGACTGGAAAACTGAACGGTTGGACTTCTGCAAAAGATGTGATTTTAAAAGTGGCAGATATTCTTACCGTGAAAGGTGGCACGGGTGCGATTGTAGAATATTTTGGTGAAGGAGCGATTTCACTTTCTTGCACTGGTAAAGGAACCATTTGTAACATGGGAGCTGAAATTGGAGCAACAACATCCACTTTTGGTTACGATGAGTCCATGCGCCGCTATTTAATGGCTACTGGCCGCGAAGAAGTGGTGAAGGCAGCTGATCAAATTGCGGAGCATTTGACAGGAGATCAAGAAGTTTATGACAATCCTACAGCATATTTTGATCAAATCATTGAAATCAATTTAAGTGACTTAGAACCGCATATCAACGGTCCATTCACGCCAGATAGAGGAACTCCTGTTTCTAAAATGCGCGCGGAAGCGACTGAAAATAACTGGCCGATGAAAGTGGAATGGGGTCTAATTGGTTCATGTACCAATTCATCTTACGAAGACCTTGCTCGTGCAGCATCGATTGTTCAACAAGCAGTTGCTCAAGGCATCACGCCGAAAGCTGAATTTGGAATCAATCCTGGTTCTGAGCAAGTTCGTTACACGGCAGATCGCGACGGAATTTTGGCGGATTTTGAAAAAATGGGTACCAAAGTATTTACCAATGCTTGCGGTCCTTGTATTGGACAATGGTCAAGAGAAGGGGCAGAAAAACAAGAGAAAAATACCATCGTACATTCCTTCAATCGAAACTTCTCCAAACGTGCCGATGGCAATCCTAATACACATGCCTTTGTAACCTCTCCAGAAATGGTTGCTGCTTTGGCGATTGCGGGTGACTTAGGATTTAATCCATTGACGGATACATTAACAAACGACAAAGGAGAGCAAATTAAATTGAATCCTCCTCATGGGGATGAATTGCCACAACGCGGATTTGCGGTGGAGGATAATGGATACCAAGCTCCAGCAGAAGATGGAAGTCATGTCGAAATTAAGGTTGCACCTGATTCATCGCGTCTTCAGTTGTTGGAAAATTTCCCAATTTGGGACGGAAACAACATCGAGTCTGCTCGATTGCTGATCAAAGCAAAAGGAAAATGTACAACGGATCACATTTCCATGGCTGGACCATGGTTGCGTTACCGTGGACATTTAGATAATATTTCAAATAACCTATTGATTGGTGCTGAAAACGCATTTAACGGAGAAGCAAATTCGGTGAAAAATCAATTAACTGGTGAATATGGCGAAGTTCCAGCTGTTCAACGTGCCTACAAGGCCGCTGGTATCCCTACAATCGTGGTTGGTGATCATAATTATGGAGAAGGATCTTCTCGTGAGCATGCCGCTATGGAACCACGTCATTTAGGTGTTTGTGCGGTCATCGTAAAATCATTTGCACGTATTCACGAAACAAACTTGAAGAAGCAAGGTATGTTGGCCTTAACTTTTGCAAATGAAATGGACTACGACAAAATTTTGGAGAACGATACATTTGATTTCTCTGATCTTGTATCGTTTGCACCTGGAAAACAAATCACTTTGAAACTCAATCATGCAAATGGTTCGACGGAAGAAATCTTGCTAAACCATACGTACAATGCAGCTCAAATTGAGTGGTTTAAAGCTGGTTCAGCGTTAAATTTGATTAAGTTAATGGAAGCATAAGATGAAAAGTAATCTGCTTGTTTTGTTCTTTTTGATTTGGGGCTTTTCCTTTGGTCAAGCTTCCTACCAAGGAAATCATCTGTTTGAAGTATATGGTGGTGGACCAAACTTCATGAAATTTGATTTCTTTGATTCAGGAACGAATTCAATGAATGCACTGTCATCTACGAGCATTCCGCCCTGTGGTTTGCGTTACGCATATATGATTTCAAATGATGTAAGCATAGGGATTGATTTGCTTTACAATTCATATAAAGAATCATATGTTAGTACGGATACCATTTTTGCAAACAATCAATGGCAGTATATCGCTTCAGATTACATCGATTATAAATCACGCCTAAGGTTACAAGCAAGATTTAATTTCATGATTCCTACCTCCAGTCCCAATGTAGATTCCTATATTGGTGCGGCAGTGGGAACGAATAGCCGCTGGCAAAAACAATGGATAAATGGGGTGTTGAACGAAAATTTTGGTCCTCAGGATTTAGTGGTCATTCCGGTTTCCGCTCGTTTATGCTATGGATTCCGTTATTTCTTTAGCTATAATTCAGCACTTGGTGCTGAGGTTGGAATTGGCGGACCCTTATTTTCTTTTCAATACACGTACAAATTATAAGACTTTTAATTTTAAGCATAAAAAAAGCGGAGTGTTTACTCCGCTTTTTTTTATGCTTTGGTTTTTTAGTAACGGTAATGTTCCGCTTTGAAAGGACCTTCTACAGCTACACCGATATAATCAGCTTGGTCTACGCTTAATGTTTCTAATTCCACACCAATTTTAGCAAGGTGCAAACGAGCCACTTTTTCATCTAAATGTTTTGGCAACATGTATACGTCATTGCCATATTTATCGGCATGTAACCACAATTCTAATTGAGCCAATGTTTGGTTCGTAAACGAGTTGGACATCACGAATGATGGGTGACCCGTTGCACAACCAAGATTCACCAAACGTCCTTCTGCAAGAATGATGATGTCTTTGCCATTGATGTTATATAAGTCAACTTGTGGTTTGATTTCGATTTTAGAAGCACCATGGTTGTTGTTCAACCAAGCCATGTCTATTTCATTGTCAAAATGCCCAATGTTACAAACGATTGCTTTGTCCTTCATGTTTTCGAAATGACGACCAACAACGATGTTTTTATTACCTGTAGTTGTTACAATGATGTCACCTAAATGAACAACAGTGTCCAATCGTTTCACTTCGAATCCATCCATTGCCGCTTGAAGAGCACAAATTGGATCAATTTCTGTAACAATTACACGAGCTCCAGCTCCTTTTAAAGAGGCAGCAGATCCTTTACCAACATCGCCATATCCACAAACAACGGCAACTTTTCCTGCCATCATGGTGTCAGTCGCACGACGAATAGAATCTACCAATGATTCTTTACAACCGTATTTGTTATCAAATTTCGATTTCGTTACGGAATCATTCACGTTGATAGCTGGCATTACGAGTGTACCATTTTTTACACGCTCATACAAACGATGCACACCTGTAGTTGTTTCTTCTGATAATCCTTTGATGTCTTTTGTTAATTCTGGGAATCGATCAAAAACCATGTTCGTTAAATCACCTCCATCGTCCAAGATCATGTTTAATGGTTTACCGCCTTCAAAAGCAAACAACGTTTGCTCAATACACCAGTCGAATTCTTCTTCATTCATTCCTTTCCAAGCAAAAACTGGAATTCCTGCAGCAGCGATAGCGGCAGCAGCGTGATCTTGAGTAGAGAAAATATTACAAGATGACCAGGTAACTTCAGCTCCTAATTCCACTAATGTTTCAATTAATACGGCAGTTTGAATTGTCATATGTAGACATCCTGCAATTCTTGCTCCAGCTAATGGTTTAGTCGTGTCATATTCTTGACGTAGCGACATGAGTCCTGGCATTTCAGCCTCTGCCAATTTGATTTCTTTTCTTCCCCATTCAGCTAAGCTGATGTCTTTTACTTTATAAGCCATAAAAATAGTTAATTTGTTATTTTGTTAATCGCCTGCAAATTTACTACATATAAATGTAATAGGAAAAATGCAAGCTCGTTTACTTAATTCATTTGTTGTCGAATCAATTTTTCGAGTCCTTTTACAAAGAGCGGATGGCTATTCGAACTAGGGACTAATTGCACTTTTTCGCCGCCGTTTTCCTCAAAGATTTCTTGGTATTCCTCACCAATTTCAATCAAGGTTTCTAAGCAGTCAGCAACAAATGCGGGACTAAAAACAAGTAATTTTTTCGCGCCTTTTTTACCCCATTCCTCGACTACTTTGTCTGAAAAAGGCGTAAGCCATTTTTTATCCAAACGGGATTGAAAACAAACGGTGTATTGATATTCCGTTAAACCTATTTTTTCGGCAATCAATCGTGTTGTAGCAAAGGAAGTTGCTTTGTAACAAAACTTATTTTCCTCATTGATTTCCGTCTCACAAGGTTGATCTGAACACAAATCAGTTCCTTCATACACTTTATCCACTTGTCGTTCGGGAAGACCGTGATAGGAGAACAACACGTGATCGTAGTCTTTTATTTGGAATGCTTTCGCATTGTCCACAATCGATGAAATGTATCCATCGTTGTCATAAAATTGACTGATGATTTTCACCTCTGGTATAACCCACCATTTGCGGATAATGTCCATTGCTTTTTCAACGGCAGATCCTGTTGAGGCACTTGCGTATTGAGGGAAAAGCGGAAGAATGATGATTTCATCGTAATTCGCTTTGTGCATTCGTTCTAATACACTGTCCATGGAGGGATTTTGATACCTCATGGCCATTTCAACTGTGACATTTTCTTGCTGAAAGGACTCCTGTAGCAAGGTTTGTACATTTTTAGTGTGCGTCATTAAAGGAGAAACCCCATCGCTTAAGTTCCAAAGTTCCTTGTATATTTTGGCGGATTTTGGAGCGCGAAAAGGAACAATGATCCCATTCACGAGAATCTTTCGTGCGATCCATGGGATGTCAATTACCCTTGGGTCATTTAAAAATTCAGTCAAGTATTTCCTGACATCACGTGTTTTTGGACTATCGGGTGTCCCTAATTGAATGAGTAAGACTCCTGTTTTTTTCATGCTTGAACCAATCATATTAAATGTAACAACGTTTCTCAACGCTTGTTCAAAATTACACAGATTTCCGCTCTTAAAGACGAAGAATGCACATTTCACCTTAAC
Source organism: Crocinitomicaceae bacterium (assembly GCA_030727405.1). Lineage (GTDB taxonomy): Bacteria > Bacteroidota > Bacteroidia > Flavobacteriales_D > Crocinitomicaceae > UBA952. Next base: position 40,812 of record JANRBR010000018.1, on the reverse strand, counting down.
TTTGTTGGATGAATCCCAAGGAATTTTTAGTCACCACCAACGCGGATAATTTTGAAGAACGAGCCTTGGCTTTGTTTCAATATCAATATGAAAACGTATCGGTTTATCGATCTTATGCTGATTTGGTGCGGCGAAACAATCCTAAATCAATAGAGGATATTCCATTTTTACCCATTTCTTTTTTTAAAACGACGCGTGTCATCGATCAAAACGCACACAAGGTCGATTTACATTTTCAAAGCAGTGGAACGGGTCTTTCGGGAAGAAGTCAACACCTTATTTTCGAAAAAGAATGGTACGAGAATTCTTTTTCCCGGGGCTTTACCCATTTTTTTGGTTCAGTGAAAGATTATGTTGTGCTGGCGCTCTTGCCAAATTACGTCGAACAAGGTGATTCTTCACTGGTTTATATGGTGAATGCATTCATCCAACAATCGGAGCAAGTGAGCTCTGGATTTGTATTGAATGATCCCGCTTCCCTCATTGAACGTTACCAAGAAGCCTTGAAAGAAAAGAAAAAGGTCATCATTTTTGGGGTTTCATACGCGCTTCTCGATTTAGCGGAGGCTCAGGTTGATTTATCACAAGCCATCATCGTTGAAACAGGAGGAATGAAGGGCCGACGGAAAGAATTGACAAAAACCGAATTGCATCGGGAATTAAAGAAGGGTTTAGGTGTTTCTGAAATACGCTCGGAATATGGAATGACAGAGTTGCTTTCGCAAGGGTATTCAATGAAAGATGGGAAATTTCAAGTTGTTCCATGGATGAAGATTTTAATTCGTGATCCATACGATCCTTTTCAATATTTTTCAAATGAACGCACAGGTGGAATCAACGTAATTGATTTAGCCAATAAGCATAGTTGTGCTTTCATTCAAACACAAGACTTAGGTCGAACGGTTGAGGACGGGTTCTATTTGGAGGGACGCTTCGATGATGCAGATATTAGAGGATGTAACCTATTGGTTGAAGCGTAATGTATTTTTGATATCTTTGAGTGGTCATGACAATTCAAACAATTATTATTCTAGCCATCATTGGAATCTTTGCAGGAATCCTCAGTGGTTTTGTCGGTGTCGGTGGAGGAGTCATCATTGTCCCTGCGCTCGTATTCTTTCTGGGCTTATCGCAGCATACAGCTCAAGGAACAAGTCTTTTTGTGCTTTCTATGCCAGTGGTCATTTTTGCGGTCATGAATTATTGGAAGTCTGGAAACATTGAATGGAAATATGGTTTGGTTATTGCCGCAACATTTCTGATTGGTGCCTACGTAGGCTCGAAACTTTCTTTGAAATTGTCTCCGGGAATGGTTAAATTAATCTTCGGTGTTTTTCTAGCGTATGTCTCTTTTCGCTTGATTTTATCTGGTTACTCATCCATCTCATCAAATGAATCCTGAACAATTAAAAGAAGCGGTAAACGGACTTTTTGAGCAAGTACGTTCTTGGAGGGAACACCTTCATCGTCATCCTGAGCCGTCGTTTCAAGAAAAAAACACTATGCGCTTCGTTGCGGATATTCTTCAGGAGTTTGGAATTGCTCATGAAACAAACGTAGCAGAAACGGGCGTGGTTGCTTGGATTGGAGCGGATCATCACACGAAAGAAGTTTCATGCATTGGTCTGCGTGCTGATTTAGATGCCTTGCCCATTCACGAGGAAAATGATGTTTCTTATCGTTCACAAGTGGATGGATGGATGCATGCCTGTGGTCACGATGCGCATACTTCTATATTGCTTGGGACAGCGGTTATTCTTCAGGCCAATCGAAACCAACTTAAAAAACCCTTGAAATTGATTTTTCAACCAGGTGAGGAAATGAATCCTGGTGGCGCTAGTTTGATGATGAAAGCAGGTGTTTTACAGCATCCAAGCGTGGAGAAAATGTATGCTTTACATGTTTTTCCAGAAATGGAAGTTGGGAACATCGGACTCCGTCCTGGTTTATACATGGCTTCTAGCGATGAATTACATGTAGGCATAAAAGGAGTTGGTGGACATGGTGCTTTGCCTGAAAAATGTGTGAATCCGATTGAAATGGGTTCCGAATGGATGCGTCGTGTAAAAGCTCGTTTTCAAGAAGAATGTCCGGAAAACATTCCTCATGTGTTGACTTTTGGTCGATTTGAAGCACTGGGTTCAACGAACGTGATTCCTTCAGAGGCGTTCATCAAAGGGACTTTTCGAACGATGGACGAAACCTGGAGGGCGCGGGCTTATCAAATCCTCGAGGAAGAAGCTGTTTTGGTTTCATCACAATTTAAAGGGGAAATAGATCTTGGTATTTCAAAAGGATACCCATTCTTGAAGAACGATGAACACTTGACCAATGAAGTTCAGCAATTATTTGAAAACCTATTTGGGAGTGAGCACGTTCATGAGTTGGCTTTGCGCATGACGGCAGAAGATTTTGCGTTTTACAGCCAAGAAATTCCTGTATGTTTTTTCCGTTTAGGAGTTGGAAATAAAGAAAAAGGCCTCACTTACGCAGTTCATCACCCGCGCTTTGATCTGGATCCAGAGTCATTGAAAATTGGAATGATGGCCATGTGTAGCATTGCTATGAACGGATGAAGCATTTCATCATTTTCACTTTATTATCCATCTTGATTTCTGCTTGTCAGAAACAAAAAAAACAATTAAATAGAATCGATGGGGATTGGAAAGTGGAAATTGTCCGTGTTTTAGATGGAGAAGGATTTACCTTTTACGACAGTTTACCCGTTGGGAAGATTCAAATTAATTCTCAATCAAAAAAAATGAATGGACGCATTGATTTTGATTACTCGTATTTTGGTTTGAATCAAGTGTTGGACTCTTTTGTTGTGGACCAAGCATCCTTCAGTATCAGCGAAGATGGGGAGCATTTATTTGTTTACAGAGAAATGGACACCATCGACATTCGAATTTTATTGTCCTCCAAAAAAGACTTAGAATTCGAATACTACGATTTCCAGCAATACCGATTAAGAAGATTTGCTTTGCGCAAAGACTAAAGGAAACCTAACTCTAGTTTTGCTTCTTCACTCATCATGTCTTTGTCCCAAGGTGGATCAAAAACGATGGCAACTTTTGCGGAGGAAACTCCTTCGACAGAAGCAACTTTATCTTCCACTTCTTTTGGTAAACTTTCCGCTACTGGACAATTGGGTGAAGTTAAGGTCATGTCAATGAAAACATGGTTTCCATCTTCGATTTTAACTTCGTAAATCAAACCAAGTTCAAAAATGTCCACAGGTATTTCTGGGTCATAGATGGTTTTCATCATTTGAACAATTCGGTCTTCTAATTCATTCATGATGCTGCAGAAATGTGTTTAATTGCTTCTAATTTTAATCGTTTTACCATTCCTAGTAAACCGTTTGCTCGGGTAGGAGATAAGTGTTCTTGCAAACCGATCCGTCCGATAAAAAATAAATCCGCTTTCGCTATGGACTCTGGAGATTCTTGATCCAATACGCGGATTAAAAGTCCGATGATTCCTTTGGTGATGATGGCGTCAGAGTCTGCCGTAAAGTGCATTTTTCCATTGTCAAAATGGGAATCAAGCCACACACGTGATTGACATCCTTCAATCAAACGGTCCTCTGTTTTGTGGTCTTCATCAATTTTTGGCAAATCTTTACCAAGATCAATGATGTATTCGTATTTTTCCATCCAATCATCGAAAACCTCGAATTCTTGAATGATTTCTTCTTGTTTTTCTGTTAAATTCATTTTATCTCAACATGCTTAAACTGCGTTCAACGGCCTGGACAAAAGTGTCTATTTCTTCCTTCGTATTGTAAAACGCAAAAGAAGCCCTAACTGTTCCCGGTATGCCATAAAAATCCATTAATGGTTGTGTGCAATGGTGTCCGGTTCGAACAGCGATTCCTTGTTTGTCAAGTAAGGTTCCGATGTCAAAGGGGTGTATTCCTTTTACTGAAAAGGAAACAACTGATGTTTTGTTTTTTGCTTCACCGATGATTTGCAGGCCTTCAAAAGTGTCTAACATGCCCTCTGCGTAATTCGCTAATTCGCGTTCGTGTCGTTCCGCTGCTTCCATGTCAATGGACTCTAAGAATTCAAATGCTTTTCCTAAGCAAATGCCTCCAGCAATGTGTGGCGTTCCTGCCTCAAATTTGAAGGGAAGTTCATTGTAGGTTGTGCGCTCGAAAGTAACGCGTGAAATCATGTCGCCTCCGCCTTGATAAGGTGGCATGCGATCCAATAAATCCTCTTTTCCATAGAGCACACCAATACCTGTCGGACCAAAAACTTTGTGGCTTGAAAAAACATAGAAATCACAATCCAATTCTTTCACATTGATGTGCATGTGTTGAATGCTTTGCGCACCGTCAATCAGCACTTTCGCGCCTACAGCGTGTGCTTTTTGAATGATTTCCTTCACGGGGTTTACGGTTCCAAGTGTGTTGGAAATATGCGTAATGGATACCAATTTTGTTTTTGGACTGAGCAAGCGCTCAAATTCCTCCATGATCAATTCTCCTCGTTGATTTATCGGGGCAACTTTCAGGATGCAACCTTGTCTTTCACACAGCATTTGCCAAGGAACGATATTCGAGTGGTGTTCCATCGCAGAAATAAGGATTTCATCTCCAGATGACAGCAATTGACCAAAAGAAAAAGCTACCAAATTAATGCTGTCCGTTGTTCCTTTTGTGAAAATGATTTCTTCTGATTTTCTAGCGCCAATGTAATGTTGTATGCGCTGGCGAGCAGCCTCATATTCCGTAGTGGCTTTTTGACTCATGTAATGCACACCACGGTGGATGTTGGCATTTTCCTTGGAGTAGAATAAATTAATCGCATTTAAAACCATTTGTGGTTTTTGCGACGTCGCACCATTGTCAAAATAAATGAGGTTTTTCCCATAAATCTGTTGACGAAGCGCCGGAAATTCTTCTCGAATTTCTCGGACATTAAACGATTTTTTTTCCAATTCACTCATATTCGTACAAAGGTACGAATTCCCTTATTTTGAATTGTTCTAAAGAAGCAATAATTATCAGATTATTTTGCCTTTAATGAAATGTATGGAATGAGTACCTCTTCAAGCGAGATGCCACCGTGTTGAAAGGTGTTGCCATAGTAATTCACAAAATGATTGTAGTTGTTTGGGTAAACAAAGAAATCTTGTTCTCGTGCAAACACAAATTCAGCTGAAAGTTTTAATTTCGGAAGAAAGGCATCACCCGGATTTTTGACCACAAAAACTTCTTTTGCTTCATAGCTAAGTCCTCTACCAGCCTTGTAACGTAAATTGCTATTCGTGTTTCTTTCTCCCACGATGCGAACTGGTTTATTGACTTTAATGGTCCCGTGATCAGTCGTTACAATCAAGCGAATTCCAGCTTCAGCGATTTTTTTGATGATTTCCAATAGCGGAGAGTGCTCGAGCCAAGAAACGGTGATGGAGCGATAAGCGGATTCGTTGTCTGCTAACTCTCGAATCACTTCCATTTCGGTTCGGGCATGGGATAACATGTCGACAAAATTGTAGACAATGAAATTAACATCGTTGTCTTTCCAGGTGTGAAAGGAATCCCCCAATTTTTTTCCAGCTTCGACATTGGTAATTTTATTGTAACTCCATTTAACGTTTTTACCGAGTCGTTTTAATTGGGCGTCCAAAAACTCTTTTTCATGCATGTTTTTTCCACCCTCATCTTCTTCGTTTTTCCAAAGAGTCGGGAATCTTTTTTCTATTTCAGAAGGTAAAAGTCCAGCAAAAAAGGCATTTCTCGCGTAATGAGTGGCCGTCGGTAAAATGGAGAATACGATGTCTTCCTCTTCCTTTGAAAAATACCGTGAAAGAATGGGTTCAATCATTTTCCATTGGTCGTACCTTAAATTATCAATGACCAGAACCGCGGTTTTTTCTTTGCCGATGAAAGGTGCAATTTTATCTTTAACAAGTGTATGAATCATTTGAGGGCTATCCTCTGTACCGTTTACCCAATCAAGGTAATGGTCTTCGATGAAGTCGCAGAATAATTTATTGGCCTCTTTTTTCTGCATGTCAAAAATCTCGCGCATGCCAGAATCTTCAATGCGGTCTAATTCTAATTCCCAATAAACAAGTTTTGCATAAAATTCTTTCCATTCATCTGCATCCATTCTTCCCATCAATTGCATGCCTAATTGACGGAATTCTTGTTGGTAATTCGAATTGGTTTTTTGACTTACGAGCTTGGAATGATCGAGGTTTTTCTTGATGCTCAACAATATTTGATTCGGATTAACTGGTTTGATGAGGTAGTCCGCAATTTTACTTCCAATGGCTTCCTCCATGATGTGTTCTTCTTCACTTTTGGTGATCATAACAATCGGAACCAAGGGTTTTTGTTCCTTGATCTGAAACAAGGTTTCTAGTCCTGTCAAACCAGGCATGTTTTCATCCAAGAAAATAATGTCGTAATTTTTCTCAAAGGCTTTTTCAATCGCATCGCGACCATTGGTGACTGAGTCCACGGTGTAACCTTTTGCCTCCAAAAACAAAATATGTGGTTTCAATAATTCGATTTCGTCGTCTGCCCAAAGAATTTTACCTTGCATTTGCCTTATTTTTAATAGTTTTGAATGAATTTAATAAAGGTACTCAATTGCATCCGAATCCACATCGAAACAATAAGAAGAAAATCATTAACGACCCGGTCTATGGTTTTATTACAATTCCGGACGAAATAATTTTCGATATTTTGGAACATCCTCATATGCAACGACTACGTCGCATCATGCAACTTGGATTAAGCCACTTGGTTTATCCCGGTGCTAACCATACGAGATTTCATCATGTTTTGGGCGCGATGCACCTCATGAATGAAGCGGTGGCAACCATTCGTCGAAAGGGACATGAAATAACGGCAGAGGAGGAACGTGGGGTTTGTTTGGCGATTTTACTACACGACATCGGACATGGTCCATTTAGTCATGCCTTGGAATACGACATTGTCTGTGGAGTGAGTCACGAAGAGATTTCGTCGTTTTTTATCGAAGAATTATCCAAGGAGTTTAATGGCATGTTGGATACTGCATTATTGATCTTTCAGAATAAATACCACAAACCATTCTTGCATCAATTGGTGTCCAGTCAACTGGACATGGATCGCCTAGATTATTTAAACCGCGACAGTTTTTACTCTGGTGTGAGTGAGGGCATCATTGGTTCGGAACGGCTCATTGAAATGTTAAACGTGCGGGATGGACAATTGGTATTAGAAGAAAAAGGAATCTATTCCATTGAAAAGTTCATTGTTGCACGGCGTTTAATGTACTGGCAAGTGTATCTGCACAAAACAGTGGTTGCAGCTGAGTTTATGCTGATCCATGCGTTGCGTCGAGCAAAGTACCTCGTTAAGCAGGGTGTTCAAATTTTCGCTAGTCCCGCTTTGGATTTTTTCATGCAACAAGACATTAGTGAACATGATTTTCGCACGCGTCCGGAGGTACTAAGTCAATTTGCTCAATTGGATGATTACGATATTTGGTCGGCCATCAAAGTGTGGCAATCCCATTCGGATCCGATTTTATCGCAATTGTCTAAATCTTTGGTCAATCGAAAATTGTTTAAAATCGTCATTTCGAAAGCGCCTTTTAGTGAGGAGCGCATTGCGGCAGAACGAATGCGGGTTCAGGAGGCATATGCATTGAAATCGGATGAAGTCGACTTTTTTGTTTATTCAGATGTTTTAACAAACAAAGCTTACAACCAGGATAAACAGAACATTCATCTCTTGATGAAAAATGGTGAGATCATGGATTTAACAGAAGCTTCTGATAACCTGAACATCTCTGCTTTGGCCCAACCAGTGGAGAAGTATTTTCTGTGTTTTCCGGTTTAGTTTTTTGCCTTTTTTTATTTCTTCGGTATTTCCGATCATTTGCGCACAATCGTTTTCGCCAATACGACTGAAGTAGGAATGGTTACCAGGTGATTTTCCTTTGTTTTGATGTACATGAAGAAGAAGCTGATGTCTATTAATTCGGCTTCTTTGTCATATTCTTTATCTAAAATCTGAACCGTTTCCCCAATTTTTAATGGGTTATTGAAAAATAGGATTAAACTCGAAGTAATGTTCGATAAAATCGACCATTGGGCGAAAAAGGCAACGCCCATTACGGTGATGATGGAGGTGATAAAGACAACGAATCCTCGTTCATCTATGTTCCAAATTCCGGCTAAAACGATTCCGACAAAAATCCACAAGAATAGATTGATGATGCGAATCGTAATGCGTTTTCGCTTGATGTCAAAATCAAATTTGGACAAAAATCGATTCACAGATTTATTGGCAACAAATTTAATTATGATGGATAAAACCAATAAGATAATCGTCTCTAAAATCTTAATTCTGGAATATTCATGGTGTTTTTAATTTTTGTTTCGCTTGATCCCAAAAAACATCCAATTCATTCAAGGTCATGTTTCGGATGTCTATTTCCTTTTCTTTGATTAAATCCTCCATCAATTGAAAGCGTTTGATGAATTTCTGATTTGTCTGTGCTAAAGCATTTTCCAGTGAAATCCCGATGTAACGTGCGTAATTCACAAGTGAAAACAACACATCACCAAATTCCTCTTCCACATGATCTGAGTTTGCTTCCACCTCGACTTGAAGTTCCTGCATTTCCTCCTCCACTTTTTTCCAAACATCTTGACGGTGTTCCCATTCGAATCCTATTCCTTTTGCTTTTTCTTGAATGCGGGTTGCTTTAACGAGTGCTGGTAGGGAAGAAGGAACGCCTTCCAGTACCGATTTTTTTCCTTCTTTTAATTTTAATTTTTCCCAATTTGCCTTTACTTCCTCTTCTCCAGAAACGGTGACGTCTCCATAAATGTGCGGATGACGGTAAATCAACTTTTCACAAATAGCATTCAAAACACTGGTGACATCAAATTGACCTTGTTCATCGCCCAATTTACAATAGAAAACGAGGTGCAAGAACAAGTCTCCAATCTCACCTTTGATTTCTTGCATGTCGTTTTTGGTGATTGCATCCGTCAGTTCATAGGTTTCTTCAATCGTTAAATTTCGCAATGTTTCGAATGTTTGCTTCTGATCCCAAGGACATTTTTCCCTTAAGTCATCCATGATATTTAATAAGCGCTCAAACGCAACAAGTCTTGAATCCATATAACAAAGTTAAAGTTATTCTGACATCATAGAATTCATTAATTTTGGATAATGAAAAAAAGCGGCCTCTTTTTTTGCATTTGTCTAATGATCACTCCAATTTTAACGGCTCAGTCGAGCGGGTTCGAAGTGCGGGAAAAGGTTGGATTTCTTGCTGCGCATCATGCAGGAATGGCGCATTTGGCTCAAAACGTGGCTGTGGCAACCGAACTCTCTTATTTCAAGCAATTAAATGGCTCAAAAATCTGGCAGTTGTCCTACCGAAAACCTGAAGTTGGTGCAACCTTATTTATTGGTTCTGTTGGTAATAATGAGGTCCTAGGTCGTTTTGCTGGACTTTATGGTTTTGCGGAGATGCTCATTGTAAGCAAAAAGAGGTATCGCATGGATTTTAAGTTTGGCACCGGATTCGGCTATACCAATCGTCCTTATGATCCAATTTCCAATCCGAAAAATGTGGCGATCGGTTCCCATTTCAATGCCATGATGTGTTTTGCATTGAAGCAAACGTACCAAGTAAAAAACGAAGCGTTTTCCTTGTCAATCGACATGACCCATTTTAGTAACGGTGCATTGAAGGTCCCGAATTTAGGAATTAATTTACCCTATGTTTCGGTTGGATATAAGCATTACTTACAAGATAAAATGCATGTTCAAGACAGAACAAAGCACAACCGAACCTTGATCGGATCTAACTTTTTGACTTATCAACAGTGGCAATGGAGTGTGAATGGAATGTTAACCTTCAAGGAAACGATGCCGATCGGTGGCAAAAAATACCCGGTTTATGCAGGATCCTTATCCCTTCGAAATTATTTTAATGCGAAATCTGGTATTGAAGTAAACCTAGACGTCATTTCGAAACAAGCCTTGTTCAATTATGAACCGATGGTTGAAAAATCCCAATTGGATATCCTTCAAGTGGGCATTTCCGCTTCCTACCTTCTTCCTCTTGATCGCTTTAATTTCGTCTACGGAGTAGGTGTGTATGTGCGTGATCGTTACCGAGCGGAAGGACCGCTTTACATTCGTTTAGGTTGTCGGTATTACTTAAGTCACCGCATGAGTGCATTTTTTGGACTTAAAACACATTATGCGAAAGCGGATTACTTGGAGTTTGGTCTTTCCTATCATGTTAAAAACCGTGAAAAATGACCTTCCAAAAAATTACTTCGTTCCTTTTTCTTTTAATCGTTTTTACTTCGTGCAAGAAACCGGAGAATAGGTCCTGTTCGAAAGGGACAGGCGAAGAGATCAGTAAAATTATTGCCGTTCCAGATTTTCAACAAATGGAAATCCACCAACGACTGAAAATTGAATTGGTCCAAGATACGAGTTCCTACCTGGAAATTGTTGCTGGAAAGAATCTTGTAAATTTTATTGATTGGACGGTTGTCGATGGGAAATTGGAAATTTGGAACCGAAATAAATGTCCTTTTCTGCGCTATAAAACAGGCGATGTCTTGGTGAAAATACATTTTACACAACTTTCCAAACTCATTTATTGGGGATCCGAACTTTTAACAAATACGGATACGATTCAAACCAATCATTTGGATGTCCTGATGAATGATGGAGCTGGTGACCTCAAGTTGCAGGTTGTGGCGAATTCCATTAATGTGGTCAATCCACACGGATTCTCCAATATTTCGATCGGTGGGTCATGTGATTTTCTGCGTTTGGACATGGATGGGTACGGCACGTTCGACGCACGTCAAATGTTGGTTAGTGATTCCATCTCCGTCATGTACGCGTCAAATGGCATTTCCTATTTAAGGGCAAATCAACTAAAATTGAAAGCCGAACTGTCAAGTTCTGGTGATATTTGGTATTACGGAATTCCTATAGCGATTCATAAAATTCGTTATGGTTCAGGCGATTTAATTCAGAAATAAAATGAGGCATTTATTATTGGCAACCCTTTGCGCCAGCTCTTTTTTAGTTTACTCAGCAACGCGCGACACCTTGCGTTTTCAATTGCATGGACTCATTGATGGGTATTCTGTTCTTGGTAAAAAAAATGATTTAGGAAAAGTTCCCTATTTAGTGTCTTCGTCCAATATGAATTCCTTTCAAATAAATCTCAATTTGTTTTAACTCACCTGGGAAAACACCAAGTGGAAGTATGCACTTTCTCCTGCAATGGGATCTTACATGAATCAAAATTATTCCAATGAGAAATGGTTCAAACGTTGGATATATGAGGCCTATATTCAACGAAAATGGCAACGCTCCTCTATCGCAATGGGCGTGTTTAGTTCGCCTTACACACATGAAACGCCTAAAAGTAGTGACCATATTTCTTATTCTAGAAGTTTGGCTCCAGAGTATGTTCCATATTACATCAGTGGCTTGAAATACAACAGAACGATCAATGCTTCTTGGAGCCTATCCCTTTTTGCGATGAATGGTTGGCAAAAGATGGATTTTGCTCATTTCTCACCATCGTTTGGTTCCTTGCTTGAGTTTAAACGAGATCGATGGAAATTTAATTGGTCAACTTATGTTGGACGAGAAACAAACATGCAGGCTAAGGAGCCTCAAACACGTATGCTTAGTGAATGGAACATGCAGTTCAGTCAGGGTAAATGGTTGTTTCAAAGTTGTTTATTTGTCGGAAGTCAAGGGATTAATTTTTCTAGAAATTGGGGTCAAATAAATGCTCAATCAGCCTACTATGTGTCCAATCGAATGAAGCTGTACGGTCGGATGGAGTATTTCATTGACCCCACGAATGTTCAAGTTTCGTCCCCTAAACTTGCTTCGGAAAGTGTCGGTCTTTCTTATTCTTTGAATGACTACATGAACATTGGAACCGAATTCCGTTGTTTTCATTCTGAAAAAAAAGCGTTCGAACCGTATCAATTTCTGTTTTTTCAGCTTAAATTCTGATTAAATTTGAACCTTCGCTCAGCGATGGCTTAAAAATTAACCAGAATCCACATGAAAATTATTTCCTTTAATGTAAATGGAATTCGTGCCGTTGTAGGCAAGACCTTTATTCCAGACATGCAACGTGTCAATGCAGACGTCATTTGCTTGCAAGAGACCAAAGCCACCCCTGAACAAGTTCAAGATGCTTGTGTAGCGCTGGAAGGATACCACGTTTTTGCGAATTCTGCAGAACGAAAGGGTTATTCAGGTACAGCAATTTTGTCAAAAAGCCAACCGCTAAATGTCACATATGGAATTGGTGTTGCAGAGCACGATACGGAAGGTAGGGTTGTCTGTGCGGAGTTTCCTTCGTATTTTGTCATTTCTGTTTACGTGCCGAATTCCGGTAGCGAGCTTTTGCGTTTGGGATACCGTCAAACCTGGGATGCAGATTTTTTATCCTACTTGAAAAACTTGGAAAGTAAAAAACCTGTCATTGTTTGTGGTGATTTTAATGTGGCCCATCAGCCAATCGACCTCGCTCGACCAAAGGAGAATTACAACAAAGCTGCGGGTTACATGCAAGAAGAAATTAACGGAATGAATCATTTCGTTGAAAGTGGTTTGGTCGACACCTTCCGAACCATGAATCCTGAACAAGTAAAATATTCTTGGTGGAGCTACCGAGCTGGAGCACGTGAGAAAAACGTGGGCTGGCGCATTGATTATTTTTTAGTAAGTCAGTCGTTCTTACCTCAAGTGAAAGAGTCCTTCATTTTAAACGATGTTTTCGGTTCTGACCATTGTCCAGTTGGAATTCAATTATAATTCAGCGAATGCAACATTTAAAGGATACATTTAAACACAAGGGCAAACGAAAATTACTCATCGAGAAATTAGCGGATATGGGAATCAAGGATCAACGCATCCTTGAAGCATTTGATGTTGTTCCCAGGCATTTCTTTCTAGATACCGCCTTTGAAGACCAAGCTTATACAAACATGGCCTTCCAAATCGGGGCAGGACAAACGATTTCTCATCCATTTACTGTAGCTTTCCAAACAGAATTATTGGAGGTGAAAAAAGGAGATAAAATTTTGGAAATCGGTACAGGTTCAGGATTTCAAACGTCCATTTTATGTGAGTTGGGAGCAAAAGTGTATTCCATTGAACGTCAAAGCGAATTATTGTCTTCCAAACACGTCATCCACCACCTTAACTACAATCCAAAACTCTTTTTTGGAGATGGTTACAAAGGAAATGCCTTAAATGCGCCTTATGATAAAATTCTCGTGACCTGTGGTGCACCAGAAATTCCCCAAGAATTACTCAAGCAACTCAAAGTAAATGGCGTCATGGTCATTCCCGTAGGAGAGGGAGTAGAGCAAAAAATGCTCAAGATTACTAAGCAGGCAGAAACCGCCTTTACCAAGGAGGAATTTGGTACATTTAAATTTGTTCCAATGTTGGAACGTACAGTGAAAAAATAAGGTATGAAAGTTCTGATTATTGACGACGAAAGAGCCATTCGAAGAGCACTAAAAGAAATTTTGGAGTACGAGAAATGCCAAGTACTTGAAGCAGAAAATGGCAAAGAGGGATTGGACACGATTCATTCCAATACGGTTGATGTCATTTTTTGCGACATCAAAATGCCCATCTTGGATGGCATGGAATTACTCCATCAATTGAAAGAGGAGGGAAGTGATGTGCCCATCATTATGATAAGTGGACACGGAACCTTAGAAACTGCTGTTCAAGCGATTAAAATCGGCGCCTTTGATTTCATCGAAAAACCATTGGATTTAAATCGAATTCTGGTCATTTTAAGAAATGTGAAGGACCGAAATAACTTGGTTCAAGAAACGAAGATATTAAAAACGACCGTCAAAAAAATCAAAGGAAGTTCAATCATTGGCGATACGACTGCTATCATGGAAATTAAAGCCATGATTGAGAAAGTGGCACCATCCGATGCACGCGTATTGATCACTGGCGGAAACGGTACCGGTAAAGAATTGGTGGCGCGTTCCCTACATGAGTTGTCCAATCGAACCAAAATGCCTTACATTGAGGTGAATTGCGCAGCGATTCCTTCAGAATTAATTGAAAGCGAGTTGTTTGGACATGAAAAGGGTGCATTTACATCCGCTGTGAAGGATAAAAAAGGCAAGTTCGAATTGGCATCTGGAGGCACCTTGTTTTTAGATGAAATCGGAGACATGTCCTTAAGTGCGCAAGCAAAAGTCCTTCGAGCACTGCAAGAAAATGTCATTCAACGTGTTGGAGGCGAAAAAGATGTAAAAGTCGATTGCCGAGTGCTAGCAGCAACCAATAAAGACTTGCGAAAGGAAATTTCGGAAGGTCGTTTTCGGGAGGATTTATACCACCGTTTAGCGGTCATTTTGATTCATGTCCCATTACTCAACGATCGAAAAGAGGACATTCCGGTGTTAGCAAATCATTTCATTCAGTTGATTTGTTCAGACCATGGAATTCCTTGTAAAACACTCAATCAATCTGCATTAATTGCTTTGCAAAAGGTCAATTGGACGGGAAACATTCGCGAACTAAGAAACATTATTGAACGATTAGTCATCCTTTGTGATCAGGAAATTGATGGGAAGGATGTCCAGAAATATGCCAATGCAAAAGATTAACTTTTCGAAGAATTAGCTACATTCACAAAAAAAATAGAACAATGAATTCAACATTAAAATCTCTTTTTCCTCATTTGGTGGCTATTGCGGCCTTCATTCTATTGTCCTCCATCTATTTTTCGCCTTTATTCGATGGATACAGTTTGAAACAAAGTGACATCCGTCAATTTCAAGGAATGTCCAAAGAAATCGTGGATTATGAATTTGTACATGGTGAAAAACCACTTTGGACCAATGCCATGTTTGGAGGGATGCCGACGTATCAAATTTCGGTTGATCACAACGCAAATTGGTTAACGTATGTCGATCAAGCAATCAAGTTTGGACTACCACGGCCAGTTGGGATTTTGTTTGTGAGCATGCTCGGTTTCTACATTCTTGCCCTATGCTTGAGGGTAAATCCATGGCTTGGAATCATTGGTGCAATTGCTTTTGGCTTCTCGACAATAAACGTGCTTTACATTGGCGCTGGACACATGTCCAAGGTCAATGCAATCGCCTACATGGCTCCTGCATTAGGAGGATTGATCTTGGCATTTAGGGGCAAATGGTTGTTGGGAGCAGCCGTTTTTGGTTTGTTTTTTGGACTCAATTTAACAGCGAACCACTTGCAAATGACTTACTACTTATCCTTCTTGCTTGGTGCGGTGGCATTGTCCGAAGTGATTCGTTTGGCACTTCAAAAAGAATGGGTGTATTTAGGTAAAACTGTTGGAGCACTCATGGTGGTTTCTACCCTAACGCTGATGGCTTCTGCAAGCAACTTAATGACCACCTTTGAATACAGCAAATACACGACAAGGGGAACTTCTGATTTGACATTGAAACCCAAAGGACAAGCAGCGAAGATGACGGCGAAAGAAGGATTGAATAAAAATTACATCCTGGAATACAATTTCGGTGGGGGAGAGTGGCTTTCGATTGTTGCGCCAAATGCCAAAGGTGGAAAAACGGACTTACTTGGGAACAATGAAAAAGCCGCCGAAATTATCAATGCCAATCCAGATTATTACCAATATTCGGATGTGTTGTTGAATACAGATCCATCGAAGCCGGCCTTCCCAAGTTATTGGGGTGGACAAAGTTTTAGTGGTGGTGCCTTTTATTTTGGTGTGGTCATGTTGTTTTTCTTTTTGATGGGACTCATCTTTTTGAAAGATTCATTGAAATGGCCGTTTTTAGTTATTGGAATTCTTGCGATACTATTGTCATCGAATGATCCAGGTGGAATTAATGACTTCTTCATCAACAAATTCCCGTTGTACAATAAGTTTAGGGATTCAAAAATGATCATGACCTTGTTGCAAATCATGATTCCTGCACTTGGTGTATTGTTTCTGGATAAACTTCTCCGAAAAGAGGGCTTGCTTGGTGATAAAAAAGCGTGGCTAATTGGAAGTGCTTCCATCGTGTTTTTAGCGGTTATACTTTATGCATCTCCTTCGTTGTCAGGTGAATTTATAACGAAGAATGAATTGAAAATGTTCGCCGATCAAGCGAAATCAGTGAAGGACCCAAGTCAGATTTCCTATTTAAGTGGCATGAAGAATGCCGTGGAAGATGTGCGCATTGAATTGTTTAAAGCGGATTTAGGACGATCCATTTTCTTCTTGTTCTTAGGCGCTGGAATCGTCTTGTTGTTATCCCGTACAAGTTTACCGAAAGGCTTGATTGTCGGAGGACTCGCGCTGCTTGTACTATCTGACAACATATCTGTAAATAAACGTTATTTAAACAATGAAACACCGGGTGATCAATACTCGAGTTACGTCATTGCATCCGATGCGACCATACCTTATGCGCCGAATCCATCAGACATGAGTATTTTAAGTCGCGAAAAAGTACCTAGTCAGCAAGAGCAACTGATTTTCGCGAAAATGGGAGACAATGTCTATTTCAAGGATGCGTTGGATCAAGAAATGAATGCGGTGTATGCTAAATTTGGAGCACTGAATTTAAATTCAAATTACCGTGTATTGAATTTTTCAAATCCCTTTGCAGAGACAGCAACTAGCTTCTTTCATAAAAGTTTAGGTGGATACCATGGTGCAAAATTAAAACGATACCAAGAATTAATTGATTTCGCCATCAACGATGAAATGCAGCAATTAAACAAAGAAATCAGTGATTTGAAGAATACCAAACTGCGTGAATATGGTGCTAAAATGCAATTAACACAGGAATTAGCTCAACAAATATTTGATACCATTACGGTAGATGAACTTGCTGTTTCGGATAAAAATCCAGCAATCAACATGTTGAATACGAAGTACATTGTTGTGAATCCAAATCAAAAAGCGATAAAAAACACCAATGCGAACGGACCTGTTTGGTTTGTGAATCAGGTGAACTGGGCAGCCAATGCGAATGAGGAATTGCTGTCTTTGCGCAAGATTGACACAAAAAAACAAGCGGTGATTCACACGGAATTCAAATCCCTGGCTTCTGGAACCTCAGTTGATACAAATGCGTCCATTCTCTTAACCAAATACGAGACAACGTTATTGAAATATGTGAGTGAAAGCAAGTCGGATCAAATTGCTGTTTTCAGTGAAATATATTATCCTGAAGGATGGAATTGTTATGTGGATGGTAAACAAATCGAAACATTCAGAGCAAATTATGTTTTACGTGCGGCAAAAATCGAAAAAGGGAAACATCAAATTGAATGGAAGTTTGAACCGAAAGCGTTCCAAAAAGGAAGCAACGTGTCTTTTGCAGGCTCAAGTCTTTTAATCTTGGCTTGTATTGGTGTGTTTTGGATGAATCGAAAAGTAGAAATAAAGGAAGAAGCGTAGGTTTATTTTTCGCTTTCCTGGATGATTTCATCGATTGCTCGCACGCCAAAGTAGTCGTTTTCCCATGCGTGAATGACCTTTCCTTTTTGACTTAGAATCATGCAAGGAAATCCACCGTGTGCCATCGTAATCCAGTTTTTGGGATTTTTTGAAATGATGACGTCTATTCGTTTGTCTAATTTGGATCTAAAATCCTTTAACATTCCTTTAGTTTCTGCCACAACGACGTATCGAATGTGCAGCGATGGTTCACGCTTGATCAATTCATTCATAAATGAAACCGTTTCATGGCAGTAGGGACAACTGGGAAGTACCACAACAGAAAGCGTTTGTTCTTTCGGAAAGTCATCTAATTGTTCCGGCGAGAAAAATGTATGTGAAAAATCACCTTGGTAAATGGGGTAAATCGCAAAGTAAAGTGTGAACGGTAGGAGTCCAACGAAAGACATGACAATCCATTTTTTCAGCTTATGTTCAATACGCGAATGAAACGTGTAAACAAAGATGAAGCCTAAAAGCACCATCAATAAGTAGGGGATGGATTTGGAAAGTGTCCAAGACAATCCTAAGTCTAGAAAAATAGATTCAAATGTGTTCATGACGTGAAAATAGAAAAAAAAAGGAGGGCAATGCCCTCCTTTTTACTCAAATCAACTCGTTTTTATTGAATAGTACAAGTTTTTGTAATGGTTAAATTATTAGAAGACATCGCCTCGCATTCACTTTTTGCTTCATCTTTTTTACCATTAACGACAACCGTGTTTGAATTATTTGTACCCGAAATGGACTCGGTTGTTACACATTTGCAGTTGTAATCTTTTGAGCAAGAAACCATCATCAATGTGGCAAAAGCTCCGAGAATGAATGTTTTTTTCATGGTATACGTTTTATATGTTTGAATATTCACACTAAAAATACAATAATATCTCTAATTTGATTTTTTCGATAGAAAAAAATCATGCATTTTTTTATTCTGATTCCTTGAAAATTTTGTATCCTCATATTGTTCGACTTTTAGTAAATTTGACTCAAAAGAAACTGTCTTGACTAAGAAAATTCTCATCGTCGTTGGTACGCGTCCCAATTTCATCAAAGTAACTCGTTTTAAAGAATTGGTTCAGGTTTATTCTGAATTAGAAATAATCATAGTTCATACGGGACAGCATTGGGATCGGAACATGTCAGAAGTGTTCTTTGAAGAATTTGGATTGAAACCCGATTACATGCTTTCGGCGTCCTCAAATTCTGTTGTAGACCAATTTTCAAGCATGATGAGTAAATTAAGTGAACTCATCTTAAACATTGGTAAACCAGATTTAATGATTGTTCCTGGAGATGTGAATTCCACCCTTGCATCGGCGTTAGTGGCAAATAAAATGGGCATTCCGTTAGCGCATTTAGAAAGTGGACTTCGCTCAAATGACCGTGCGATGCCAGAGGAAATCAATCGTATATTAACGGATGAACTGTCGGATTATTTCTTTGTAACCGAACAAAGTGGCCTTGATCACCTGCATGAAGAGGAAAAAAAAGGCGAGGTATTTTTTGTTGGTAATACGATGATTGATACACTTGTACATTTTGAGCCTCAAATCGCAAAAAGTAGCATCCTACAGAAACTAGGCATTGAAGAAAAACCCTATATTCTGGTGACGCTCCATCGTCCATCGAACGTTGATTCAACAGTTGGACAAGAGAAAATCATGCGTTTATTCGAAGAATTATCCAAAAAATACACCATCGTGTTCCCAATTCATCCACGAACGCGCAAAAATTTCGAGCAGTCCAATAAAGTTGCTGAATGGAAAGCCAATGGGAACCTTCACTTGTTAGATCCTTTAGGATATTTGGATTTTCAAGCTTTGGTGAAAGATGCTAAATTGATTTTAACAGATAGCGGTGGGATACAGGAAGAGAGTACCTTTCGTCAAGTTCCATGTTTAACCTTGAGGGAGAATACGGAGCGGCCGATTACAGTTGACTTAGGAACGAATACCTTGGTTCCTTTCGATGAACAATTGATTCTTTCCCTCATCGCAGATATTCATGAAGGAAATTACAAAAAAGGTGCAATTCCGCCATTATGGGATGGAAACGCAACGGAAAGAATTTTAGGGATTATTTCGAAGATGTTAAAATAAGTTCATCTAAGAACGCACTCATCTCCTTAGCAAGCTCTTGTCTGCTGTATGCATTTAAGGTTGAGGATCGATTCGTTTCGCGCTGACACATGGCTTCAATTTCTGTCCATTGTGGGGCCTCATCAAAGTCTATGACCATGGTGTTTGCTTGTTCCTGCAAAATCTGTGCAGAATCGCCTGTTTTTGGTCCGATCGCAAGTATAGGTTGGTTGCTCGCTAAGTATTCAAATAATTTACCAGGAATGATTCCTTGTTGGTTTTTGACGTTGTTTAATGGCAATAAAAGAAGCGAACAAGACGACATTAATTCAATCACTTCTTGATGTGGAATAAAAGGACGCTGATCCAGAAAATCACTTAATCCACATGCATGGATGGAGTCAATGACCTTAACGTCAACAGCGCCTACTAACTGAATTTTCAATTTACTTTTCAACGAAACATTTCGCTCGATTTCGTAGGAAAGAAACTTCCAAAATGTGTGCGGATTTCGGTCAGAATTTAGGGATCCTGTATGGAGAATGGTAAAATGAGGATCGGATTTTTTGTCAAAATGAAGAAAGTCTGTTGGGGCAAATCCATTGGTAATGAGTTTGACAGGTCGGTTTGCCAGGACTTCAAATTCCTTGGTCCAAGTTCGACTCACACACGAAATACCACTAGCTTCTTGCAACACTTGCTGTTCGAGTCGAACATGTTTTCGTTTTGAAGTGTTGGTCATCGGTAGTTTATCGAACCAATCGATGTTGGTCCAAGGATCACGAAAATCGGCGAGCCACGGCGTTCCTGTAGCGCGTTTTAAGCCAAGTGCAATTAAGTGAGTGGTATGAGGAGGTCCGGTAGAAACGATGATGTCTACAGGATGATCCTTTAAGAAATCACTTAAATGCTTTATAGAAGGTTTGATCCAAAATTTCTTTGCATCAGGAATGAATAAGTTAGCACGCAACCATAGTGCGGCTTTTTGAATCCATTTTTTATCTTGTTTTCCACCTTCATTTAAAAATCCGGTCTGTAATTTTTTGCCTTTTTTTCCGGTAAGCGTTTTATACGCTTCAAATGGTTCCCAAATAGGGTATTTGATGACATGAACCGATTCTGTGAAGGAATCTTGTAAGCTTTCGTCTACAATAGGTGCTTCTGCATTTTCAGGTGTGTAGATGATTGGTTCCCATCCCATTTGTGCTAAGTAGCGACTAAAATGCAGCCAACGTTGCACTCCGCTGCCTCCGCTTGGGGGCCAGTAATACGTAATGATTAATACTTTTTTTGCGTTAGGCAATTTTAGCTTTTATTAGGTCAATGGCTGTTTGTAATCCTTCGCTGCGCTTTCCACCTGCCGTCGCAAAGAAAGCTTGTCCGCCTCCTCCTCCTTGAATGTGCGTGGAGACTTCTCTAATCCACTGGGAAGCATTCCATTGATTTGATTCAACTAGGTTTTCTGCGATGTATAAATTTAGCCCACACTTGTCAGAATCCTTGTTTCCAATGATGGCTACAAAGTTGGGGAATTCTTGCTTTAGTTGAAACAAAATATCCTTCACTGAATTGGCATCCAATTCAACGATTCCTCCTAAGAAAGAAAGCTCACCGATGGTTTCCATTCGGGACTTCAATTCGGTTTTCAATCTTCCTGCTTTTTCACGGACAAGAACCTCAATTTCTTTCTGTAATTGTTGGTTTTTAGTCAGTAAGTCCTCCACCGATTTGACAATGTCTTTCGGGTTTTTTAACGCGGATTGAACCTGTGACAAGGTAGTTGCTTTCTCTTTAAAGTATGCTTCGGCCGCTTTTCCAGTAATGGCTTCAATTCTTCTGACTCCAGCTGCCACTGCAGATTCGGAAACAATCTTAAATAAGCCAATTTTAGCGGTGTCCGTCACGTGGATCCCACCACATAATTCTACCGAGTCACCAAATTTAATGACACGAACATGGTCTCCATATTTTTCTCCGAATAAAGCCATCGCACCGAGCGCTTTAGCGTCATCGATCAATATGGAACGGTGTTCGTCAAGACTAATGTTTTTTGCTATTTCGGAATGTACTAGTCCTTCAATTTGCTCCATTTCTTCGTCACTTACTTTAGAGAAATGAGAAAAATCAAAACGTAAATTAGTCGAATTTACCAAAGATCCTTTTTGTTCTACATGCGTTCCAAGAATGGTTCGCAAGGCATGGTGAAGGAGGTGAGTGGCACTATGGTTCTTTGCTGTTTGTTCTTGTGTGTCTAAATCGATGATTGCTTCAAATTCGGCAGTTAATTCCGTAGGCAATTGCTCACACAGATGTATGATGAGGTTATTTTCCTTTTTGGTATCAAAAATCCGAGTGCGTTCTGCGCCATGTTGAATCAATCCTTTATCCCCAACTTGTCCTCCTCCTTCTGGATAGAATGGCGTTTGGTCAAATACGAGTTGGAAAAAAGTCTTTCCTTTTTGACTCACTTTTCGGTATTTCGTAATGTGAACAGTGGCTTTTTTCAAATCGTATCCAACAAAAAGAGTGGAAACGTCCTGTCCGACTTGAATCCAATCATCTGTTTCAATCACAGATGCAGCTCTAGATCGGTCCTTTTGGATTTGAAGTTGGGTTTGAAATCCTTCTTCGTCAATGCTAAAACCGTTTTCCCGGGCAATCAATGAGGTTAAATCAACCGGAAATCCATAGGTATCATACAGCTCGAATACATCCGATCCTGAAATGATGTTTTGTTTTGCCTGTCGACAAGACGCCATCAAATCGTCCATGCGTTTGATTCCTTGTTCCAAGGTTCGGAAAAAACTTTGTTCTTCTTCCCTAATGACTTTTTCAATTAAGTCTTTTTGCTTGATTAATTCTTCATAAGGATGCCCCATCAATTCCACTAGGACACTCGATAGTTTGCAAAGAAAGGGTTCTTTTAAACCTAAAGTTTGGTAGCCGTAGCGCACTGCTCGACGTAGAATGCGACGGATAACGTATCCAGCGCCTGTGTTCGAAGGAAGTTGTCCATCGGCAATGGAAAAGGCTATCGCTCGTATGTGGTCTGCTATGACGCGAAGGGCAATGTCGCTTTCCTCCGATTTTCCATAAGGCACATTGGATTCTTTCGAAACAAATTGAATAAGGGTTTGAAATAAATCCGTATCGTAATTGCTTTGTTTTCCCTGGAGAGCCATTGCTAAGCGCTCCAAGCCCATTCCTGTATCTACATGTGTGGAAGGAAGTGGTTCCAAACTTCCATCTGCTTTTCGGTTAAATTGCATGAAAACATTGTTCCATATTTCAATCACCTGCGGATGGTCGTTGTTGACCAACGTTAATCCGTTTACAGCATGTCGTTCAGCGTCGCTTCTTAAATCGACGTGTATTTCCGTACATGGACCACAAGGACCTGTATCACCCATTTCCCAGAAATTGTCTTTTTTGGAAGCTAAAATGATGCGGTCTTGTGCAATGTGTTTTTTCCAAATTTCAATGCTTTCTTCATCCCTTGGAACGCCATCTTTGGCATCTCCTTCAAAAACAGTGACATAGATGAGGTCAACCGGTATTTTGTATACTTCCGTTAACAATTCCCAAGCCCATGAAATTGCGTCTTCTTTAAAATAATCGCCAAATGACCAGTTTCCTAGCATTTCAAACATGGTATGGTGATAGGTGTCTACTCCGACTTCTTCAAGGTCATTGTGCTTTCCAGAAACACGTAAACATTTTTGAGCGTTTGCCACACGTTTTTGTTTGGCTTGCTGATGTCCAAGGAAAAAGTCTTTGAATTGATTCATCCCAGCGTTTGTAAACATCAAGGTTGGATCGTTTTTTACGACCATGGGTGCAGATGGAACAATTTGATGTCCTTTACTCTCGAAAAAGTCAAAAAACTGTTGGCGTATTTCAGAAACCGTCATTGTTAAGTTTGTTTGCTTGCAAATTTAGGAAATTGAAAGAACTATAGGCAATCAAATTGAGCATAACCATGTCAAAATGGAATTATTTACTCAAATTGAAGAAGATGCTTTATTTTTTATCCTTCCTAATTTGCAGCAAATGAATATTTACGAATCAAAATGAATGTACCATCTTCTTTTATGCATTGCTTTTTTAGGGGAATAGATCCTTAAAGTATTTTTGTAATGGATAAATTGAAAAATAAGATGCAAAGTAAATGTTCAAGGTACTTGCTGTTGATGCCAATCATTTCTCATGGATGCAAAAGCGTTAAAACGATGAACGAAGGATTTCCATTACTTTTGTAGGAATAAATATTTATCATATGGAATTCATTCCCCAAGAAATAGATCGCTATTGTTGTACGCATTCAGAAGACGAGAACGATTTACTCAAACGTATCAATCGAGAAACGCATGTGGAGGTTTTGCAACCGCGCATGTTGAGTGGTCATTTTCAGGGGCGCGTTTTGAGCATGCTGTCTAAAATGATTCAACCGAAACGCATCCTAGAAATAGGAACTTACACCGGGTATTCGGCACTTTGTTTGGCGGAAGGACTTGCAGCTGATGGAAAACTTGTGACGATTGATGTCAACGAAGAATTGGTGAATCGAGTGAAAGGGTATTTCAATGCCTCCGAATATGCGAAGCGAATTGAATACATTCTCTCTCCAGCCTTGGAAGTGATTCCAACCTTAAAAGAAGAGTGGGACCTTGTGTTCATTGATGCAGATAAACAAAACTACATTGCGTATTACGAACTTGTTCTTCCGTTGGTAAAACCAGGAGGATACATCATTTTGGACAACGTATTGTGGTCGGGAAAAGTGGCTGATCCAGAAAAAAATGACAAGGATACCACACTATTGAGGGAACTGAATACCATTATTCACGCCGATGATCGAGTAGAAGAGGTGTTGCTTCCAATTAGAGATGGACTCATGATTGCACGAAAAAAATAAGATGAAAGAATTGGAAGTGCGGCAAACGAATGATGGATCCAAAACACTCTACCTACCGGAGTTGGATGAAACCTATCATTCATCTCATGGAGCCAAGCAAGAAGCACTTCACGTGTTTATTCGCCATGGACTTGAAAACATGCCTGCGACCTTGGAGCCGCTTAAGGTGTTCGAAATGGGATTTGGCACCGGATTAAATGCATTTTTAACGGCGGATTGGGCCCTTGCTCAAAAACGTAACATTCAATATGCAGGAATTGAACTTCATCCCATTCCCGAGAAAATTTGGCAACAAATGGACTATGCCAAAAGTGAATTTGAATCAGAGATGTATGTGAAAATCATGCAGTCCGCTTGGGGAAGGTTTGAAGAAATACATCCCTATTTTCAATTGTCTAAAATAGAACAGGACATTCAAGCGTTTCATTCGATCGAGCAGGTGGACCTTATATATTATGATGCGTTTGGACCTAGGGCACAAGCGGAGATGTGGGATTTACCCATCTTGACCATTATGCATGACATGTTAAAGAGTGGCGGAGTTTTTGTAACCTATTGTGCGCAAGGACAAATGAAGCGAAATTTAAAATCATTGCGCTTTTCCTTAGAATCTTTACCGGGACCTCCAGGAAAAAGAGAAATGACACGGGCGATTAAAATTTAATGTAAAATTCACATTAAAAGATTGTTCATTGAAAAAAAGACTTTAAATTTGCATCAAATTACATTTCATAGTTGTAGTTTTAGTTTTATAGTTTTAGCATGGTTTAGCAGAAAGAGGAACAAACAAGAGTTGTTCCTCTTTTTGTTTTTAGTCATTTTTAAGCAAGGTTTTTAATTCTGCTAAAATCAGTGCTGTTGCTCCCCAAACAATTTTACCATTTAATAGAAAACAAGGGATGTCTTCCAGTTGAACTTCTTTGTTGACTTGAATGGTCGTTTTAGAAACAGATGAATCGTCGAGTAATTCGTCCAAATGGACTTCAAAGCAATTTGCAACCTCGCGTTCATTCAATTGAATGGTTGGACGTTCATCGTGCAAAATAACAAAAGGTGTTACCTCAAAACTAGAAACAGGAATCCAAACCAAGGAAAGTTCGCTAATCAGTTCACCTTGAATGGTCGGTATGCCAATTTCTTCTTCGGACTCTCTTC
Organism: Crocinitomicaceae bacterium; assembly: GCA_030727405.1. Lineage (GTDB taxonomy): Bacteria > Bacteroidota > Bacteroidia > Flavobacteriales_D > Crocinitomicaceae > UBA952. The sequence continues at coordinate 15,148 of JANRBR010000018.1, read as the reverse complement.
TTGCTGTAAATTCTAAATGCGGATCATTCGTTTCCGGCTTTCCACCCGGAAAGGCCATCTGAGCACTGTGCTTTCCATCATAGGAGGAGCGCTCAATGATAATAAAATACCAACTTCCTAGGTGAACATAAAAATGAATGGCAACTGCTGCCGGTTTGCGCGTCACATTGGTTTTATTTTCAAAGTGCTTTCTGTATGGAGCAAATGCCTCATGGGCGCTTGCACCAGGTAAGTCGTTTTTAAATCGAGAAATGAATTCGAATTTTGTCATGCCTACAAAAATGTATTTTTTCTAATAATTCAATCAAATTTAATCGATTTTATATGATTAAATTAAAAATAATTGATTTACCCCCTTAAAAAAGAGGGGGTATGTTTAAAAAAAAGACAAAATAATACACTTAAAGGCTAAAAAATAAATAACTTTGTCAAAAAAATAAACAAAATGGCAACAAAAAGACTAAATGCGTATCAAGATGTGTTGAATAGAGAACCTAAACACATTGAATTTGACGGTAAACTTTCGGAATTGTTTGGGCAAAATGTATTTCACATCGACGTGATGCGTGAATACCTTCCATCTGAAACGTACAAATCGATGTTGGAATCAGCACAAAATGGCACACGTTTGGATCGTAAAAATGCCGATCAAGTTGCTTCAGCCATGAAAGACTGGGCGATTTCGAAAGGAGCAACGCATTACACTCACTGGTTTCAACCCTTAACCGGAACAACTGCAGAAAAACACGATGCGTTTTTTAAACCAATTGGTCCAGGAAAAGCAATTGAACGTTTTGACGGTGATTTGTTGGTGCAGCAGGAACCAGATGCTTCATCCTTTCCTAACGGTGGAATTAGAAACACGTTTGAAGCCCGTGGTTATACCGCATGGGATCCATCATCTCCAGCTTTCGTCATTGGGAAAACACTTTGTATACCAACCATCTTTATATCTTACACGGGAGAATCTTTGGATTACAAAATGCCTTTGTTAAAAGCGTTAAATGCCATTGATCACGCAGCGGTAGATGTATGCCAATACTTTGATAAAAATGTCAATAAAGTCAATGCAACTCTAGGTTGGGAGCAAGAATACTTTTTAATTGATTCCGCATTATTTAATGCGCGTCCAGACATCATGTTGACTGGTAGAGCCTTGTTTGGACATGCACCAGCGAAAGGACAACAATTAGAAGATCATTATTTTGGTTCCATTCCTGAGCGCGTGAATGCGTTTATGCGCGAATTTGAAGTGGAATCGTTGAAACTTGGTATTCCAGTTACTACGCGACACAATGAGGTAGCTCCTAATCAATTTGAATGTGCGCCAATTTTTGAAGAATGCAACTTAGCAAACGACCATAACTTATTGTTAATGGACATCATGGAGAAAACTGCTCGCAAGCATAATTTCCGTGTGTTATTGCATGAAAAACCTTTTGCAGGCGTTAATGGTTCTGGTAAACACAACAACTGGTCATTGAGCACAAATACAGGTGTAAACCTTTTGGCTCCGGGAAAAAATCCAAAGTCGAATTTGCAATTTTTAACCTTCTTTGTCAATACGATTATGGCCATTCATGAAAATGCTGGTTTGTTGCGCGCAGCAATCGCATCAGCAGGGAATGACCATCGTTTAGGTGCTAATGAAGCACCACCAGCGATCATTTCGGTGTTCATTGGTAGTCAACTTTCACAATTGCTTGATGATTTAGAAAAAAACATCAAAGCGGGTAAAATGACGCCTCAGGATAAAACGGAATTGAAGTTAAACATCGGGAAGATACCTCAAATTCTCTTGGATAATACCGATCGAAATAGAACTTCACCTTTTGCCTTTACGGGTAATAAGTTTGAATTCCGTGCGGTTGGATCGTCGGCAAACTGTGGATCTGCGATGATTGTATTGAATACGATTATGGCGAAACAATTACGTGTATTCAAAAAAGCAATTGATGCACGCATTGCAAAAGGGGAAGGAAAAGACGAAGCGATTTTGAAAGAACTTCAAGCCATGATCAAACAATCCAAAAAAATTCGCTTCGAAGGAAATGGATACGGAGATGAATGGGTAATTGAAGCTGAGAAACGTGGATTGGCAAATTTAAAAGATACGCCACGTGCTTTGCAGATTTGGCACGATAAAAAGGTCGCTCAATTATTCGAAGAAATGGATGTGCTTTCTCCAAGAGAATTAGATGCTCGTCGCGAAATTGAATTTGAAAATTATGTATTGAAAATTCAAATCGAATCTCGTTTGATGGGTGATTTGATTCAAAATAATTTCATTCCTGCAGCGGTTGAATACCAAAATAAATTGATTTCAAATGCGCAAGGTTTAATGAGTGTCCTAGGTGAGAAAGCTGGTAAAGCTGCGGCCAAAGCACAAATTGAAATCATTGAGAAAATCAGCATGCACATGAATAAAATGAAAACAGCTTCCGATGCCATGCTCGAACAACGAAAAATCGCCAACAAATTGGAGCATGCAGAAGATAAAGCACTTGCTTACTGTGATAACGTTAAATCGCATTTCGATGAAATACGTTACCATGCCGATAAATTAGAGTTATTAGTGGAAGATGAGCTTTGGCCATTGCCGAAATTCAGAGAAATGTTATTTACTCGATAAAATGAAAAAGTCCCGACTCAATCGGGACTTTTTTTTTGCTTAAAAAGAGGCTTTCTATGCGGCCGCCATCGTTTTTACTACAAGTGATTTTCGAAGTGCATGAATTTTTCCAGTGACCATTTCCAAATGAACACGGTATTCCAAGCAATGGTCCTCGGTTAAATACCCTAAGTCTCTTGCAATCAACGCCTGGTTTAACAGTTCGATACCGGCCGAATAGGCTTTTTGATAATGAACGATTTGTTCCTTTCGCGGAAGTGGACCGCTACCGAGGGAAAGTTGACTCACAATGTCGATGCTCGATTGTTTCATCCAGTTGGATAGTCCAAATCGCTCCGAAGTTGGGAATTTTTTTGTTGCCGTGTAAGTCAGAAGCACAAGCGCATGTGCCTCCTTCCATACATCTAGCTTTTCAAACGAAAAAAGGTACGTTTTCATAATTAGTGAATTTAAGTTTCATTAATTACGCGGCTTCTTTTCGAATATTTTTAAAGAGATAAACTTAAGCGATTATAATCGTTTTCAAAAGGTCTTGGATTATTCTTGACCATAGACTAGCATGGCGTTTATAAGTTCATGTAGAACCATCTTACCCGGTTTGAATGTGATGTCAATTCCTTTTTTTGTGGTGTTGATTTTACTGGTTCCATCAAAAAGTTCTTTGCTGGCACGAAATGCTGGGATCATATCCAAAACAAGTCCAGCCCAACCGGTGTTTTGAACGGTTGTCAGTCGTTTTAAATCTCCTTTGCACATGAAATCAACGTCGCAGGAAATCAGGTTTGGACCTCCATTTGGACAAAACTTACCTTTGTCCGTGCAGACATAAAGTGATTTGGGTCCAATGGTTTGGTAATAAATGTGTTGTGTCCCCATCTGAACATGATTCCCTTCCCATTTCAAGGTATCGAAGGCTGTTTTGAATTGGTTCATCGACTGCTTCATCGCTTCCGGATTATCATACTGAAGTAATGCTTCAAAAGATGCGGCAAATGGGAACAATTCGTCCGAAGTTAATTTCCCTCCATCGTAGTTAATTGAAAAACGGTCCAATGAATGGAGCAATAATCTTAAATCATGGTCTTGGGGAATGGCAGAAAGCATCTTTTTAGGAAAGGCCTGACTCAGGTGAAAATAACGCGGTTGTAGTATTTTGAAACTTGGACCACTGATGGATTCACTTGTAAAATGAAGTTGGTTTTCCTTCCAGTTCAACGTTCCTTTCGTCTTTTTTCCATTCATGTTTTGCTGAACAATCAGTTGTTTATCTTGAATGCTTTCGGATTCCCATTTCACATTTTTTAGCATCCAATTAATCTGTTTCAACGTGAATGGTTCCGATGGAGCATAAAAAACATCCGATCCAACCTGAACATAATGCTTACCGAATGTTTTCTTTTTTGCCACGTCACTAGCGCTAAAGTGCAGTAAAAAGGGTGGAGTTTTTTCTCCGTCCATCAGGATCAAACTCATGGGTTTGTGAAAGTCGATTTGAATGCCGTCCAATTGATCCATGTCATTTTTGGATCGAATCATTTGCTTCAGTTGCGTTAAAAAAGATTGGTTTTTAACTTGAAACAACTCGATTGTCACCAATTCCTTCATTAGAGTCAATGGCTGTGCACTAAGCTCCATTCGAGATTCTTTGAATGTAGGAATGCGCTCTGTCTCAGAAGGTCTTGGGGAAATCATAAGGCAAAATTGGACTGTTAGATAAAACAGAATTCCAAGGCATAAAATATAGATTATCTCTTTTGCGCGATACATTTCGACTGTAAAGATAAATGAAAGATGAATTGATTATCTTTGAACATGAAGATAATCGTACGATTTATTTTTTGGTTAACTGGTTGGAAGATTGATAAAAGTGTTCCAAGTGATGTCAAAAAGTGTGTCATAGCTGTTGGACCCCATACCTCTAATTGGGATTTTGTCCTTGGAAGAATGGCATTTGTCCTCTTTGGTGTCAAGGGGAGATACCTCATGAAAAAAGAACTATTTTTTCCACCACTTGGTTGGTTTCTGAGAGCGATTGGTGGTATTCCAGTTGACCGCAAGAAAAAAAATAACCTGACAGATACGGCGTTGAAGTATTTCGAAGAAAATGAATCGATGTTCATGGTTTTCTCACCAGAAGGAACAAGGGATTATAATCCTAATTGGAAAAAAGGATTTTATTACGTTGCTCAAAAAGCGGGTGTCCCGATTTACATCTGTTACATTGACTTTAAAACGAAAACGGGTGGATTTCACAGTTTGTTTCATCCAACAGGTAACGTTGATGCAGACATTGACTACATCAAAAGCGTGTTGAGTCAATATGAAGGTAAATATCCTGAAAAAGGGATCCGTTAAAGATCTTTGTTTTCTTTGAAAGTTCCTGTCTTGATGTCAAACCCATATGCACAATGTTTACAGCCACTTTTGCAGCAATATCCACGCTTTAAATGGTATTTTTCAGTAAAAACAATGTATCCTTCAGTAGAAATATAATAGTCCTCTTCGTCTAAATTTGATCGTTTTGAAAAACTTGAAAAATCTTCACTCATTATCCTCTCAATTAGATGGTTGGTTCTCAGGTTTGGTGCGGAATAGCCGCGTAGAATCCTTTAACTTGCCTTGTAACGTTTCGAATCATAATTTGTTCGTGAAGCGCGATGATTTAATTCACCCTGAAATTTCAGGAAATAAATTGAGGAAATTAAAGTGGAACTTATTGAAGGCCTTGGATGAAAATTGTGATGCTATTCTCACATTTGGAGGAGCTTTCTCCAATCACCTCTTGGCAACGGCTGCCGCTGGTCAGGAGCTAGGAATAAAAGTCATTGGTCACGTTAGGGGAGAGGAACTGAATGAAACATCTAACCATGTTTTAGCGCGATGTGCTGCATTAGGAATGGAATTAAATTTCTTGTCTAGATCCGACTTTTCCAACGCGAAGAAAGAATCCGGAATTGTTTATATGGGTGAACATAAAATCTGGGTGATTCCCGAGGGAGGTGCAAATCAAGAGGGAATCATAGGTTGTGCCGAGATCGTACATGAATTGGAGGAAACATTTGATTTTTATCTATTGGCACAAGGAACCACTACCACTAGTTTGGGTTTATTGCGCTCCATTCCTGATCATTCAAAATTGATAGTGGTTCCTGTTTTAAAAGGATTTGATGTGCTTACTGAAATGCGTTGCTTATTCAACAATGACGAACAATTCCATTTACTTCGTGATAAATTAATTATTTGGGATGCTTATCATCATGGAGGATATGCGAAGGTAAGCGAAGGTCTGATGAAGTTTATAGATGATTTCTACGGAATAAATCACTTTCAAATTGAGCCAGTTTATACTGGAAAGGTTTTATTTGCATTGAATGAAAACCTTCCTGATTTTTTTGAAGGAGAAGGGAAGTCCATTCTCTTTCTACACACAGGGGGAGTTTTTCACTAAAAAAAAAGCCCCTGTCGTTTCTGTCAGGGGCTTTTCAAATTAATTTAATTTGCTTCGGTGATTCAATTTCTTGTAGTTCAGTAGCGATTTGAAATAGAGTTCAATGGCTCCAATACTACTTGTTGCTTGATTTAATTTAGAATAATTCGCATCAAATGCTAAACCAAATTTGAATTCTTTTATTTTCATTCCAAACGTTGCAATAATGGCGTCGTTATGGCGGTAGAAGACACCATACGTTAAATTCGTAGATTTATTGATGTTTGTAATTGAAGATCCTTCTTTGATGGTATGTTCAAATGAACATCCAGCCGTAAAGTTGTAGCTTGGTCCTGTACGGAAGAAGATCATGCTCGGTTGTACATGGAAATCGCGGCGTTTCGTTGTCAAATCAGCTCCAGCTTGAACAACCATATTCATGTATAACTTGTCTCCACCAAATGAAAACGCAATTTTTTGACGAGTTAAGTGATTCAAGGCATATCCAGCATAAAAGGAGGATTTGTTACGGCTTGTATGTTGGTAATACATTCCGGTCCCTAAATCGATTGTTGCGTAGGAACTATTAAGACTCAACTCAGTATTAGGAGAGGAGAAAAATCCAAGTCCATTCCATTCGTTTTCCCAAGTTTGGTTATCTCGATTGACACTTTGTTGGTAGAATCCAGGAGAAAGTCCAATGGAGAATTTGTTGTTTCGATCCAATGCAACGGTATAGTTGAAAGGGATGGATACACTTGTCGTCATAAAACTCCCATCTCCTGTTTGGTCGTTCATGGCAGAAATACCAACACCGAAACTGTTTTTACTCATCGCGCCATCTCGAATTTTAAATTCGGCATTTAAGGTATTTGTTCTCATGGCTTTATCTTGAACCGTTAACCATTGCGAACGGAAGTTTGTGAAGATGCTATAATCTTCCGCTCCTGTTGCTACAGCTCCTGGGTTGTATAAAACCTGGGATTGATACCACGCGCTAATGTTTTTATCTTGTTGTGCTTTTGCTTGAATAAAACAAAGGACAGTTGCAGAAAAAAGAACTATTTTTTTCATAATAATCATCTAAATAAAGTAACGTTTCCTGAACGATCGCCTGAGCGACCATCGATGGTGCGGAAGTTCATAATGTAGGTATATGTGGCAGGATTTAAAGGTTTTCCTTTAAATGTTCCATCCCATCCCTCATGAGGATTCGTTGTTCTGAAAACCATTTGACCATAACGGTTGTAAACGCGTAAGTCAATTTCAGCGATTGCTCCACCTTCCACAAAACCATTATTGGCATTGTTTGTGAAGTTTTGATCCTCATCCACATTTGTTAAGACCCTAAAGAAATCATTCTCTCCATCTTCATTTGGTGAAAACGAATTCGGCAATTCAATCAATACTTGTGTGGCGAAATTAACAGTTACCAAAACCGTATCTGATACAGAACAACCATTCAATGTATAGGTCGCTACGTAGTTCGTGGTGAAAAATGGATTAACAGTTAATGAATCACCAGCAATACATGGTGAGCATCCTAAAATACTATCTGACATAACTCCACTTGGATACCAATACAAATTTCCTCCAGCTGGCGTTCCTTCCGCGAACAAATAGGCATTTTGATACATGTTTATCGTGGTGTCATTGATTTCAACGTACGCTCCACCTGTTGTATCCGATAACGTTAAGTTCATTGTAGGTGTTTCGTTTACGGTAACGAACTGAGTGATTGTACTTGTAACGTTTTGTGGGTTTGTTACAACTAAAGTGATGGCGTAAGGCGTCGAACCACTTGTAATTGGAAAACAAACTGGACCCGGATTTTGTCCAACATAGGTTGCGGGCGTAGCACCTTGAAAGGACCATAAGTATGTCAGGTCACTGCCTGTTGAATTATTGGTCACATAAATGCAATCACCTTCACAAAGAATTAAATCTTCATCGGAAATGGTGAAGTTTGCACTCGGTGCTTGTGCAAATAATAATTGCGAGAAACACAATGCTGCAAAGAGGAAAATTGATTTCATAAATTTTGAAATAGTTTATTCAATAATACGAAAGTAAGCAAAAAAGTTTCAATATAATAAAGATTTACAGACTTGCCTTCATCAATGCCCTCACTTCATTCATTTCTTTGACATCATGAACCCTAAAGACATGTGCATTTTTAGCATACAAAAGGGTATGTAATACACTGGTGCCATTTAGTGCATTTTCTGTGTCAACAGCAAGCACTTCGCGTATCATAGTTTTTCTTGAGACCCCAATTAAAATCGGTTTTTCAAATACATGAAGCAAGTCAAACGAACGAATGAGTTCGTAATTTTCTTCAAGTGACTTCCCGAATCCAAATCCTGGATCGAGGATGACGTTTAAAATTCCCTTTTGTTCCAACAGGGTGATTTTTTCCGAGAAGTAACGCAAGGCATCCATCATGAGGTGATCTTTCACATGAGATTCACTGCTATTTGCTTTGCTCCCGCGATGGTAAGTTAGGACATAAGCGGCTTTGTGCGTTGCTACCGTTTCCAATAATTGATCGTCAAATTGTCCTCCCGAAATGTCATTGACTAAATCGAATCCTTCATTCAAAGCAAATGAAGCAACCTCACTGTGGAATGTATCAATAGATAGAAGTAAATCTGGAAAGGCTTTTCTTAAAAAAGGAATCACTTCCTGCAATCGACCCAATTCCTCGGAAGCACTTGGTGGTTGAGCACCAGGTCGAGTGCTGCTTGCACCTACATCGAGGATGTCCATTCCTTCGTTTACCATGTTTTGCACAACTTCCATCAACTCAGCACCAAATGTTTTTCTACTCTTTTCGAAGAACGAATCTGGTGTCATGTTCAGAATTCCCATTATCTTTGGGTTGCTGAAATCGTGAAGGTGTCCTTTTATGCGAATAAAACGACTGAAGCGAAAAGATGTGTTTGTTGTCATATTGAATCCATGGAAAAAACTACACTTGAATACACAAATGTAATGAATGTTTGCAGAGAGGTCTTTGAAAAAAAATCTCATGATTATGGTCCTTCATGGCGGATTTTACGTCCGAGTTCTTTGACTGATCAAATTTTCATCAAAGCACAGCGCATTCGAACCATTCAAGAAACCGGTGAAAATAAAGTCGGTGAGTCCTTTGAAGATGCGTTTATGGCCATTGTTAATTATTGCATTATGGCCATCATTCAGTTGCGTCATGAAGCAAAGATCAACGACGACATGAGCGTGGATGAAGCAATCGTTGCGTACCGAATCGTGGAAAAAGAAGCATTTGAATTAATGGAAAAAAAGAACCATGATTATGGTGAGGCTTGGCGCGATATGCGGGTTAGTTCACTCACTGATTTGATTCTTTCCAAAGTACTACGCATCAAACAAATTGAGGATAATGCAGGACTAACACTTGCCTCAGAAGGTGTTGAAGGCAATTATTTCGATATGCTGAATTACAGTGTATTTGCATTGATTCACTTGCAGTAATTTGTTAAAAGGCTGTTAATTCTGATTCTCGAAAAAGATGTTCATCTACATTTATCAAAAATCGTCGCTATGAATAAATCGCCTAACATCAGTTCTTGGTCCATTCGCATCATTGTTGCTGGACTTTTCTTAGTTTCTGCTCTCGGGAAAATATTTCCTGATCCATCGATGTATGGAACGATTTCTACCTTTGAGGTGCAACAGTTGTATCCCATGGGTTTTTCGGAATTATTGGCCAAGTACTTCTCTCGGACCTTAATCGGTATTGAATTTGCCTTAGGTTTTTTACTTTTATTTCCTTTTAATCTTAAGAAATGGGTGATTCCTTCCATTATTTTAATGTTGTCCGTGTTTTGTATTCATTTGACCATCGAAATCATTACAAAAGGGAATGTGGGGAATTGCGGATGTTTCGGTAGTTTATTACCCATGACACCTGCTCAAGCATTGATGAAAAACGTTCTTTCCATCGGCTTACTTGTCGTGCTGGTGTGGAAATTGGACGAAGTATTACCAAAAAAATCTAATTATTTAGCTATGTCAAATATTGTAACCGCTTGTATTTTAGCCATGTTCATGATAGTTCCGCTTTTTAAAAAAAGCACAGAGGCAGTCAGTGCTCCTCAAATGGATCAGCCTGTAGATCAGGTAAAAGCAATAGTCACACCAGATTCCATTGCAACCGCTACAGCAATTGACACCACAGATGTCAAAGAGAAACCAATTGGTCCGAAGCAAAAGAAATCGGGATTTGCAAAATACTATGCCAACATTGATCAAGGAAAGAAACTACTTTGTTTTTTCGCACCTTCTTGTGAACATTGTCAAGCAACTGCGAAGGAATTAACAGAAATGCGAAAGGGAAATCCTGAGTTTCCTGAGTTACAGATTTTGTTTATGGATGAAGCCCCTGAGGAAATCCCGAATTTCTTCAAATTTGCCGGCGCAAGCTATCCTTATAAGGTGATTGAAATCATCGAGTTTTGGAATGCTATTGGAAACGAGAAAAATGTTCCAGGAGTATGTTATTTATGGAATGGAAATGTGATGAAATTCTATGAAGGAACAGAAGGTCCACACAAATTCAGCGTCAAAGATTTAAAGCTTCAGCTCCAAAAATTAAAGAAGTAAACCAAGCCTTTTTCCGTTTGTTTTTCGGCTCAAATTCATGAATTATGACTATTTTCGAGCATGAGAAAGAAAATCCTTGCGGCAAATTGGAAAATGAATTTGTCTGCAGCTGATGCTCAGGAGTGGATCACCAATTTTAGCGAAGCAAATAGATTGTATGCTGAGTTAGAATATCGACTGTATGCGCCATCAATTTATATCCAGCAATTAACCGATCGCAAAGCGATTCATGTGGGTGCTCAAAATGTGCATAGCATGGACTTAGGCGCATTTACGGGTGAAATTTCCATCCCACAATTGAAAAGTATTGGAGCGCAATCTGTTTTAATTGGACATAGCGAACGCAGAACTATTTTTAATGAAACGGATGCGTTATTATTGGGAAAAGTGGAAGCTTGTTGCCGGAATTCTTTTTCGTTTATCTTTTGTTGTGGTGAAAACGAGGACTTGAGAAATGTAGGTGAACATTTACACTTGATTCGTGAGCAGTTGTCAGGTTTGCTGGGTCAAATGAAGCCGGAACAACTCGAACTGCTTACGATTGCCTACGAGCCAATATGGGCGATTGGAACGGGTCAAAACGCGGATACTCATCAAATCACCGAAGTGCATGCTTTCATTAGGTCTATGTTGATGGAATTTTTTGGCGAGCAGGGCAGGAATGTCCCTATCTTGTATGGAGGAAGTGTAAATGCAGAAAATGCAGAAAGCATCTTTTCTTGTCCAGAAGTCAACGGTGGACTCATCGGGGGCGCCTCGTTAAACGCAACACATTTTCTTCAACTAGCAAGCTTTTTACAATGAATTATTACGAATTAACCGTTGAATTATCTGATTTCGACGGATGGAACGATATTATAGTGGCCTATCTAGCGGATCTTGAATTCGAAAGTTTTCATGTGGAGACTCCATTAGTGAAAGCCTATATCCAACAAGAAGCATTTGACGGCGAAGCGCTGCAACAATTGTTTGATGGAATAAATCAAGAGCATGAACAGATTCAATCGTTCGAACTAAAGTTGATTCCACAGCAAAATTGGAATGCGGAATGGGAAGCACAATTCGACCCAGTGTTTATTGGAGAGGACATTCGAGTGGTAGCACCGTTTCATGATTTGGATGATTTTTCTGGCATCGAAATTGTCATTGAACCAAAAATGTCTTTTGGAACAGGACACCATCAAACGACGCATTTAATGTGCTCCTCCATGATGGAGATGGATTTCGAAGGAAAACGCGTTTTGGACATGGGGAGTGGAACAGGAGTGTTAGCGATTTTAGCAGAAAAACGAGGAGCAACCGATATCATTGCCATTGATATTGAGGAATGGTCCGCTGAAAATTGCCGGGAAAATGCGCTTAGAAATGCGTGTCAAAAAATCACTTCAATTCATGGTGGGGTAGAAGAAATTCCAATGGAAGGATTTGATTTCATCTTGGCCAACATTAATAAAAACGTGCTAAAGTCCCAATTAGAAACCTATGTTAACCGAATGAACAGGGATGCAAAATTATTGCTTAGTGGTTTTTTTGTGTCGGATACAGAAGAATTAAAAAAGTTGGCATTGAGTTTGAAGTTGACTGAAGTTGCACAATTCGAACGTGAAGGTTGGGCGGTTTTAATATTTAAAAAATAGCAATGAGGTTAGTATTTTCAATCTTCTTTTTATGTTTGTTTGCTGCGAATAGTACGGCACAAACGTTCCCAAAAGAACGGGATAAATTTGTGAAGGAATGGCAAAAATTGATCCTAGACGACGATGCGGTTCCCTTTTTAAAGGAAGATTTGCCTCAAAGAATAAAAGGAAGCTTGTTGAATGAAACCCAGTTTCATCGCTTGGTTGATCAGTGCAATAAGTATGCAGAGAAAGAAATTCCGCTGTATCCTGAAATTTACCATTACATGATTGCTAGCATTTATCTAGTAGAAAATAAATGTCAAAGCGACTTGGTGAATCCTTGGTTTAAGTATGTGGATGACTACGCAAAAGAACCAGGTGAAGAGTTGACGGCTTTTTTGAAATTCTCCGCTAATTTTTTTAGGTATGGTTCGTTCTATCGAGAACCGGATTACCGTTGGACCTATTCCAAAGGGCAATTAGCATGGGAGGAAGGAAAAACGTTGAAAATAAAAGCGACAGGTATCGATCTAAAATGTTTAAAGTACAATGGCAACCAGAAATTGGAAGATTCTATTGTCATTTATGGAACGACTGGGTACTTTGATGTCATTCAAAACAAATGGCAAGCTTCCAAGGGAATCGTCACCTGGGAAAAAGTAAAGTTCTCGAAATCCGAAACCTTCGCCAATCTTCGGTCTTACAAATGTGATTTTTCAACTGCCAAATTAAAGGTCGACACGGTTGAATTAACAACGCCCTATTTTAAAACCCCTATTTTAGGGAGGCTTCAAGACTTGACAAGTTTGGATTTAGGAGAGGGAGAGAAATCTCCGCAGTTCAATTCCTTCGAGAAACGATTAAAAATTCTAAACCTTCGCGATCAAATGGACTACGATGGTGGATTTACCTTGGAGGGTCCAGACTTTATCGGTAGGGGAACGTCAGATAAACCAGCTAAAATTATTTTCAAACGTCAAAATGCTCCACTGTTTGAAATCAGTTCCATTTATTTTGAAATGAATCCTCAACAAATCATTTCGCGAAACGCTAAGGCAAAAATGCTTTACAAGTCGGGTGATTCGTTAATGATTCAATCTTGTTTCTTTACCTTGAATGAACAGAACAAGGAAATCACCATCAATGCCATTAAAAAGGGCACTGAATATGTGCCGTTCATTGATTCTTATTTTCAAGTATACGTTTTCGCTCCAGTACTGACTTGGGAATTCGGAACGCCTAATCCGTATTTTACTTATGAAGTTGGGACTGCTCAGGAACAAAAAAAGGCAAGTTTTCAATCCATGAATTTTTATGATCCTGCCATTTATGCTAAATTTCAAAGCATTGGTGCCATTCATCCCTTTGTGCAAATTGCATCCTTGGTGAATAAAGTTAATCGAATGGAATTGACGGAAGGTGAAGTTGCCAATGTTTTGAAAAAGACCATCGATCAGTCGAAACCTTTGTTGGTGGATATGGCTTCTTTTGACTTTTTAACATTGGATGGTGAGGCAAGAAAAGTGGTGATTTCACCCAAGCTTTTGGCGTATGCGGCAGCAAGTTCCGGTGAAAACGATTATGATAACATCAATATTCTTTCCGATTTGCGTCCCCAAACCATGCGGGAAACGAAAGAACAAATTGCAGCGGATGCATATCTGAGTGAAATGGCTCGTAATATGGAATTGAGAAACAAGGAAAAGCGCGGAACAAAAGCATATGCTGAGATACAGTTGGATTTGAATGAAATGCGCTTAAATCAAATTGATGCAGTCGCCTTATCTCAAGTGCAGCAGACGACGATCTACCCGGATTCGAACCATGTGACCATGTATAAAAACAGGGACATGGGATTCCGTGGATGGTTGGTAGCTGGGAAACTGGAGTTGCATACGAACTTTTCTAAATTTGACTACGAAGCATTTAAAATAAACCTTTTGTCAACGGATGAAGCTAGCCTAAGAGTCATTCCATTGCGAAAGGAAGATGGAACAGAGCGCATCTATATGTTTAGTACGATTAAAAACATCAAAGGTGAACTACAGATCGATGATTCCCATTCAAAGTCGGGAATAAAAGCATCCAACCATCAGTTTCCCATTTTGAAATCAATTGCTGAATCGAAGGTTTATTACAATTCAAAGGACATCTTGAAAGGCGCCTATGATAGCACACGTTTTTATTATGCCATATCTCCTTTTGAGTTGGATAGTTTGGATAATTTTTCTGAAGCGAGTCTGCGTTTTGAGGGCAGTCTAAATTCAGCTGGAATTTTCCCTAAAATTCCAGAGCCATTAAAAATCATGAACGATTATTCCTTCGGTTTTGTTGCTCAAGCACCCGCAGAAGGATATCCCTTTTATGAAACGGACACGAAATATCAAAACAAAATTTTCCTTTCCAATAATGGTTTGCAAGGCACAGGAACCATTAACTTCCTTCAATCTGTATCTGTTTCAAAAAAGCTAACGTTTTTGCCAGATTCAACCATTGGATTAGCAGTCTTTGATAACAAAGAACTTGGAACAGGGGTAAGGTATCCGGTTGTTCATTCTGAGCAAGCTATGATCTCTTACCAACCTCGAAAAGCCCTTATGAAAGTTTCCAGTTATGGACAAAATCCATTACAAATGTTTAAGGAAAATGTAGCCATGAACGGGACGATTCTTTTGGATAAAAAAGGAATGACAGGAAATGGCATCATAGAATTCAAGGAAGCAAGCTTGAATTCAAAGGAATATGTCTTTACGAATGAGGACATCCTTTCAGAAAACTCTTCTTTCAGCCTTCGAAATCGCTTCAGCCAATATGGTGAAAATCCCTTGGCCATTCAGTCTGATG
>JANRBR010000017.1 GCA_030727405.1 Crocinitomicaceae bacterium | reverse complement strand
TTCGCATAGAGCGATTAAAACAAAACCTCAGCCAACAGAACATGGCTGATGAATTAGGAATTACAGCAGCCGCTTATTCTAATTTAGAAAGAGGTGTTTCGGATATTTCCATCACTAGACTATATGAAGTGTCTCGCATTTTGAGTCGTACCCCGAAATGGTTTTTCGAGGACGGTCAAGACGAAATGGAACAGCAGGAATCAGATTTTAATATGTCAAGTATGAAACATGATCTAGGTATCCTTCAAAAGGAAGTAGAGTTTTTAAAACATCAAATGAATCAGTTTCAAAAACAAATCATTAAAAACTAAAAAAAGCCACCTGTTCAGGTGGCTTTTTTTAGTTATGAGTTATGTTTATCTGATTATTGCTTGATCAATTGCAATTCACAATTCAAATGAATGTCATCAGCAAGAACGATGTTTCCCGCCTCAGTCACAGCACTCCAAGTTAAGCCAAAGTCACTTCGTTTGATTTTTCCAGTAATCGTCATACCAGCTTTGGTTTGACCATAAGGATCTACCGCAATTCCAGCGAATTCCGCTTTCAAAGAAATTGATTTTTCCACCCCTTTGATGTTCATGTTTCCAGTAATTTCCAATTCTTGATCATTCACTTTATTGACTGAAGTAGATTGAAACGACAACCCTGGGTGATTCGCGGCATCAAAGAAATCTGCTGATTTCAAATGTCCATCTCTATCTGCTACTCCTGTATTAATGCTATCTACAGTTGCATTAAATGAGAAATTCGCAGAAGCGAAATCTTCTCCAGTTGTCATTGCTTCAGCAGCAAATTGACCAAAGTTTCCACTCACGTTTGAAATCATCATATGACGCACTTTGAAACCAATTTCACTGTGCATTCCGTCAATTGTCCATTTTGTATCCATTTTTTCTTTTTTTGACAAATGTATACCGAATCAATCCGTTTTTTCCTTGACCTGTGTTAAGACTTCTTGATAGCACATTTTTTTTGTACTTTTGATAGATGAAATCATTCGTTTTTTTGTTGGTGACCTGTTTTCATTTTAGTGTTTCTTCACAAATCGTGACCAACAACCCTCAGCAAGTTTCTGGAAAACAGAAAAAAAAGGACAGTTTATCTACTTTATACTTGGATTTCCAACAGTTGAGTACAAGTCCCAACCTTGAGCAGAACACTGATTTTTTAACGATTCCACTAGGTGAACGAGCAAAGGAAACACCGTTAAAAGTCTGGTCTTTTCAAGCTGGAATTTGCGCGCCCATTACTAAACATTTTTCGATAGACGGAGGATTGGCATGGATGCAGAACGGTGAACAATACAACTGGACTTCAAACAGTACGGATTCAAGCTACGCATATACAACAAAGTACCGCTATTTCGGAATGCCGTTGCAACTCAAATATCAAACTGGGAAAGATTTTGTTTTCTTCGTTGGTGCTGGACTGAGTCCACAATTATTTCAATCGTACCAACAAGACATACGCTGGACAGATTCCTTGGGGAATGCATACAAACAAAGTTTAAAAGACGAAAATATGTGCGAAACGTTTGTTTTATCCGCCATAGCTTCAACAGGAATACAAATTCATTTCAAAAGCAATTATGGCTTGCGTTTGAGTGTTCAATACAGACATCAATTGTCCAACGGGTATGGTCCATACCAATATTTCAAGTATTTCACTACTGGAATTGGTGGTGGAATCGCCCTAACCCGTAAATTTTAACTATGCAAGTCAAAGAGATTGTTCAATACTTAGAATCATCGTTTCCACTTTCACTTCAGGAAACTTATGACAACGCAGGATTGATTTGTGGCAGGATGGAACAAGAGGTTCAAGGCGTATTGCTTTGCCTAGACAGCATCGAAGCAACTGTGGACGAGGCCATCGCAAAAAATTGTCAATTGATCATTGCACATCATCCGATAGTGTTCAAAGGATTGAAAAAAATCACCGGTTCATCTTACGTGGAACGTGTCATTGAAAAATGCATTCAAAACCGCATTTCCTTGTATGCGATACACACCAACTTAGACAACCACTTTGATGGTGTGAATGCGGAAATAGCACAGCGCATAGGATTGATCAATCGACGTATTTTACGCCCAATGGGGCAACAACTTTATAAATTGGTGGTCTATGTTCCAAAAGCATCCATCGGTGCTTTAGATCAAGCACTTTTTGATGTGGGTGTTGGTACCATCGGTAACTATTCAGAATGTCATTTTAGATCGCAAGGCATTGGAACGTTTAAACCGAATCAATTTGCCAATCCGACCATAGGGAAAAATGACGAACGTGAAGAAGTTCAAGAGTTTCGCGTGGAATACCTTGTTTCGAAACATCTTTTAGGAAAGGCCCTAAAAGCTATGAAAGAAGCACATCCTTACGAAGAAGTTGCTCATGAAATTATGCTTATTGAAAATGAACATCAATTTCTTGGAGCTGGACAAATTGGAGAACTGAAAGAAGCGATGGATTCCCTTGCGTTTTTACATTTTCTCAAAAAAACCTTTCACTGCAAGGTTATTCGACATACCGAACTTTGCAAAAATAAAATCAAAACAGTTGCTATCTGTGGTGGTTCAGGAAGTTTTTTACTACCAGATGCTCTGCGAGCAAACGCAGATGTTTTTATTACTGGGGATTTCAAATACCATGAGTTTTTCGATGCGGAAAATCAGTTAATTATTGCCGATATTGGGCATTTTGAGAGCGAACAATTCACTCCGCAATTATTAGCTGAAAAACTTAAAGAAAAATTTACTAAATTTGCAGTCCATTTAACTGATTTAAATACGAATCCTATTAACTATCTATAGAACATGGCAGCAACGGCAACAAAAAAAGAGGTGACCATCGCACAAAAATTGGACGCACTTTTTGAGCTTCAAAAAATTGATTCTGAAATCGATCGCATTCGTACGATCCGTGGTGAGCTTCCATTAGAAGTTCAAGATTTGGAAGATGAAATCAGCGGATTGAACACACGAGTAGGTAAAATCAATGATGAAATTCAGGAGTTAGAAACTGAAATCACTGACCGTAAAATGGCATCGAAAGATTCTGAAGCAGCAATCGTGAAGTACAAAGAACAACAAAACAATGTTCGAAACAACCGTGAATTTGAATCGCTTTCTAAAGAAATTGAATTCCAAGAATTGGAAATTAAACTTCACGAGAAAAAAAGCAAAGAAGCGAAATACAAAATCGATTTAAAGCAAGAAACATTAACGGAAGCTACTGATCGACTAACTTCTAAACAAGATGATTTAGCTTTGAAGCAATCTGAACTAGATGCCATCATTAGCGAGACACAAAAAGACGAAGACCGTTTATTGAAAGCTTCTGATGACGCTAAAAAGAAAATCGAAACACGTTTAGTATTTGCTTATGATCGTTTGCGCGAGAATGCAAAAAATGGTTTGGCTGTCGTTCAAGTCATGCGTGGATCATGTGGTGGATGTTTTAACAAAATCCCACCTCAACGTCAATTAGACATCGTTACGAAAAAGAAAATCATTGTATGTGAGCACTGTGGACGTATTTTAGTTCCAGTTGATGGCGCTGAAGCATAACACATGACATATTTAAAAAAAAGCTTCCGTTGGAAGCTTTTTTTTTGATTAATTTAACCTGAACTCGACGTCCAATTTTGCTAACTCTTTAAATAGCGAGGTCGATGGTTGAATTTTTATCGATCGGGAAGGTAAATTAACTTCGTATCCTTCAATGGGATCAAAAACCGTGAAATGCAATTGGCAATTCCCTTGATTCTCCGTAAACAATTCATTTAATTTATCGATCATCAAGTGATCAACTTCTTTGGATGAGAATTTTAAATGCAAACTTTTCGTGCGTTTCTCTCGCAAATCTTGCAACAAGTCAATGCTATGAACCACAAATTCTGCTTGCTGTCTAAAACGAGGGACTTCTATACGTCCTTTCAGAGTTATAAATGTTCCTGGCTCCATGAAATGCTTAAACTTGAGGTAATTTTCCTTAAATAAATTCAAGCGAAATGCCTCAGAGTAATCTTCTATCGTCAAGGTACCGAATCCATCTCCATGCTTCGTAAAGCGGTGTTCAGCATTGGTAACGACAGCAGCAATTAATAAATCCCTTCCCATGAATTGAGAAAGGTCATTCAACATGGAAATATTTCCTGTGCAAAAGGAATCGATTTCAATTTTAAAATCATCCAATGGGTGTCCAGATATAAAAATCCCAACCACTTCTTTTTCTCTGTTCAGTTTATAAACTGCAGGCCATTCATCGCATCTCGGAACTTGAGGCTCTGGCATACTTGTTCCGGTTGCTTCGCCAAACATGGATTTCTGAGCAGAATTTGCCTGGTCTTGAAAACTTGCGCCGTATCGAACCGCATTTTCCAAGAAGTTTCTTCCATTCGAGTCGTTGGCAAAATATTGCGCTCTGTGTACCCCTTGAAACGAATCAAATCCACCAGCGAAGGCCAAACTTTCAAATGCACGTTTGTTACATACACGTAAATTGACACGTTTGGTCATATCAAAAATGGATGAAAAAGGTCCGTTTTTACGTTCATCAACAATCGCTTCCACCGGAGCTGAACCTAGTCCTTTGATGGCTCCAAGTCCAAATCGGATCGCTCCTGCTTTATTTACCGCAAAAGTAAAACTAGATTCGTTAACATCTGGACCAAGAACGGGCACTCCCATTCGTCGGCATTCCTCCATAAAGAAGGAGACGGATTTAATGTCATTCATGTTATTACTCAATACAGACGCCATGTATTCAGCTGGATAATTGGCTTTTAAGAAGGCTGTTTGATAAGCAATCCATGCGTAACAAGTAGAGTGTGATTTATTAAAGGCATACGAGGCAAACGCTTCCCAATCCTTCCATATTTTCTCCAATGTTTCGGGTTTATGGCCTTTTCCACTCGCACGCTCAATAAACGTTGGCTTCATTTTATCCAATACCTTTCGGTCCTTTTTACCCATTGCTTTTCGAAGCGTATCCGCCTCACCTTTGGTGAAATCAGCCAACTTTTGAGAAAGAAGCATGACTTGTTCCTGATAAACGGTGATTCCGTACGTTTCCTTTAAGTATTCTTCACAATCATCTAAATCATATATGATTGCTTCTTCGCCGTGTTTTCTTTTGCAGTAGGAAGGAATGTATTCCATTGGACCCGGACGGTAGAGCGCATTCATAGCAATCAAATCGGCAAAAGCGGTCGGTTTTAACTCCTTTAAGTGCTTCTGCATTCCCGGGGACTCATATTGGAATATCCCAACGGTTTCTCCTCGTTGAAACAGCGCATAGGTTAACTCATCATCAATTGGAAATGCATCTGGATCCAAATCGATTCCTTTGTTTTCTTTCACCAATCGAACGGCATCTTTTATCAAAGTCAAGGTTTTGAGTCCCAAGAAATCCATTTTCAGTAATCCCGCCGATTCCGCCACTGAGTTGTCATATTGGGTACAGACCATTTCGGAATCTTTTGCCGTAGCAACTGGAACGAAATTCGTTAGGTCATCTGGCGTAATGATTACACCGCAGGCATGAATTCCTGTATTGCGAACAGACCCTTCAATTTCTGTTGCTTTTTGCAAAACTTGTGCTTGTAAATCGGTCCCACCAGCAATGCGCCGCAATTCCTTCGCATTCGCCACCGCTTCTTGGTTTTTTAATTTATCAATTAATTCCGTTTCTGAAAAAGAGAATATTTTCTTCAACGAAAGGTCAGGAATCAATTTTGCTAGTCGATCGGCTTCAGGAAGAGATAAATTCATGACACGAGCCGTATCACGAATGGCTGATTTTGCGGCCATCGTTCCATAGGTGATGATCTGCGCAACTTGATTGGCGCCGTATTTATTAATGACATAATCAATTACACGTCCACGTCCTTCATCGTCAAAATCAATGTCAATATCCGGCATCGATACGCGATCTGGATTCAAGAAACGCTCAAAGAGTAGGTCATATTTGATGGGATCCACATTGGTGATTCCGATGCAATACGCTACAGCTGAACCCGCTGCAGAACCACGACCGGGTCCGACAGAGACATTCATTTGACGAGCGGCATGACAAAAATCTTGAACAATTAAGAAATACCCTGGGTAACCCGTTTTTTCTATGGTTGCCAATTCAAAATCGATGCGTTCTTGAATGGCTGGCGTAATTTCAGTGTACCGTTTCTTCGCACCCTCATACGTCAGGTGACGTAAATATGCATTTTCTCCACGTTTTCCTCCATCTACGGCATCTTCTACAGAAATAAATTCTTTTGGTATATCAAATGCTGGAAGCAACACTTCCCGTGCCAATGGATACGGCTCGCATTTTTCAATGATTTCCTGAACATTTAAAATGGCCTCTGGAAGATCTGAAAAAAGAGCGACCATTTCATCAGTAGACTTGAAATAATATTCATCGTTTTCCAAACCAAATCTTAACCCTCTACCCTTTCCTTTCGGAGTTTCGAGTAATTCGCTGTCTTTTACACAAAGCAATACATCGTGGGCTTGTGCATCGGATTGATTCAAATAATAGGTGTTATTGGTCGCCACCAATTTCACTTGGTGTTTACGCGCAAGTTGCACCAATACGGGATTGACACGGTCTTCCGATTCCAGTTGGTGTCGACTTAATTCTATGTAAAAATCTGATTCAAACGTATCCTTCCACCAAACCAATGCCTCCTCTGCTTGTTTTTCACCTACATTGAGGATGAGGTTTGGAATTTCCCCATACAAATTACCTGAAAGCACGATGAGGTCATCTTTGTATTGCTCAATGGCAGCCTTATCGATTCGAGGTACATAATACATCCCTTTGGTATATGCAATGGAAGCAAGTTTAATGATGTTCTGATAGCCATTTTTGTTTTTAGCGAGTAAAACGACTTGGTAACCATTGTCTTTTACGCTTTTATCGGTCAAATTTCGACAAACATTGAATTCACACCCAATGATTGGAATGATTTCATTTTTGTCAAAAGGCTCTCCATTTTCTTCTGCGATTTTCCTTTCCTCACGAACCTTCGCATTGTAATTGCTTGCTGCCTTTTCAAAATGAAATGCCGCCATCATGTTTCCAGTATCGGTTAATGCGACTGCAGGTTGATTAAAAAGAGCTGCTTTTTGAATTAATTGTCCTACTTCGGATGTGGATTGTAAGATTGAATATTGTGTATGGTTGTGCAAGTGTGCAAATTTCACACCACTTAATTGCTCTTTAGCTAGCGGAGAAACTGGTGGAACAACCGTTTCTTTTTCCTTTTTAGCTTCCCTTAATTTTGCACTTTCCGCTTTTAAGTTGACATGTTCAAGCCCTATGGTTTGTATTTCAGTAGGATTGGCAATCCGATAGGATTCAAAATACCCAGGCTCTTGTAAGAGTTCTTCTAAAGTGTAATGTTCCTTGCGAATCAATTCCAAGAAACAGCGTGTGGTCGACTCAACATCCGCGGTTGCATTATGCGCCTCACTGAATC
The DNA here is from genome assembly GCA_030727405.1 of Crocinitomicaceae bacterium. GTDB lineage: Bacteria > Bacteroidota > Bacteroidia > Flavobacteriales_D > Crocinitomicaceae > UBA952. The sequence continues at coordinate 69,137 of JANRBR010000017.1, read as the reverse complement.
CGATGTGAAAAAGGAAATCATGCAATTCGGTTAAGGTCGGCAACTTAAACTTTCCACCTCGTCCACCGGGCAATTGACATAATTCCGCTGTTCGTTCCGTACACGTATCTAAAATCGGAAGTACCAGTGGGGTTTCTTCATTCAAACGAACGTATTCACATCCCATGACATTGATGTCGAAGCGCACGTTATGACCTACAATGAAATCCGCTTTTTCCAAGGCCTTTTTGAAAAGGAAAAGTACGTCACCCAAATCCTCACCCGCTAATTCCGCTAATTCGGTAGAAATTCCATGAATTTGCTCAGACTGAAAGGGAATGGTAAATCCATCGGGACGAATTAAAAAGTCTTTTTGCTCGACTAAAGTTCCATCTGCCTGATGCAGTTGCCAAGCTAATTGAACGACACGCGGCCAATTGGATGTATCCGTAATCGGAGCATTGTAATCTCTTGGTAATCCAGTTGTTTCGGTGTCAAAAATCAGGTACATGGGCTGTCTAAAAAAGGAACTTTAAAGTTAGGGATTTGTCCCTCAATTTCGCTCGATTGTTGAAAACTATTCTTTCGCGTTTTTGACTACATTTACAAGAAACTCACGCATGCGCCTTTTGGTTTTATTCTCTTTTATTTATTTGCAGTCAAGTAGTCACGCGCAATTCAAGGAGTCGGAATTTCATTGCAAACGAGATTCCATCATTTCTGAAACGGCTTATGGCAGTGTCTACATAACAAGAGACCATCAATGCGAGCTGTACGATTGGCTTTGTCCAGATCCAAAAGAATGGATGAACGTAAATGAAATCATTGAATATTTTCCAGTGTTAACGAACGCTGATTCACCAAAAATCTCCATTGGAAGCATTCCTCGTTATTGGAATTCCCTATATGAATACAAAGGTCAATATTATGTTTATGGTCCTAGTGATTGGATGTCCAATCGTCCCGAATTTATTTCAGACTCTTTTCTCGTCGAAATCGCCTCCGATTTCTCCTACTTTTCAATTATAAATCAAGCATTAATCAATCCTCATGAACTTCAATTAACCCTTGATTTATATGGAGAAGAAGCACAATTGCACATTCGCCTATTGAGTTATCCAAAAGGAACTGCATTGTGGGAATATTCCATTAAAAATGAATCCTGGTCTGAATTAAAAGTGTCGAGTGACTTTGTTCAGAATTATGACATGATTAACAATGACTGCGTTAATCAAAAGTGTTTTCAAGAATTTCATTTTGACCAAGTCGATTTGAGTCGTTTGAAGTTCATGGATTAAAGACCTAATTGCTTTTCCCAATAATCATTCAATAAAACCACCAATTTACGCGCCATGTTGTTGTGGAAGCGTTTCGTTCGGTATCCACCAATCCAATTTATTCCTCGGATGGCGTTTGTTACAATGATTTCATCGGCAGCCAAAACGTTTTGTGGCAATATCGCACATTCATATACTTTGATGCCATTTGCCAAAGCAATGTTTATGATTTGCATGCGCATGGTACCCGCTAAACATCCTTCTTCGAGTCCAGGAGTATAAAGCACACCGTTGCTGACAATGAAAATATTGCAAGAGGAGGTTTCTAAGATGTTTCCACGTTCATTCACAAGGAACAAATCATCCAAGCCTTTGTCCTTCGCTGAAAGCGCTGCCATGACGTAAGTCAAGCCTGATTTCGTTTTATAATTGGACAAGAAGTTCTTTTGAAGTTTAATGTCTTGGTAAATGTCTACTTCGAGTCCTTTGGCGTTTAGCTCAAAATGATTTACCTCGTAAGGATAAACTTCAATGTAAAAAGTACATTCGTTTGATTCGGGCAAGTAAGCTCCACCTGAAACACGGTCCAAAGATAAACGACACCTTCCACCTTCCTTGATTCCTGAGCGTTGACAAAGTTCCAGGATTTTTGACTCAAAAAACTCTGTCGTATAATAGGAAGGCGTGCGCATTTTAATCACCTTGGCTCCGTCCAACATGCGCTTCACATGATTGTCCATGTTCAATGGTTTTCCGTTAATAAAACGGATGCTTTCAAAAACACCATCGCCGTACAAATGCCCGCGATTCCCAGGATGAATGGTTGGTGCATCATTCGATAAAATGGTTCCGTTGTTGTTAATATAGAGCAAAGCCATAGTCTCAGTGGTGAGTTAATGAAACAAATTTACAAATTGAATTCCTTTTTGAGGATCCAACAAAAGAACAAAAAGGATTCCAAAGATCGCTCCACCTAAATGGGCATCGTGTGCAATTCCAGTGTTTCCTTTTTTTAAGGAAAAATACTCAAAAAGCAAATAAAGTGGTCCAAAAATATAAGCTGGGATTGGGATTGGTATAAACATCAAGGAAAGAGACAAGTTTGGATTCCAAAGAATCACAGCGAAAAGAACGGCAGAAACAGCTCCCGACGCTCCCAAGCTTCTGTACGCTGGTTGATCTTGATGTTTCATCATGGGAAAAAACGTTGCTGCGATCATTCCAACGAAATACAAAATACAGAAATAAAGAATTCCTGCATTACCATAAAGGCTCATCCATTCCAAGTAAAGGTATTCTCCCATAAAATACAGGGTCATCATATTGAATGCTAAATGTGGAAAATCAGCATGTATAAAGCCATGTGTCAGAAATCGGTGGTATTCCTGCTGGTGTTTGATGCGGTATGGAATAAAAAGCATCTGCTCCTTTAAAGCCAGATTCTTATCTGCCCATAACGAAATGACAATTGTACCAATTAGAATGATCAATAACATATTGCTTTTGTGTGATTTATAGGGTTCAACTTTAGACCGAAGGTAAGGATAATCCATGTACACTAATCCTATTTTTCATGGATTTTCCATTAAAGCACTTCCTTTTTTCAGAGCGAAGAATGCCTACTTGAACGACAAATAATTCTTAACTTTGTCAAAACAAAAGCTATGATCGTTTCTCCTTCCGTTTTATCCTGTGATTTCGGCAACATACAACGCGACACTGAAATGTTGGATCAATCGCAAGCCGATTGGCTTCACATTGATGTGATGGATGGTGTTTTCGTTCCGAATATTTCTTTTGGTTTCCCTGTGTTAGAAGCCATTCGCAAGCACACAAAAAAGACCCTAGATGTTCACATAATGATTGAAAATCCGGATGATTTTTTGGAGCAATTTCAAAAATCTGGAACAGATATCTTGACCGTGCACTATGAGGCGTGTCGTCATTTACACCGCACCATTTCACGCATCAAAGAATTGGGCATGAAAGCTGGAGTTGCACTAAATCCGCATACACCTGTGAGTGTTTTGGAAGAAGTGGCTTGTGATTTGGACCTTGTTTTGATCATGTCGGTTAATCCAGGTTTTGGTGGACAAAAATTCATTGCAAGTAGCGTTGAGAAAGTTCGATCACTGGTGGATTTAAGAACAAAGAAAAAAGCTTCTTTTCTCATTGAAGTAGATGGTGGAGTAAATTTAGAAACAGGTAAACAATTAGCGGAAGCTGGAGCGGAAGCGCTTGTAGCAGGTAGCTTTGTTTTTAATTCTGCTTCTCCTCAAGAGACAATATCTCAATTGAAATCCTTATAAAGCGTAACAATTAACGATTTTCAACGTTAACTGACTTGGTATGAAATTCGTTTCTTTCTTTCTTTTTTTATTCATCGGATTGTTTTCTTTCGCTCAAAGTGAAATGCAACAAAAAGAACAGCGTCTGAACGAAAGTCTTCTCAAGCTCAGAAGTGCCAAAACGGACGAGGAAATGGAACAGTTAAACCTCGTTTTCAAAAAGGAAATGGAAACGTTTCTAAAATCGGAAGGCGCCTTTCATTATCCTTTTACCCTTTTAAAAACGATTGCTGTATTGGATAGCGAAGACGGTCTGGTTCGAATGATCAATTGGAACCTTGAATATACCGACTTTTCATACAGTTATGGTGGATTTGTGATGAGAAAAGAGGAAGGGAAAGAAAAGATTACGGTCACAGAACTAATCGACAAAACCGATCCTTACACACCTAAACCCGATGGAATCGTTGATGCAAAAAATTGGTACGGTGCTTTATACTACAAAATCATCCCATTTGGCCACCATGGTAAAACAGAATATTTATTGATTGGCTGGGACGGTGGAACCACCGGAAGTAATTTTAAATTAATGGACGTAATGACCTTCTCAGGTAGCGTACCTAAATTTGGAAGTCCCGTATTTAAAAACAATCGAAAAACGTTGAAACGAGTGGTACATGAGTACTCAAACATTTCCCTCATGACCATGCGTTTTGATGAAAAAAGAGCCCGCGTTGTTTTCGATCACCTTTCACCAGAATCACCTGCACTTGAAGGAGTTTATTCGTACTACATTCCTGACATGTCGTATGATGCCTATGTGTATGATTTTGACGCCGAAATTTGGGTGTTAAAAGAAGATGTCATTATGACAAATCCGAACGATGACGGAGAAAAATCTTTTTATTCCTTAAACACAAAAACCGGTAAAGTAGAAAAAAACCGTCTGAATGCTAAGTGGATTAGTCCACAAGATGCAGAAGTAGAAACAAATGGCACCCATGTTGCACGAACAGGTGATCCACAAGAAGAAGAACAATACACAACAGAAGACCCCCAGATGCCAAAAGTTCGTTTCCATAAGAAGCGAAACAGAAATCCTGAAAGTATGCCTGTTGGTCGCGGTAAAAAAAACAAACCTTGAGTTCGACCCAATGCAATTAGGAATCATCAATCAACTTACCATCAAGCGTTTCGCTCCTCCAGGGGCTTACCTTATCGATTTACAAGACAACGAAGTTTTACTCCCAAATAAATACATTCTTCCCGAGCATGAAGAAGGAAGCGTCGTCGAAGTATTTGTTATGAAGGATTCTGAAAACAGAATTGTTTGCACAACGGAAATACCCCTTATCTTATTAGGCGATTGCCGCTATCTAGAGGTAATTCATGTCAATCCATATGGAGCATTTGTGGATTGGGGCCTGGACAAAGATTTACTTGTGCCTTTTGGAGAGCAATTACATCGCTTAGAAGAAGGAGAAAAATACTTGTTCACCCTTCGTTATGATTTTGAAACGGACCGTCTATTCGGAAGCATGAAAGTCCGCAAAGTACTTGATTTGTGTGAAGATCAAACATTGGTTGGTCAGGCCGTTGATTTACTCATTTGTGAAGAGGGTAAACTTGGCAGAAACGTCATCGTCAATAACCGCTTCGAGGGATTGATTTTCAAAAACCAACAGTCGAAAATTTTAGAACGCGGTCAAGAAATGAAGGGATACGTGAGTGTGGTAAGGCCAGATGGAAAATTAGACATCCGACTGGAGCCTATTACCTTTGAAAAATACGATGAAGCATCGCAATTTATTTTAGACGAATTGCAAAAAGTAAAGGTCTTGCCTTTGAGCGATCATTCTTCCCCAGAAGAAATACGTGAACACTTAGGCATGAGTAAAAAAACCTTTAAACAAGCCATTGGTAAGCTATACCGTTGGAAGAAAATCATCATCAAAGAGGATTCCATCGAATTGATTGCTTGACCTTCGTTTGACTCATTCCTTTTTAACGATTCAGCAGTTTATCACGCGTAAAATATTTCCGAAATTGATCTAAAAATGAATCAAAAAAAATTGTTCATTGGATGACTTTATTGTTTACTTTTATCAAGTAAGAAGGAAATATGGACGATTTTCAAGAACATCAAGGAGCATTAGATAAGGAGTTGGAGCGATTCATCGAAATGCTCAATCAGCTTTTGCCAAAGTATCATTCTTTGTTGAAAAAGGAACATTTGGATAAAGCCGAATTGGTGCGCTTAGGTGAAATTGAACACTATTTATTGGGTGTCAATTCAAAAATAATGGAAATCAAAGGTCAACTTGAACAAAATTTATTTGGTAAATCCTTAGACACATACTACAAATTAAAGCACAGTGCAATGAGTGGAGATCCCCATTCTCGTTTGAAAATGGAAAAAATGCGTGACGCCTTTTCTGAAGCGCTTCAAGCTGGAGACATCATCAATTTGAACTAGTGCCCAGATTCAGCCGGATATCCGTCAAACTTTTCTATTTTTGCAGCAATGAAAACAGCTGAAAGAATTGCCGTAATTGGAGGGGGAAGTTGGGCAACTGCCATTGTTAAATTATTGTGTAACACGCAAGAAAAAGTGAATTGGTGGATGCGCAGTGAGTCAGCTGTGGCCCACATTAAACAATTCAAGCACAACCCTAAATACCTTCAATCCGTTGAATTTAATCTTGATAAATTAGCCGTTTCTACGGATTTAAATCATGTCATCGCTACAGCAGACATCGTGATCATTGCCACACCCTCTGCTTTTTTAACTGAAGCTTTTTCAGCAATTCCAGCTGGATTATTTGATGGGAAAATTGTTTTCTCTGCGGTCAAAGGAATTATTCCTGAATACAATGCGATTCCTGCTCGTTTCATTCATAAAACCTTTGGTACACCTTATGATCAAATTGGAATCATTTGTGGTCCTTGTCATGCGGAAGAAGTGGCTTTGGAACGTTTATCCTATTTGACAATTGCCTGTAGCAATGAATCGATCGCAACGAAAATGGCCGATGCACTGGCTTGCAGGTACATTAAAACAACGACGTCCGACGACTTATTTGGAACGGAAATTTCTGCTGTGTTAAAAAATGTATATGCGCTTGCCGCAGGAATTTGCCATGGCATCGGTTATGGTGATAATTTTCAAGCAGTTTTGATTTCCAATGCCATTCAAGAAATTGAGCGGTTTATCGATGTGGTTAGTCCGGTGCACCGCGACACCAAAACAAGTGCTTACCTAGGTGACTTACTTGTAACTGCCTATTCAAATTTCTCGAGAAATCGAACGTTTGGATTCATGATTGGCAAAGGTTATTCCGTGAAATCCGCACAGCTCGAGATGAACATGATTGCAGAGGGGTATTATGCCACGAACAGTTTGACAGAGATGAATAAGAAATTTGAGGTTGACATGCCGATTTTAGCTGCTGTCTATCGCATTTTATACGGAGGGATTTCTCCTGTCATTGAAATGAAATTACTTGCTGAAAAACTATCTTAATTTATAAAGAAATGCTTGTTTTTAAATTTGGAGGTGCATCCGTAAGAGATGCCGCTGCGATACAGAACGTCGCTTCAATTCTTTCCCTTTACCCAGGGAAAAAACTCACCGTTGTGGTTTCAGCAATGGGCAAATCCACAAACAAATTAGAAGAAATTGTGGAGGCACTTGAAACAAAAAATCATAAGTTGTTTAGTGGTTTGGTTGATGAACTGGAAGAGTTCCACATGGACATCATGGCGGCATTGTTTCCGGAAAGGCATTTTAAAATCTACCAAACGATTGAAGAATTATTCGAAAAATTAAGGTCCCGATACGAAGCCGTTTTTTCTGAAAACAAGAGCTTTGAATACGATCAAGTCGTATCACTTGGAGAAGTTTTATCATCTCAGATTGTGAGTGCCTATTTAATCGATCAAGATTTTTCTGTTCAGTGGATGGATGCCAGAAAATTGATTCGAACAGATCATTCGTACCAAGAAGGAAAAGTGGACTGGAAGAAAACGGAACAATTGGTGCGTGAAAACATGCTTCCTTCCTTTATAGATACGGATATTCTCCTTACGCAGGGATTTGTTGGTCACACATTAGAAGGATTCACGACTACTTTAGGAAGAGAAGGCTCAGATTACACTGCCGGAATATTGGCCTATTGTAGCGAAGCGGAAAGTGTTACGATTTGGAAAGACGTCCCCGGGATGTTGAACGCTGATCCGAAATATTTTGAGAACACCAAGAAACTAGAAGCCATCTCTTTCAAGGAAGCCATTGAACTTTCTTATTATGGTGCGAGTGTCATCCATCCGAAAACCATTCAACCACTTCAAAACAGAAACATTCCACTTTACGTGAAGTCCTTTCTCGATCCAAAGTCAGATGGAACGGTCATACAAGCTTCCTCAAGCCAAGACCATTTAATTCCATCCTATATCTTTAAGTTTGATCAAGCCTTGTATTCATTTACTCCAAAGGACTTTTCCTTTATTGTGGAAGAGAACTTAAGTGTCATTTTTGGAAAATTATCGGATTTGAATGTCAAGATCAACCTCATGCAGAATTCTGCACTAAGTTTCTCTATATTGGTCGATCAGAACAAGGTAAAAAGAACACAATTGCTCGAGTTGTTTCAAAAAGAATACGAGGTGAAATACAACGAGGATTTATCTTTAGTAACCATACGTCATTACGATGAAGAAACGATCAATCAAGTGACCAAGGGTAAAGAAGTACTCCTGCAGCAGCGTACAAGACATACGGCTCGTTTCGTTTTAAAATAAACTGCAAATACCACTTTTGCGGTATTTACTATTTTGTTATTTGCGCGTAGTTTTGTACCATGGTAAATACCTTGGATCATATCGCTTTGCGTCAAGTCGTAGAAATTGTGTCTGTGGATCAGTCTCCAATATCTTCCAAACTAACGGAAATGGGCTTGGTTTCAGGTCAATTTATCACCACTCTATTCAAAGCCCCATTTGGTGATCCCATCGCCATTGAACTGAACGGCTCAGTGCTTTCACTCCGTTTAGAGGAAGCGCAATTTATTGAAGTGAAAGCATAGTGCTTTGGATCTAATTTAATAAGTTTGCAAACCATGAAAATTGCGTTACTCGGTAATCCAAATACTGGAAAAAGTTCAGTATTTAACCTTTTGACAGGTTTGCGTCAACAGGTTGGGAATTTCCCAGGAGTAACGGTGGACAAAAGAAGTGGTTTTATTAGCGTGGGGAAAGTTCAGCATGAACTGATTGATTTTCCCGGAACCTATAGCATTTACCCTCGATCAAAAGAAGAATCGGTGGTGTACGATGTCCTTTCAAACCCAAACCATTCGCAACATCCGGATCAAATCATCTTTGTGGTGGACGCCAGTAATTTACAGCGGAATTTACTTTTCTTTTCGCAAGTATATGACTTAGGCATTCCATGTGTTTTGGTTTTAAATATGTGGGATTTGGCACAACGCAAGGGAATGGAAATTTCGATTGATGCCTTAGGGAAACTATTTCCGAGTGTCCCCATTGTTCAAAGCAATGCCCGCATTGGACTAGGCAAAGATCGAATCATTGAAGCCTTAGCAGGATTAAAAAACACGGCTGTTCATCAGCAGAAATTCATTGAAGCGTATCATTTTTGTTCCTTTGAAGATGTCGCTGGACAAAAAAAAGAAGCTGAAATTCGACTTCAAAAAATAAAAGAGGCCTTAGGTCAAATTGTACAAACAAAAACACCCACTACCGAAAATATTTCTCGAAAAATTGATCGGTTTTTAGTGCATCCAATTTGGGGCTACCTCATTTTCGCATTTATATTGATGACAATATTCCAATTCATCTTTACGTTTGCAAATACTCCAATGAATTGGATTGATCAATTATTCTCGTATTTCTCCAGTTGGAGTTCAGATACAATGCCACCTGGAATGGTGAATGACTTGATTTCAGAAGGAATTATCCCAGGAATTGGAGGTGTAGTAGTCTTTGTGCCTCAAATCGCCATGTTGTTCTTTTTCATTTCCATTTTAGAGGAAAGCGGGTATTTATCTCGCGTGGTTTTCATCATGGATCGATTGATGCGGCCATTTGGTTTAAATGGTAAAAGTGTTGTTCCATTAATGTCTAGCATCGCCTGTGCGATACCAGGTATAATGGCTACGCGAACAATTTCCAACTGGAAAGAGCGACTCATTACCATATTAGTAGCGCCATTCATGAGTTGCAGTGCGCGCATTCCTGTGTATACCTTGCTCATTTCTTTGGTTATTCCAAAATCCTACGTACTTGGGTTCTTCAATTTGCAAGGACTCGTTCTCTTCGGTTTGTATAGCCTAGGAATTGTTTTTGCTTTGCTTGTTTCCTTTCTTTTGAAGTTATTCATCAAGCAAAAAGACCGTGGTTTTTTACTTTTAGAATTACCTGACTACAAAAATCCACGCTGGGGAAATGTATTCATAAACGTTTTGGAAAAAGTAAAAATATTCATTTTGGACGCTGGAAAAATTATTTTAGCGATTTCCATCCTACTTTGGTTCCTTGCAAGTTTTGGTCCAAATATGAACGAATCAATGCATGGATTGAGCAAAACAAGTGTGTATCAATCTATGACGGAAAAAGAACAAACAAAAGCAATGGATGCGTGTAAACTTTCCAATTCCTACATTGGGATTCTCGGAAAAGGAATGGAGCCGGTAATTGCTCCCTTAGGGTATGACTGGAAAATTGGCATTTCACTGATTACTTCTTTTGCCGCAAGGGAAGTTTTTGTTGGTTCTTTGGCAACGATTTATGCGGTACAAGATGATGGAGAGGACCAAGCTCTTTTGATTGATCGCATGCGCAACGAAGTGAAAGCAGATGGAACACCCGTTTTTACTTTAGCAAGTGGTGTTTCGTTGATGGTTTTCTATGTGTTTGCGATGCAGTGTATGGCCACAATGGCAGTTGTAAAACGCGAAACAAATTCTTGGAAATGGCCCATTATTCAATTGGTATTCATGGGCGCACTCGCTTATGCCGCTGCATGGATTACCTATGTCTTGCTTTCCTAATTCAAGGATAAACCTTATATTCGTTCAGATATGCAAACGCTCATTATATTCCTTGCCGTCGGACTTTCCCTCTATTATTTGGGAAGAAAATTATGGAAACAATTTTTCGATAGGAAATCGACTTGTGAAGGTTGTGCGTTGCATCAGACATTGACGAAAGAGCAACAAGATTATGGCAAACGTTCAACTTTATAAGTACAACGCTACTTTTTATTCGGTTAAAAACGACCTTCCTTCTTACTTTGCGAATGAATTTTTAGAATCGGAGATTGACAAAGACCATATGGCTTGGCTCAACTTTCATGGTTTAGAAGATGATCAATCCATTGAACATTTATGTTAAAAGTTAAGAATCGATAAGTTATCCATTGAAAACATTCACCAGCAAGTTCGTCGTCCCAAAGTGGAGGAATACAGCAAATACATGTCCTTTTATGTGATGTCTGCTTTGCCAAAGGAACCACATAACCCCTACTTACACCAGGATCAAATTTCATTTTTAATGGGATCCAATTACCTCATTTCATTTCAGGACAAACCCTCTGATCATTTCACAGATGTGCGCGATCGCATCGAAAAAGGGAGAGGGAAAATTCGTTCAAAAGGAACCGATTTTTTAATGTTCCGAATGTTGGAATCCATTATCGATAATTATTTTGAAGTATTAGAGGAGATTTCCTCTCAAATTGAAAACATCGATCGAAAGTTACACAAAGTGCATAACAAATCCATTTTATCCAGCATCGAACTTGAGAAAAGGAAACTAATTGAATTGCGCAAAATAGCACAGCCGATGAGGGACATCACCAATCAATTGGAAAATAGTGAGAGTCCATTCATCGAAGAATCCAATCGTCATTACTTTCGAAGTTTACGATCCTCCTGCCTAAGTGTGCTTGAAGAAATCGATGCCAATAAGCAAATACTTGAAGGAATGGCCAATCTTTATTATGCTGCACAAGGTCAGCGGATGAATGAAATCATGCGTGTGTTAACCGTTGTGAGTTCCATCTTCATTCCATTAACCTTTATTGTAGGCGTATATGGAATGAACTTCGAGCATATGCCCGAATTGAAATACCGTTATGGTTATTATACGATTGTAGCCATTATGTTTGTCTTGGGAGCAGGATTGCTTGCGTTCTTCATCAAGCGTGGTTGGCTCAAAAAATAGCACTTATAAAAGAATCATAGGGAGAATTCATTCTGTTAACATTTAGTTAAATAAAAATGAGTTGTTCGAATCCTGCGTAAGTTTGATTCATAAAATTAATTGACTATGAAAAAACTATTTTTATCTTTTGGAATCATGTTCATCGCAGTATTGGGAATGAACACGTTGAATGCACAAATTGAAAAAGGTGCTAAAATCGAATTCAGCAAGGAAACACACGATTATGGAAACATTAAATACGGTGGTGACCCACTTTGTACATTTGAATTCAAAAACACAGGTGACGAACCTTTAATCATTTCGAACGCGAAAGGATCATGTGGATGTACCGTTCCTGAATGGCCGAAAGAACCAATTGCACCAGGAGCAAAAGGAACAATTCGTGTGAAATACGATACAAACCGTCCGGGTCCAATCAATAAAAACGTGACGATCACTTCAAACGCTATCAACGAGCCGAATAAAGTGATTCGCATTAAAGGTGAAGTTGGTCCAGCTCCAGAAGTAGGAACACCTGTAAACAACGCAGGCGCACCAACAAACAACTAAGAATACTCAACTCTTATCATAAAAAAAGCCGATCAAACGATCGGCTTTTTTAGTTATATCCATTCAGGAAATCGGAGAATTCAAATTTCATTGAAGCTTTCTACGTTATTCTTCCACGAAGCCGTTGTACCAGGTCGAACCAATTGCATGGTTAGGAAACCTATTTCATCAGCGGCCATTAATTCCTCTTTTATATCCGACAAAAAGAGAATTTGCTTTGGTTCTAGGTCAAGGATTTCCGCAATGAGTTTATATGTGGACGCATCGCGTTTTGTTCCAGTTTTTGTATCGAAGTAATTGGATAAGTGCTTACTTAAATCCCCGTAACAACTGTGCTGGAACAATAATTTTTGTGCGTGAATGGAACCTGAGGAAAAGATGCCAATCTTAAGTCCAAGGGTTCGCCATTTATTAAGGCATGTAGGAACGTCATCGTAGACATGTCCTTTGATCGCTCCTTCCTCATACGCTCTCTTCCAAACAAATCCTTGAAGTGTTTTTAACGGCGTTACTTTACGATCTTCTCGACTCCATTGATCCAAATAGGCAATTACCTCTTCGGTAGTGGTAATGCTTTTGCCTTCTTCCTCTTTTACCAATTGAATGACTTGCGCAAAGGATTCCTTTACCTCGCTTACCTGAGCCATTTTTGGCAGCTCTTGTATGTGCGCACGGAAATAAGGAAATAATTCGTCTACGACAAAAGAAATGGAGGAAGTCGTCCCTTCAATATCACTTAAAATATACTTAATTTGTTTATCCACGATTGGGGAAATTAAAATCTATAAATTCTGTTTCTTTTCCTGATTCCGTATAGTTTGGTACCCAGCCTGACATATCAATAAAAATACGAATCGCTTTAACGAATGGATTTGTTTCACCAGCATCGAACCAATGCTTGGTTCCGGCAGGCACTGAGATCAAGTCTCCACGTTCACAAAGCAAATTAAACACTTCTTCCTCATCCAAATGAAACCAAAACAAGCCTTTTCCATCGACAAAAAAACGAATTTCATCCTCAGAATGCGTGTGTTCAGCTAAGAATTTCGCGCGAATGGCAGCATAATTTTCAGTCAATGCATTGATTGAAATGACATCTGCAGTAAGATATCCGCCTTTTTTCATGAATGGATCTAGGTCCGCATCATAAGCGTCCAGGATTTCCTGGGTACTAGCAGTATCGTCAAACTCGACAGGACAATGCCATTGATCAAAGAAAATTCCCCGTTGGTTCATAAAGTCCCGAATCTGTTTCGGGTCTGTCATTTGAATGTCAAGATTGGGTATCGATAATATGGCCATTACACTTGAGCTAATTCGCATTCACATAAATAATCAAGGGTTTCCAAATGCCTTTTAGCGGCAAAAAGGTTTTCACCCCATGCATAGGTTCCGTGCTGGCGAATGATGAAACAATGTTGTTTGATTTCTGATTTTCGTTCCGTCAGGACATCCTCAAAATAGCGCATATCTTGTGCGTTATCAAAAATAGGAATTTGAACTTGGCAATCATGTGTTTGAATTCCCGAAAATCCTTTTTGCACTTCATAGTTTTGAACCATAAAATGCGCTTTGTGTTTCATTGAAATCAACACCGGATTTTTGGAATGACTATGAAGGATGACTTTGGCCTCAGGGAACAAATGGTAAATCAGCACGTGAATCATGGTTTCATCCGACGGTTTTATTCCCTCGAAAGGAACTTGAACCTTGCCCGCATTGTCTATGGGGATAAAATCATTCTCTGAAAATTCGGATTTATCCACACCGGAGCGAGAAACCCAAATTTGATCATTTTCGATAAATGAATAATTGGTCGAAGTAGCAGGAGACCACCCTTTTTGGTGGTATGCCCGAATTGTTTCTGCTAACTTAACTTTCATTTTTATGTTCTTTCCTAAACGAAGAAAAACGCACCAAAAGATGCGTTTTCCATTGTTTGTTGTTTGTTATCATTAATTGGCTAACATTTCTTTCACCAACGTTGCGATTAATTTACCATCAGCTTTTCCTGCTAATTTTCCGCTCAACACGCCCATTACTTTACCCATGTCCTGTGGACCTGTAGCCCCCAAAGATTCGATAGCAGCAGCAACAGAAGCTCGAACTTCGTCCTCACTCATCATTTTTGGCATGTACGCCTCAATCACTTTAGCTTGAAACAATTCATCATCCGCAAGATCTTGGCGATTTTGAGCAACATACAACTCATAGGTTTCCATGCGTTGTTTATGTAATTTCATGCAGATTTTAATGGCCGCTTCTTCACTGACTTCACCATTACCAGAAGTTGCTTCTAATAAGAGTTTAGACTTAATATCCCTCAAAGCTGCTAGCTTTTCTTTTTCTCTCGCCAGCATTGCCTTTTTGATATCCTCATTGATCAATTCAGTAAATCCCATTAGTCTACGTTATCGTGTAAGAAATTATTGCTTCTTAGTTCCACTCGTCCATCTTCATCTTGCGACAAACCAAAGCGAGAAAAACGTTCTTCATTGCTTGGTGTCGTTTGTTGAATCGCAATGTTTCGTCGAACGAAAGCTGGTTCATTTTCAAATTCTAAAATACCTTCTGCTTTTTTCAATTTGGCAGTATATTCTTGAATGCGAGAAACACGTTCTTGTGCTTTTCTTTGTTGTTCTTCAGGAGAAAGGATACGTTTAGCAGGTTCGATGCTCATGCGTTCTTCTACATCATCTTCCAACATGTGACGAACAATGGTTTGAGGTTCGTTCACTTGCGCTACTGGTTGAACCGGTGCTTGATAAACGATTTCTTCCTCAACATCGTTTGAAGTAACGTCCATAACATCCCATGTAAAGGCGTTTTCCTCTTCAACATGATTCAAAGTAGGCTCCACTTCAAAAGTTGGCATTTCAGCTACTGGTGCTTGTTCCTCTTCAAGTTGGTAAGTAACTACTTCATTCACCATTGGTTCTTCCAACTCAAAACGTGTCGTTTCCATGATTGGGGATTCAAGCACATTTACTGCAGCGCTTGGCGATGTATATGAAACCTCATTTACCACCGGCTCATCCGCTTTTAAAAAGGGTTCTTGTACAGATTCCGTTTGGATCGTTGTATGTTGTACCGGAGACTCCAAAGGATTTAAAATCTCTTTTTTGTTCTCATCCTCCAGTGCGACGATCTTGCGCTCTGGAGCTTTCTCAAAACCCGTAATCGGGGAAGAAGAGAATCCTGTTGCAATCAAGGTAATGCATAGCTTATCACCTAAATTTGCGTCATAACCATGTCCCCAGATGACATCAGCAGTAGCACCAGCCGCATCTTGAATGTAGTCAGTGATTTCAGTGATTTCATCCATCATGACTTCTTTCTCGCCATAGGTAATGTTTAATAAGACATAGCTTGCACCGTTGATGTCGTTGTCGTTCAATAATGGCGAAGTAAGCGCTTCTTTCACAGCCACAATTGCACGGTCTTCACCTTCTGCAATTGCACTTCCCATAATTGCCTGACCACTGTTGCGAAGCACGGTATTTACATCATTGAAATCAACGTTAATAGTTCCCGTAACAGAAATTACTTCCGCAATGCCTTTCGCAGCAACAGTCAATACGTTGTCTGCATGAGAGAAGGCACTTGATAGAGACATGTCTTTACCAAACTCACGTAAACGTTCGTTATTGATAATTAATAAGGTATCTACGTTTTGACGCATTTTATCCAAACCTTCTTGCGCTTGTTGACGTCGTTTTCTTCCTTCGAAATTAAACGGAACGGTTACAATACCTACCGTTAAAATCCCAAGGTCTTTCGCAACTTGAGCAATCACCGGTGCTGCACCAGTTCCGGTACCACCGCCCATTCCTGCTGTTACAAACACCATTTTGGTATTTTTGGAGAGGATCTCGCGAATTTCTTCAATATTTTCAATGGCTGCATTCATTCCCATTTCTGGAATCATCCCTGCGCCTCTTCCTTCTGTTAAGTTTGGACCTAACTGAATTTTATGTGGGACAGGAGAAATATCCAATGCCTGTCGGTCCGTGTTACACACAATGAAATCCACGCCTACAATTCCTTGTAAAAACATGTGATTCACTGCGTTTGAACCTCCACCTCCAACACCAATTACTTTGATGATTGAGTTTGCGTTACTTTCCGCTGCCGCTCCCATTTTTGGTAAATCAAATTCCATATCCATCATTTTTTCTTTTAATCTTTATCATCAAAAAATTCCCCTACTGATTGTCTTATTTTCTTGAAGAATCCATCGTCTCTTTTCGGATTTGAATGTGTTCTTGCTTTTTGCGTTGTTTTTAGCTCTTCTTGTTTAGGAACAAAATCCAAACCAGATTTTTCCGCTGCTTCGAAGCCTTTTAATACGAGCCCAATTCCGGTTGAATACATTGGACTTGCCAATTTATCCAAATCATTTGTGTTTGCTAAATGTTCCGTTGGGTAACCAATGCGCGTATCCATTCCGGTCATGTATTCAAACAATTGCGTCAAATGTTTCAATTGCGCACCACCACCTGTCACAACGATTCCACCAATCAACTTATTGGAATAACCAGAAGATTTAATTTCGAAATTTACCAATTCGATGATTTCTTCCATTCGTGCCTGAATGATGCTTGCCAAATTCTTCAATGTAATTTCTTTTGGTTCGCGACCGCGTAGTCCAGGGATGCAAACCACTTCGTTTTCCTTGCTTTCTGATGCTAATGCGCTTCCAAAACGCACCTTCAATGATTCGGCATGGCGATGCATGATGCGACAACCTTCTTTGATGTCGTCCGTGATAACATTTCCACCAAAAGGAATAACGGAAGTATGACGAATGAGTCCATCTTGGAAAATGGCCACATCCGTAGTTCCACCGCCGATGTCCACCAAAACCACACCTGCTTCTTTTTCTTCATCACTTAAAACCGCCTCTGCAGACGCGATTGGTTCTAGGATGATTTCTTTTACTTTCAAGCCCGATCGATCGATGCAACGCTTGATGTTTTTAATGTTGTTTACTTGCCCTGTAATGATGTGGAAATTTGCCTCCAAACGAACACCACCCATACCAATTGGATCTTTGATTTCAGGTTCGTTGTCCACGATGTATTCCTGTGGGATGACCGTAATGATTTCCTCTCCTGGAGTCATCACTAATTGATACATGTCGTCTACAAAAGCATCGATGTCGATTTGCGTGATTTCACCTTGCGCATCGCGACGCGTGTACATTCCTCGGTGTTGCATGCTGCTTATGTGCTGACCTGCAATTCCAACGTTGACATTGTTAATTTTCAAATCACCCTCCACTGACGCTTGCGTCAATTCAACAGCATTTGATATAGACTGAACCGTTCGTTCGATGTTAGAAACCACACCGCGCATCACTCCGAGGGATTCACTTTTGCCCATCGCAATGATTTCAATTTTATTGTGTTCATTTTTGCACCCAACAAAACAAGCGATTTTTGTAGTCCCGATATCGAGTCCAACAACAATCTTGCTGCGTTTCACTTCATTAGTTGGCTCTTTTTCTACAAACGATTTGTCCTTCATACTTTACACTTATTTCGCTATACTTATTCCATCCCTCAAATGGCATGGCTTCTTTGTAAAAATCCAATAGACGTTCAAATTTATCTTTCACGACCGCATCTGACTGAGCTGTTCCTAGAATGATTTTTTGATCGCCTACAATCGGAATTAGTACAAAATCACCGTTGTTTTCACGGTAAACTTGACCAATCATTTTATGCAATATTGGATCATTACAAACATAATTTGAAATTCGATAGATATCATCTAAATTTCGAATACTTTTCAAGGAATCGTTGTTAATAATTTTAAAGATGGAATTAGGCTCAAATCGGTCTTTAATGTTACCTGAAAAAACGAGTACTCGTGAGGTGTGTAGGCTAGAACGGTTTATTAAAAATCCATCTTGATCTAAGTAAAAACTTTGTCCGAATTTATTGAAGATCCGCGCGATGGGTTTTCTAAGTTCCAATTGAATGTCCCATTTGTTTCCGATGCGTTTAAAAACCTTCACATGTTTTACTTCGGGCATGTGTGAGATGAGGTATTCAATTTTTCGAATGTTCAATTTACCAATGGCTTGTTGCTGTTCAATCAATCCATGAAAATTCAGTCGATCAATCAGCTCTGGCTCTGTTAAGAACGAATCGCCATCCACATGAATGGAAACTTCCGGTTTCGTGTATTTTTTATTTTGCTCCTCTTTATTGGCGAAAACCAAAATGGCCACGACCCCTGCCGCAACCAAAATCCACAAGACATATTTCATCCATTTTTTCATGTCAATCAGCTAAATTTATCGTTAACAGTTCTTTCATCGGCTGAACCAAGCGGTCAATGTCTCCTGCCCCAATGGTCAAAAGCACTCCCTGTTCAAAAGAACTCAGGAAAGGCAATAATTCACTTGGTTTTTTAATGGATTTTACCTCGTTTTTACATTTCGAAAGCAACCACTCGCTGGAAACACCGTGAATGGGTTCTTCTCTTGCGGGATAAATGGGCAACAGGATTAATTCATCTAATGCTGAAAGTTCTTTTGCAAAATCATCGGCAAAATCCTTTGTTCGTGAAAATAAGTGTGGTTGAAATATTCCTGTGATTTTCTTTCCTGGATATAGTAAGCGAATGGAGCTAACCAGTGCTTTTATTTCTTCTGGATGATGTGCGTAATCATCGACATACACTAATTTTTCCGTTCGAATAATGTACTCGAATCTACGCTTCACTCCCCTGAAATTTTTTAGTCCTTCCCGGATGGTTTTTTCCTCCATTCCTAATTCGTAAAGCAAGCCGATGCAAGCCAATGCATTCTCTGCGTTATGAATACCTGGCAAGCCAAATTTTACTTCCTTCCACCAGGTGTTTTTCAAACGAACATCTCCACATAAGAATCCATCTAACCAGGAAAAATTCGTGACTGCATAATCCGCTGTTTCAGAATCTACTGCATAGGTAAATGTTTTGCCCAAGGACTGTAAATTCAAGCCCTCTTTTTGCAAACAAATCCCATTTGGATCTAGTTTCATCGCGAATTGACGAAATCCTTCTTTGAATTGTTCAGCTGTCCCGTAAATATCTAAATGATCCGGATCTGCGGCGGTAATAATGGAAGCGTAAGGTGACAAGTGCAAAAAAGAGCGATCAAACTCATCGGCCTCAATGACCGTATATTCACTGCCTTTGTTTAGTACTAAATTGGACTGAAAATTTGTGGCAATACCACCTAAAAAAGCATTGCATTTCCACGAGGACTGGTCCAATAAAAAAGCCAGCATGGAACTAGTTGTGGTTTTTCCATGTGTGCCGGCAACGCATAGCCCTTTGGATTGACGGGTAAGCATTCCAAGCACCTCTGCCCGTTTAAGCAAGGTGAATTTATTTACTTTAAAATAGGTTAATTCGTCTAGCTGCTTAATCGCAGGCGTATAAACCACCAAGGTATTCGAAGAATCTGTATAGTCGGATGGGATTTTGTCTCCAAGGTCATCATAATGAATGTCGCAACCTTCCTTCTCTAATTCCTTCGTTAAGGGCGAGGGCGTTTTGTCGTAACCCCCAACTAATAACCCTTGAAGCTTAAAATAACGCGCCAATGCAGACATTCCAATCCCACCAATTCCAATAAAATATACACGCTTGTATCGATCAAACTGTTGCATTTGCCTCTATTATTGATTCGCACACATCGACAATGTCAATGCAGGCATTTGGTTTTGCTAATTTTTTAATCGCTTCACTTAAAATCAAACACTTATTTGAATCGCTTAAAAGTTCGATTGCTGCTGGAATGAGCATTTCTTTTGACGTAGCATCTTTAATGAGAATGGCTGCGTCCTGTTTCACCAAGGATAGCGCATTTTTGGTTTGATGGTCCTCAGCAACATTGGGAGACGGAACCAGAATACAGGGTTTACCTATTAATGTTAATTCAGAAACAGATAGTGCCCCAGCGCGAGAAACAATTAGGTCTGCTGCTGCATATGCGAGGTCCATCCGCTGAATGAATGCATGAAACTGGATGTTTGGCTTCCATTGTTCCAATGCTTGATTTTCTATTTGATTCAGGTAGTTCTTGCCGCACTGCCATATCACTTGAACATTGGAAGATTGTATGAGGGAAACGTGGTTCAACACGCTTTCATTCAGCGTGCGCGCCCCCAAACTTCCACCGATGATTAAGATGGTTTTTTTGGATGCATCCAATTGAAAAAAGGAATGTGCTTCGTCGCGTAATTCGGATTGTTTCCTTACCAAATTCCGAACAGGATTACCTGTTTCTACTATTTTTTCCGAGGGAAAAAATTGCTCCATTCCATGATACGCTGTACAAATTTTTGCAGCTTTTTTTGCCAGCAATTGGTTCGTTTTTCCGGGAAAGGAATTCTGTTCTTGAATGAGTGTTGGTATTTGCGATAAATTAGCCATTTTCAAGGTTGGTCCACTCGCGTATCCACCTACTCCAATCACCAATTCTGGTTTAAACTTTTTCAAAACGTTTCTTGCCATCCAAAGGCTTTTTAAAATCTTGAAAGGCAATAAAAAATTGGACAAGGTCAATTTACGCTGAAAACCAGCAATAGGCAAACCGATGATTTCATATCCAGCTTGAGGAACCTTTTCCATTTCCATTTTTCCCAATGCACCAACAAACAGAATGTCAGCATTCGGATTTCTTCTTTTGATTTCATCCGCAATGGCCACGGCAGGAAAGATGTGTCCACCTGTACCGCCGCCTGAAATTATAACCTTTTGAATATTCATTACAACTATGTCTTTATGCTTGTTCGAAAGAAGCAGTGTCTTTATCTTTTTCTAAATCTTTTGCAAAAGCTTGAATGACACCGATGGAAACACAAGCCATAATCAAAGCAGATCCACCCATCGCTAGGAAGGGCATGTTTTGGCCTGTAACAGGAAAAACACCTGTGCAAACCAACATGTTAATGCTTGCTTGCGTCAATAAATGTATTCCGATTCCCAAGGATACATAAGACTGAAAAGGATCTGAAGTTTTCAAGGCTATTTTTATGATGCGGAACAATAAGATCAAATACAATAGAGCGAGAAATACCGCCATTAGGAATCCGAATTCTTCTACAAATGTGGCATAATAAAAATCAGCATACGCCTCTGGTAAATATTCTTTCAATTTCCCATCACCCACACCCTGTCCAAATACCGATCCGACATGAATAGCGAGTTGAGCATTTTTAGCCTGTGCATTTGCCTGGACTGTTTTAATGTCTTGAGAATCTGAGTCCATTCGATTCGTTAGTCGGTTTTTCCAGGTGTCGAAACGTGGCAATAAACCCAATTCTGGAACGGCCAAATGAAGCATCACCGCTAGGGCAGCTAATGCAATTCCACCACCCGCCATAGTAAACAATTTACCCCAAGGAACTTGTCCGATGTATAACAAAGCCATACAGAGCATAAATAACATCGCCGCTGTAGAAAAATTATCTTTCAAAATCAATGCGCAAATCACCGCAATCGGGATCATCAAGGGAAGAATTCCCTCCTTCCAACTGTTTAATTTTTCTTTCTTTTTCACCAATAAACGACTCACATATATGATCAAGGCGAGTTTTGCAAAGTCAGAGGATTGAAACGTCAATTTAACAAAAGGAATGCGAATCCAACGTCCAGCGCCATTGACTTCTGTTCCAAAAAACACCGTAAACAAGAGTAATGCGATGGCTAAGTAATAGGAGAATTTGGCCAGTTGACTAAAGTACTTCGAAGGAAGCCGATGCAAGGCAAACATTGACCCAAACCCAAGGACCACATAAATTAAATGCTTGAACAAATACTGAAAAGGAGAGCCCCCTTCAATTTTAACTAAAATTGGAACGAAACTATATACCGTGACCAACGAAAAAGACATCATAAGGATGGTAATAATCCAGATGACAGGATCGCCTTTTAAGTATTTTAAGTAATCTCTCATATCAGTTGTACCAAGTTCAAGTATGCAACAATTTTTAAGGAAACGTATTCACTGTCATTCTCAGTGCACGTGAATAACAACGTTCCATTTGATTTTAATTCAGTCATTAAGCCATTCAAAACATCTTGAATACCATCGAACTCATTTTCCAACATAAACCCTGTTCGATTTTCCCCAAAGGAAAGAATGCTTTGAAATTTATTAAGTAACTCGGGATGCCCAGATAACACCGCTTCGATCTCAGCAGGATTACCGACCCATACAATGGATGTAGGAATTGCCGTCATGAAATTCACCAATGCCTGTTGATCGGGTTGCATCCATGAAAACACATCCAAGCCCTTCAATTTTCCATGCGCACGAATGCCTTCTCCCCGCGCTTTTCGCAGGGAATCTACTTTTGCTTGCGCATCGACAAATCCGTGTTTTTCTTGCATGTTCAAGCTAGAAAATTAAAGTGAGCGAACGGCTTGCTTGAATTGATTTCCTCGATCCTCGTAGTTTTCGAACAAGTCAAAACTTGCACAAGCAGGAGAAAGGAGAACGATTTCTTCATTTTGCGCTAAGCGGTAGCCGTAAGCCACAGCCTCCATCGCTGAACCAGCTTCCACAATGGTGTCTACCACTCCAGAAAACGCATCCAAGATCTTTTGATTGTCGACACCTAGGCAAACGATTGCTTTCACTTTTTCACGCACAAGTGCCGTAAGTTCAGCGTAATCATTCCCTTTGTCCACACCACCAACAATCCAAACCGTCGGTTTTTCCATGCTTTCTAGAGCAAACCAAGCAGAATTGATGTTTGTTGCTTTGGAATCATTGATAAATTCAATTCCATTCACTTTAGCAACAAATTCTAAACGGTGTTCTACATTCGTAAAATCTTCTAGACTTTCACGCACAATATCCTTGCGGATTTCAACTAGGCGTGCTGCGATCCCTGCAGCCAGCGCGTTTTGGGTATTGTGTTTACCCTTTAATGCTAATTCATGTATTGACATGGCAAATTGTTGGTTTATATTGATTGTTAGTTGTTTGTTTAATGCATGAGCCCCTGGATTTTGTTCCATTTTCAAAGAGAATGGTGCTAAATTCATTTGAGGCATTCTTTTTTTCATTTCGTTTGAAATGATTGGATCATCTGCGTTAAAAATGAACCAGTCTTGGTTGGTCTGATTTTGCAAAATGCGAAATTTAGAATCGACATAGTTTTGCATATCATACTCGTAGCGATCCAAGTGATCTGGAGTGATGTTGGTTAAAATGGCAATGTTGGCGTGAAATTCATGCATGTCGTCCAATTGGAATGAACTTAATTCAATCACATACCACTCGTGGTCTCCTTCTGCCACTTGTTTTGCGAAGCTGTATCCAACATTTCCAGCGAGTCCAACATCCAATCCTGCATTTTTCAAGATGTGGTGCGTAAGCAAGGATGTCGTGGTTTTTCCATTGCTTCCTGTAATGCAAATGGTTTTCCCTTTGGAATAATACCCACCAAATTCAATTTCAGAGATCACCTTCAAACCCTTTTCACGAATCGCTTTCATCAACGGTGTTTTTTCAGGTATGCCAGGAGACTTGATGATGACATCAGCAGCTAATATTCGATCCATGGAATGTTTTCCTTCTTCCGATTCAACACCCAATCGATTCAGTTCCTTTTGGAATTCGGATTTTATGCTAGATGCATCGGAAACAAAAACATGCCATCCCTTCTGAACAGCAAGAATAGCTGCGCCAACGCCGGATTCACCAGCGCCAAGAATGACTATATTTTTCGTTTTTTGACTCACTATCTCAATTTTAAGGTAACGATGGTTACCACAGCTAATAGCACGGCTACGATCCAAAAACGGGCGACAATTTTGGCTTCATGTATGCCTTTTTTCTGATAATGATGATGCAGTGGAGCCATCAAGAAAATGCGACGCCCTTCTCCATACCGCTTCTTGGAATACTTGAAATAAGCCACTTGCAACATGACCGATACATTTTCAATTAAGAATACTCCGCAAAGCACTGGAATTAATAATTCTTTGCGTATAGCGATGGCAAACACAGCGATGATTCCACCTAGAGCCAAACTACCTGTATCGCCCATAAAGACTTGAGCTGGAAAGGAATTATACCACAAGAAACCGATGCAAGCTCCCACGAAAGCAGCAATGAAGATGACCAATTCCTCCGCATTGGGGATGTACATGACACCGAGGTAATCTGCAAAATTGGCATGTGAACTCACATAAGCTAAAACAGCTAATGCGATTCCCACGATGGCGGATGTTCCGGTCGCTAATCCATCCAACCCGTCCGTCATGTTTGCACCATTCGATACCGCAATGACAATAAAAATAACGATGGGAATAAACAATAACCATCCATATGATTTTTGCAGATCACTAATCAACCAATTGTAATTAAACTCGTTGCCTCGAATGAATGGAATGGTGGTTGTCATATCATCCGTCATGATCCACTTAAAATGCTCTCCTTGGTTTTGAACATGCAGATGGGTCACGAATTGTTCATCCGCTTGTAATTGGTAATTAGAGGCTACGCGTTTGTGTACTACAACATCATCTGAAAAGTATAAAATGCAACCCACGATGAGTCCCACACCTATTTGACCGATGATTTTGAATGAACCCTTTAAACCTTCTTTGTTTTTTTTAAAGACCTTGATGTAATCGTCAAGGAAACCAATCAAACCAAGCCAAACGGTGGCAAGAATCATGGTTAAGACATAAACATTATGCAATTTGGCAAACAGCAAAACAGGAATTAGAATGGCTGCTAAAATGATGATGCCTCCCATTGTTGGTGTGCCAGATTTTTCTATTTGTCCCGCTAGGCCTAAATCACGAACGGTTTCTCCGATTTGTTGTTGACGTAATTTATTGATGATTTTTTTTCCGATTACGATGGAAACAATCAAGGAAAAAATCAAGGCCAAACCAGCGCGAAACGAGATATAATGGAACAAGCCTGCTCCTGGTAAGTTTAATGTATTGAGATAGTCAAATAAATAGTATAGCATCTGATTATTTTTTCAATTGAATAAAAAATTCCTCTGTTAGTTTGAAATCATCAAAGTCATGTTTCACTCCGTTGATTTCTTGGTATTTTTCATGGCCCTTTCCAGCGATCAATACAATGTCACCGGGTTGTGCCAACATAATAGCCGTTTTTATCGCTTGTGCCCGATCCGAGATTGTCAGTACTTGTTGACGTTCTTCTGTTGTCAAGCCATTTTCCATGTCCTGTAAAATCTTGAATGGATCTTCCGTGCGAGGATTATCGGATGTCAAGATTACTTGCTGGCTTTTTTTCGCGGCAATTTGCGCCATGAGTGGACGCTTTTCGCGGTCCCTATCACCACCGCAACCAACAACTGCGATAACCTTTTGACCAGCTTTGCAAATGGCAGAAATGGTATTCAGAACATTGTCAAGTGCATCCGGTGTGTGTGCATAATCGATGATGGCTGTAACACCCGACTGACTCCTTACATACTGAAAGCGACCTTCAACGGAAACTAAATTGCTCATTCCTCTTAATACATCTAAGGAATCCAAACCTAGCAATGTACTTACTCCGTACACGGCCAATAAATTATAAGCATTGAATTCACCCACTAAGCGAGAACATAATTCCGTTTGGTTAATGGTCATGGTTAGACCAGAAATTTCATTTTCCAGAACTTTTCCTTTAAAATCAGCAGGCGTTTTCAGTGCAAAACTGCTTTTTTGGGCTTTTGTATTTTGCAACATGACTTGACCATTTCGATCATCGCCGTTGATTAGCGCAAATGAAGATGAATCTAGGTCATCGAAAAACTGTTTTTTAACACGAATGTATTCAGCAAAAGTTTTGTGGTAGTCGAGGTGATCGTGGGTGATGTTTGTAAACACAGCACCTGCAAAAGAGATTCCATGAATGCGTTGTTGATGAACCGCATGGGAACTAACTTCCATAAAACAATGCGTACAATCTTGATCAACCATAGACCTCAATAATTCATTTAAGCGAATGGGATCTGGGGTTGTATGCGTCGAAGGACTTGCTTGATTTTTAATTTTATTGACAACCGTAGAAATCAAACCACAAGCATATCCCAGATTCGAAAATAAATCATGCAACAAAGTGGTGGTAGTGGTTTTACCATTGGTACCAGTAATTCCAATCAATTTTAGTTCTTTCGAAGGATGTACATAGAATGCACAGGCAAGTTCAGCTAAAACAGTATCCGTTTTAGAAACCTGAATGATGCATGCATCGGCTGGTAGTTGAACCGCTTTTTCCACCACAAAAACCCTGCAACCTAAATCATAAGCAGATTGCACAAATTGGTGACCATCCGAATTTGTCCCAACAATAGCGATAAAAACACTTCCATCTACCGCTTTTCGAGAATCAAAAGTCAAGGAAGAAATTTCCATTGACAAAGATCCTTGAACACATTCAAAAGTTGATTGCCGTAAAAGTTCAGAAAGCGTCTTCATGTTAATTTAATGTGATTTTAATGAGTTGTCCTTTTACTAAAGCTTGACCAGGATTTACGGATTGATTTCTTACTACACCTCGTCCTTGAAGCTGCACGATCATACCTGCCGATTCGAGCAAGAACACCGCATCTTTTGCAGTCATACCAACTACATCTGGCACAAGTTTTTTGTTGATTTTTTTTCGGTTTAAATGAATAGATCCTTTCAGAGTATCCGCTTTAAGCCATTCGCTTTCATGGTTTTTTTGATAGCGAAGATTAAATGATTTTAATACATCTGTGATATCTCTAAAATAGGCCGTTTTAACGGTAGGGATTTGTGTCGAACGACTCGCCTTTGGTGAGTTTACTGCTCTATGGTATTGAAGAGCCGAGGCATAAACTTTATTTGCAATTTCTGCAAAAACAATTCCCGAAACACGCGCACCATAATATTCTCTTTTTGGTTTAGAAATGACTACAATACAGGAATAAATCGGTTTGTTTGCGGGGAAGTAACCAACAAAAGAAGCCTGATAATCACTCATTTTCTCATCGTTAAACTGCTTGTTTTCACCTAACAATTTCGCTGTACCCGTTTTACCAGCTATGGTAAAGAATGAACTTTTTAATTCCTTACCTGTCCCATCGGTCATAACCCCTTCTAAGCATGATTTCATGATAGCGATTGAACTTGGTGAACAAATTTGTTCTTCTAAAACGATGGGTTTAAAATTCTTAATGACTCTGCCAGAACGAGCGATTTTCTGTACAAATTGAGGTTTTAAAAGTGTCCCATTATTCGCTACTGCGTTGTAGAATGCCAAAGTCTGTAAAGGTGTTTGTCGAAACTCATAACCAATGGACATCCACGGAATGGACATAGCAGACCAGCCAGGGGTTCCTGGACGAGGAACATGCGGTTTTCCCTCTCCTTTGAGGTCAATTCCAAGTTCTTTGGTCAAACCGAATTTCTCCAAATGGTCTAAAAATCTTTTTGGATCATTGCGGTATGCTTTATACGTGATTTGCGCGATGACATTGGATGATTTTTCAAATGCTTTTCTAATGGTAATTTTCCCATAACCTCTACCGTGGTTGGAATCGGATAATTTTCCGCCAGCTATCGCGTAGGAACCATTGGCATTGACAAAATCCGTGATTTTGAATTTATTATCTTCCAATCCAGCCAATAATGCCGCCAATTTAAACGTTGAACCAGGAACCTCAGTGTGTCCTATAGCGTAGTTGTATTGCTCCGCATAAGAACCATTTTCTTGCTTAGTTAGATTCGCAACCGCACGAATGAAACCTGTTTTAACATCCATCACTATGACACAACCGTATTCGGCTTTCATGTAAATCATTTGTTTCTCTAACTCGGAATGAGCGACTTCTTGAATTTCTTTATCTATGGTCGTTGTAACCGTAGCGCCTTCCACCGCTTCTTTGATGATCTTACCTGTTTTTTTCCAACCAGAAGATATGCGCTGCTCTAATTCCTCCCCATCTTCACCTTTCAAATAAGAATAAAAAGCCCCTTCAATTCCTACATTGTATTCCTTTCCTTGGTCGAACTTGTAGTAACCGAGTGTTCGACTCAACATGTTGCCATATGGTTTTTTACGAAGAATGGTTTCATCTTTATCTATGATGCCCCCCTTCATTTGACCCTCCTTAAAAATTGGCAGGGTGTTTAGTTGTTTGCGTTCATCATTGGTGACTTTTTTACGAATCAATAAATAACGCACTTTGTTTTCCCTCGCTTTTCGGATTTCGTCCTCGTATTCACGAGCAGATTTATCGGGATACATTTTGTGAAGTCCAGCAGCAAGACCCGCCAAGTCAGAATCAAATAATTTTTGATCCACAACCGTTGGATCCATGTGGATGTCATAAAAGGTAACAGAGGTGACTAAGGGAATGCCATTCATATCCAAAATCTCACCCATTCTTGGAACGCGTTTCACCACTTTTACAGGTAATTTTTTGTCTACATTGTCAAAAAGATTGCTTCTTCCTTCTAGCTGAAGTTTCAGGGTTGTATACAATACAACGAGAATGAGCAACACAAATGTGAAATAGATCGTGTAGGCACGGCGATAAAGGTATTTTTTATCTATGTTCTTACTCATGTGATGGCTTTTTCAAACGGATTACTTTGGTTGCGTTCTTTGTTTCTTTTATTTCTCTTTCTGCCAATTTTTCAGCGAGTTTATACCTTCTAGTTCTTAGTTCGAGCCTTGCTTTCGCCTCAATGAATTCCGCCGTATTTTGATCCAATTCGCGCTGAGCATTATCTAAATCTTTGCTTACTTGTTTGCCGTAGTATCCTTTAGCAATGACGATTATGAGTAAAAACATGATGAAGAAGATGTAATTCAAATTATTGAGTACAAATTCCTTTGTCAAAAAATCACCATTCAAAATCTGCGAAAAGGCCGACGCTTTCGACGGTCGTTTTTCCGTTTTCGGCGTTTTCGGTTTTTCCGACTTTGGAGCAGTGCCTCCTAATATGTATTCATCTTCATGCATTCTTTTCAGCAATTCTTAATTTAGCACTTCTTGCGCGCGGGTTTCGTTCGTTTTCTTCATCTGTAGAAACGATTGGATGTCGCACAATTTCCGTGAATGGTTTTTGAACGTTTCCAAAAAAATCTTTTTCAATTTCACCTGAGAAGGAACCCCTTTTCATGAAGTTTTTCACGAGGCGATCTTCCAACGAATGATAAGAAATCACGACTAATCTTCCACCAGGAGCAAGCACTTCTGCCGCCTGAGTCAACATGTCTTCTAAAACTTGTAATTCTTGATTTACTTCAATTCGGACAGCTTGAAAAACCTGAGCATAAAATTTATGTTCCTTGAATTTTGGTGCGTATCTATTTAATGCCTTCATTAAATCACCTGTAGTTTCAATGGTTCCATCAGAACGTTTGCGAACAATTTCCGCTGCAATCGCGCGAGCGTTTTTCAATTCGCCGTAATTTCTAAAAATTCGAATGAGCTCATGCTCTTCGTATTCATTGATTACTTGTGCAGCTGATTTTCCAGATTGTTGGTTCATGCGCATATCCAAAGGAGCGCTTTCACGGATGGAGAATCCGCGTTCGCCAGTATCGAATTGATGCGATGAAACCCCAAGATCTGCAAGGATTCCATTCACTTTCGTAAAACGCAGGAGTTGAAGGTGGTTTTTTAGAAAGGCAAAATTGGCTGCAACAAAATGAAAGTTCGGGGCTTGCCAAGCGTTTTTCTTTGCGTCCGCATCTTGATCAAAAACAATTAATTGACCAGCGTCATTTAATTGATCAAAAATCGCACGAGCATGCCCACCTCCACCGAAGGTTACATCTACATATACACCATCTGGATGAATATCCAATGCATCTATGCTTTCCTGAAAAAGTACCGGTATGTGGTAGCTCGTATTATTTTTCTCCATTGTCCAAATCACCCATTACTTCATCCGCCAAATCAGCGAAATCAGCCATGTTCCCTTCAATCATATTGAAGTATTTGGATTTGTCCCAGATTTCAATTCGGTCGTTGTATGCGATGAGCATAACTTCAGAAACCAGTCCCACACGTTCCATGTGTGCGGTTGGAATTAGAAGTCGACCTGCATTATCCAATGCCAGTTGTTTTGCCCCTTGATGAAACAAACGAAAGAACATTCGATTTTGCGGTTTGAATAAATTCAATTTGGAAAGCTTTGCACTAATCTGCTCCCAATCAGAAAGCGGATAAAGTGTTAAACAATCTTCAAATCCTTTATTCAGCATGAAATCTCGCTGGGACGCAGGAGGAAGTTGCTTCCGTAATCCGGAAGGCAAAAGAAACCGGCCTTTTTCATCCAATTTCACTTCAAATTCTCCTACTAATCCTGCCATAGCTTTATAATGGGTAAAATTAGTGGATTTCTACCACTTTTTACCACTGGATTTTTAAATGTTAATAACTTCTAACGTTCAAAGGTATTTAATGTTTCGTTTTTAACAAAATATATTTTCTTAAATCCTTTATTTTACTGCTTTTTTAAACAATTGTGGGAAGATGTGGGAGACTTTTTAACATGCTGTTCATATCACCTGGTTATACACAATTTACAAGCTGAAATAATGCGTACTTTTGAGCCATGAAGAGCAATTTGAAAAGCTGGTTACTTCTCATTCTTTTGGCCTGCATTTGGGGCAGCTCGTTTATCCTAATGAAAAAAGGAATGTATAACGGTAATGGGGATCAAATCTTCACTTCCACTCAAGTTGGCGCGCTGCGCATGTTGCTAGCGAGCTTAGCCCTGCTTCCATTTTCCATTCAAACCATGCGAAACCTTGTCAGTCGCAAAGACCTAGGATATTTTGCTGTTGTGGGAATCTGTGGAAATTTCATTCCTGCTTTTTTATTCACCTACGCCGAAACGCAAATCTCCTCTGGACTTGCCGGAATCATGAATAGCTTCACACCGATATTCACTTTACTTGTTGGGTATTTATTCTTCTCCAATAAAATTAACCGATACCAACTACTCGGAACAATTATTGGATTTTGTGGAATCACCTTACTTGTTCTTAACCAGGATACGACCACAACAAATAACCAAGGACTCTTACCTTCCTTAGCAATTGTTCTCGCAACCTTTTTATATGGAATTAGCTTGAATACCATAAAATTTAAATTATCCCA
Source organism: Crocinitomicaceae bacterium (assembly GCA_030727405.1). GTDB lineage: Bacteria > Bacteroidota > Bacteroidia > Flavobacteriales_D > Crocinitomicaceae > UBA952. The sequence goes on along the minus strand of JANRBR010000017.1, from coordinate 37,670 downwards.
CTACAAACCTATTCATGTTGCCTCAGGTGGATTCTTCATGGTACTCGTTCCATCCATCATTGGCTTTTTCTCCTTTAATACAGAGGAAGTTTTCCGAGTTAATCCGGATGCCATGAATGGATTCTCAGCCATTGCAATACTGGCGATTGTTGGAACAGCGTTTGCCGTTTTTCTTTTTAATGGCATCATCCAATCCTCCTCGGCTCTTTTCGCGAGCAGCGTAACATACCTCATTCCCATTTTTGCTGTAATCATTGGAACCTTTTTCCATGAGCACATTGAGCAGCATCAAATCACCTCCATGTTTATTGTTATCTTTGGGATTATTCTGGCGAATTACGGCCAAGTGTTTTTTCAAAAGCGATCAAAATCACAAGGAAAAAATATTGAAAATAATTGAAAACGTTTGGGATTTGAATTTAAATATGTATCTTTGCCCTCCAATTTTGGGTGAAATTTAAATTAAAACAAGCTATATGTACGCAATTGTAGAGATAGCAGGGCAGCAGTTCAAGGTGCAAAAAGACCAAAAGGTTTTTGTTCATCGTTTGGCAGCAGAGGCAGGAGCGAAATTAGAATTCGATCGTGTTATGTTGTTAGACAATGGTGGCAAAATTACCTTAGGCGCCCCAGCTATAGAAGGTGCAATCGTTACCGCAACGGTAATTGACCACGTGAAAGGAGACAAAGTAATTATTTTCAAAAAGAAACGTAGAAAAGGTTACAGAAAAAGAAACGGTCACCGTCAGCAGTTTACTGCAATTACAATTACAAATATTAAAGCATAATCATCCTGATTTTCAGGAATAAATAGAGAAACCATGGCACACAAAAAAGGAGTCGGTAGTTCGAAAAACGGTCGTGAATCACATAGCAAGCGCTTAGGTGTGAAAATTTTTGGTGGACAAGCAGCAATCTCTGGAAACATTATTGTTCGTCAGAGAGGAACGCAACACCACCCAGGTAACAATGTTGGAATTGGAAAAGACCATACGTTGTTTGCTTTAACGGATGGTTTAGTAGAATTTCGTAAGAAAAAAGACAATCGTTCATTTGTATCTGTAGTTCCATTTGAAGCTGCAAACGCATAATTGAGAGATCATACTATTGAAAAGACCGCAACCGCGGTCTTTTTTTTTGCCCAAAAATTCTATCCTCAACGCTGATTCGATCAAATTAATTACCTTTATTCAAACGCATTTCATGAACCTCACCCGAGCGCAACGATACCTATTGAGCCTATGTTCCGGAATCCTTCTGAGCATTTCCTTCCCATTTACTGGGAGCATCACACCGCTCGTTTTTATTGGATTCGTTCCGCTCTTGTTTCTGTCTGAAGATTTACAAACAAAATCCAAAGGTGGTTGGCACTTGTTCATCCAATCCTATCTCGCATTTTTAATCTTCAATTTAGGAACTACTTGGTGGGTCGCTAATTCCTCTTTCGTTGGCGCACTTTTAGCATTTGTCTTCAATACCTTATTCATGTCGCTGACGTTTGTCCTTTTTCATGTAGTGAAGAAAGGACTAAGATCCAACTGGGCTATCTGGACACTCATTCCTCTTTGGATCAGTTTTGAGTATTTTCATTTCAACTGGGAACTTTCTTGGCCGTGGTTAACATTAGGTAACTTTTTTAGTATACGTACATCCTGGATTCAATGGTATGAATTTACAGGAGTATTCGGCGGAAGTCTGTGGGTGCTATCTGTAAACATTCTGCTCTTCCTATGGATTCGTTCCGTATGGATTCAAAAAAAGAAAAAATGGAATAATTGGTTAATTTTCTCGCTATTCATGTTTGTGCTTCCAATTGTTTTTAGCTGGAAAAAACTACCTATTTTACCTTTCAAAGGTGCACGACTTTACACAGTAGCGGTTGCTCAACCGAACGTTGATCCCTACAACGAGAAGTTTGCATTAGGAACGAGCAACGAACAACAACTTCAACGATTTTTCAAACTAGCGAAAACCGTTGTGGACTCCACCACTGATTTGGTCGTCGGGCCTGAAACAGCCATTAGTCAAGGATTTATCGAATCGCGACTGCAGGGACTTTCGTTTTATCCGTACATCGTGTCTGAAATGAAAAAATGGGGAGATGCAGAATTGCTCATTGGCGCATCGACAGCGGAATTATTCGACACCAAACATTCGCGCGCAAGCGTACCTATTCCAGGACAGCGCATGTATTACGAAAGCTACAACAGTTCTTTACTTATACCAAACAAAGGAGAACCCAGCTTTATTCACAAATCCAAATTAGTACCGGGCGTAGAAATGATTCCCTTCTCTAATTTGTTTCCATTTTTAGAGGATTTAGCGATAGAAAACGGTGGGACTTCAGGTACATTGGGTATTGAGAAGCAGCCAAAAGTTTTTCGTGCAAAAGAAATCCTCGCTCCTATTGTTTGTTATGAATCCATTTATGGTGATTTTGTGTCGAATCAAGTGCGTCAAGGAGCAAGCATTTTAACCGTCATCACCAACGATGGCTGGTGGGGTGATTCTCCCGGATACAAACAACATTTTTCGTTTTCAGCTCTTCGTGCCATTGAAAACCGACGCTGGGTAGTACGAAGTGCTAACACAGGTAAAAGTGGGGTTTTCGATGAATTTGGACACATTGTAAAAGAAACCGAATATTGGAAAGATGCCGCTTTTCAACAAGCCGTTCCGACATTGAGAAGAATAACTTTTTACACCGAACACGGAGATTTTATCGGTGTCATTTCCGTCCTTCTCCTCCTACTTATCTTGTCGACAACCATTGTTAAGCTTGTGTTAAGTAAAAAGAAATCGGTATCTTTGGATTAATGAAATTTCCATTCTTGCTTTTCGTCCTGCTTAGTTTTTTTAAACTTCAAACTTATGCTCAGTTAGACCATTGGGAAACAATCGTCAAGGATAACAGCTCCTGGTATTATCAGGTTCCTTCAGCAGCATCCTCTCCGGAATGGATTTCACCTTCATTTACTGTAAATTCTTGGTTGCAAGGACCAGGTGGTTTCGGATTTGGGGATGGTGATGACAATACCGTCTTGCCTACTTCTGCAGTTTCAGTTTACACTCGTATCGAATTCAATATTGCAAACCTCAATGAAATCGTTGCACTTGCCCTACACTTTGATTACGATGATGGATTTGTTGCCTATTTAAATGGAACTGAAGTTGCTCGAAATGGACTATCCGGAACTGGTCAACCAACATATAATCAGTTAGCAAGCATTTCGCATGAAGCCAAATTGTATCAAAATCAACAACCCGACCAATTTATTTTCTTTCCAAACCAGTTAGCAGGTCTTCTGGTGAATGGCACAAATGTTTTCTGTGTGGAAGTGCATAACCAACAAGTAAATTCGTCTGATTTAACTTGTCGCAGTTTCTTAAGTATCGGTAAGAACAATCCCAATGTCACTTACGGACCAATTCCAACATGGTTTACACCTCCTTTTATCCTTGCGAGTTCCAATTTACCCATTGTCGTACTTGACACCTACAACGTTGATATTCCTGACGAACCGAAAATTGATGGTACCATGGGAATTATTTATAATGGTGAAAATCAAATCAATCATCTGACAGATCCATTTAATGAATTCTATGGTCAAATAGCAATTGAAAAACGTGGTTCTTCTTCCAATTCCTTCCCGATGAAATCATATGGTCTAGAGACTCGCGGTCCAGATTCAGTGAATTACAACGTGTCCCTTTTTGACTGGCCCAGTGATAACGATTGGATTCTTTATGCTCCATATACGGACAAAGCAATGATTCGAAATGTCCTTACGTATGATCTTGGTCGCCAAATGGGTCAATGGGCTCCAAGAACCAAATTATGCGAAGTCATTTTAAATGGATCCTATATTGGAGTGTATGTATTGATGGAGCGCATAAAAATCAATCCAGGGCGCGTAGACGTTGATCCATTGCTGTATTCCGATACACTAGATAATCAATTGACCGGTGGGTATATAATCAAAGTAGATAAGACAACTGCTGGCGGAATTATTGCTTGGACATCTCCATACACCGCACAAGCTCCAAGTTCCGGTCCAATCTATTATCAACTTCATGATCCAGAAATCGAAGAAGTGCATCCGGATCAATTGAACTACATTGAATCGTATGTCGACAATTGGGAAACTGTTTTAAAGAGTACTACTTTCGCGAATCCTCAAATCGGTTATAGAGCCTATTCCGATGAACAATCATTTATAGACTTTTTACTCATTAATGAACTTTCAAAGAATGTGGATGGTTACCGAATTTCCACCTTTTTGCATAAGCGTCGTTTTAGTGAAGGCGGAAAAATATATGCGGGACCTCTTTGGGATTTCAACCTTGGCTGGGGAAATGCCAACTATTGTCAGGGCGGACAAACATCCGGATGGGAAATTAATTTTAATTCCGTTTGTCAAGGCAATGGAGCGAACATGAATCCATTTTGGTTGAATCGAATGCTACAAGACACACTTTTTGCGAATAACGTTCGGTGTCGTTGGTCCGACTTGAGAACAAGTATCCTCAGTGATAGTAACTTGATGGATTACATTGATTCCATGGCCACCATGCTTGCTGAACCAGCCGTAAGAAATTTCAATCGCTGGCCCATTCTCGGTGTTTATGTATGGCCAAATAATTATGTTGGGAATACCTATCAGGAAGAAATCAACTACATGAAAAATTGGATTCTTGCCAGAACGGCGTGGATGGATGCGAATATGTTTGGAACTTGCTATTCCGTTGGAATGGACGAAAAAATTGAATCCAAACTGCGATTGTTTCCCAATCCAAGTGGAAGCGTGGTTTACCTTGAGGGCTTAAATCTTTCGGATCAAATTGAAATAAGAAATGAATTGGGTCAACTCATTACCCAATTTAATGCACAGGATGAAATAAATGCGATTGACGTGAGTTCTTTTTCGAATGGACTCTATTTTGTTCGTGTAAAAGATTCAGTACAGGAACCTATTAAACTAATTATACTTCATTGACATGTTAAAATCACTATCCATTTTTATTTTCACCCTATTCATCTTCAGTTCTTGTAAAAAGATAGCAGGCGATGGAGGAACTTCAGCGATACGAGGAACGGTAACAGGTACCGAATTGGCAACGCCCGGACAAGCAGAAACAACAGATGTCATTTGCACAAATGGTGCAAGCATTGAACATGGAGATTATTGGTTACTGAACAGTGCTAATACAGCAAAATACTACTACATCTACTATGTTAATCCAAATTGGATTTCCAATGCAGATCCTCAATTGGAAGGAAGAATCGGTATTCCGGTATCGTTTAATTACAGTGACTCAAACCTAGACATTGCACAAAAAACACAAACTGCTTTGACTGGAGTATCTGCTGCACCATATACGGTTACACGTACACAAGACATTCTGCGTATCGTACACTCTACGTTTGCGTTGGTTTCAGATGCTGACAATGGCACAACCTCTTTTGCCATTGATGTCGTTACTCAAGGAAAAGTACAAGGCACACAAAGTGTTGCTCCAGCAGGAGATCAACGTGTTTACATAGTTTATGGTGACAATGCCTTTTATTCAAATACAGTTAGAACAAATGAATTGGGTGAATTTTCATTCGAAGGATTGCAAATTGGCTCCTATAAAGTCTATGTACTTGGCAACAATCCTCAGCAGCCAAATGCGACATTAAAAATTGAGAAATCAGGTAAAATTGAAGCTAAGCAATCCATTGTTGATTTAGGTGAATTCGAAATCTACTTCTAATGCGCAAGTACGTTCTATACATCAGTTCTTTCTTCATCCTACAAGCAAATGCCCAAACAGGGTTATGGATGGATGCCGATATCACTAAAAAGTGGAACAAGAACCAATCCTCCGAAATTGGAATTGGTAACAGGCAGAACTTAGGTCTTGGTATCGATCGTATTTTCCTTGATGCAGGACACCAAGTTCAGTTGCTCGATGGGCTGCAAATTGAAGCTGCCTATCGTTTGGCTTTAAATGAAAAAGGAGACCAATTGGTGCTCGCTGGCGATCGGCTTTCTCAACGAATACAACTTGGTTTTAAATTGTCCATATTAGATGCCTTTGATATTGGTCCAAAAAGACTAAGTCTAAGTTGGACAAGTACTCAACAATGGAGATTAAGCGCAGTACAAGGCACAAGCAGTATTTGGCGAAACAAGTTAAGTTTGGATTATGATGTAAAGAATTTTCCGCTTACCCCACTCATGAGTGTAGAACATTTTTACCAATGGAACGCAAATGTAGTATATACTCCAACGGAAGTTCTTATTAGGGGAACAACAGTACAATGGCGTTATTTTGCTGGTGTGGAAATTGAGCTACCAAAAAAACAATCGATCAAGATTCAAGCTGGACTTAGGCAACGTTCAAGTGGGAATCAACCATTGCTTCGATTCTCCTACAATAAAACCTTTTGATTCTTTACAAATAAAAAAGGGAGACCCGAAGACCTCCCCTTTCCATCAATCAACAAGTAAAATATTAGTACCCCGGATTTTGGGTTAAGTTTCTATTTAATACGATATCCGCTGTTGGAATCGGGTATAAATTCGCATAGGAAGGTAATGCAACACCTGTCACATCGCCACCTTTAAATGGCCAAACATAATCGCCGCTAGTAAAGTATCCGAAACGGATTAAATCCGTTCTTCTGGTTGCTTCCCATTGCATTTCGCGAGCACGCTCATCTAAGATGTCATCCAAGGTTAAACTTGTTACATTGTAGGATGAATTCCCATATCCTCTTTCACGGATAAAGTTTACATACTGAATCGCTGTTGCCTCATTACCCATACGCAATTGTGCTTCTGCATACATCAAATAAATATCGCCAAGGCGCAATAAAGGAAAATCGATGTCCGTGTGAGGAGAGGTCGAATTGTTTGACGCACTTCCACCGGTAGAAGTCTTATTCTTGAATTTTGGATTAGCATAACCGTGTGTAAATGTAGACATGCTCGTGATTTCCTTTTGTTGTCCTCCTGTATAGAACATCCAACGTGTATCTTGTGTTGTATCCACAAATTTATCGATGAAAGGTGCTGTAGCACGGAGCCCGGCCCATTTTCCATTGACACCATAATCAGCAGCAACCATTGTTCCTCCTAAAGATGCACATACCATAAACGTTGTTCCTCCCCATGTTTGAGCATACAAGCCATCGTAAACGATTGGGAAGATGATTTCAGGAGAGGTGTTATTGTCTGCTAAAAATAAATCTTGGTAACGGTCATCTAACGAAAACGCGCCAGTATTCATTACTTTTTCGCAATACGTTGCACATTCCGAGTAATAGTCATTACCTGTACCTAAATAAACTTCAGCGTTCAAGTACATTTTTGCCATAAGCGCTTGAGCTGCTGCTTTTGACGCTCTTCCATAAGGAACGGCTGTTGGATCTAGAAGTGTGGTTTCAACCGCTTTCAATTCATCTTCGATGTATTTGAATAAATCTGCACGACTAATCTGTGCTGGTTCAAATGCACCTACTCGATCATTTTCTGTCACGAAAGGTACGTTACCAAAAAGGTCCATTGCATGGTAGTATGCCATCGCACGCAAGAAACGTGCTTCTTCACGGAAGGTTCGGATTTCATCCATTTTGGCTTCTGAGAATCCACGAGTGGTTAATTTCTCTTCGCGAGCTTGCCAAATGAATTCATTGCAAAGCGTGATTTGGTAATAGATGCGGTAATACATCCCTTTCACCCAAACGTTGTCTGCATTCCATTGAGATTTATTCAAATCAGGAATTCCTGGGTCATTCCATCCACAGATTGCCTCATCCGTTGGAAGCTCTTGTAGGTTCCATAATACACGAATGTATGCGGAGAATCCTTCATCGATGCCCGCGATATCCGCAGATCCCGCAGGACCTTGATTTCCTGTCATGGACATTCCAGAATACAATTTCGCTAAAACGTGTATGTATTGATCTGGATTGCTGTAAACAGCCTCGGCATTTAAGCCGTACTTTGGCGACTGATTTAATTGTTTATTACACGAAACCAAAAATAGGGAAACTGTAATAAAAGTGTATGCGATTATTTTTTTCATGGCCATCATTTTTTAGAAGTCAAATGTTAGGTTCAATGAGTAAACTCGTGGACGTGGGTAGAAATTGTTATCAATTCCTCCGTTCACCTCAGGATCTTGTCCTTTGTAATTCGTTACAACAAAAACGTTTTGCACGGTAAAGCTTGCATTCAAACCAAGCTTGTTGTTCGTGAATTTCAATTTACCAAAACGATAACCAATGTTCACGAAGTCCATGCGTAAGAAATCTGCTTTTTCCAAATAGTGATCAGATAATAACTGATTTGTCGTGGTTTTTTGAACCTCATCTTCGTAATAAAGCGAGCTGATGTTGTTCAAATATTTTTTCGTTCCATCAACTGTTTGGAAAGTAGCGCTATTCGAGTGCAAGTTATTGTAGATGGTTGCGCCAAGTTCACTTCTCATGGAGAAACCAGCATACCATTTTTTGTAAGTAAAGTTAAATGCTGTTCCTAGGAACATCTTTGCTGCTGCTTGACCCGCATAGTAACGGTCATCAATATTGATGATACCATCATTGTTTCGATCAACATATGCACTTGTGTCTTTCCATTTATCAGCCGCAGTTACTACACCGTCATTATTTACATCTACGTTAGCCAATTCACCAACCTGAATCATGTCACCATTTGAATCGTATTGTTGCTCTAATACAAAATAAGTGAAAGTAGGATATGTAACTTGGTGAACTTGGATGGTATTACCAATTCCACCACCAATTCCACCTACTAGTACACCTGGAGAAGTGGTGTCGGCTACACGCGATAATTTCGTTACGCTGTTTTCATTATATGTTCCATTCACCGTCCAATCCAAACGCATGTTTTTGGTAGCAATTAAACCTACATTCAGACTCAATTCAACCCCTTGGTTTCTCATCCCACCAACATTCGTTAAAATCTCGTTGGTGAAATTTGTACCTGCTGGCACCGGAACCGTTGCCAATAAGTCACTTGTTTCTTTGCGGTAAACATCGATACTTCCAGAAAAACGATCGTTTTTAAATCCAAAGTCCAAACCAAAATTGTAACTAGTCGTGGTCTCCCACTTCAAATTTGCATCGAATCCTGCTGGACGTAGTACTTGGTAATATTGTCCTCCAAACGCATATTGAGCAGTCGATGCACCAAGGAAATAGTTTCCTATGTATGAGTAATCACCAATCCCGTCTTGTTGACCAGTAATACCCCAACCAGCACGTAATTTCAACATGTTGATCGTTTTAGAATCCTTCAGGAAATTTTCTTCATTAATCAACCACGCTGCAGAAACCGCCGGGAATAAGCCCCAACGTTGTTCTGGACTGAAGCGAGAAGATCCATCTCTACGTAAAGATGCATTCACAATATACCTTCCTTTGTAACTATAAATAGCACGAGCATAATAAGATAATAATACATTTTTCGTGTAATTCGGGAATGGACTAGAAGCTGGTTGAATAATTGAATCTTGTGCTTGATTGTAGGCAGGATTATTTGGACCTCTACTCATCCAATCTTGGTAAGAATATCCAGCAGTGAAATCTAGTACTTGGTCATTAAAACGATCACCTGAGTTATAATTTGCATAGGTTTCGATCAATTTGTTTTCTTTTCTAGATAAATACTCAGAATATCGACCGTTTGTAAAATAACCTGCTGCAGAATTGGAGTCCGTAATCACATAACCATTTCCTTCCGAGAAATCACCTCCAACATTCACAATGGCTTTCAATCCTTCGATTGTTGGAAAACTGTAGCTTAATTTCGCGTTTGCAATCGCACGGTTTACTTTACTTACGTCTTCTGTTTGATTGATCAATCCCAATGGATTTCTTGCAGACAATGTATTTGGTTTTCCATTATCAACCCATTCGAAATACCCGTTGTAATTCTCATTTCCAGAGTAAATTGGTTGTGTTGGGTCAAAATAAGCCGCTCCTAAAGCACCGCGATTGGCAAAGAACGAATTGGTTTGAATGTATTTCAAATTGGATTCTAGTAACAAGGTATTATTGAAGAATGAAGGACTCATATTCAAACCAACTGAAGTACGGTTGAATTGATCTCTTTTTAAGATTCCGTTTTCATTTCTGTTACCAATGGACAATCGGTAAGGGAAATTCTTGATGCCACCTGTTATGGATAGGTTGTTGTCTAACACCATTGCATTGCGAAAAACTTGTTTTTGCCAATCGGTAGAAGAATCTCCTAGCAAGGCTTTCTGAGCATTGGTTCCTCTCGCATTGACAAGGGAACGCAATGAGTCCGCACTCAATACATCTGCATATTTTGCAATGGTTGACTGAGATATTTTAGTGTCTAACACAATTTTCAATGGCGCATTTTTACCACCATCCCCTTTTTTGGTTGTGATAATGATGACACCATTCGCTGCACGTGAACCATAGATCGCTGTAGCCGATGCATCTTTTAAAACTACAAAAGAAGCGATGTCGTTCGGATTAATTAAAGACAATGGATTTGCTACACCAGCAATTCCACCATTATCTAAAGGAACTCCATCTACCACGATTAACGGGTCGTTGCTTGCATTAATCGAGGTTCCACCGCGCAAACGCAAGGTGCTTCCAGATCCAGGAGCGCCATCGTTAGAGGTAACTTTTAGACCTGCGACTTTACCCATGATCAATTGCTCAGGCGAGGAAAGTGAACCTTGAACGAAATTTTTCTCGTTGATGACCGTTGCGGAACCTGTCAAGTCTTTTGTTCGAGAAGTACCATAACCAATAACAACTACTTCATTTTCCTCCTTTGCTCTTGATTGCAAGGTCATGTCCTTGATTAAAGCTTGATTTTCCTGCAATTCAATGTTTTGTTTAACAGTCTCCATTCCCATGAAGCGATAAATCAAAGTATACTTTCCTGCGGACAAACCAGAGATTTCATAGTAACCTTTTTCGTTTGTCATCGCACCCTTGTACTTACCTTCAACTGTTACAGATGCATTGTATAAAGCTTGTCCGTCGGCATCTTTCACCAATCCTTTCACGCTTGCATTTTGCGCAAAAGAAAGAATGGATACCAACATAAAACTGGTAAATACAGCAAATGTTCGTGTAATTTTTTGAACCATAGAAGTCATTTTAGTTTGTAATTTCTCGTTTTAGTGAATCAAATATATTTTTTATTTTTCTTAATGTCAAGTTGACACATAGAATTTTATCACCAATTCAATTGAATGTTTTGAACTTTCTCGGATAATTTCAATTCCAACTGGATGTGTTGGTTAGCAGCATTGAATTTAATTTTCTTTCCATTAATCAAAATGCGTTTGGGAATTCGTTCTGAATGAATGCACACATCAAAAATAAACTCATTCTTTTGTATCAACTCACCATAGTGCGGAGCAAAGGTCAATTTGGTTTTCTTTGATGATTGCGTCATTTTCATATAAAGGTATTTATATAGTCCTTTCTCATATGCTTCGTTGGTAACTCCATCATCCTCGTACCAAATACCCTCGCTTGTTGTCAGCTCCTCTGCATCGTAATAATGAATGGTAACAGCTGTATCAACATAGGCTTCGGTGGACTGAAAAACGGGTGATAAAGGAACAAAAGAACCTCCTTTTACCAATACTGGAATCGAGGACAAATCTCCACCAATCAAGAATTTCTGATCCGTTTTTATGTTTGGTTCATCTGTACTTATATCTCCTGTCTCAATGTGCAAAGGAGTTGCTTCTCTGCCGGACTTAAAATCATACCATGTTCCTGCCGGCGCATGCACCACTTGAATGGGCAAAGAATTAGCTTCTATCTTTTTTGTAATTGGATTCACCAAAAAACAACTGCCCCACATGTATTCATCTGCGCTTGACTCCGTCCATTTCGCGTTTGTGTCCTCCATGAAAACTGGACGCATCAAGGGTGTTCCATGCACGTGATTTTCGAAGGCCAATGAATAGTTATATGGCAACATTTGGTAACGTAATTCGATGGCTTCTTTCGCAAGTTGCTTGGTTTTCTCGTCTTTAAATATTGCCTCGCTTGCAACTTCCTGTTGGGCATGTGGACGAAAAATCGGTTGAAAAACACCGTATTGCAACCAACGAACATACAATTCTGGATCATCATTCGCACCTGCAAATCCGCCTAAATCTGAATGCATATAGGCAATTCCTTGCAGTCCCATTTGCAAACTTATTTCCACCTGCGGTCGCAATCCTCCCCAAGTTCGGTTAACATCACCAGACCAGGGAATGATTCCGAAACGCTGTGTTCCAGAACTCCCTGAACGCATCAAGATAAAAGGACGTTCATTTGGGTAATCTTTTTGATAGCCTTCATAAATTAACTTTGCCCATTCATGTCCATAAATGTTATGAACTTCATCAGCGTAGCCAACGGCATGCTTTAATTTTGCGGGATGTACCTCGGGCTCACCTAAATCACCCCAAAATCCGCGTGCACCGTATTGATGTAAATCCTTGTAAATGTCCCAGAACCAATTTCTAGCTTCCGGTTTAAATACGTCGATTAATCCGGTGTTGCCGAAATAAAAATCATAGGTAAAAGGAGCACCAAGTTCATTGGTTCCCAAGATTTTTTTATCTGATGCTTCTTGCCATTTTTTGGAGGTAGTTAAAATGAATGGCTCCGTAATCAACACTGTTTTTACTTGTTGATTCGTGAAATCCTGAATCATCTCTTTCGGATGCGGAAAGGAATCGGTGTAAAAGGACAAATTACCGAGTGTTCCTTGAATTTCTTTTCCAAACCAATATAAATCGAAAATAATCGCATCCAATGGAATGGAATCTTTTCGAAATTGATTCACCACATTTCTCGCTTCAGTTTCCGAATGGTAACCAAAACGGCTCGCAAAATTACCAAATGCCCATCGCGGAGGCATGGGTTGATGTCCAGTTAAATCGGTGTATTCTGACAAGAGATCTTTCCAATCATCCCCCACAATCACTTGATAGGTTTTGCGTCCTCCGATTGTTTCATAGGTCAACACATTGTTCTTTTTTGAATCTAAATCCAAATAGCCAATTTGTGCATTATCGAAATGAATGGCATAACATTTATTCGAAACGACCATTGGCATCGTGTAATTCATCAATTCTGAATGTTCTTCGTATCCATAATGCGCACGGTTGTACAATTGCAAACGATAACCGCGTCGGTTCATTCCCAAAGCACGTGCCCCTGCTCCATAAAGCAATTCATCTTGGGTTAAATTGAAATGTATTTTTTCTGCTTCATCTGATTTCTCATAGCCCCAATTTTCAGAAATGACCGGTTTTTTCATATACCAGTAACTAATCTGAAATGGTTTTTTTTGAATGTCAATTTTTAATTCCTCGTTGGTTGTCAAACTGATTATTCCTTGCAACGAATCCATCTCAAGGATGTCCGAATTAACGGGAGCTACAACAGCATGTGATGTTGCAGAATGCACTTGTCCATTTGGGATAAAAGTCGTTTCGACGATCTTTGCGGACCATGCTGAAAAATAATACGCACCATCGGAAACTTTTACTTTGAAACCATTGTCTGCTTTTTCAATGGAGACAAATTGACGCGTTGCATTTTGTCCCCAACTAATGGTAGAAACAAAAAGGAAAAAGAGTAGCTTTTTCATGCTTATTTAATTTCGAGAATGTAAGCTGTTTTTGCTGGAATTGTAGCAGTTTTAAGGTCGAAATTTACGGTTTGATTGGTCAGTGCATCCACACCTATTTCTTTGCCTTGAATCATTTCTTGATAACGGTCCCAACGAATCGTTTCCTCCTTCGTGGAGTTATTGATTATCACCAAAACGACCTGCTTCCCTGGCATATCATACATCCCATTTGGCTCCTTGTAACGAGCATAGACATAGACATTATTTTCCGGAACAAATTGCATCAATTTACCTTCGTGAATGACTTTATTGTTTTTTCTCCAATTCAATAAAGACTTGGTAAACTGAAAATATGATTCCTCTTCTGGTGTACGTCCTGTTTGATAAGCATGGCACTTGCCATCTTCGCTGCTGCAAAAAGCGGTGTGACGATCAGCCGCCCAACCACCAGGGAAGTCCCGACGAATATCTGCGTCACCTAGATCTTTGCTTCCTTTCATGCCTATTTCAGATCCATAATAAATCTGGGGAATGCCACGTGTAGTAGAAATAAGCGTCATTGCTAATTTATAGTCCGCGAGATTCGGACAATATTCATTGAAGCGTTTGGTGTCATGGTTTTCAAAAAACACGAGCAAATTGGAAGGATCCTTATACAAGTAATCGTTGGCAATATTGTCGTAAAATCGAACCATACCTTTGTCCCAATCTTGTTTCGTTTCATTAAAAGCCTGCATGAATGCATCGTGCATGGTAAAATCCATAACGGTTGGAAGGTAGCTATTGTATGAATCAATCGCACCTACGGGACTTTCTTTTTGCCAATAAGAAATTTGCGCTTGATTGTGCATCCAAACTTCACCCATGATGTTCAAACGAGGGTATTCGTCTGTAATGGCTTTGGTCCATTTTGAAATCGCCTCTTTTTCATTGTAAGAATAGGTATCTACACGTAGTCCATCTAATTGCGCATATTCAATCCACCAGATGGTATTTTGAATCAAGTACGTCAATAATATTGGATTGGATTGATTCATGTCCGGCATGGTTGTATCGAACCAACCGTCTTCGGATGCTCGTTTGTCCTTTTCGGAAGCATAGGGATCCATTTGCGTACTTGTTCGGTAGCTTGAACGTGTAAACGATGGAAATTGATGGATCCAATCTTGCGAAGGCAAATCTTGAATCATCCAATGTTTACTCGACCAGTGATTCGGGACTTCATCCTTGATGACTTTTAATCCTTGGCGATGTGCTTCAAGTACCATTTCTTTATACCAAGAATTGGTTCCATAACGTGGGTCAATTTTATACAAATCTGACTGGGCATAACCATGATATGAATAGGTTTCTTCGTTATCCTCGAGCATTGGAGTGGTCCAAATCGCGGTCGCACCCAATTCTTTGATGTAATTCAAATGCTGAATAATTCCCATGATATCTCCACCGTGTCTTCCACCTGGATTTGCCCGATCAGATACTTCTTTGGTATCCGGATGTGTATCAAGTCCTTCGTTCGCATTGGCAAAACGATCCGGCATTAATAGGTAGATCACATCTGCGGAAGAATAACTTTCACGCTGCGCACTATTGTTCATTCGTTCTTCTAACTTGAAGTCGAAATGAGCCATTTCCTTTTTCTTGTCTTTTAGTGTGATTGGATAAGTGCCAGCTACTTTGTCTTTTGTTTCCACACTTACGAAAAGGTAATTGGGATTTTCCGTTTTAATTATTCCTGTAATTGGTAGTCCAGAAATTTCAACTTGGTATTGCGCAATATTTGTGCCGTGCAATAATAGTTGAACTTCATGGTGTTCCATTCCAACCCACCAGTTCGCAGGCTCAACATGTTTTAATACTTGTGCATTGAGTTGAAAAGCACAAATGATTACCATAGATAGAAAAAATCGCTTATTCATGTTCATAAAGTTGTTTAACCGTGCCATTTTCATAGCGTACCATTTTGATGCAATTTTTTGCATTCAGCGGGATTTCCCTTCCGAGCAAATCAAAAGCTTGCATAGGTTTCGATGCATTGTTCATTTCCAAATCAAATACTCCAACTGTACATGGGTTTTGAATTCCTTGAAAATTCAATACTTGCGCATTAGCCGTTGCATACCTATTTTCAATGTATTCACTGAGCGACTGTGTCACATGAAAACCCCAAGCTTGGTCAATCGCATTTAAAAAATCTTGATCGGTGAATCCGTAGTCCAATCCTTTAAAATCATCCAATATGGCCGCACTGGAAATCATATTTTGGGTGTTTTGAAGGTAATTTAAAATCGTACTTGGTTGAAAATCATTTGTTAGGATGTCTTTCATGTGAAAATTAAACCGATCCTTAAAATAGGGTACCGCTAACAATTTCGAGTATAATGGCCGATTTGCATTGGCCCATGAATAGATGGATCGACTGGACCAATCGATGTTAAACCAATCGATGCCGAAGGTATTGTCCAAATCGTATTCAATGAATATAAATTTACCATCTGAAGGCCTTTCATACAAGAAGAAATTGTTTTTGTTATAGGCATACCCATCCCATTGTCCCATTAATATTTCCATGGCTAGGGTTCTCAAATAAGAATCAACATCAAAAACTTCTTGAATGTCACAAACAAAATTTGTAGGTGTTGAATTATTTAAAATATTAATAAAATAAATCAAGCCTGAATAATCATTGGAAAGTTCATTTGTTTTTAATTCATACGTATTTTGATAATAACCCACACCTGCTCCATGGTAGGTCAAATCTGACCCATAGGAACATTTAAACAAATTACCAGTATGATCATTCGGAAAGCGTTTTTGAATAAATTCATCGTCTGTATGCTCAACGTTTATATACAAGCCTTTGTAAACATTATTGATGAATAATTTCACATAACTGGTACGTGGAGCAATAATGCCGGCTTGAGCACACAATTCATTCGCTAATTTAGATCTCAAAATGGAAACATCGTTGTGTTCACCATTCAATTTCATTTTTTCTAAACCTCTATACTTTCGGCCTTGAACGTAGGTGTTAAATGAAAGCTCAAATGATTTTTTGCCTGCATCCCTCGATGTATTGCCTCGAACGTGGATTCCTACCGTTAAAATAGTGTCTTGAATGGTTGAACTGGAATAGATGACCGATGAAACAAAAGGAAAGTCACTGTATAAACTATCGTTTACCATGGTCCAGGCATCTTGTGAAGACATGGTGACATAAACCGAGGCTACTTCCGTTTGAAGAAAGGCATTATTATTTGCTGGATGAACAAACTGTGCCTGTACTCCTTGCGTGACAAAAATGATTAATATGCCGTATAGGATTTTCATCAATGTTGAATCAAAAATGCTTCGTTTGCCACAAGTTTTCCTAGGCGAATAATCGAGTGATAGGATCCACTAGGCCAATCACCTACATTGATTTCAAATTGATTTTCACCAAAATTCGAAAAACCCTTGTGTGTGTAAATTTCTTTTCCTGTTTGGTCTAAAACAACGATTTCAACCGGACTAAAATCAAGTGCTTGGAACTTTAGATTGATATAATCACTACTCGGATTGGGGTATACAACCAATTCAAAAGCTGAATTTAACAATTCCTCAATGGAAACAGGTGCGTCAGTAATTGTTGGTTGTTCTAGGCGAACATCTGTATAGATACGGTATTCTCCTGGTTGAAGCGAAAAGTTCATGTTCACATCGGTCACGTTTAAACTATCACCTGAAAAATATTCATACCACCAACCATTGTGGTGGAAATTAGGTGAACCGATTTGATTGTTCACATCAAAATTGGTAATGACTACACCGTTCATCGATGGATGTGTCATTTTCATTTTTTTTACTGCCCCACTTAAATTGTAAGTGAAATTTAAGGAACGAAACGTTTCATAATCATTTCTCAATTTTAAGGTAGCGGAGTAAACATCGTATAATTGACGTCGGCGTGCTTGCGTGTAATAATTCCATAGAATCGGTTTGTTGCACACGCGGCATGGGTTATCAATGGAAATGTCGTATCCTAATTCGCCAAACTGCCAAATCATTCTTGGTCCAGGTTGTGTCAGGAAAATCACCGCCGCCGTTTGCATTCTTCCTAATGCTACATACAAATTCTTTGCATTATGATTTGGATTGGTTTGGTTTCCAAAACTGATGTTTTTAAACATCATTCGCTCCTCATCGTGACTTTCCATGTAACTCACCAAGTGAGGAACGGTCCATGTACGATTCGTGTAAATTCCCGAACTAATGTTTGAAGAACTAGTATAACCCATACCCGCTTCCTGATAAGCATGCGTTACATTTCCCCACAACATCATACCGTAATTCGCCAATTGAATCTCTTCGGAATTATCACACCAATGTTCTAGTATGACATATGCGTTTGATTTCACATCCCAAATTTGATCTGCCATTCGTTTTAGCAAATTAATTCGTTCCATGCTATACCCCGATGCATTGTTTACAAATCCTTTGGTATAATCAAAACGGAATCCATCTACATGGTATTCATCTAACCAATATTTATTTACTTGGTCAATGTAATTTTGGGTAGCCATTCGTGTATGATCAAAATCATAACCCCAACAATAGGGTTCATGGGGACAGATCGCATTAAACCAAGGATTGTTTGCTGCAGGACGATTATTCACCGCATCCCAATACATATTGACCATTGGATTTTGACCGAATGCATGATTCAATACCATATCAACAATAACGGCAATTCCACGATTGTGGCAACTGTCTATAAATTCTTTGAATTTTTCTGGGGTGCCATAATACTTATCCAAGGCTTTATGAAAAGATGGATTGTAGCCCCAACTTTCATTGTTTTCAAATTCTCCTGGTGGCATTAATTCGATGGCATTGATGCCTAATTTGTCTAGGTAATCAAGTGTGTCAATGAGGGTTTGATAATTGTGTTTTGCCACGAAATCACGCACCAATAATTCATAAATGACCAAATCTTTTTTTGCTGGACCTTGAAATGTGGTGTTTTGCCAACTATAAGGAGTTGCTCCTGGTTGAAAAACGGAAACAAATCCTGTAGTTTGACCAATCGGATAAGGGTGTGGATTCGGATTCGTTAAGGCATTAATGTTTCCATCATTGTTTGGGTCTAAGATGATCGAGCTAAGTGGATCCGCCAATTTCATTTCTCCGTCGATGAAATATTGATACCCATATTTTTGTCCGGCAGTAAGCCCGCTTAGTTCAATCCACCAGGTTGAATTATTCGTCGATAAATTCATGTGGTAGGCTGCGGTGGGTGTCCAATTGTTGAAATCACCAATGACATAGATATGTTCCTTTTGCGGGGCATATAATTGCAAAATTACCGTGGTGTCATTGATGTAATTTACACCATTCTCAAGTCCAGAAACACTTGGATTGATAATGTTCACCGTAGGATTTACGGTAAAATAAATACTATCGATCACGGTGTTTGCACCATCATTCACTTCAAATTCCAATAGGTGCGTACCAGGATTACTTGCATTCAACATGTAATCCAAGGTGGTAGCATTTGACAATGTAGATAGGGTACTTCCATCCAACTTTAAATTTAAAACGGATGGCGTATTTGCTTCAGCAGCGATGTCAATTTGATCATTTAGGTTAAAGATGCTTCCATTATTTGGATGAAAAAACTGACCTAATAATCCAGAATTGACTGGATAAACATCATAAAAAATATCACTTCCATCCGCATTTCGTCCAACAATGTTTCCACTTGCATTTCGAAAAACAAATGCCAATTTCAATACTGTTGTACTTGCAACGGGATACCCATAAAATTGGTCGATGTCAATAGTGATGGTGTGTTTATTATTCCCGATGTTCGTCATGGCAACTTCAGGATCAACGGTTCCCCAAGTTCCTTGAACGTATTGCCAGTTCGACGGCGATGTACTCGCTGAAGTAATCAATCCGGCATGGGCATAAATTTGAGATTGACCAACGAGCGTCCCATTTCCTTGAGTGGCATCATAGGTAATGGTTACCACGTCATTTACCGTGGGAAACGCTGGGGAAACATCTAAAACTTGTGCGATGAGCATCGAACTATAAAAACTCGTCAATACGGTTAGGAATATGCTTTTCATCTTGAAATGTTTAAGGTAAAAAAAAGCCTAAGTATATTTCAACTTAGGCCTTCTTTTAATTTATGAAAAATTATTGTTTGATCAATTTTCCAGTAGAAACTTTGTCACCAGCGAACACTTTGTAAATGTAAGAACCAGCAGACAAGTTAGCTGTGTTTAATTCAACATTGTTTGAAGCAGATGTCGCAACTGTTTTCGTAGCAACTGCTTTACCTGTTAAATCAAATAATGTAATTGTTGCTTCAGTAGCGTTGTTCACATCAAATTTGAAGTTAGCAACATCTGTAGCTGGGTTTGGAGAAACAGTCAAGTTATTAATTGCATTTTCAGCAACATTTCCTGATCCACATGCTGTACATGCATCCCAAACATAACATACTGTTCCCGGTAATAATAAATACGTACGGTTGATGTTTCCTGAACCATCATCTACTCCACAAGAGTCAACAGCAATGGTGTTTAATGGATCAGTTCCTTCATTTGAACCCCAATCACCATTTACGAATTTGTACATTTGAGTTGCTTGTAATGTAGAAACTGGGTAAGTTACATCGATTGACCAAATGTTGTTACCTAAATCTGTCATAGCAGAATTTGCATCTCCAGGAGACCAATCAGCCATTGGACCTGCAGCTACTGAACCTAGGTTTGTTCCAAAGTCACCACCAACACGGATACCATTTGCTGCCAATGTTGCACCACCAGCCAAATAAGCAGTAATATCAACTTGGTAAGTTACAGTGTAATCTGTCATGAAATTGTATGCTCCTGTTGTACGGTCAAAAACAACCAAATAAGTTCCAGCAGTAACTGGGATGTTAGCACCATCTTGAACACCTGCGCCAGCTGGGAATGTATTTGCTCCCCAGTTGATTGCCCAATCACCGTCTTGACGAAATTTCGCCTCACCATCAACACAAGTAACAATACCTGCATAGATGTTTCCATCCATTGTTTGCATTGGGAAATCAGTTGCCCAGTCGTACGGAGGAACCGCAGAACCAATCATCCCTACAGCAGGAAATTGAGCATAAGAAGCTACGCTAATGAAAACAGTAGCTAAAAAAGTAAACATTCTTTTCATAGTTTAAATTTTAAAAGGTTAAAAAATACTTAGTGTCAGATTGACAACTTCAAAAATAAAAATAAAATCGGAAAACAAGAAATTGTTTTAATAATTCTACTTCATATTTTTAAACTTTCCTTTGTAGATAATATGAGAAGAATTAAAATCAATCAGATTTTTTTCTTCAGTAAAAATACCATAAACACTAGATCCAGAGCCCGACATAGCAGCATAAATCGCACCTGATTGATACAGCGATTCTTTTAATCTTTGTATATTAGGGTGCTGTAGAAAAACAGATGTTTCAAAATCGTTTTTAAGCAAGCCATTCCATTCATCGATAGGTTTTTGCACGATTTCTTCAATCGAAACGGTATTCTCTCCTACCGAAACTCCATCGTAAGCTTCTTTTGTGCCCACGTGTATCCCTGGATTTAATAGCACCAAGTAAAGATTGGACAAATCCAATTCTACAGGTGTCAGTATTTCACCTCTACCCTGAGCAATCTGTGGCAATCCTTCCACAAAAAAAGGACAATCACTTCCTAAATCGGCAGATAATTCTTTCAGTTTTTGATTAGATAGTTGGAGTTGAAAAAGCTGATTCATTGCTAGTAGCGTATAAGTTGCATCAGCCGATCCTCCTCCAAGTCCAGCTCCAACTGGAATTTGCTTTCTTAGATGAATGCGAACGGGACCAATTTCAAATTCTTTGCGCATCAAATGATAAGCCTTCTCACATAAATTAGTGCCTCCGATTCCATTAATTGTAATACCCGTTTGAACAAATTCAAACGATTCAGACTTCGTTACTTCTAGAATATCCGTGAATGGAATTTCCACCATACACGTATCAATGTCGTGATATCCATCCTCCCTTTTACGGAGGATGTTTAGTCCAAGATTTATCTTTGCTGGAGGATACAAAATCATATAACAAATGTAGTTTTTTCAAGCGAACTTTTTCGCAAATTCCGTTTAGAAATGATCGTTTCAGAAAATCAATTAACTTTGTATACTCAATAAAAAAATTATGTCTACGTACCTTGATTTTGAAGAACCATTAAAAGCATTGGAAGAACAAATTGCTCAGACCAAAGAACTTGGTGAATCCACGAATGTGGATATGTCAGAACAATTGGCTGAATTAGAGCAAGTTTTGCAGGAAAAAACAAAAGAAGTTTTTTCTGGTTTAACTCCTTGGCAACGCGTTCAACTATCAAGACACCCGGATAGACCCTACACACTTGCATACATTGATGCCATCACCAATGGTCAATTCATAGAGTTGCACGGCGATCGCAGTGTGAAAGACGACAAGGCAATGGTTGGCGGTTTCGGAATGATTGATGGCAAGAGTGTAATGTTGATTGGTCAACAAAAAGGAATCAACACAAAAATGCGTCAATACCGAAATTTTGGAATGCCGAATCCGGAAGGATATCGAAAAGCATTGCGTTTAATGAAATTGGCAGAAAAATTCAATAAACCAATCGTTACATTCATTGATACCCCGGGAGCTTTTCCTGGTTTAGAAGCAGAAGAACGTGGTCAAGGAGAAGCGATTGCGAGAAACATCTATGAAATGATGCGTTTGAAAGTTCCGGTAATCTGTATCATTATTGGTGAAGGTGCATCTGGTGGCGCTCTTGGAATTGGCGTTGGTGATAAAGTAGTGATGTTGGAAAATACCTGGTATTCTGTGATTTCACCTGAAAGCTGTTCTTCCATTCTTTGGCGATCTTGGAATTACAAAGAAACAGCAGCTGATGCGTTGAAGTTAACCTCTACAGATATGCGTAAAAATGGACTCGTGGATGAAGTTATTCCCGAGCCTTCAAATGGCGCTCATCGAAATCCAGAAGAAATGTTCAGTGCCGTGAAGGTGAAAATCAAAAATTACCTCTCAGAATTAGAAAAAATGAATCCAGAAAAACGTGTGGAAGACCGCATTGAGAAATTCTGTCAAATGGGTGTTTGGAAATAAACAACCCTAAAAACCTATTTCATGACAGACTTGTTATCCACACCCATTGAATTTTTAAAAGGGGTTGGACCGCAGCGCGCGGCAAGTTTACAAACAGAATTAGGTGTGTTTACTTTTCGTGATCTACTTAATCATTTTCCTTTTAGGTACCAAGATCGTTCCGTGTTTCATGAAATTCGGGACATTCATTTGGTGGATAATTACCTGCAATTAAAAGGAAAAATAACCCAAATGGGAGAAATTGGTACTGGTCGACACCGAAAATTAACAGCTAGATTTGAAGACAATTCAGGAACGGTAGATTTAATCTGGTTTCAAGGAATACAATGGGTGAAATCCAATTTATTGGTAGGTGAAACCTATTTATTGTTTGGTAAACCGAAAGCGTTTAATCAACAATGGACCATACCACATCCCGAATTAACAAAATGGGGAGAACAATCCAAAGAACTCGGTTTACAAGCAATGTATCCGAGCACGGAAAAGCTGAACACGAAAGGACTTCATGCAAAAGGAATTGGAAAATTGATTCAAACACTTCTGCCTCAAATAAAACAACACATCCCAGAAGTAATTCCACCCTATTTAATCGAGGAATTAAACCTTGTATCTAGAGAACAAGCATACGTACAAATTCATGCTCCCAAAAACGAAGTAGAATTTAAACAAGCTCGTTACCGACTCAAATTTGAGGAATTATTCTTTCTACAATTAGAATTATTGCTCCGTAAGGAAATACGAGCAAAAAAAATGAAAGGCTTTATCTTTCCTGAATTAGGCAATCTTTTTAATCGATTTTATACGGAATACCTGCCTTTTGAATTAACAAATGCCCAAAAGAGGGTTTTGAAAGAAATTCGAAAAGACTTTTTACATGGTGAACATATGAATCGCTTGTTGCAAGGAGATGTCGGCAGTGGGAAAACACTTGTAGCTTTATTAACGATACTCATGGGAATCGATAACGGTTTTCAAGGGGCTTTAATGGCGCCAACAGAAATATTAGCGACACAACATTACGAATCACTTCGTGAGTTAGTGAAGGATCTTCCCATTGAAATTGCGCTGCTCACTGGTTCAACAAAAAAAGGAAGGAGATTGGAAATTCATGACGGACTTCAAAATGGCAGCATTCATTTGTTAATTGGAACCCATGCATTATTGGAGGATGTCGTTCAATTTTCCAATTTAGGAATTGTAGTCATCGACGAGCAACATCGATTTGGAGTTGCACAGCGCTCTAAAATGTGGGGAAAAAACTCAGTACCTCCGCATGTATTAATCATGACGGCAACACCTATTCCTAGAACGTTAGCCATGACGTTTTACGGCGATTTAGACGTATCCATTATTGATGAACTACCTCCTGGTCGAAAACCAATTCAAACCATTCACCGAAGAGAAAATCACCGTCCAAAATTGCTGCAATTTATCCAGGAACAAATTGAACTGGGAAGACAAATATACATCGTATATCCACTAATTCAAGAATCCGAAAAGCTGGATTTCAAAAACCTGCAGGAAGGATTTGATTTAATTACGGATGCTTTCCCAAGTCCGCAATATCAAGTGAGCATGGTTCATGGGAAATTAAAACCTGCGGAGAAAGATGCGGAAATGCAACGTTTTGTCAGAGCGGAAACACAAATCATGGTAGCAACAACAGTCATCGAGGTTGGCGTAAACGTTCCAAATGCCTCCGTCATGGTGATCGAAAGTGCAGAACGTTTTGGACTTTCACAATTGCATCAATTACGAGGACGCGTTGGCCGTGGAGCAGAAAAATCTTATTGTATTCTCATGACCGGAGAAAAATTGTCCAAGGAATCCATGAAGCGAATGGAAACCATGGTGATGACGAATGATGGATTTCAAATTTCCGAAGTTGATTTACAATTGCGCGGTCCAGGAGATTTAATGGGTACACAACAAAGTGGTGTCCTGAACCTTAAATTAGCCGATTTATCACGAGATGGACAAATTGTAAGTTTGGCCAGAGAAAAAGCAAGGGAAATACTTGAAAAGGATCCAGACCTTTTATTACCGGAAAATTCCATTTTGAATCAACGCATGCGACAAGTGTTGAAATCACGTCCAAACTGGGGTCGCATCGCATAAAAAAAAGGATGACCTTTCGATCATCCTTTTCCTATTTTATCATCTTTCGATTATGCGTCTTGTAGCATTTCATCATAAGCTTCTTGTGAACCAACAATCATTGTTTGGTATTCACGTACACCTGTACCAGCTGGGATTAAGTGTCCAACGATCACGTTTTCTTTCAATCCTAACAAATGGTCTTCTTTACCTGAAATTGCTGCCTCGTTTAATACTTTTGTTGTTTCCTGGAAGGAAGCAGCAGAAATAAACGATTGTGTTTGAAGTGAAGCACGCGTGATTCCTTGCAACAAAGGTGTTGAGGTTGCAGGCATTGCCTCTCTCGCCTCTACCAACGTTTTGTCCTCACGTTTCAATTTCGAATTCTCGTCTCTTAAACGACGAACGGAAATCAATTGTCCTTTTTTCAATTCAGCTGAATCACCTGCGTCTTTCACGAACATCATACCATAAAGCGCATCATTTGCTTCCATGATATCTGCTTTGTGTACAGATTGACCTTCTAAGAAACGCGTATCACCAGACTCGATGATTTGCGCTTTCAACATCATTTGACGAACAATTACTTCGAAGTGTTTATCATTAATCTTCACCCCTTGTAAACGGTAAACCTCTTGGATCTCATTTACGATGTACTCTTGTACTTTCGTAGGACCTTCAATGTTCAAGATGTCATTTGGTGTTATTGCACCATCAGATAAAGGTTGACCAGCACGAACGAAATCGTTTTGTTGTACAAGAATGTGTTTAGAAAGTGGAACTAAGTATTTTCTTACTTCGCCCAATTTAGATGTAATGATGATTTCACGGTTACCACGTTTCACATTTCCAAATGCGGCTGTTCCATCGATTTCAGAAACAACTGCTGGATTTGAAGGATTTCTTGCCTCGAATAACTCCGTTACACGTGGAAGACCTCCGGTGATATCTCCGGTTTTACCTGCTAAACGAGGGATTTTAACCATGATCACACCCGCTTCAATTTTGTCGCCTTCTGTAACAGAGATATGCGCATTAACTGGAATGGAGTACTCTCTTAAAATTTCCTTCGACTTAGGATCGATGATATGAATAGCCGGGCTTTTCTTTTTATCACGAGATTCGATGATTACTTTCTCGGTAAATCCAGTTTGCTCATCGACTTCTTCGCGGTAGGTAATGTTTTCAATGATTCCGTCGAATACCACTTTTCCTGTCACTTCAGACACGATAATGGCATTGTATGGATCCCATTTACAAATCACATCACCTTTTTTAATTTTCATTTCATTCGTAACCAACAACTCAGATCCGTAAGGAATGTTTGCGGTCATGACAGTAATGCCTGTTTTCTCGTCAGTGATTTTCAATTCAGCTGAACGACCAACAACGATTACTTGTTTCGAACCATCCGAATTTTTACGTTCAATTGTTCTTAACTCATCGATTTCCAATTTACCGTTTGCTTTCGCTTTCAAGTCAGAAATATCTGCGATGTTCGATGCAGTACCCCCAACGTGGAATGTACGAAGCGTTAACTGAGTACCTGGCTCACCAATGGATTGTGCAGCGACAACTCCTACAGCGTCTCCACGTTGCGCAAGGCGGTGGTTGGCAAGGTTACGTCCGTAGCATTTAGAACAAACACCACGTCTCATTTCACAAGTCAATACAGAACGGATTTCAACTTCCTCGATTCCGGCTTTAGAAATCGTATTTGCGATGTCTTCAGAAATCAATTCACCAGCTGCAATGACTAACTCATCTGTATCAGGTAAGTAAACATCATGTACAGAAGTACGTCCTAAAATACGATCGTATAATGGTTCAACTACCTCGTCGTTTTTCTTCAATGCAGTCGCAACGATTCCGCGAAGCGTACCACAATCATTTGAATTAATCACAACATCCTGAGCAACATCGACCAAACGACGTGTTAAGTAACCAGCATCTGCCGTTTTCAGGGCTGTATCGGCCAAACCTTTACGTGCACCGTGAGTGGAGATGAAGTACTCAAGAATCGATAATCCTTCTTTAAAGTTGGATAAGATCGGGTTTTCAATGATTTCCTGAACAGACGCACCAGATTTTTGCGGTTTCGCCATCAATCCACGCATACCAGATAACTGACGGATTTGCTCTTTCGATCCACGAGCTCCAGAATCATACATCATATAGATGGAGTTAAATCCTTGGCGATCGGTTTTCAATTGATCCATCAAAGTGGCAGTCAAACGTGAATTTGTATGTGTCCAAATATCAATGATTTGATTGTAACGCTCATTATTGGTGATAAGACCCATGTTGTAATTCATCATGACTTCTTTCACTTCATTTTCAGCCTTACCAACTAAAACTTCTTTTTCTTTTGGAATGATGATGTCATCAAGGTTGAACGATAATCCACCTCTAAAGGCCATTTCATATCCTAATCCTTTGATGTCATCAAGGAATTGAGCAGTACGTGAAGTACCACAAACTTTCAATACCTCACCGATGATATCGCGAAGTGCTTTTTTCGTTAAGACATCATTGATGTATCCTACTTCTCTTGGAACTTTTTCGTTGAACATTACGCGACCACAAGTCGTTTCAATCAACATCAATTCCGGCTCACCATTTTTACCTAAATCATATGATTTAACTTTGATTCGTGCATGCAAATCAAGTTTTTTCTCATTGTAAGCAATGATTACCTCTTGTGGTGAATAGAAAATACCATCTTGTCCATTCACGATGTCACCTTCCATAGAAAGTTTACCTTTCGTGATGTAATATAGACCCAAGACCATGTCTTGAGAAGGTACCGCAATCGGCGCCCCATTAGCAGGATTCAAGATGTTATGAGATGCAAGCATCAACATTTGAGCTTCCAAAATTGCAGCGTTACCTAGTGGTAAGTGAACCGCCATCTGGTCACCATCGAAATCGGCATTGAAGGCTGTTGTTACCAAAGGGTGAAGACGAATCGCTTTTCCTTCGATAAGTTTTGGTTGGAACGCCTGAATACCTAAACGGTGAAGTGTAGGGGCACGGTTCAAAAGAACTGGGTGACCTTTCAATACATTCTCTAAGATATCCCAAACAACTGGCTCTTTTCGATCAACAATTTTCTTTGCAGATTTCACTGTTTTCACGATGCCACGTTCGATCATCTTACGGATGATAAACGGTTTGTATAGTTCCGCAGCCATGTCCTTTGGTAAACCACATTCGTGTAATTTCAAATCTGGACCAACGACAATAACTGAACGCGCTGAATAATCCACACGTTTACCAAGTAAGTTTTGACGGAAACGACCTTGTTTACCTTTCAATGAATCAGAAAGGGATTTCAAAGCGCGATTTGATTCCGTTTTAACTGCACTTGATTTTCTTGAGTTATCGAACAATGAATCAACAGATTCTTGTAACATACGTTTCTCATTACGCAAGATTACTTCTGGCGCTTTGATTTCGATCAATCGTTTCAATCGATTGTTACGTATAATCACACGACGATACAAGTCATTCAAATCTGAAGTTGCGAAACGACCTCCATCTAGTGGAACCAATGGACGCAATTCAGGTGGAATAACAGGCACCACTTTCACAATCATCCACTCTGGACGGTTGTCGATACGTGTTTGTGAATCTTTCATCGCTTCAACTACCTGAAGACGTTTTAACGCTTCATTTTTACGTTGAACGGATGTTTCGTTTTCAGCTTGATCGCGAAGCGTGTAGGATAACTCCTCCAGATTTAAGTCCTTCAATAAGTCATACAATGCTTCCGCTCCCATTTTCGCCAAAAATTTGTTCGGATCTGAATCCTCCAAATATTGATTTTCTTTTGGCAAAGCGTCAACGATATCCAAATATTCTTCTTCTGTTAAGAAGTCGAATTTTTTCAAATTAACATTATCCAATGTTAGAGCCGCACCTGCGTTGATAACCACATAGCGCTCGTAATAGATAATTTGATCTAGCTTTTTCGTAGGCAAGCCTAACAAGTAACCAATTTTGTTCGGTAATGAACGGAAGTACCAGATGTGAGCTACAGGAACCACTAACGAAATGTGTCCCATGCGCTCTCTACGTACTTTCTTCTCCGTTACTTCTACTCCACAACGGTCACATACGATTCCTTTATAGCGAATACGTTTGTATTTTCCACAGTGACATTCGTAGTCTTTTACTGGACCAAAAATGCGCTCGCAGAACAACCCGTCGCGCTCTGGTTTGTACGTACGGTAGTTGATTGTCTCAGGCTTTAATACCTCACCACTTGAATGCTCCAAAATATTTTCTGGAGAAGCCAATGAAATGGTGATTTTATTAAAGCTACTTTGTTTTTTTGGTATTTCTCTTTTGAAAGCCATTTTTTATATAATGTTTTCGTTATTAATCAATTAGTCCATCGATACGTTCAAACACAATCCGCGAAGCTCGTGTAACAATACATTGAATGATTCAGGAATTCCTGGTTCAGGAATGTTGTCACCCTTAACGATTGCTTCGTATGCTTTCGCACGACCCATTACGTCATCCGATTTCACTGTCAAGATTTCTTGAAGGATATTAGCTGCACCAAATGCCTCTAATGCCCAAACCTCCATCTCTCCAAAACGCTGACCTCCGAATTGCGCTTTACCACCAAGTGGTTGCTGCGTAATTAATGAGTATGGTCCGATAGAACGTGCATGCATTTTATCATCCACCATGTGTGATAATTTCAACATGTAAATTACCCCAACAGTTGCTGGTTGATGGAAACGCTCACCAGTACCTCCATCATACAGGTACGTTTTACCTGACTTAGGAACTCCAGCTTTTACTGTCCATTCATCAATTTCAGATGGTTTAGCACCATCAAAAATTGGAGTCGCGAACTTCATGCCTAATTTTTCACCTGCCCAACCAAGAACAGTTTCATAAATCTGACCAAGGTTCATACGAGATGGTACCCCAAGTGGATTCAATACGATATCAACTGGTGTTCCATCCTCAAGGAAAGGCATGTCCTCTTGACGAACGATGTTCGCTACGATTCCTTTATTTCCGTGACGACCCGCCATTTTATCCCCAACTTTTAACTTACGTTTCTTCGCAACATAAACTTTCGCCAATTTCACAATTCCTGCAGGAAGTTCATCCCCAACAGAGATATGGAATTTACGTCGTTTGTAGTTACCAAGTAAATCGTTTGCTTTAATATTAAAGTTGTGAATGACACGGCTAATCAATTGATTTATTTTTGCGTCTGAAGTCCAATTTAACGGATTAACAATGGAATAATCCAATGCCATCAACGCTTTAACGGTAAACTTCGTACCTTTCTTAATCAATTCCTCTTTGAAGTTATTGAATACACCTGATGACTTGTTTTCACCTAAAATGACCATCAACTTTTCAGCAAGTTTTTCTTTCAAATCAGCAAAATCCTTTTGGTATTCTGCATCAATGGTTTCTAAGATTGGTTTATCTTGAGATTTAGATTTACGATCTTTAATTGCTCTTGAGAACAATTTTTTCTCAATTACAACACCACGTAAAGATGGACCAGCTTTCAATGAAGCATCTTTCACATCTCCCGCTTTGTCACCAAAAATGGCACGCAATAATTTTTCCTCTGGAGATGGATCTGTTTCACCTTTCGGTGTTATTTTACCGATAAGGATATCACCTTCTTTGATTTCTGCACCAATACGGATCAATCCGTTATCATCTAAATCTTTCGTTGCTTCTTCACTTACGTTTGGAATATCAGAAGTTAATTCCTCCATACCACGTTTTGTGTCGCGTACTTCCAATGAGTATTCATCGATGTGAACCGAAGTAAAGATGTCATCACGAACCACTTTTTCAGAGATTACGATCGCATCCTCAAAGTTATATCCTTTCCAAGGCATGAAAGCTACTTTTAAGTTTTGACCTAAAGCCAACTCACCAGCTTGCGTTGCATATCCTTCACAAAGAACTTGTCCTTTTTCAACTCGGTCACCTTTTTGAACAATTGGTTTCAAGTTGATGCATGTACTTTGATTCGTTTTCATGAATTTGGTTAAGCCATAACGCGTTACTTCGCTATCAAAACTTACCAATTTATCTTCTTCGTTCCAATCGTAACGAATCACGATTTCATTTGCATCTACATATTCTACTGTTCCTGTTCCTTCAGCATTGATTAATACACGAGAATCACGTGCAACAAGGCGTTCGATTCCAGTACCAACAATTGGAGAATTTGGACGTAATAATGGAACTGCTTGACGTTGCATGTTCGATCCCATCAATGCACGGTTGGCATCATCATGCTCCAAGAATGGAATAGACGAAGCGGCAATCGATGCAATTTGGTTCGCACCTACATCCATCAAATTCAAGTCTTTCGGAGCAACCACTGGGAAGTCTCCTTCAAAACGAGCTTTTACGACATCAGACAAGAAGTTTCCTTTATCATCCATCACAGCATTTGCTTGTGCGATCATTTTTGAATCTTCTTCTTCAGCCGCTAGATAAACAGGCTCTTCATTTAATACAACTTTACCATTTTCAACACGACGGTAAGGAGTTTCTATGAAACCTAGTTTATTTACTTTCGCAAAAACACACAAGGAGGAAATCAAACCAATGTTTGGTCCTTCCGGCGTTTCAATCGTACATAGACGACCGTAGTGCGTGTAGTGAACGTCACGAACCTCAAAACCAGCTCTTTCACGAGAAAGTCCGCCAGGTCCTAAAGCCGATAGACGGCGCTTGTGTGTTACCTCAGATAATGGATTGGTTTGATCCATAAACTGAGAAAGTTGATTCGTTCCAAAGAAAGAATTAATCACCGACGAAAGTGTTTTCGCATTGATCAAGTCAATAGGTGTAAAGACTTCATTGTCACGAACGTTCATACGCTCTCGGATGGTTCTTGCCATTCTAGCAAGACCCACACCAAATTGCGCATACAATTGCTCACCAACCGTACGAACACGTCGATTTGATAAGTGGTCAATATCATCGATATCTGCTTTCGAGTTAATCAACTCGATCAAATATTTAATGATGTTGATAATGTCTGTTTTCGTAAGGACACGAGACTCTTCCGAATCATCTAATCCTAACTTTTTATTCAAACGGAAACGTCCAACTTCACCTAAATCGTAACGAGCATCGGAGAAGAATAATTTCTCAAAAACTCCTTTTGCTGTTTCGTAGTCGGGTGGATCTGCATTCCTTAATTGACGGTAAATGTGTTCAACCGCTTCTTTTTCAGAGTTGGAAGTATCCTTTTGTAAGGTATTGTAGATAATGGTATAATCCGTAGAATTACCATCTTCTTTGTGTAAAATCAATGATTTTGCTCCTGAATCCATGATTGAATCCAAGTGTTCCTCACCGATCACTAATTCACGGTCTAGAATCACTTCATTACGTTCAATTGATACCACTTCTCCTGTATCTTCATCAACGAAATCTTCAATCCATGTTTTTAACACACGAGCAGCCAAACGACGTCCAACTAATTTTTTCAAATTGGCTTTATTGACCTTGACTTCATCAGCCAATCCAAAAATTTCTAGGATATCACGATCCGTTTCGTATCCAATTGCACGGAACAACGTGGTTACCGGCAATTTTTTCTTACGATCGATGTAAGCATACATGATGTTATTGATATCTGTCGCGAATTCAATCCAAGAACCTTTGAAAGGAATGATACGAGCAGAGTACAATTTAGTGCCATTAGCGTGTCGGCTTTGACCGAAGAACACACCTGGTGAGCGGTGTAATTGAGAAACGATCACACGTTCAGCACCATTCACCACAAACGACCCTTTCGGTGTCATATAAGGAATTGTACCTAAATATACATCCTGAACGATTGTTTCGAAATCTTCGTGTTCAGGGTCAGTACAATATAATTTCAATTTTGCTTTAAGCGGAACACTGTAAGTCAAACCGCGTTCGATACACTCATCTATTGAATAGCGGGGTGGATCGATAAAGTAATCCAAAAACTCCAATACGAATTGATTTCTAGTATCGGTAATTGGAAAGTTTTCAGCGAAAACTTTAAATAACCCTTCACTTTCACGATTCTCAGGAGTTGTTTCCAACTGAAAGAATTCTTGGAAGGATTTTAACTGAATTTCCAGAAAATCTGGATACTCAAATTGATTTTTGCTTGAAGCAAAATTAATTCGGGTTGAATTATTTGATGTTGCCAAGGCTTTTATTTTTTAGTTATTCGATTATTCTGTCAAAATCAACATGCGAAAAAACAGGAGAAGGCACCCGCTAAAATAGCGGTGCCTTTCCTGTAATATTGTGGGATTAATTACTTAACCTCAACTTCAGCTCCAGCTTCTTCTAAAGCTTTTTTAAGCCCTTCAGCTTCGTCTTTAGAAACCGCTTCTTTCAATGTTGTAGGAGCAGCGTCAACTAGATCTTTTGATTCTTTCAATCCGTTTCCAGTCAATTCTTTTACAAGTTTAACTACTGCAAGTTTGTTTGCACCACCAGATTTCAAGATTACGTCGAATTCAGTTTTCTCAGCAGCAGCTTCACCACCACCAGCAGCAGGACCACCCGCCATCATTACTGGAGCAGCAGCAGCTGGTTCGATTCCATATTCGTCTTTTAAAATTGTTGCTAACTCGCTTACTTCTTTTACTGTAAGGTTAACTAACGTTTCTGCAATTTGCTTTAAATCAGCCATTTTATTTTAATTTAAAAAAGGTTATTATTAATTAATTTATGCTCGTTTTTCGAGCGTTTTAAGGATTCCAGCGATTGTGCCACCAGAACCTTTAAGAGCAGACAATACATTTTGAGCAGGACTTTGTAACATTCCAATGATTTCGCCAACCAATTCTTCTTTACTTTTCAGTGATTCTAGAACTGTTAATTGGTTATCGCCAATGAAAATTGCTTCATCAATGTAAGCACCTTTTAAAATTGGTTTCGGAGATTTCTTACGGAAATCTGCGATCAATTTAGCAGGAGCATTTGCTACTTCGCTGAACATCACAGAAGTAGATCCTTTCAATACATCTCTCAACGCACCGAAATTCTTTCCTTCTACTTGGTCCATCGCTTTTTGAAGCAATGCATTTTTCACTACACGCATGGAGATGTTTGATTGAAAACATCTTCTACGTAAAGCGTTTACTGTCTCTACTGTTAATTCTGCCGTGTCTGCTAGATACAACACATTGTTAGCAGTTAAATCTGCCGCCAAATCGCTGATATACTTTGCTTTTTCTTCTTTTGTCATTTTCTTAAGTATTAAGCAGTAACAGACTTCGCGTCAATTTGTATCCCTGGGCTCATCGTTGAGCTTAGGTAGATACTTTTAATATAAGTACCTTTTGCAGCAGATGGTTTTAATTTCACTAGTGTTTGAATCAACTCGTTCGCATTTTCATGAATTTTATCTCCTTCAAAACTAACTTTACCAACCGAAGAGTGAATGATACCGTATTTATCTACTTTAAAGTCGATTTTACCAGCTTTCACTTCTGTTACAGCTTTACCAATATCCATGGTAACTGTTCCAGTTTTCGGATTAGGCATTAAACCACGTGGTCCTAGAACTCGCCCAAGTGCACCTACTTTACCCATTACTGAAGGCATTGTAATGATTACATCGATATCAGTCCAACCACCTTTGATTTTCTCAATGTAGTCGTCTAATCCAACATATTCCGCACCTGCGTCAATTGCTTCTTTTTCCTTGTCTGGAGTACAAAGTACAAGTACTTTAATATCCTTACCAGTTCCGTGAGGCAATGCAACGGTTCCACGTACCATTTGATTCGCTTTACGAGGATCAACCCCTAAACGAACACAGATATCTACAGAGGCATCGAATTTGGTTGTAGAAATTCCCTTCACCAAATCACATGCTTCAGATAGAGTGTAGGTTTTTGTCAAATCAAATTTCGACAAGACCTCTTTTCTTTTTTTAGAAACTCTTTTCATAACATTAAATTATTTGGATTTAGGAGCGTCTCCACCTTTAACGGTTACCCCCATACTTCTTGCTGTTCCTGCAACCATGCGCATCGCTGCATCAACGGTAAAACAATTCAAATCAGGTAATTTATCTTCCGCGATCATGCGAATTTGATCCCAAGAAATGGAAGCAACTTTCACACGATTCGGTTCAGAAGAACCTTTTTTGATTTTTGTATGCTCGATGATTTGTACCGCTGCCGGTGGTGTTTTAAGAACGAAATCAAAAGATTTATCACCATAAACAGTGATAACAACTGGTACGACCTTACCCATTTTATCTTGAGTACGAGCATTAAACTGCTTACAAAACTCCATGATGTTTACCCCTTTCGCACCTAAAGCTGGTCCGATTGGCGGTGACGGGTTGGCTGCGCCTCCTTTGATCTGCAATTTGATCAATGCTGCTACTTCTTTAGCCATATATATTAAAATTATGTAGTCAACGTGAATCTGTGATGGGAAGCTTTAATCATCGGACTCACTCCTACGGTTAATACAAATTTTACCCTTCTTTCTCAACTTGCATGTAGTTGAGCTCCAAAAGGTTTTTGCGGCCAAATATTTTGACCATTACTTTCAATTTTTTCTTGTCTTCGTTGATTTCATCAACGACACCGCTAAAGTTATTAAACGGTCCATCAACTACTTTCACAGATTCTCCGATAACAAAAGGAATTTTCAATTCTTCCTCGGTCATCGCCAGTTCGTCTACCTTTCCTAAGATTCGATTAACTTCCGCTAAACGCATAGGAACAGGTGCACCACCTTTCTCTGTACCAAGAAATCCAATTACATTCGGGATGCTTTTAATCACGTGACTTACCTCTCCGACAAGAGCGGCTTCAATTAACACATAACCAGGTAAGAAAGCTTTTTCTTTATTTACCTTTTTA
The DNA here is from genome assembly GCA_030727405.1 of Crocinitomicaceae bacterium. Classification (GTDB taxonomy): domain Bacteria; phylum Bacteroidota; class Bacteroidia; order Flavobacteriales_D; family Crocinitomicaceae; genus UBA952. The sequence goes on along the minus strand of JANRBR010000017.1, from coordinate 1,872 downwards.
CCGTTCTGTATTTTGAAAACTTTTTCAGTTGGAATAAGTACTTGGTTGACATAGTCATTTAGTTTCATTCGAGAAATTTCTAGCTCGAGGTACTCCTTCACTTTCTTTTCCTTACCACTAACAGCACGAACTACATACCACTTCTTAACAATTTCTGCCATTACCGTTTTTGTTAGAATGATCCGTAAATAAATCCAAGTAATCCCTTCCACAATGAACCCTCATCACCGGAAATACCGAATGCATAATCCATTGACTTGATGACAAGTGCTATGAGAACAGATGCAACAACAACTAAAATCGTGTTGTTTTGTAATTCTTGCCAAGTTGGCCACGTTACGTTGTGTACCATTTCTTGGTAAGTTTCCTGAAAATATGATCTAATTTTTGACACTTATTTCAATTTAAATTGAGCACGGGCGGTAGGATTCGAACCCACGACCAATGGTTTTGGAAACCACCACTCTACCAGCTGAGCTACACCCGTTTAAAAAGGGGAGCTGTTAACTCCCCTTGTTTTTTACTTTTGGTAGAATCTTAAGCTACGATTTCTGTAACCTGACCTGCACCTACTGTACGACCACCTTCGCGGATAGCGAAACGGAGACCTTTGTCCATCGCAACTGGTACGATCAACTTTACATTAATAGATACGTTGTCACCTGGCATAACCATCTCGCGACCATCCGTTAAGAAGATCTCACCTGTTACGTCAGTTGTACGGAAATAGAACTGAGGACGGTATTTGTTGTGGAAAGGAGTGTGGCGACCACCTTCTTCTTTCTTCAATACGTAGATCTCAGCTTTAAATTCTTGGTGTGGTGTAGTTGAACCTGGTTTACAGATAACCATTCCACGTTTGATTTGAGTTTTCTCAATACCACGTAGTAATAATCCTGCGTTGTCACCTGCTTCACCACGATCTAACATTTTACGGAACATCTCAACACCTGTTACTGTAGATGTTAATTTCAATTCACCCATTCCTAAGATCTCAACTGGATCTCCAGAGTTGATAACACCTGTTTCAATACGACCAGTAACAACTGTACCACGACCTGTAATCGTAAATACATCTTCAACTGGCATTAAGAAAGGCTTGTCTACATCACGTGGAGGAAGTTCAATGTATGTATCTACTGCTTCCATTAACGCATCAACTGTCGCAACCCACTGAGGGTCACCGTTTAATGCTCCCAAAGCTGAACCTTGGATAACTGGTGCATTGTCACCATCGTATTTGTAGAAAGAAAGTAATTCACGTACTTCCATTTCAACTAATTCTAATAACTCAGCATCGTCAACCATGTCCACTTTATTCATGAAGACAACCAAACGAGGAACACCAACTTGGCGACCAAGAAGGATGTGCTCACGAGTTTGAGGCATCGGACCATCAGTTGCAGCAACTACTAAAATCGCTCCATCCATCTGTGCCGCTCCAGTAACCATGTTCTTTACGTAATCCGCGTGACCTGGACAGTCAACGTGTGCGTAGTGACGGTTTGCTGTTTCGTACTCGATGTGCGAAGTGTTAATAGTGATACCACGCTCTTTTTCTTCGGGCGCGTTATCGATTGAAGAGAAATCACGAACCTGAGCCAATCCCTTAGAAGCAAGAACGCTAGAGATTGCTGCAGTCAATGTAGTCTTACCATGGTCAACGTGTCCAATAGTACCAATGTTCACGTGTGGTTTGGAACGGTCAAAATTTTCCTTAGCCATTTTTCTTATTTGTTACTTAGTTAATAATATACTTATTTATCATAAAATCCTTCACCATAAAACATGGAAAGGATTCAACTTCTTTTTATTAATGAGCCAATGACGAGAATTGAACTCGTGACCTCTTCCTTACCAAGGAAGCGCTCT
>JANRBR010000016.1 GCA_030727405.1 Crocinitomicaceae bacterium | reverse complement strand
ATGGCATTGGAATCGATTGGTATCCCGTGCGCTACTCTTAAGTTATGAAACGGATCAACGAATACAAGAAATTATTTCAAATTGAAAGTCAAATCGATTTAGCGGAGCTGAAACAAACCTACCGTAAATTGGTGAAGCAATGGCATCCCGATAAATTTCAAGACGGAGATCCCTTGAAAGAAGAAGCCGCGATTATGGGTCGACAGGTGACTGATGGTTATCATTTCTTGGTAAGCATTGCACCGGAAACGAAAGAGGCTAATTTAGAAGAATATACCACAACCATCAATGAATGTGGCATTGCAGATTACAAGCACAAAGGACTTCTATTGGAGATTACCTTTACGGATGGTTCAAGCTACGAGTACTTTGGTGTCAATGCCAACGTCTATAAAAAATTGATCAATTCAGACAAACAAGTGCGTTTTGCGAAACGATTTATCTACGATAGCTACACCTACCGAAAATCGAAAAAAGCAGCAGCGACCGAGGAATAAATCCAATACGCTATCTTTTTTTAATGAAGGATAATCAGATAATTAATTCCGAATGATAACCGGCGTCCCAACATGAACATTCTCATAGACAACCGGTGCCATTTTAGGCGGAATATTGACACAACCATGTGATCCACCATCCTGGTAAATACTTGCTCCGAAACGTCTTCTCCATGTCGCATCGTGCAATCCATATCCCTGGTGGAATGGCATCCAATAAGATACAAATGAAGCATATCCTGGTCCTTTCAGTGTCTTGTCGCGCGTTTTAAATAGGATTTTAAAATCACCAACAGGCGTGTTTCTTTCGAGTTTTTCATTACCTGTTACAACATCTGTTTCTAGAATCAAGCTTCCTCCTTTAAAAAGCCATAATTTTTGTTCCATGATGCTTATCTCGACAAAGTCTTTCAATCCTTGTTTGATTCCTTTTGGCAAACTACGGTTCACAAAAACGATTTCCTTGGAAACACTTCGTCCGTTCAAAATTTGCTTGATCATTTCGTCAATTTCTTGGGCAATGTTCATTCGTGGAAACATCGTTTCAGCAGTGGAATCAGCCGGGTCCAACATTTCTAAATCCGCCAAGATTTCACTTAATGGTTTTTCAATTTGACTAGCAATTTTTTGCATGTACTCCTGCGCACCAAAAAAGTTTACTTGTACTTTTAGGTTCTCATCTAAGCCAAGCCAAGGACCGATTTTGGTACGGTTCAAATAGAAACTTCTTCCGTTATGGGAAAAACTAAAACTACTGTTTAAGCAACGTTCCAATGCTTGTTTTGCAGCAACTAATTCCTTTGAATCTTTCGTGTATTTTGGTTTCACATACATTGCTTCCTTCGCAAGGTTTACCGATCCCTCCTTCTTTTCGATGAGGCTCAACATGCGAACGCGCAACAAGGCCGTATCAATTTCATCGCCTTGAAATGCTTCTTCCAAGGTAAATCCATTGTTTTTATACACATAAGTAGCGTTTCTTGATCCCTCAAATGGAAGGTCGTGTATGTACGTTAAAAAGCTTGTTAAACCTGTATCAAGGCTTGCATGCTTCCAAGTAGTATCTTTCCAATCTTTTTTATCACCTAATTGATTGATTTCTACATTAAAACTGTATTCTTTCACCTTCTTTTCAGGAAGAACCAATGAAAAAGTGACATCCAATTTATTACTACCACTGATTTGAAACTGTAGGCTATTTGAAGGTAATTTTTTTACCTCTTTGGCTTTAGGTGCTTCCTGGCATGAGTACATTGCGAAAACGATCACCAAAGTGAAGGTTAAATACTTGAATAGCTGTAACATGTCGTTAATATTTTTAGGTTGAAGTCCAACTGTTATCAAAACGAAAACAATGGGAAACAAAGTTAGGGGAAATCAATGGAATAAAAAAAAACTGATTTATTCCAATTAAGAACTTACATGATTCAAGAAAAATTAACCCTTCCCTAATTTAGGTAATAGTCAAAATAGTGGCATTCTCGGATGATTTCCTGATAACTTGCTGTTCCTGCGTAATTAGAGGCCAAGATTTGGAAATTGCGCATGTTACGTGAACCTTTCATTTCATTGAAGTAATCGTCAAAGTAATTCTCGTACATGTAGTTTTCAGGTTCAGGTATGTCACCATGCAACAAGGTATAGCCGTTTTGTTCGCAACGAGCCAACATGAAATAGGCTTGCGCTTGACGTTCACGGGTAAGTCCACCCAAGGAAAGTGCCGTTTTTAAATAATTCTCAGCTACGCTCATGTCCAGATTTCCGTCCGGACTTGTGTACGGTCGATAATACGCTAACAGTTTCCATTGAAGCCCATAATAACTGGCATTGTAGTAAGCCACTCCCAACTGAAAGGCATTTTCAGATGTCATCGGCTGAGTGGACAAGCGCTTCACGTTTTGTGCAAATTCCAATCGTGTCATTTTTGGCAAACGACCTTGTATCTCGTCGTGTCTTGAAAAATTAGGGGTTTTAGATGTATACGTGAAAGGAGATCCGTAGACAACATCTTCCTGTACAATTTCAGCAGGTAGTGCTACGAAAATTTGCAGGGCCTGGTCAATCGATGCTGGATTCCTCAATAAGATAGTTGCTTTTAATTCCAATAACTTTTGTTCACAGATGCGGAAAGGCAAGGTTGGTAGTTTCCTTACTTCCTCCGAATAAGTGCTACTTGGCGTTTGAAAATAATAGGATGCAGCAAAAAGTGTCAATTTGCTTTCTGGTGTTCGTTTTAAATCGGCTAAAATGCGATCGATGTCCGCAATAGTCACTTGAAATTGTGAGTGACTTTGTTCGACATCGATTGCCAATGCTGATTTTTGACATAAATCATCGAAGACATTCCCTGAAAAAATCGTTGAAACGAATGAATTAGACACCTTGTATCGCTCGGCAATTTTACGGAAGATAAATTCATTGGTTGTATTGTACTCATCCACTAGAAAGTTAGCATTCGTGTATCGTTCCATGGGCCAATTGTCATTACCTAGAAAAGGGTAATTCGGATTGTTTTCATTCAAAGAATATAATTTGTCCCCCAAAATAGTTTCGTCCTCCTCGTTCAGTGTGGGATGCACATCCAAATAATTGATGATAAAAATGATGTCGTGCTGTTTTTGGGTATCGTCATTTACTGGTTGAATCGCTTTTAATGTCACTGAACAAGCCTCGTGCTGATGATCCAAGTAATACAAATAAGCCAAGGATAATTGCCAAAAAGCATCCGCATCGTCCTGAACCGCCATGTTTTGACTTAATGTGATCAATTCTTTTAAATAGGCTGGCACTTGTCCTTTCAATAATTGTAGCTCCTTCATTCGGTCGCTTTGGTACTCGAATTCATCCTCCGTTTTTGCTTTGGTCAACAAGATTTTCTCCAATTTATTGATTTCATGGGACATCACGACGCGCGCATATTCATGGTTTCCAAGTGTTTTCGTGATTTCAGTAAGATCTGCCATCGCTAAGGACTTTGTTTGCATCGCATGGATGTAATAAAGCGCCATTCGTTCTTCGTCGTTCACACAGTAATTTAGGGTGCGAGCAAAATCAGATGCTGAGGATAATTTCATGCTCAAGTATGCACTGCTTCGCTTGGACGGACAATTCACGTAAACTTTGGCAAAATAATAATTGGCTTCTGCTGTTTTTTTCGTTTCAGAAAGGACTCCAGCATAATGCTCCATGGCCCATGAACTGATCATGCTTTGTTTTCCTTCGAAATGCTTTTTGAAAGTGGCTATACTTGCACTGTACTGTTTGCTATATCGGTAGAGTTTCATCAATTGAAACGCATAACGCTCCTTCAAAAAGGGATCTTGATTGGCCAAAATCTTTGCATTTGCTTGATTGATTAAGGGCGTAAAATCGGCTTGATTAATCTTCATAGGCTCCTCTTCCCAAGGATCTGGTTGGTAGTTGTCCATCAATTTCTCCACTTTCAAAGCAAAAACGATGCAATCAACGAATTGTGTTTCCTTCTGAGGCGCTTTCAGTGCTTTGGTTCGGTATTTCCTCAAACTTAAAAGTTCCTTGTCCCTTGACCCAAAGGTTGTTTCTTCACGGTAAATGAAGGAAGTCAGTGCTTTTCTACTATAAGCTCCTTCCAAAAAATCCACCCAACTATCGGCATTTTGAATCCGTGTACTTTCAAAAGCATACAATTCTTGGTTGTAATACCAAGCGTTGTAAGTCTGGTTATTCTTGGCTTGATGAAACACGATGTCTCGATCGAACAACATGTCGTATTCCATGTACGGACTCCATGTACAAGAAATGGATTGAAAAGCAATGATAAAACTAAGGAATAAGGCGATTGATCGCTGATAACGTGTTTGCATGGTAAGAGTGAATATGTTCTTGACTAATGTGGTAATAAATCAGTTGTTCAAAGGTAAGCTTTGTTTCTTTTAAAATCTTTGCAAGCTTAAAAAGTTCGCGAGAAGAGGAGGATTCGAATCGAATCAAGTCTCCTTTACATAAATTTGTTTCATGGATGCTTGTATTGTCCTTCACCAAATAACTGTTCTCCCCTATTTTTTCAATGTCCGGATGTTTGAGCAATTGGATAGAAATATCGTTCGAGATCACGCTCAATTTTCCCAAGCGAAAAACCAAGCCCCATTGAAAGATAGGCAGGGCTAAATCCAAGTGAAGCGGATACGCCGTATTTTCGTTTACATATTGTTTCAACACCTTGCTGGAAACGATGGAATTTGGCGTAGTCACATCGTCGATGTCGTCCATGTTGTAACACATTAACAGTCCTTTCTTTACCGGCGGAATCCCAGAGCTTTCCTGGTATTTAATCTGATGCAAGCGAATGGTGCAAGCCAAATCGATGTTCCCAAGTTTTGCTTGAAGTGCCTCTAAAAAGGAAAAATAAGCTGCCTTGGTACTTTTTGTCCAGTCGCAATCGATTTGTATTTCTTTCAGGCGTAAAGATTGATTTGCAGCGATTGACAAAATGAGCTTTGTCATTTTTTCCGCCAAGCGGGTCGTATTCCCTGTGTGCTCAAATACCGCATTTTGGATAAAAACACAAGGCACTACCTCCATATTTGCGGAGGCTTGAAAAT
>JANRBR010000015.1 GCA_030727405.1 Crocinitomicaceae bacterium | reverse complement strand
TAGGCATCGTTGAACGCCAATCCGGAAGCGGTTCTTTTTTTCGAAAGTTGCTTGAATTCAACCATCGACCAAAGAATGAATTCCAAAAGGAAGGGAACGTCAATCGAGGCAACCTTTGGCTGGTATTTTTGCAAGAGTGCGACCAAGGGTTGTATGGAAACCAGGGAATTTACATAGCTTTCTTCATTGGCTTCGTCGGATAATTCAAAGGCATCGGCTTCGAAAAACCATCTGAGCACTTCATCGTAAGGTGTCTCTTCGTCTTGCTTCTTTAATTTTTCCACTTTTGGGAAATATTGAAGAAACAAGGTTTTCGTTGCTTCGCTGATTAAGTGCTGGGCAACGAAGGAAGTCCCTTCCTGTTCTCCTTCGTACACCAGTTCCATTTTTCCTGTAATAGAAGGAATCATCCCGATTAGGTCACTGTAACGGATGGTCGTTTCTTTTTCGTTGTTCATCAATGCACGGCGCTCTGCTGTACTAATCAAATTCTCGTACGCAGTAATGCTCATTCGCGCACTTACGCCACTTTTATGATCGATGTATTCACTTTCACGTGCTTCAAAGGCAATTTGTTCCAAGATGTCTTTGGCTAACTCAGGTACATGTACATGACAAGTGCGCTGGTCCAGTTTTTCTGATTCTTGCTGGGTAATCTTCTTCGCTGTTTGAATGTCCGCAGAATAATGGGTTAAAATCTGTGATCCGATTCGGTCTTTTAATGGGGTAACAATGCTTCCACGATTCGTGTAGTCCTCCGGATTGGCCGTGAAAACGAATTGCAAGTCCAAAGGCAAACGCAATTTGAAACCACGGATTTGGACGTCCCCTTCTTCCAGGATATTGAACAAGGCCACTTGAATGCGTGCTTGTAAATCCGGTAATTCATTGATGACAAATAAACAGCGATTGGCTCTTGGAATCATCCCGAAATGGATTACTCGTTCGTCCGCATAACTTAATTTGAGGTTCGCAGCCTTGATGGGGTCGATGTCTCCAATTAAATCGGCAATCGTTACGTCTGGAGTAGCGAGTTTCTCAAAGAATCTTTCTGAGCGATGCATCCAGGAAATAGGCGTATTGTCTCCTTGTTCGGAAACCAAATCACGTGCAAAACGACTGATTGGTTGAAAAGGATCATCGTTCATTTCACTTCCGGTGACATAGGGAATGTATTCATCCAATAAATTCACCATCAAACGAGCGATGCGTGTTTTCCCTTGTCCACGTAGTCCCAATAAATTGATGTTGTGTTTGGATAGAATCGCGCGTTCTAATTGTGGAATCACCGTATTTTCATAACCGTGCATGCCTGGAAAGGTCTCTTTTCCTTCTTGAAGTGCCGCAATTAAGTTGTCCCTTAATTCTGTTTTGATGCTCTTTGATTGGTATCCAGCCGCTTTCAAGGCGCCTAATGTGGAGATGGAAGTGTTCATTTATTTCTTAGTTAATGCGTTTTTTTCTATTGGTCTCATAATCGTGAAAAATCATTTCTCCCAGTCCTTTTAAACCGGTAAAAAATGCTTTCCCTTTATTGGATGCCGTAAATTGTTCGACAAAGGATTGTAAATAGGGATCCTGAGCAATCATGAAGGTAGTGATGGGAATGTGCATCTTTCTGGCTTGTGCAGCCATCGTGTAGCATTTCTCGACAATCATTTGGTCCAATCCGTTGCTGTTTTTGTAGTATTGTCCATCAGGCATCCGCAAGCAGCTTGGTTTGCCATCGGTAATCATGAATATTTGCTTGTTGGTGTTTCGTTTTCGACGGAGGATGTCCATAGCTAATTCGAGTCCAGCAACCGTGTTCGTGTGATAAGGACCAACATTTAAATAAGGGAGGTCTTTGATTTTAATCGGCCAAGCATCATTCCCAAAAACGATGACGTCCAAGGTGTCTTTCGGATAGGATGTTGTTATCAATTCAGCCAAAGCCATTGCCACTTTTTTCGCCGGTGTGATCCGATCTTCGCCATAAAGGATCATGCTATGACTGATGTCGATCATTAAAACCGTGCTCATCTGCGATTTGTGATGCGTATCTTCCACAACTAAATCTTGTTCGGTAAGTTTAAACTCACCAGCGCCATGGTTGATTTGTGCGTTCTTCAGGCTTTCTGTAATGGAAATATGTTCTAATGAATCTCCGAATTGAAAATCACGAAACTCACCAGTAGATTCGTCCCCTTGTCCGCTTTTTTTCGATTTGTGATTGCCAATGCCGTTTTTGCGTATGTTTCCGAAAATTTGGTCCATCGCATTTTTACGCAGGACACGTTCAGTTTTCGCGGTAATGGACAATTGTCCATTGCCGTCTGGTTGGATTTCTTCTCGCAGGTAGCCTTTTTTCTTGAGGTCCTCAATGAAATCCTCCATGGTATATTCCTCCGTTGTTAGACTGTATTCTTTATCGAGGATGTTCAGCCAGTCTAAGGCCTCATCGACATCGCCAGAAGTATGGGTGATTAATTCACTGAAAACATCGAACAATTTCTCAAATGGAGTTTGATCAGGAGCTTCGAATGGGGTGAATACGTAACCGGACTTGCGCATGGAATGGGTGTTTGATTAGTAACACTAAGAATTCAAAAAGGTTCAGAAATGAAAAAGATCTTTGCGTACCTTACACAGAGTTTTACCATAGGTGAAATTTACCACCTATTTTTCCTCTTCAATGTCTTTCAAATGAAGTTCCAAGGCCCTAACGGAGATTTGTATTTCCCAGATCAGCAAGGCAAGGGAGATAATGAGTAGGATTAAGGCTAATCCAAAACTCCAAATGGCCGCCGTACTTTGTTGTATGTAAATTAAAAACATAGAAAGTACACATAACAACAAACTAGAAATCCCGAAAATTTGCATCGACCTTGTCAAATAAAGGCGTTTTCTCAAGTTGCTAATTTGTGCTTTTAAGATGTGATTAGGATCCTTTTTATAGGCGCTATGCAGGTTTCGAATGATGTTTGCATAGGCCAAAAATCGATTGGTATAGGCCAACATGATCAAAGAGATCGAGGAAAACAATAATGCAGGTGTGGTGATGGTAAGTTCCATTTTAGTATTCTTTTGAATTTTAATATAAGGTAGTTTGGGATAGTTTGTTCAATGATTTCACCTCATGGAAAATAGTCCAATTAAATGCGCAGCAATGTTACATTCTACATGTTAAATGAAGCCAGCTTAACGTGTCGCATGTTGGATTTTATGGTAATACCGGTAGGAAATTAATAAAATCGCCATCACAATAAAAGGGAAAATGGTGTTTCCATCGATTCCATCCACTACACCGTGACTGACCGCCGCAAAGATAAAGTCAAACACAAAACCTGCATATGCCCATTCTTTGAGTGTTTTGGGTATTTTAGGTATCATTAAAGCTGTTGCTCCGAGTACTTTAAATACGACCAAAGTAAGACCAAAATAAGCTGGATAGCCCAAGTGATGAATCCCTTCTTTGGCCATTTCTGTCTGCGAAGTTAATGCGGGCATCAGGCCTTCAAACAAGAAGATGAGCGTAGTCGTCGTCCAGTAAATGATTTTGTCCGTTTTTTTCATTTTGTGTGATTTTTATCTATTGGAAATAAAGTTAATCGTTTTTTATCATAGGATAGTAGATAATCTTGATTCAAGGTCTTAGATATGGAAGATTTATTTGAGAAATTCTTCTTGTATCAATAAGGGAAACCTAGGGATTCCCCTTTTGTCAATTCATGGAATTAGCGTTAATTTGTGTTCTCATTTTAACATTATGAAGATCAAATTAGCTTTAATCTGTTTACTCGTACTGAATGTGATTCTTTTTTCAGGCGCTCTTTATGGACAAAAAAAACCAGCATTCTTATCGGAAATTCAAAACATCGAGGAGTTCAATTCCATGATGGGGCAACCGAATACTTCCAAGTTTTCACAAGTGGAGGCGATCAAAGTACTTTATCAATTGAGCACCAAAAAAACGTACTACATCAATTCGGCTAACCACGACTACCATAGTACCTTTTGTCAACAATCCTTGGGCTATCCCCGTTCGATCAGTGACTTTAACTTAGAAAATTACACGCGTGTCGAAAACCGTGCCTACCTCATGGCCACCATCAATCGCTTTTTTGATGGAAAATTATACACCATCGAATTCTCCGTTGCCGATAATATTTCGGTGAAGCAAATCGAACAATTGTATCAAATCATCCGCAGCACCTTCAAACTTGCATCGGATCCAAAGGTGTTCATCAATACCAGTAGGATGCGCGCAATCAAGGATCAACTTCAAGTGCCGACGATTGAAGCGAATGACATTTTTACCGAACAATCGGTTCAATTATTAAATGAGGGAGTGAGTTATGGCATCTTGCGTCAATTTGATGTGAACAACGCCATCGATGCAGACATTCATGACATTGCGGTGATTCAAGGTACTCCTGCTGAATTGGCTCCTGTTTCCGGTGTGATTACAAGTGATTTTCAAACGCCCTTAAGTCACATCACCCTTTTATGTAAAAACAGAGGCACACCCATCATTTCGTTTAAAGATTGCATGAGTGATTCGACGATTTCGTCCTTGTGGAATCAGCCGGTTCGATTTAAAGTCACATCAAGTGGATACCAATTAAGTGTAACCACAAAGGACAGCATCGATGTGTTTTGGAAAGAAAAAATGAGCAAGCAAAAACTCATGGTATTGAAAAAGGATACCACCGTGAAATCCCTCATTCCCATAGCCAAACTATCCTTTAACGACATTTCCAAAGTAGGAGGGAAGGCAGCTAATTTCGGTACCTTGAGTCAAATCATCCAGCAGGAGCATTTAAGCATCAAAGTTCCGGAGGATGCGGTAGCTATTCCCATCTATTTCTATGAGCAACACATGCGTAATTGCGGAGCAGATCGCATCATTCAGCGCTTAATCGACTTGTCTAGGTTGGGCTTGGATCCGCGTGAAACGAACATGCTTTTGGATTCCATCCAAAAATTGATATTATATCATCCCATCGATAAAACCTTACTCAAGGAAGTGGAGAATTGGGTGATTGCGCACAATTACACCAGTTTTCGTTTTCGTTCATCGACCAATGCGGAGGACCTCGAAGGATTCAATGGGGCCGGATTGTATTTATCTAAAACTGGTTACATTGGAAATCCAAAGAAAAGCATTGAAAAGGCGATAAAAACAGTTTGGTCGAGCGCTTGGGGATTCCGTCCCTTCATGGAGCGATCCTTTTTTGGAATTGATCAAGCCAGTGTCGGAATGGGAGTCTTATGTCACCGCAATTTCGATAATGAATTGGTGAATGGTGTGGTAATTACCAAAAATTTATATCGTCCGGGATATCGGGGTTTTGTCATCAATGCGCAGTACGGAGAGACAAGTGTTGTGATTCCTCCAGATTCTGTCATTTGCGAGCAAGTCATTTGTTACTCTGATAAGTACGACGATTTTTTAGGAAATAAATCCATTGTGGAATACCTTTCTTACTCGAATATTTTGCCGCAGGGAGTGACAACTGTATTAAAAGACGAGGAAATTGTCAAGTTGACACGAGATATATCCGTCATCAAACAAAAATACTACCAGCGCAAGGGAATTAAGGTGCCTTATTATGATTACGGTTTGGACTTGGAATTTAAAATTGTCGGCTCCAC
>JANRBR010000014.1:13935-29190 GCA_030727405.1 Crocinitomicaceae bacterium | reverse complement strand
CCTCAATTGACCTTTGAAAAACCTGACCGTTCTGTTTTTAGAAATTTAGATTTGGCCTACCAAGCAATGGAAATGAAGGGAACAGCAGCTTGTTTATTAAACGCTGCCAATGAAATTGCTGTTGCGGCATTCTTAGAAGATAAAATTGACTTTTTAGAAATTGCTGAAATCAACGAAAAAACGATGTTGGGTTGTAAAACGATTCAACAACCGGAATACGAAGATTATGTTGAAAGTGATCGAATTGCGCGAGAATTTGCCACGAATTTGATTCTTAACAGAGCTTAAGTAAGTTAAAGTTCACGCTCCTTTTGATGATAGTTTCTTTCGGTCTTCTATCAATGGCTCAAGGTAGAATTGAATTAGGAGACAGGTATAAGACGTGAACACTGGCCGGCATCTTTTGCTGTTTATTCCATAATAACACGGAATCAAAAAACGAGTGATTAAATCATTTTCTTGAACTCCACCTTGTCATCATCGAAGTAATTTTTAAGGAGGTGATCTATTAAATATTCACGGTATTTTTCTCTAGAAATTTTTGGTGAATAGATGTATCCACGCCCAACAGATTTATGTTTGATGAATTTTTTTCGCTCTAATATTCTGACAATAGTTGATGTTGTATTGTAAGCTGGTTTAGGCAAAACATACAAATCAACAATCTCTTGAACACTTCCTTGCTGGAGTGTCCATAATTTTAGCATCACTTGCTCTTCTGCTGGAGTTAATCTGTCCATTCACGTGTTTTGAATGGCCAAATGTAGGAAAAAAACGTCGAAACAAAAAATAAGTGCCTTTAATTCAATCTATTATAAAGAAAGTTTCTTTTTCATAGCAGGTGAAACGCCTTCTTTATGAACGTAAATATTGATGGTTTTTAGCTTGAAATAAGCCTCGGAAACATATAAATATCCTTCAGGATAATTGCTTGTTCCCCAAGAGTTCTTTACCAAGAAATACTTTGTCCCGTTTTGATCTTTAAATAAACCAACAATGTGCATTCCATGGTCATCTGTTGTTGTTTTATTGTCATATCCAACTTGACGCATTTCAGGAGTCACAACTACTTCTTTACCTGGGGTTAGAAAGGCATTTGAACTTTTATCCGCTCCAGCATCGGAGAAGTTTTTATTGTCTTTTCCTTTTACTTCAATTGTAGTTGGATCTTCAGGAACAATCGCTAATCCATTTTTGAAAGAGAAACCTTTTTCAGAAACATCCGCACCCCATGCAACAGTAAATCCATTTTTCAAAGCGTATTCGGTAGCACTAAATAAATCTTCTAAATTAACATTGTAGCTATCTCCCCAAGCCCAGTTGTCTGGAATCGCTAATTGACAACGCGCATTCATTTCGTGATTTGTAAATGATGTCAATGAAATGTATTGGTCCATATCTAAACCGATTGCCTTAGCATACGATTTAGGCGTATATTTTTTTCCTTTGAATTCAAATTCTTTCAAATCTTTGCCTAGGTATGCATCTAAAATTCCGTTCATAGCTGTTGACCAAGATGGTGTTAAACCATTTCTGCTTCCCTGCATGTGCGTTAATAATCCCGACATGGCACCATTCAAAACACTAAACAATTCACTGTGATCATGCGTTGCAGAGCCATAGTTCAATCCTGAATAAACTTCTTTAGGAACAATACCGTAGTTGCGAATAACAAATGGAATATCATGAAAAGCTCCGCCTTCTGAGAAGTTGATTTTTCCATCCATACGCACATATTTCTCAGCCTTACTTTCGTAAGCTTTACGTACAATGAACATTTCGGATAACAAATCAGGCGTAGGGTTTCCTTGACGAATTAATTCTGATTCAAAAAATGATAAAGCTGAAAAACTCCAACATGTTCCCGTGATTCCTTGACTTTCAACTGGTGTAGCATCAAGCTTTGCAATTTTTGTAAACTGATACGTACTTCCTTCTGCATTGCTTGGGGGAGCAGTATATCCGAATTGTGCAATACTGAATATGCTTAAACTAACAAAGGACAGAGAAATGATAATTTTTTTCATCGTATGATTTTTTTAGAATGCTAAATATAATGAGTTTTAACTAATTGGTTTCAAGAATTCCATAGAGATCAGCAACAACGAAATAATTTGTACTGTCCCCAGAAAGCATCAACTTGTTTTGACCCTTTTTTGGTTTTGCCAATTTATAAATGGTATTTAAAGATTCTTTAAAGTTATCATCTACTTCGCAAAAATGGTGATCGAAGCGCTGAGAAGGAACATTACTCGCATTTTTAGGTACAGTATATTTAACCATGTTTTTTCCGGCAACAAATAATAAATTGTTTCCTGTGGTCAATTTGAGATGAATCGTTTCACTCTTTTTAAAGAGTTGTGAGTAAACCATACCATTCTTATAATCATCAAAAATGAAGACATAAACACTGTATTCAGAGTTGTTCTGAATGTAAACATCTTCTTTGCCAATCAATTCACTTGCATTTTTGACACCCGGAAAAAGGAATTTTGTTGCGTTATTTTTCGCCGTTCCACAAGAATCATAAGCGCCATTTTCATGCAACATGCCATCTATCAGCCAGTCGGCATATAATTCCTCCATTCGATTATTTTGTAAAGATGAACGAAGTGTTAAACTGGTTCCATTTCCCTGTGACCACAAGTATTTATCACGGTCGTCTTGATTTTCATCAATCGAGCCTCTTGTTGAACGCAGCAATGAATCCAGCTGCATGCGTTCTTCTTTAGTGAATTTTTCGAAGGAAGAGGCCGTATTTAAATCGTCATTATTGGGGACTTCAGTCTTCGTATTGAATATGGTATATGCTAGAAAAATTAAACCAACTAATAATGTTAACGAGACAATTTGTCGGTAATTAACTCTGCGTTTTGCTTTTATTTTACCTTGTAATAGTTGACCACTTTTTAATTCAGCTTCGATATTCTTTAATTTCGCTTGGTGCTCTGGGTTTAAATCGAGTGCATGAAGCTTTGTCACAATTCGATAACCCAAACGAGGCGTGCAATGAGGATGGTCAAACAAATTCAACACCTTATCAATATATCCAACTTTTAAATGATAGGATGAACGAGATAAATGATTGATGACAGCAATTATTTCTGGACTACAAATTTGCTCGGTTAAGGGGAGTAATTCGTTTTCATTTCTTGCTTTATCTGAGAGAACGAATAGTTCTTTGGTTAAAGAATCAATGTTTTTGAACAACTCTTGTTCTACGACCATTCGCTCATCGATTCGCATCAAGGGCAAGAAAGAAAATACACGTTGAAGGTGTAACAAACTGTGCTCATCTCTGAATGCCAAACAGGTTTTAACCAAAAATGGAGTTAGAAAAGCACTGAAATTGGTAAAAAGAGAATGTTCCAACCAAAAATAACTGTCTTTAAATTCCTTAGTTGGAAGTTTTCCTTTTAGCAGTTGGACCAAATCGTTATTCTGATCTATCCAACCGTAAAAAACGATTTTTTCGGCCGTGAGTGAGCGCACTACTTCAACGATATCGAGAGATGAGTATGTCCCCATATCACCTTGTTGAGTTACGAAATGTTCAATAATGTTCATTTTCCCATCTTCCTCCAACACATTTCCATATGCAGCGGTGAGTTGTTTCAGCTCAGATAGAGGAATGAACTTCATAGCATCAGAATTTCGAACTACTTAATTTCTTTTATTGCGCGTTGCACTTCTTTATCTGTTTTGTTGAAAATCAGATAATATCCATCTTCCAACCATATTTGGCGGGCGATTTCTGCCTTTAAATTTTGTGCAATCAACACCTTACTATGTTTCAACCCAGCTCGGTCGATTTTAACCTTCATTTCCTTGTCGGCAAACTTCACGAAACGCTCTAGTAATTCATCTGTTACTTTAAAGTCTTTCTCAAATAGTGCAGCTGATTTCCAGTTGAATCGTTTATCAGCGATATAATCAAAAGCAAAAGCTTGGAAGGCAGATGAAAAACGCAAATCTGAGTAGTACCAGCTATTTCCTGTTGAATCAAAAGCAACGAAGATGTCTGGCATGATTCCGCCACCACCGTATACGATTTTACCTTTTGGTGTTTTGTATTTTAAGGAATCAACAAACAATGTGCTATCTGGTTTGTACAATTCACCGTTGTCATAGCGATCCATTTGGTCCTTGTAATAATCTTCAAAATCTTCTGTGTAAGGTTTTTGAATACATCTTCCAGTTGGAGTGTAATAACGTGCAACCGTTAATCGCAAGTTACTTCCATCTCTAAGATTGACATCTTCTTGAACTAATCCTTTTCCAAATGAACGTCGGCCAATAATAATACCTCGGTCGTTGTCTTGCAATGCTCCTGCTAAAATTTCACTTGCTGATGCTGAGTAGGAATTGATTAACACTGCAACTTTCGTCGAATGTAAAATCCCTTTAGCTGTAGCACGGTAGGTTTGTGAACCTGTATGCTCACCTTTAGTTTTTACAATTGGAATATTTGCTTCTAAAAACTCATCGGCAATATCTGTGGCTGAAGTTAAAACACCACCACCATTGTTGCGCAGATCCAAAATCATTTTTTTCATCCCTTTTTGCTTCAACCATAGTGCCGCTTTACGGAATTCTTCAGCAGTGGTCATGGAAAACTCTTCAATTTTCAAATAACCTGTTTCTTTATCGACCATGTAAGCAGCAACAACCGAATAGATTGGAATGAAATCACGAACAATTCTTTTATTAATAATTTTTCCATCGCGTAAAAGTCGAACGCTAACAGCAGTTTGAGGTTTACCCTTAAGTGAACTCATCACTTTTTCATTCGTAATTTTCTTTTTAGCGACTTTTTTACCATCAATTTCAATGATTTTATCACCTGCCTTCACCCCGACAAAATCGGCTGGAGAACCTTGCACTACATTTGTGACACAAATCGTATCGCGAATAATGAAAAAGCGAATTCCAACGCCACCAAATTGTCCACTAATCGACTCATTGATGCGCGCTAAGTCACGAGCGGGAATATAATTGCTGTGTGGATCCAATTTATGCAACATATCAGCAATCGTTTGCTCAAATAGGTTTTCCCCATTGACTGTATCAACATATTTGCGATCAATAATGTCGATAATGTCTTGAATCTTTTGGTATTTTTCACTCCCAGCACTAGCCGAAAAAGAATCGTCTTTAGCCGCAAATAAATTTCCAATTAGAATTCCTACTGCAATACATGCAGCAAAAATGGTTGGCAATAAATAGGCTCTATTTGATTTACTCATCTTAAATTATATCAATTTGTTGTGTTTCTATTCCTGCGTCAACTAAGAAATCGATTCCCTCTGTATCTTTATATGAATTCATATAAACCACGCGTTTAATTCCTGACTGCAAAATTAATTTACTACAATCTTTACAGGGAGAAAGTGTCAAATACAAGGTCGCTCCCTTGCTATTATTTGTTGATTTTGAAACCTTTAAAATGGCATTCGCTTCAGCATGTAAAACATACCAATGTGTATTTCCATCATCGTCTTCACAGCAGTTGTCAAATCCAGCAGGCGTTCCATTGTACCCGTCCGAAATGATCATTTCATCTTTAACGATAATAGCACCAACTTGTTTGCGCTTGCAATGTGATAATTTTGACCAAGATTCAGCCATTTTTAAATAAGCAGAATCGTAACGTAATTGTTTTTCTTGCTCCGTTTGTTGTTTCTCCATAGCATGCAAAGTTAACACTTCTAACTTCTTTTTAATCATTCGTGAATTTATACCCTACAGAGCGGATTGAATGAAAGTAGTGCGGATTTTTAGGATCATCTTCAAAAAGTTTACGGAAGGATAAAATATAGTTATCAATGGTGCGCGTGGTAGGAAATTGTTCCTTCCCCCAGATTTTGTCAAGAATTTCATCTCGGGAAACTACGCGCCCTTCATTTTCTGCAAAGAACTGCAACAAATCTATTTCTCGTTTGGAAAGACGTAATGTTTCACCAGTGTTTTTATCCTCTACTTCAAAATTAGTATAATCAACGGATTTGTTCCCGATGATCAATGCGGTTTCTGTTGTTGCATTAAGGGGAGAAGCAGTTTGCAGTAGAATTTGAACTCGTAACAATAATTCTTCTAAATCAAAAGGTTTACTTAGGTAGTCATTTCCGCCTTTTTTAAGTCCAGCAATTTTGTCGGCTGTTGTTCCTTTTGCTGATAAAAATAAAATTGGAACTTTACTTGTTTTGCGAATTTCATCGCAGATATCAAGTCCACTAACCTTTGGGAGCATGACATCGAGCAAAACTAAATTGAATTGACCTATTTCCTGTGCTTTTTCAAAGGCCTCTTGACCATCATTGAATATTTCAACTGTGTAGCCTTCTATCTCCAAGTTCATGCGAATCATATCGCTTAAACTTCGTTCATCTTCAACTACACAAATTTTTATCATTTTTTGTTTTTTCGTGTAAAGTTATATATTTGTACAAACTGTAAAAACTACTTTTAACTAGAATTTTAACTATGAAAAAAATTTTACTTTCTTTCGGAGCTGCAGCCCTTTTGTTTACTGCATCCTTTGCTCAGAATGTTTCGGGCAAGGGACCTGTTGTAGCGGCGAATGTCGTATTAGACAAAAATGTTCCTGAAACGTTTCTTGCAGCCCCAAATCTAGATCAAATTCGCTTAGAAGACGAACAAAGAGACAGAAATGGTCAATTATATCGAATTGGTGTAACACAATTTACGAATATCACTACTGATAATTCTGGTCTTTGGAAAACGTTACCAAATGGTGACAAAACGTGGCAATTAAAGGTCAAGTCTCCTGGAGCAGAAGCCTTGAGCTTCTTGTTCGAAACATTTAAAATGTATGACAATTCATCATTGACAATCACTGATATGGCTGGTGTTTTGCGTCACCGCCCAATGACAGCTGCTGATATGCTAGACCATTTTTATCAAAACGCGGCTTTGTGTTTTGGTGATGAGTTGGTATTGACTTTAACAGAACCTTTTGGTTCTCGTCCGTCAGAAATTTTCATCAATGGCATCATTTATAATTACCGTTCTACTGGAAATCCAATGATTCAAAAAATTAACGAATCGGATCCCTGTGAGGTAAATGTTAACTGTTCTCCTGTAGGTGACACTTGGCAAGATGAAAAAAGAGGTGTTGCTCGAATTTATGTTGTTGAAGGTGGTGGCGCTGGATGGTGCACAGGCTCTTTGGTAAACAATGTTGCACAAGATTGTAAGCCTTTAATGCTGACAGCTTTGCATTGTGGTGTTAATGCAACAACTGCAAATTTGAACCAATGGAGATTTTACTTTAAATACGAATCACCAAATTGTACGAATCCTGGTTCAGCAGGTACGCTCGATGATTATTTTATCACAGGTTCTGTAAAGTTATCAAGTTCAAATGATGGTGGTGGAACAAGTGGATCAGATTTCTTATTACTTCAGATGGGAACATTAGCAAATCAAGCGACAACAATCACTACGCTAAAAACTGCAAATTTCAATGCATATTGGAATGGTTGGGATGCAAATAATACGGTAACAAATACTGGATCAAGTATTCATCATCCTGCTGGAGATATCAAGAAAATCTCAACTTTTACATCAAATCTAGTAACAGCTGGTTGGAATGGAAATGGATTGCAATCTCACTGGAGAGTTTCATGGTCAGCAAATTCAAACGGACATGGTGTAACTGAAGGTGGTTCTTCAGGGTCTCCAATCTTCAAAACAAACGGTGGTAACTCTGTTATCATTGGAACATTAACAGGAGGTTCTTCTTATTGTACAGCACTTACTTCTCCAGATTTTTATGGAAAAATGTCATTTCACTGGACCAGCAATGGTACCCCAGCGAATGAACAATTGAAAACACACTTAGACCCTGCAAATACAGGAACACTTCTTTTATTAGGATCAGCTAATCCATGCACGCCAACAACACCAGTTGCACCAGTTGCAAATTTTGTTGCCAATCAAACAAATGTAGCTCCTGGAACGGTGGTAAGTTTTACAGATCAAAGCACAGGTGTTCCAACATCTTGGGCTTGGTCAGTTTCACCAGCAACTGGATGGGCTTATTCTGGTGGATCTTCTGCATCTTCACAGAATCCACAAATTACCTTCAATACAGTTGGTCAATATACAATAACATTGGTTGCTACTAATGCACAAGGTTCTGATACCGAAACAAAAACGAATTACATTACTGTTGCTGTTGTAACTGGTCCATGTGCTGGTACTTCTACAACGTGTGATGAATTTATTAGTAATGTTACCTTGAGTACAATTAACAATACAACAGTATGCACGAATTATGGCAATTACACTTCTCAGTCAACTACCTTAAATAGAGGCGCACAGTATTCTGTGACGGTAACACCTTCTGTAGGTGCTACTGCAAACACTGCATATACAAATGACGAAATAGCTGTTTGGATTGACTGGAATAATGACAACGATTTTGTAGATGCTGGTGAACAAGTTGGTTATGTATTAGTTGCTGCAGGTTGGTCTCCAGTATTTACATTTACTGTACCGATGACCGCAACACTTGGTACTTTGAAAATGCGTGCTCGAATTTCTTACTCTCCTGACGGTGCAATTAATCCTTGCGGAACATCTTCATTTGGTGAAGTAGAAGATTATTCAGTGTTAATTCAAAATGCTCCAGCTTCGACATTAACCTTATCTTGTGGAGGGAACCAAACAATCGTTGCTTCAACTGGTGGCACAACAATGCCAAATATGGTTGCTTTCGCTACTGCTTCAACAACATGTTCTAGTACGGTTGTAACAGGCTCACAATCTCCTGCTATTGGTTCAGCATTAGTAAGCGGTGCGAACGTGGTAACAATAACGGCGGTTGATCAATGTGGTAACACACAGACATGTCAAGTAACTGTTACCTATCAAAATGATTTAGGAATTGGCGAAGCTGAAATATTCAATGCGGTTACGGTTTATCCGAATCCATTCTCTTCTTCATTGATGGTGGATTTAACTTCTATTGGTAATGAAAATGTAAACATTGAGATATATGACCTTGCAGGAAAATTATTAATGACTGGTGACAACAAAGAAAATGCAATCGTTTCATTTGATATGAGCAACCTTTCACAAGGAATGTATCAGGTTAAATTGATTACAAATTCTGCTCAAACCGTGAGAAGAATTACAAAATTATAAGTCAAAATTACTGATTGAAAAGGGTCGTTTGAAAAAACGGCCCTTTTTGTTTTTAGAAGTGTTGAAAGTCTTGATATTTAGACTAATTTTGCACTTTCCTTTACATTTACGCATGAGCACTTCAAAAAAAATCAATTCAGCATTAATTTCAGTATTCGATAAATCAGGTTTGGCGCCAATCGTCCAAGAATTGCACAAGAATGGAGTAACACTTTATTCAACTGGTGGGACACAAACTTTTATTGAAGAATTGAATATTCCTGTTGAACGTGTGGAAGATTTAACTTCTTATCCTTCTATTTTAGGCGGAAGAGTTAAAACACTTCACCCCAAGGTTTTTGGAGGGATTTTGAATCGTAGAGATTTAAAAGAAGATCAAGATCAAATTGCAGAATTTGAAATTCCAGAAATTGACTTAGTTATTGTTGATTTGTATCCTTTTGAAGCAACGGTTGCTTCAGGTGCTGATCACGCTGCAATTATTGAGAAAATAGATATCGGAGGTATTTCATTAATTCGTGCTGCTGCTAAAAACTATAGAGATGTCGTAATTATTCCTTCTCAGGCTCAATATGCTGATTTCTTAGAAATGTTATTGACACAAGAAGGAACAACGACTCTTGGACAACGAAAAGATTTTGCTCGCGATGCATTCAATGTTTCATCGCATTATGATGCTCAGATTTTTAATTATTTCAACAACAACGAAAAAGAAATTTTTAAAGCAAGTATTCAAGAATCTCAAGTCTTACGCTACGGAGAAAATCCACATCAAAAAGGAATTTTCCATGGTGATTTAAACGCTATTTTTGACAAATTACATGGTAAAGAATTGTCTTACAACAACTTACTAGATGTTGATGCGGCAGTTAACTTGATGAACGAATTCAAAAATGACGACCCAACTTTTGCCATTCTTAAGCATAATAACGCTTGTGGATTAGCTACAAGATCAAGTTTATCTAAAGCCTACGAAGATGCTTTGGCTGGAGATCCGGTAAGTGCATTTGGAGGAATCTTAATCGCGAATCGTGCAATCGATTTGGCAACTGCTGAAAAAGTGAACGATTTGTTTTGTGAAGTGATTATTGCACCTGGATATGCTGACGAAGCCTTGGCTGTTTTGATTTCTAAGAAAAACAGAATTATACTTGTTCAAAAAGAGATTCAACTTCCGAAACGTCAGTTTAGAACAATCTTAAACGGTGTTTTAGAGCAAGATAAGGATCTAATCGTTGAAGACAAAACGCATTTAGAGCCAAAAACAACAAAGTTGGCAACGGCTCAAGAAGTTGAAGATATGTTGTTTGCTAATAAATTAGTAAAACATACTAAATCAAATACAATTGTCCTTGCAAAAGGAAAGCAGTTGTTGGCGAGTGGAACGGGACAAACATCGCGTGTAGATGCATTGCGTCAAGCAATTCACAAAGCACAGTCATTTAACTTTGATTTAAATGGAGCGGTGATGGCTTCGGATGCATTTTTCCCTTTCCCAGATTGCGTTGAAATTGCAAAGGATGCGGGAATTACTGCAGTAATTCAACCAGGAGGATCAATCAAAGATGAATTGTCGATTGACTATTGCAATAACAACGATTTGGCGATGGTATTTACAGGTAACCGTCATTTTAAACATTAAAAAACATTCTTTTGTCGAAAATTGTAACAAAAAGACGATTTTTACGAAGAAAGGAATTATCATTATAGACTACTTAATTAAGAAAGCGAACACAAAATGGGATTTTTTAGCTTTTTAACGCAAGAAATTGCGATCGACCTTGGTACTGCGAATACGCTTATTATCATGAATGATAAGGTTGTAGTAGATGAGCCATCTATTGTTGCAAAGGATATCCAAACCGGAAAAGTTGTGGCTATCGGCAAAAAAGCGCAACAAATGCATGGAAAAACCCATAAGTTAATCGAAACAGTGCGCCCATTGAAAGATGGTGTAATTGCCGATTTCCAAAGTGCAGAACAAATGATTCGTGGGATGATCAAAATGATTAATCCAGGAAGAAGTTTGTTTAATCCAACATTGAGAATGGTAATTTGTATTCCTTCAGGGATTACCGAGGTAGAGAAAAGAGCCGTTCGAGATTCAGCTGAACACGCTGGGGCAAAAGAAGTTTACTTAATACATGAGCCAATGGCTGCTGCAATCGGTATTGGTATCGATGTGGAAGAGCCAATGGGTAACATGATAATTGATATTGGTGGTGGTACTTCTGAAATTGCGGTAATTGCATTAGGAGGTATTGTTTGTGATAAATCAATCCGTATTGCCGGTGATGATTTCACAAATGACATCGAAGAATACATGCGTCGTCAACACAATATTTTGGTTGGTGAACGAACAGCAGAACAAATTAAAATCGAAGTTGGAGCTGCTTTGCCAGAATTGGACAATCCACCACCAGATTATGCGGTTCGTGGACGTGATTTAATGACAGGTATTCCAAAAGAAATTATCGTTACGTATTCTGAAGTTGCACATGCTTTGGATAAAACAATTTCGAAAATCGAAGAAGCAATTTTGAGTGCCTTAGAAATGACACCACCTGAGTTGTCTGCAGATATCTATAAAACAGGTATTTACCTAGCTGGAGGTGGCTCGATGTTAAGAGGTTTGGACAAACGAATTTCTGCTAAAACAAAGTTGCCAGTTCATATTGCGGAAGATCCATTGAGAGCTGTAGCAAGAGGAACAAGCATCGCTTTAAAGAACATTGATAAATACCAGTTCTTGATTAGAGATTAATTTGAAATCCCGTGAATAATTCTCGGGACTTTCTTATTTTTGTACATGCGCAATTTGTTTGCCTTCTTAAGGCGATTTCAAGTCTTTCTTCTATTTACGTTTATGCAGGTATTTGCGCTGTATACCTATTTCACGTATTTGAATTTCCCCCGTTCCCAATATTTAACCAGCGCTTCAAAAGTTGCAGGTACTTTCTTGTCTGCAAAGCATGAGGTTACCAAGCACTTGAACCTAAGCAAGAACAACACTGCTTTGCAAAAAGAGAATATTCACCTCCGTTCGCAGTTGCCGATGAGTTTTGTGCGTCTGGAAAATGGACTTGTTAAAATCAACGACACCCTCTTCAAGCAGCAATACGATTATATTCCTGCTTTGGTTATTAATTCAACTTTCACAAAGGCAAATAATTACTTTACACTTAATATTGGTTCTGCGCAAGGAATTGAAAAAGACATGGGAGTGTTTTCAGACAAAGGAATCGTTGGAATAATACATAATGTGAGCGAACACTTTTCAGTTGTAAAATCTGTTTTAACTGAGAACATCAATATTGATGTAATGATTGAAAGCGATGGGTCATTTGGATTGTTGAAATGGGATGGTAAACATCCACGTCGCGGTTCAATTTCTGGGATATCGAATGATACAAGAATCAAGCGTTGGTCGAAAGTAGTCACGAAAGGTGGATCAGGAATTTTCCCAAGAGGTATTCCCGTTGGAAAAGTTGAGAAATTAAGAACAGTCGAAGGCAAGCCTATTTGGGATGTAGTTGTGTTGTTTTCGGAAAATTACAGAACGCTTCAACGCGTTTATGTAATTAAGAATTTGTTAAAAGAGGAGCAAAAAAAAATTGAATCATTGATACCTGAAGATAAACCAAAATGAACCAAGTAATCAAACACAGTATTCGTTTTGTATTTCTTGCCTTGCTTCAAGCATTAGTTTTGAATCAACTTGAAATTGGATTGGGCATTCAAGTTATGGTTTACCCTTTATTTATCTTTTTACTACCTTTCGAATTCAGTATTATAGCTATGTTATTTCTAGCTTTTGCAATGGGTATTGTCATCGATTCAATTTGCAATACGTATGGTTTACATACTTCCTCTCTTCTTCTCTTCACTTACCTTCGTCCAATCATTTTTAAAATGTTTGCACCACGAGAAGGATATGATTTATCAAAAGAAAGCAACTTATTCGAAATGGGTCCAAGGTGGTTTATTTATGTTTTTGGGTTTCTTTTATTGATTCACCATTTTTGGTTTTTCTTATTGGAAATGTTCCGCATCGACGCTATTCTTTTCATCCTCCAAAAAACATTCTTAAGCCTTCCTATTTCATTCCTGTTTGTTGTTCTGCTGCAAATGTTATTTATTCGGAAGCCTAAAGAAAGATGAATCTCGATACCCGCAAGTACGTAATTATTGCCTTCTTCCTTATCGTGGGAGTCATTTATGCTACGCGCTTGTTTTACATGCAAGTAATTGATGATTCTTGGACCTTGAGAGCGCAACAAATTGCTGAAAAACGCCGAGAAATCACCCCGCCGAGAGGTGTAGTATTTGATCGAGATGGACGAAAAATCATTTCGAACAGTACCTACTACAACCTAATGATGATTGAGAAAAACATCAAGAATTTTGATACCCTTAAGTTTGCAAAATTAATCGGGTGGACCCCTGAAATGGTTCGTGAGCGTTTCAAAGAAATCGTAGAAGGCGAAGGAATGTATTTCAACCGCCACACAGGAAAGAAACAATCCAACTACCAAAAAATAAGACCCTATCCTTTTCTAAAGGAATTAACCTTAGAAGAAGTAGCGAACATTGCGCCACATCTAGAAAATTTCCCAGGTTTTTACGAAGAAGTTACTAGTATGCGTCGCTACCCTTATGCGAATGGTGCCAACATTCTTGGTTACTTATCTGAAGTAAATCGGGAAGAGGTTGATAAAGATGCTTTCTATTCTCCTGGGAATAATATTGGTCGCGCTGGAATTGAACGTTTTTATGAAGAACAATTGCGTGGACAGAAAGGGATCAAATACATTGTTACTTCAGCGCTCAATAACGCTATCGAATCCTACGGTGATGGCAAATACGACACCCTAGCGGTTCAGGGACCAGCACTTAAATTGGGAGTTGATATTATTCTTCAGGCGTATGGAGAAAAATTATTGCAAAATAAACGCGGTTGTATTGTTGCTATTGAACCATCATCGGGGGAAATTCTTGCGTTGGTATCAGCTCCGACCTATGACCCCAATTTATTAATTGGAAAGCGAAATATTTCGGAAAATTATCCTGCTTTGGTGATAGACCCAAGCAAACCCTTGTATCCTAGACCGCTAGCTGCAGAATATCCTCCAGGTTCTACGTTTAAATTATTGAATTCATTGATTGGACTCCAAGAAGGGGTAATTAGTCCTGAATTTGGTGTGGTGTGCGATAAATCTGTCGTTGGTTGTCACAACCATGCGAGCGCTTCGAATTTAGCCGATGCGATTAAGCATTCATGTAATCCATATTTCTACGCTGTTACAAGAAGAATCATTCAACAAGGGAAGAAGCGAAGTAATTTTGAAGATGCTGAAATTGGTTTAAATATTTGGGCAGATTACATGCATAGTTTTGGTTTGGGAAAACGACTGGAAACGGACATTACAGGTATTCGTCCTGGATTAATTCCTGATGCGAAATACTACGACAAATGGTATGGTCACCACCGTTGGGCATTTTCAACGATTCGTTCTATCTCTATTGGACAAGGTGAGGTTATGCTGACACCACTCCAAATGGCAAACATTGCAGCAATTATTGCGAACAGAGGATGGCATTATACACCACATTTTGTGAAATCGATTGGTGATAAAGGACCTTTGGAACAATTCAGAACAAAACATTATTCAAAGGTCGATGGCCGTCATTACGAAACAATTGTGGAAGGGATGCGTCGCGTTGTTCATGAACCCGGGGGAACAGGTAAAAGAGCGCGTTTGAAAGATATAGTTGTTTGTGGTAAAACAGGAACGGTTCAAAATCCGCATGGAGAAGACCACTCAGTATTTGTTGCTTTTGCTCCAATGAACAAACCAAAAATTGCAATTGCAGTGTTTATCGAAAATGCAAAAGGTGGAGGTGGACTTTGGGCTGCTCCAACGGCTGGACTCATGATTGAAAAATATTTAACCGGAAAGATCACGGAGATAGATCGCGAAAAGTCGATACTGGAAGCTAATTTTGCTTACAAATAATGAGACAGCAACAATCGATCATCGGTCACTTAGATTGGCCACTTTTCATTGCCTACCTGCTTTTAGT
>JANRBR010000014.1:4155-13835 GCA_030727405.1 Crocinitomicaceae bacterium | reverse complement strand
ACTATGGTTTTCAGGGATTAAAATCGCATCAAAAAGAGCGAATTGAATTGTTTTTAGGCTTGAAAGAAGATCCAGACGGAGAAGATTACAACCGTAATCGTGCTATGGCAGCAGTGGGGTCAGGTGGGCTAGTTGGAAAAGGATACAAAAACGCATCTGTTTCGAGTGTTGAAAGTAACCACGTTCCAGAAAGTGAAACCGATTTTATCTTTTGTCCATTTGCAGAGGAATGGGGTTTTGTTGGAACGATTGTTTTGATTGTTTTATACATGTTTGTCCTCTTCAGAATTATCGTCATAGCGGAGCGACAGCGATCCAAATTCAATCGTGTATATGCGTATGCCGTTGGGATGATTTTATTTTATCACTTTGCTGTAAATATTGGGATGAACATTGGTTTTGCGCCAGTTATCGGAATTCCGCTTCCCTTTTTTAGTTATGGTGGATCTTCGATGATGTCCTTTAGTGTAATGATGTTCATTTTACTGAAGCTCGATTCACAAAGAAGAGATATTTTACAATAATCGTACGTACTTAATAATTCGTTAATTTTACCTCAAAAGAAAGTAAATTATGGGCAAAGGCAGAGAGAGTAAGCTTGAGTTCTCGGATCAAACAAAGAAAAGACTGAACATTGCTTTTTGGGCTATGGCAGCCGCGCCATTTATCGTTATCGCAAGTTTGTTAATGCTTCAATCGGAGGAAGATTTACCTCCGGTAGAGATGTTGGATAACCCACCTGAATTATTGGCTTCAGTAGTTTATGCGGAAGATGGAACTACGGAATTAGGTCGTTATTGGAGGGTGAATAGAACGAGAGTTGAGTATAAAGCAATTTCACCTTTTGTTACTGATGCATTGATTGCAACGGAAGATGAACGTTTCATGGATCATTCTGGGGTCGATTTCAAAGCCTTAGGTAGAGCAGTAGTAAACGTTGGTGGTGCAGGTGGTGCATCAACCATTTCTCAGCAATTAGCAAAATTATTATTTACGGTTCAACAACGCGAACGTGAAGCATTAGCTCGTGCGAACGGTGAAGCAGTTGATGGTGGTGGTGGTGGACGCCTAGGTAGAATGATGCGACGTGTCAACGAAAAAGCACGTGAAAACATTATCGCTACGCGTCTTGAAAAACGCTATACAAAAGAAGAGATTATCACTATGTACTTGAATCAGTTTGATTTCTTGTACAATGCCGTTGGGATTGAAAATGCAGCGAAGGTTTATTTCAACAAGAAGCCAATTGACCTTTCAAAAGACGAAGCGGCAATGTTAGTTGGAATGTGTAAAAATCCAGCGCTTTATAATCCATATACCTATAAAATCAAGAATTATCGACGCAATTTGGCGGTAGAAAAAGGTGTTGCGCCAGAAGCCATTACGAACGAGGAAATAGCAGAAAAAAGATCGTCTGATTCACTTCGTGCATTGGAGCGTCGAAACCAGGTATTGTTTCAATGGAAGAAGAATAGCGCTGCGAATAATCCTGCGTTGCGCACTAAATTGGAACAAGCTGAGTACGACGAACTGAAGTTAAAACCATTGGTGATTAACTATCAAGTGGTTGACCACAAACAAGGAATGGCGCCGTATTTCAGAGAATCACTTCGTAAGGAAGTAACAGCTTTGTTGCGTGAAAAGAATGAAGACGGATCGTTTAAGTATAAGCGCACCGACGGAATGCCCTACGATTTGTATAGTGACGGTTTGAAAATCTATACAACGATTGATCCGAATATGCAGCAATACGCTGAAGAGGCAGTCGAGCGTTACTTGAAAGAAGACTTGCAAAAACAATTTGATCGCAATAACAAAGGTTTGAAAAACTGGCCATTCACGAATTCTGTAAGTGACGAACAAGTTGCAGGAATTATGAAATCTGCTCGACGCGGTGCACAACGTTATTTGTCACTTCAAGCACAGGGCTATTCGGAAAATGAAATTCTGAAGAATTTCAAAACTGCAGCGCCAATGCGTATTTTCTCTTGGAAAGGAGAAATTGATACTTTAATGACTCCAGACGATTCAATTCGTTACTACAAATCTTATTTACATGCTGGTTTGGTTTCGATTGAGCCTCAAACTGGTTTCGTAAAAGCGTGGGTAGGTGGAGCAAATTTTGACCATTTTGCCTTTGATCACGTGAAACAAGGAAAACGTCAAGTTGGTTCAACGATTAAACCATTTGTTTATGCAACTGCATTGGCAATGGGTGTTGTGAAACCGTGTATGACGTTTGAACCAGGTTCCTATTGTGTTGATTTAATGGATGCCAGTGGAAACATTAATGGACGATGGTGTCCAGGTGGTGAAGCAGCAGGGAGTGTGCAAGATGGTTTGGCTTTGTCATCGAATCCAACAACGGTTGCGGTAATGTCGCGTATGGGCGGTTACGCTGGACCGAAAACCATTTCAAAATTATTAAAAGATGTAGACATCAATTTGCGTCCAGAGGATGAGGTTCCATCCATGTGTTTGGGTGTAATGGATTTATCCTTGTACGAAATGGTAGCTGCACAGTGTATTTTTGCTAACAACGGAATTTACAATCGTCCAACGACAATTATGCGTATTGAAGACAGAAGTGGAAACGTTATTTATAGCGCTAAAAACGTTTCGAAAGAAGTCTTGAATGCAAATGTGGCTTACGAAACCTTGAAAATGATGAAGGGCGTAATCACACGTGGTACAGGTGGAAGTTTGCGAAGTGGTCGTTCTTGGGGTAATATCCTAGCGCCGACTGCAGGTAAAACGGGTACAACGCAAAGTAACGCAGATGGTTGGTTCATGGGTCTTACACCAGAATTAGTCACAGGAGTTTGGGTTGGTGCAGAAGATCGTTCCGTTCGTTTTAGATCAACTGATCAAGGACAAGGAGCACGTACAGCCCTTCCAATTTATGGATATTATATGCAAAAGGTCTACAAAGATCCAGTAATCGCATTGTCAACTACTGACTTCGATGTACCGGCTTCGTATGATCCAAAGCAATTCCAATGTACTGGTCAGCCAGCCGCGCTACCAGAAAATAATACCGACTTTGATCCAGGAATATAATTATGAATAAGCAAGTAAAAAATGTTGAAGAAGCATTGTTGGGCATCGAAGATGGAATGACCCTGATGTTAGGAGGATTTGGCTTATGTGGAATCCCAGAAAACTCTATCGCTCAATTGGTAAAGTTGAACGTAAAGAACTTGACGTGTATTTCCAATAATGCAGGTGTGGATGATTTTGGCTTGGGCTTATTGCTACAAGGCAAGCAAATCAAGAAAATGATTAGTTCATACGTGGGCGAGAATGCCGAATTTGAGCGACAAATGTTGTCTGGTGAATTAGAAGTGGATTTAATTCCTCAAGGCTCATTAGCTGAAAGATGTCGTGCTGGTGGTGCTGGAATCCCCGCTTTCTTTACACCTGCGGGTTATGGAACGGAAGTAGCAGAAGGGAAAGAAGTGCGCATTTTTAATGGTAAACCACACATTTTAGAATCGGCTTTAACTGCTGATTTTGCGATTGTGAAAGCGTGGAAAGGTGATACGGAAGGAAACTTAGTGTTCAAAGGAACAGCTCGCAATTTCAATCCAATGATGGCAATGGCAGGAAAAATCACGATTGCTGAAGTGGAAGAATTGGTTCCAGCTGGAGAATTAGATCCGAATTTCATTCACACACCTGGAATTTTCGTTCAACGAATTTTCAAAGGAGAGAAATTCGAAAAGCGAATTGAGCAACGAACGGTTAGAACCAAGTAAATTAGAGTATTCGAAAATTTGATGATTCGAATCAAATTTTCAAATTCATGAATTTTCAAATTTGAGAAATGGCACTGGATAAAATAGGAATCGCAAAGCGAATTGCGCAAGAATTAAGAGATGGGTGGTACGTGAACTTGGGAATTGGTATTCCAACCTTAGTTGCGAACTATATCCCTGAAGGAATTGAGGTTGAGTTTCAATCTGAAAATGGAATTCTCGGCATGGGACCTTTTCCGTTCGAGGGTGAAGAAGATGCGGATTTAATTAACGCAGGAAAACAAACAATTACTGCGACAAAAGGAGCGGTTTTCTTTGATTCAGCAACATCTTTCGCAATGATTCGTGGTCAACATGTGCAATTAACGGTCTTGGGAGCAATGGAAGTTTCTCAAAATGGCGACATTGCAAACTGGAAGATTCCAGGGAAAATGGTGAAAGGAATGGGTGGTGCAATGGATCTAGTTGCTTCAGCTGAAAATATCATTGTTGCCATGATGCACTCGAACAAGGAAGGGGAATCAAAAATCTTGAAAAAATGCTCTTTACCATTGACAGGTGTAGGTTGCGTAAAGAAAGTTGTAACGGAATTGGCTGTACTTGAAATCAAGGATGGTAAATTCCATTTGGTGGAACGTGCACCAGGTGTGAGCGTAGAAGAGATCATGTCAAAAACGGAAGGTGATTTAGTTGTGCCGGACTTCGTTCCAGAAATGGTATTTTAATGATCAACAATCGAACAGCGAATAGTTTTCGTTATGGGGCGCTGGTATTTGGAATTATCTGGTACTGCGTAAAATATGCAAAAGGGCTAATTCCAGCTGATGCCGGCGATGGAATCATGCACTATTTTTATTCTGCTGGTTCTTGGTCAAATGCCGATTTCTTTTTGAATCACTGGGGGAAACCCTTTTTCATTTTATTATCATCACCCTTTGCACAGTTTGGCTTTGCCGGCGTTGTGGTGTTCAATATCTTGGTGTATGCCCTAACGGTTATCGCAGGTTTCAAAATCCTTGATCACTTTAAGATTGACAAAGTCGTACACATCGTTTTTCCATTGCTCTTAGTCTTGGCGAGAGATTACAGTCGCACGATTTTGGGTGGAATGACCGAACCGCTCTTCAATTTAGCATCGGTTTTTGCGATTTTACTCTTCATTAAGGAACGCTACGTATTTTTTGCAGTCGTAATCTCACTCATGCCATTTATGCGCAGTGAGGGACAGTTAGCGGTGCTGCTTGGATTCTGCTTACTACTCTTTGCAAAACAATGGAAGAAAATTCCATTACTAGCTGCTGGTTTTGTTGCTTATTCAATTGTTGGATATTTTCTTTTCAAAGACTTTTTGTGGTATTTCACGCGCAGT
This sequence comes from Crocinitomicaceae bacterium, assembly GCA_030727405.1. GTDB lineage: Bacteria > Bacteroidota > Bacteroidia > Flavobacteriales_D > Crocinitomicaceae > UBA952. The sequence continues at coordinate 8,708 of JANRBR010000014.1, read as the reverse complement.
CCCTACGAAATGGAAAACGACATTTACGGCGTTGGGACATGGGATCACTACTTGTTATCTTACCGCAATTACTTAGACAATGCAGGTTTGTTTACCATCATTTTAGGAACCGCCGTTTTTGTTTATCTATTGGTGAAAAAGCGCTACGAAGACATCCAGTTTAAGTGGTGGTTTTTCTCAGGAGGATTGTTTGTGGGTGTTGTTGCAGCACATTCCTATTTTTGGGCAACAGGACAAAATGCATCCTTAGGTTTAACGCGCATTGCAACGCAAGGAATGCCATTATTCATTCTATTGAATATCTATTATATTGGTAAAGCACCTGTTTTGAAGGTGAAATGGGCACAGTACGGTATGGCAGCTATTGCCCTAATTTTTGCGATTGTATTGGCAACAAATAAGAAGTTCCCAATTAAACCAACGCCCTTAGAGGACAAAGTATTGCGCGCAGCGAAGCAAATGAAAACTTACGACACAGAAGGGAAACGCATTTTTTATTACTACCCGATGATTGCCTTTGAATTGGGCGAAAATCCGCTGTTAGAAAACACCAGAACTTATTTTTTCCGTTCCAAAAATTTCCAGGAAGAAATGAAAACAACTTTCAGCGATGGCGATTATTTCGTTTGGGATAGCCAGTTTGGTCCGAAGGAAATGAATCTACCCCAAGATTCTCTGTTGAGTTACCCAGAAATGTTTGTCCCCATTAAAACTTACGAAGACAATAATCCTTATGATAGCAGGATTGTGGTAATATATAGGATAAAGAAGTAAGGGATTTTCATTTGAAAGAAATTTGTGGAACATTAACTTTAGTGCATCAGTAAAGCGTCAACGACTTACATGAAAATTATTCTTTTAATCTTCTTCCTGATTCCCTTTTTACAGTTTGCGCAGAAGACATACAAGCAAATTGAATTGGCCATGTACGTGAGTAATCCGCCGAGTTCAGATTACTTCTGTGACACCGTCAAATGTGAGGGCGAATGTGTCAGTTATTACGACAACGGTGCCTTGCACATGAAAGGTAAATTTGAAAACGGTCAGCTGATAGATTCACTTTTAACCTATTATCAAAGTGGTGTTTTAGCGGAAGTTTTTGTGGTGAAAAAGCAAGGTTGGAGAATGTTTAAGTATTTCCCAACGGGTCAATTAAGCACAGATTACAATTATTTTGAGCGAAGCGAAACCGAATACTACCCTTCAGGAAAGTTGAAACGGGAATATTCGTGGAACCGCAAGTTTCAAGCGAGCAACAAGGAATACGATGATTTGGGGAATTTGCTGTTAGCACAAACACCAGAAACACTCAAAAGGTTCAATCCGAATGGCACAATTCGAGAAACAATAAAGCGCAAAGAAGTGAATGTACTTGGCAGAATGTTCTCCCGCGACAAGTCACGTTTCTATGCATACACCTGGGATACATTTGACGAGCGTTCAAGCAAAAAGGGCACTATTCACTTTTATGGGAGCGATTATTCTAATTCTGTTTACCCGAATGAATTGCGTGAAATTCGTGACTACCTATTTAAAGAAGTACTGATATACCATCAAGGCGAAGAACACATCAAAATGGATTTTCAGTACCGAAAATTCGAAAACGAACTTACCAAATTTGCCATTATTTCTACAAAAGTAAATGACGATTGGAGGGTAGAGCGTGAAATCTTAGCGAGCGAAGTTTATGAAATTATTGAAGGACAATTGAGGTAGATTAATTTAATTAAACACTCAACTCTATTTATAAAAATTCATCTCCTCTATATACTTCTGAACGGGTTCAGTAAGCAGGTAGCGAACATCTTTTCCTTCTTTGATGGCGTTGCGAATGAAACTCGCAGAGACTTTCATTACGGGTGCGTCGTCGCATAAAATGACGGAGGAGTGCTGAGCGTAAGCATTGGTTGTTTCAGTGCCAATTTGAACAACTTCCGCTTCTTCTTGGATGGTCAACACGCGCGGGTAAACATACACTTGATGGTTCTTTAACAATACATCGTGATTCAACCATTTGTGTAAGGTGCGGAGGTTGTCTTCTCCCATTATTAAGGCAAACTCGGTAGTCGGGTATTTTTCTTTGAGGTAAGCCAAAGTTTTGGTGGTGTAACTGGGCTTTTCTAATTTGAACTCTATATCACTCACCTTCAAATTCGGATTGTCTTCAATCGCAGCACGCACCAAAGCCAAACGATGGTGATCGGCCAGTAATGTCGATTTTTCCTTCAAAGGATTTTGTGGTGTTACCACCAACCAAACTTGATCCAACTCGGTAAATTCTGCCATGTAGTTGGCAATTACCAAATGTCCAACATGAATCGGGTTGAAGGTTCCAAAATAGAGTCCTACTTTCATTTTTGTTGAATGAAATTATGTACTAATTCGGTCGCTTTTTCAATGGCATGTTCTAAATTATCGTTTACCAACACCACATCAAATTCATCTGCTTTCGCCAATTCAGCCTTGGCTTTCGCCATGCGTTGTTGGATTTTTTCTTCAGTTTCGGTACTGCGGTAACGCAAGCGTTTTTCCAGTTCGTCATAACTTGGTGGTTGTACAAAAATAGCAAGTGCATTAGCACCAAAAAAACGCTTGAGGTTCAATCCGCCAATCACATCCACATCAAAAATTACAGTGTGACCGTTTTCCCAAATTTGCTCTATCTCAGAACGCAGTGTACCGTAAAAATGATCCGTGTACACTTCTTCCCATTCCACAAATGCATCTTGCTCAATTTGCTGTTTGAAGCCTGCGATTCCCAAGAAATAATAGTCTTTCCCGTTTACTTCATTCGGTCGCGGTTCTCTACTGCATGCAGAAACGGAGAATTCCAAGTGCAAGGCAGGTTTATTGATCAAGGCACGCACAATCGTTGTCTTTCCCGCCCCGGAAGGAGCTGAAAAAATAATGCATTTACCTTTTGCTGCCATTTTTTAAAGGGTATTAAGGACTTGTTCCTTGATTTTTTCTAAGCTATCCTTCATGTCAACCACCAACTTTTGCATTTCGGCGTGGTTACTTTTGCTTCCAAGGGTGTTTATTTCACGACCAATTTCCTGTGTGATAAAACCTAATTTTTTGCCTGATAAAGGCAATTTCATGGTTTCTAAGAAATAGTCTAAATGATTCGCCAAGCGCATTTTCTCTTCGGAAACATCTAGTTTTTCAATGTAAAAAATCATTTCTTGCTCCAAACGATTGTCATCGTATTTTGCACTTAAGTCTTCCAAATTCTTTTTGATGCGCTCACGAATCACTTCTATACGCTCTTGTTCGTACTTCGGGACTTCATTCAACCAGCGACGAATATCTTCAATACGCTCCGTAAATTCTTTTTCTAAGGCTTGACCTTCCTGACGACGGAATTCATTCAAGTGATCAACCGCTTCTTTTGTCAAGTTCAGAATCCATGTTTTTTCTTCTGCACCTAATTCTTCGCGTTCATTGATATAAATATCCGGCATGCGTAAAATCACCGAAAGATAATCGTCGGTATGTTCACCAATCAAACTGTTGACCGCTTTTAAATCAGCATAATAGGCCTTTGCCAAATCTTTGTTGATGGTAAAGTTCTTTACATCTCCTGTACTGTCCAAATTGATGTTGAGGTCAATCTTTCCGCGGTCCAATGAATCTCCTACAATTTTGCGGATTTCAGATTCAACTTCACGGTAAATGGGCGCTACACGCACGTTCAAATCGAGTGATTTACTGTTTAAAGTGCGGATTTCAATGGATACTTTTTTACTTTGAAAGTTTCCGATTGCTTTCCCAAAGCCAGTCATGGACAAGAGCATAATTCTAATTTTAGTCAAAAATAGGAAATTAAGCTGAAAGTATGGGATGAATAGGTCATATCAACTATTGAAGAGTGAGAATTCAATTTTTCCTCCTTGAGGATGAATGATTCATTGATAATTTTTCATTTTCTGGTAATTGCGTCTCCCTCCTTGAGGAGGGATTAAGGGAGGTGGCACCTATGGATTGTTAATTTTAATGCAGTATAAAGAGACCTGGCACCACAATTTGATTTTACAACTAATTTCATTAAATTAGATAGAATTCAGATTCTAAAATCCACCAACTAATGTTCAATCATAATAATTATAACCCAAATTTAAAGGAAAATGCACGTCAATTAAGAACGGAAACGGTATCCAAGGCAGAAAAAAGGATTTGGAAAAGTCTTTTATCTAAACGAAAACTGAATGGTGAAAGAGTGCTTCGACAGCGCCCAATAGACCGATTTATCGTTGATTTTTTCATCCCTGAATTGAAGTTGATTATTGAAATTGACGGGAATTCTCATTTTTTCAAGCCTGAATATGATTATTATAGACAAGAACGATTGAAATCTTTAGGGTATAAAATTGTGCGCTTTAGTGAAGGCGAGGTAATGAATCAACTTGATAATGTGCATCAGCAATTGTGTCATGTTGTATTTTGTTTTCGGAATGATTTAACTGCCACCCACCTCGGTCCTCCCTCAAGGGAGGATGAATGATTCATTGATAATTTTTCATTTTCTGGTAATTAGGTCTCGGGATTATGGG
>JANRBR010000014.1:0-4055 GCA_030727405.1 Crocinitomicaceae bacterium | reverse complement strand
GAATGATTCATTGATAATTTTTCATTTTCTGGTAATTAGGTCTCGGGATTATGGGAGGTGGTACCCATAATTTGGATTGAGATTGCGGAGATTTAGGTCTTCTAAAGCGAATTCTTTTTCGCCCTATACGAACTAGCTGAAGTAATATAAACCCCTGCAAAAATGATCAACATATACATGATTTTTGTCCAGGTGATTGTGCCGGTGTAATCATCAGCGAGACCAAGGGAACTGAGTGTGTACGCAAAAAACATCACAAGCACAGGTTGCAAATATATGTAAGCACTGGAAACGGAAGCACTCAAGTATTTCAAGCCATACATGGTGAGCAGGTAGGTGAAAAAGGTAACGCCTACAACGACATAGATAATTTTAATCCACACATCGAAAGGGATGACCTGAAAGTTGGTAACAACCAATTCGCTCAAGGTTGGCGGATACAAAAGGATAAATGCAACTCCAAAGGTGAAAACGTAGGTAATGACCGTCAAGGGGGAGTATTTTTTCATCAACGGTTTCGCTAGGACCAAATAAACGGCGTAGCTGGCTGCATTTATGAAAAGAAAAAAGTCGCCTAAAATGGAATCGCCTTTGCCTGTTCCTGCAGTGAGGGTTAACAAGATAGCACCTGTGGTTCCCATTAAAATACCAATCGATCGACCTAAGGTGATTTTCTCTTTCAATAAAAAGAAGGATAGAATGACCACCAAAATCGGATTGACGGCCATGATAATTCCGGAATTTATCGAGGAGGACAAATTCAATCCGTGAAAAAAGAAAAGTTGATTAATGGCCACACCAAACAAGCCACAGGCTGCTAAGAGTAATAAATCTTTGCGGGCAATTTTCTCACGCACAAAGAAGGTTTTCACCAACCAAAACAAGAGCGTTGCACCCAACGCACGAAAGAGAATAAAAACATTGGGAGTGAGATAAAGCGGCATGACACCCTTCGCCAATACATGACTCGCACCATACAAGGTGTTGACCATAAAAAGAGCAAGATGCGCGGAGAGTGACTTGTTCACCAGGTAGGATTTGAAAATTAAAATGATTTGATAATTTGATTTGAGCATTAGAATTGTCAAATGCCGCAGGCATTAAATTGCGCAGCAATCAAATTGTCAAATGCCGCAGGCGCTAGTTGGCGTTAAACGATCGAGCGGCTTCTTCGACTTCCTTTTTAGAGTTACCGATGAATACTTCTTCTCCATTGATCATAAATGGTCGCTTTAGAAAGGTGTATTCTTCTAACATGTATTTGCGGTAATCGTCTTCTGTGAGGGTTATTTTATCCAAGCCTAAACCACGGTATTTCATGGCTTTTTTAGAAAATAAGGCTTCGTAAGAACCTACTTTTTCCTTCAACCAATCCAAGGTTTTAGCATCAATGTTCTCGCTTTTGATGTCCTGCAATTGCACATCACTTCCCGGATTAATTTCCTTTAAAATTTTCTGGTTGGTACTACACGAACTCAGGTGAAAGATCTTTTTCATTAATTGTTTTGTAAGAATTCTTCATTTTTCTTGCGGTCTTCCTCCGATCCCGGAGTATTACAGCCTTTAACTTTTTTCGTAAAGTGATGTATCCACTTAATTTGAGGATGCAAAGGATAATAGTTGCTTGAAAACCACTGAATGGTAGGTTTCAACTTATTCATTTCATATACGCCAACCATCGGTAGGAATAAGCCAAATGTCAAGTAATCACCTTTTCGGATGCGGTAATTCATTCCAACGTGGGCATGAATTTGTGCCATGAAATCTTTTTGAAAACGAAGTGGTGCCTTTGTCTCATCGAAATAAGGCGCTTCTGGTGCCGATAAAATATTATAGTTAAAATTGAAACCAATTCCAGTTTCTAAATGCCATTTATCTCCAACCTTTGTGAAGCGGTCAGCTGTAAAACGCGCAGTTAAATAACCATTGTAAAATGATCCTTTGTATTCATCTGAACTAACCAATTGGTTTAATGGGGTGTACAATTCAACCGTGGTTTTTTCTTTTCCACCTATGTAATCAAACCCTAATCCCCAATCGAAACGGTGAAACAAATTTGATTTTACGCGCTTACCAAAAAAACCATCTGGATTCTTTTTCGCTAAACTACCCCAGAATTTCGATTCTTTCAAACGATAATGTGCCATACCAACGTTGATAAATGCACCGAAACTACCTGATGGGTCAACAATCGTATTAAATGGTCGACCAAGAAGGTCAGTTCCGTCGTAGGTAGTATTTTTAGATTTTGTCAAAGTGTAATTTGGACCGAATGAAATTTGAAGACCATGTTTCGAAATCGTACGAAAATCTTGTCCACCACCAAAAACTTTGCTTCGCTTTCCACCGGGCGTTAAGTCTCTTTGTGCTACAAGTGGAGTAGCAAAAAGTAGCAAAAAGAAATACAGAATTGATTTTTTCATAGCCTTAAATTACATTCTTTTGGTGAATTAACAAAGCGAAAGGATTTTATCCATCACTTCTTTTGAATCCCATTTTTGTTCAATCCCAGGAGTTTCCATCACTTGATCCATGATTTCGCTCTGTACTTTTCCTTGCTTGTAAGCTACACTGTAACGGATATTGCTAAAGGTAACTTGCGAGTATAACGGCAACCATTTATCTGGATACAATTCACTGAATTTTGCTTCAATTTTCTTGCGTAAAAGGAAAGCTGGATCTGCCACGAAGTCACGCATTACGTAGTAATTCTCTAGTGATAAATCTTGTAAAGCATCTCCATCTGGTTTGCGTTCCTTGCTGTATTCTGCAAAAATGGCTTCCCAATCGTGGTTGTGTTTGTGCATTAGGTTATTTAAAACCGTACAATCTTCAAATCCAGCATTCATACCTTGACCGTAAAAAGGAACCGTAGCATGCGCTGCATCTCCCATAAGCGCTGTTTTTCCATGTGCCCACGGATAGCAACGAACGATTGCCAAAGCAGATAAAGGATGATCTTCCCATGCATCAGCAATATTCGGCATCATCGTATAGAAATCAGGGAAGGTTGTTTTAAAGAAATTATCCACTGCTTCTTTGGAAGTTAATTTATCGAAGGCATTTTCGCCCCCTTCATGTGGCATAAACAAAGTACACGTAAACGATCCATCTTCATTTGCCAATGCTATTAACATAAAACGACCTCTAGGCCAAATGTGCAAGGCATTCTTGTCCATTTTGTAAGAACCATCTGCATTTGCTGGTAACAAAATTTCACGGTAACCATCTGCAATGAAGTTTTGACTGTATTGAAAACGATCTAACTTCTGCATAGAGTTGTAACGAACAGCTGAAAAGGCGCCATCGGCTCCAAAAATAAGATCCGCTTTAGCTTCGATTTCTTCACCTGTTATGGTGTTGGTGAGCCAAACAATTCCATTTTTCAAGTCAACTTTACGGCAATCATGATTATAGTGAATAGTAGCGTTACCATGCTTTTCAGCAATGTCCATCATCGTAGCGTTTACCTTACCACGAGAAACAGAAAAAATTGCTTGACCTTCTTTACCATAAGGTTGGTAGGTTAAGTTTCCTGCTAAGTCATGCATAACTCTTCCACTCATGGGAATCGCAATTTTGCGAATTTCATCGCTAACTCCAACGGCATCGAGCGCTGTCCACCCTCTAACCGACAAGGATAAGTTAATTGATTTTCCAGCGGATATTTCTGCCTTACGGATGTCTGGACGACGCTCATAAATTGTAACTGAATAACCAGCTTTGGATAGGTAAACTGCCCAAAGTGAACCGACTAATCCGGCTCCAATGATAATTACATTTTTTCTCTCTTCCATGCGTTCTTATTTTTTCCTCCAGTGACGCGAATAGGGCGTTTCGAAGTAATTATTTTGTTGTCTTTCTTTTTGCTTTTTTCGGTGAATAGCATTACTCGCTCTCCACATTACTATTCCTCCCACCAATACTGCAACAGTTTGCATCACCAAATTTATGTAGGTCGACGACTGGTCAAGTGCCCCAGAATATTGAGCTTTAATCAGTGTTTGTATTGTTAGTTCGTCCACGTTAAAGGAATTATGAGTTATGAGTTATGA
>JANRBR010000013.1 GCA_030727405.1 Crocinitomicaceae bacterium | reverse complement strand
CAAAAGATCAGTTGAAAGAAGCCTTGGCTATGATCAACGTGGTACCGAATCCATACTATGCTTTCTCGGAATATGAGCGAACAAGAATTGAAACGAAAGTGAAAATCACGAATTTACCTGAAAGATGTACAGTAAGTATTTATACGGTAAGTGGTAAATTGGTTCGTACCTTCAAGAAAGATAGTCCGGTAACTTCATTGGATTGGGATTTAACAAACTCCAAGGCCATTCCGGTAGCTGGAGGTGTTTACCTCATTCATATTGATGTTCCGAATGTTGGAGAACGAGTGATTAAGTTCTTCGGTGGTATGAGACAAGTGGATTTACAAGGTATTTAATAAGTTTTTATTACAACAAGATGAAAATGGATGTAAAGAAAATAGTTTTAGGAATTTGTATCGGAAGTTCATTCCTTTTAAAAGCAGGAAATGAAGATCGCGTAGGATCTGCTGGTGCTTCTCACCTTTTAGTTAATCCTTGGGCTAGAAGTTCAAGTATGGCTGATGCCGGTTATGCAAGTGCAAATGGTTTAGAGGCTACTTTTTCGAATATTGCCGGTTTGGCTTTTACGGAGAAGACACAAATCAAATTCAATTATTCAAATTGGATGGGTTCTGCTCAAATTGGTTTCAATTCTGCAGGTATCGCACAGCGCATTTCGGATTCGGAAGTATTCTCAATAAGCGTTCAAGCGATGAACTTTGGTGATATTCCGATTACAACGGTTGCGAATCCAGAAGGAAACATCGGTTTTTTCTCTCCGCGAGCGAATATCTTCAATATAGGTTATGCGAAGGAGTTCTCTTCTAGTATCTATGGAGGGATTAATTTCAAAGTTGTTTCTGAAAGCATTTCGAATTTGAAATCGAACGGAATTGCCATTGATGCAGGAATTCGCTATGTCTCAGGTGAGCAAGATCAAATTAAATTTGGTATTTCATTGAAAAACATAGGACCAGTGATGCGTTTTAAAGGAGATGGATTGGCACAGCAAGCAACATACGTATCAACTGGCTTTATTTCTTCCTTAGAAGAGCGCTCTGCTACATATGAGTTGCCTTCTTTGTTAGGAATTGGCGGTTCTTATGACTTTATTTTCAACGAGAGCAATAAATTAACGGTAGAAGCTGCATTCACAGCAAATTCTTTCATGAAAGATCAATTCCGTTTAGGTATGGATTATGGTTTTTCAACAGAAAACATGGCGTTTAATTTCCGTGCTGGATATTGTTATGAGCAAGGAATTATGAATGCTGATAATCGTTCAAATGCATTAGTAGGTCCTACAGCAGGATTTTCAATTGATGCATTAGTAGGAAAAAACAAAAGCGCTTTAGGTTTCGAATACACAACGCGTTTTGCTGGTGTTTTTGGAATCATTCACACTGTTGGAGCAACGATTAGTTTAAAATAATTTACTTATTTTTGTAAAAGTTCAAGAGAGTCCAATGGGCTCTCTTGTTGCGTTTAATATTTTATGATATGTCACAATTGAATTACTATACACCGGAAGGCCTTAAAAAATTAAAGGATGAATTGCACCAATTAAAAACGGTTCAGCGTCCTTCCATTTCTGAACAAATCGCTGAGGCAAGAGATAAGGGTGATCTATCCGAGAATGCGGAATACGATGCGGCTAAAGAAGCACAAGGAATTTTGGAAATGAAAATTTCAAAATTAGAAACGATTGTTTCAAATGCACGCCTCATTGATGAAGGTCAAATGGATAATAGCAAAGTGTTTATTCTATCCAAAGTTTTGATTAAAAATCAAACAAATGGAATGGAAATTGAATATACCTTGGTGGCAGAAAATGAAGCGGATTTGAAATTGCGTAAAATATCCATCGAATCTCCGATTGGTAAAGGATTGTTAGGTAAAAAAATTGGGGATATCGCAGAAATTCAAACTCCTGGTGGAATCATGAATTTTGAAATCATTTCCATTTCAAGGTAATGTCTAGCATTTTTTCAAAAATTGTCCGTGGTGAAATTCCATGTTACCGTGTTGCTGAGAACGATGATTTCTTAGCATTCCTAGATGTAAATCCATTGGCGAAAGGCCATACGCTGGTGATACCAAAAAAAGAAGAGGACTATATTTTTGATTTAGATGACACTACTTTTGCGAACCTACATTTATTTGCTAAGGATGTTGCAAAAAAGTTAAAAGCATGCATTCCATGTAAAAAGATTGGTGTCACAGTAATCGGTTTAGAAGTCCCTCATGCGCATATACACCTCATACCAATCAATTCGATTGACGACATGAATTTCAGTCGTGAGAAATTACGCGTTAGTTCAGAAGAACTTCAGGAGCTTGCTCATAAAGTGAATTTAATGGGATAAGACACCATGCGAAAAATTGCATTATTTAGTTTAATGTTAGGCATGACCTCCATTGTTTGGAATCAATCGATGCGTGTATTGTTTATTGGGAATAGCTTCACGCATTACAACAATATGCCTAAAACCTTTCACGATTTAGCGGAGTCCCGAAACATTAAAGTGGATGTTCACATGAGTGCAAAGTCGAATCATACCTTTCACATGCACAGTGAACGATCTGATTTGTATCAGGACATTCAACGAGAAAAATGGGATTACGTCGTTTTACAAGGTTTCAGCCGTGAATTGTCTTACGATAGCAAAACGATCGACTCAACTGTTGTTCCCTTTGTTAAACGCATCACTGATTCGATTTACCAGCAAAATCCATGTGCCCATATTTTACTTTACGAAACCTGGGGCTATGTAAATGGATATCCAGATGATTCCTTAAACGTCAACTATCAAGTCATGAATGATCACATTCATCAAGGATATTTGTACCTCTCAACATTATTTGATTTTCCAATTGTACCAGTTGGTAAAGTATGGGAAACGGTTAAGGAAAATAATCCAAACATCAATTTATACCATAAAGACCTGCAACATCCGTCAAAATACGGCTCGTATTTGGCTGCTTGCAGCTTCTATGCCGCCATTTTTAAACAAAACCCTAATTCTTCCTTTACAGATGGATTAAATCATGACCAAGCGAAGTACATTCAAAATACCGCTTTTAATCTGGTGGATCAGAACATGACGCGTTATTTGCTCAATCGAAATGTGGTGAATGTTAAGACGAGTAGTAAAGATGGAAAATTAAAGGTGGAATGTTCGGCAAATTTCCCCAAGGCTAAAAGTATTTCATGGAATTTTGGTGATGGAAAAACGGCTAATTCCTTTCAAACACAGCATATTTATTCAAAAACTGGAACTTACATTATCATCGTTACCATTCAAGATAGTTGTGGTCAAAGGGTTCTTAAGAAAAAAGCGGTATTTTAATTAATCAATCGAAAAAATACGGTTTGTAAATTTCTTCAAGGGAACTAAGATAAAACTTAGACGCGCCCGAATTTTGTCAATGAAGTAGACAAAAATCACAAACAAGGCTATAAACGTTAGGGTGAAAGGAACGATTTGATAAATGGATAGACTTTCGTGAAAAAAATGTGTCAATCCAAGTCCTGTTAAACTTCCGTAAAGAATCACCATATGGACGATATAGATGCTTAATGTATTTTGTCCAACCCTTAAAAACAGATTGGTTTTTTTAATACGGAACACATATTTTTCCAATGTCAACAATAGTGAAAGGATCATGAAAACCATTCCGAGTTTTTCAAATAGCCAGTCCATTCGATAGATCTTACATCCGTGAAATAGGTCAAGTTTCCCAAGGACGATCAGTATTTTTTTACTCCAAAGAAAGAGAATGAATCCGATAAAAAATCCACTCAACATGAATGGCGGGGTTTTTACTTTCTCTTTGACATGAAACAAAATAACACCAATCATCGCCCCAAACATGGTATAACCCAAATTCGGAGTTATGGGAAATATGGAATTTTTTCCACGAAAAATGTTTTGAATCATGGAAGGAGCATGCTCTGGCCAATATTGTCCCTTGGGTAATAAGCCAAAAAACAAATAACTACTAAAAAAGGCAATTCCAGCAAGGCAATAAAAAATCCAGAGTGGTACAACTTTAACGAGACGCGCAATCCCATATAGGCCTATAATCGTTAAAATACCGATGCCAATGCATTGAAGCACATGAAAAGCATAGTATTGTAAAAGATAACCCCAAAACAATAATTCTACGGCGCGTTTAAAGCCTTTTCTTACACGTGGATTGTTCCAAAAGCTCGTTTGCTCATTCCCCAATAGTAAATAGGTAAAAACGATTCCTGTGACCGTTAAAAAGATCGGAGAAGTAAAGCCTCTGATAAATTTCCAATAATAATAAATAGCGTTTGATTCATCTCGCAAATCCAAGGAGAGGGTGTCGTCAACGAAATGTCCTTCAAGCATTAATAGAATAGCAATTGACCGAACAATGTCGATGAAATACAATCGATTTTTTAAAGTACCAGGTTCCCTTGCTAAAATGTTGCTCATTTGCGTTGAATTCGCCCGAAAGTTACGAAAGAATACTTGATTGCATCATAATATATTGGGAGTAAATGATTTCAAATGGCAAATGTTTTCAAAAAAAGTTGAGTGTGAGCACATGTATTTAGGTGGGAATCACCTTATTTTTTAACGTTCAAACGGATTGATTTTGAGTCCTTTGTTGCGATGTTTTCTATTCTTATGAGTTCCGAAAAAGGCACTTCTTTTTGAATGATGTCGATGGGTACATTGACGACTTGATTGGCCGGAATTTGAAGGTAGGACGGTACTTTTATGTTGTTTTTTGTCCGGCAGCTTAGTTTAAGCTCGATCATTTTATCTGTAGTATTTTGAATGCTTACCGTAGTTTTTTCAGGCAACAAATTCAATGGATAGTCAATTTCGGTTAGATCAACGACAAACGTACTTGCAATGCTCCGTAACTCAATGATTTCTATTCTTCGTTCTTGGGAAGCTGCTTTGGAGTAAACGGAGTTCTTTTGATCATAAAAATCATCACTGGTTTCTTTGTTGGCTTTCAATTCACCCATTGGTACCTCATTAAATTCTAATTGAGGAAGGTCGCCTAGTAAGTAGGATCCGAACTTACCTTGTTGAATTTGTAAAAAATAATTTTTCAAGGATTGAATGCGGCGTTTGGTTAAATGAACATTGTAATCCGTATTTGCTAAAGGGCTCGCAAATCCTTGTACCATCAATTGAACCTTGTTTCCTTTTTGCAATTCCATCCATACTTGATTGGTAAATCGCTCCAAATCTTCCTTCCCTTTTTTTACTTCCACTTCAAAAAACAGGTCTAATTCTTCTATTGATTTAATGGCTTGAAGGGAATCTCGCTGAAGCGCAACGTTTCGTTTATACGAATCAAATTGATCTTCATATTTCTTATAGGAATCGGTGTAACTTAAATTGGTAAAATCAGAGGTAGTATTTGCGTCTGGCTGATCATTTTCAAAATACAAGCGAATGGGTAGTTTAATAAGTTCCATCGATGCATTCTCCTCTGGTTGATTCGGGACGTATTTTTTTCTTGGAACTTCAGTAAGGTAAATGTCACTGCAACATGTCGGATTCTTAGAATACAAGCTACCAAGTCTATTGGACGATACAAATGTTGAATCGCCGTTTTGAAAATAATATTGATCTGCGGCTGGACTATTGATGGGCAAACCGGCATTAATCGGTCCGCCAAACTTCCCATCGCGGTACTCTGAATAAAAAACATCCTGACCTCCAAATCCTTGATACCAACTTGATGAAAAATACAAGCGGTTTTCAATGGTGTCAAACCAAGGGCAAATATCGTTTTCAATGGAATTAATCCCTCCAACATTTTCAATGGAAATAGGGTTTCCATTCTGGTCTAAACGCGCATACCATACATCCATATTCCCTTTCGTCCCCTTTCGATTCGATGAGAAAAATAATACAGGTTCGTTTCCTAGTCTAGAAAAATGGGGCATAGTGGTGTTCGCTCCCACTTCATTAACAAGGGTGTTAAGTGAATCTAAAGGCATCCATTTTCCTTCGGCTGTGCGCTTACTAAAAACGATGGAACAGATGTAATTAAAATCTTGGTCTTGACAAACACTATAGTAATAATGAAAATCAGGCGAAAAACTCCCATTGCCTATACTACGTCCTTTAGGCACTAATTCTTCCAATTTCAGAGCGGTTTTGCTTGGATCGGTAAGCGAAGCTTCATAAAGAGATGTATGGTAACTTGGAGCATAGACTTCCTGTAAATCTTCATTGATTGAGTCAGCTTTTAAGGAAGAAAAGTATAGGTTCCCATCCAAAACCACATGCCCAAATTCTGCATCGAATGAATTGATGTTTTCGCCCAGTGGCGCCAATTGAATGCTTAGATCAGGACCTATTTTCATTTGTTTTAATGCCCAATTTGTTGATTCTACTTCTTGTGCTGATTTTTTAAAGAGGTAACTTGTTTTGTCTTCTGATTGATTTTTTTTTGCTGTTTTAAAATGATCAAGCGCTTCTTTGTATTTGCCGTTCTGTTTCTGCATTAAGGCATAATAGAGTAGGGCTTCAGGAAAAAGCTCCCCGTCCTCATCTTTGGCATAAACAATGGAATAATATTTCTCGGCTTGCACATAATCTTTATAAGCTCTGTTTGTTTCGGCAATTTTCCATATCAATTGAATGTTTTCAGGATCCAATGTTAAGGCTTGGAGGTAATAATCCAATGCGTAGTAATAATCTCCTTTTTGATATTGCTTGTCTCCAAATGCGAGTGCATCCTTTAATTTGATTTGCTCAAAACTAAAGAATGGTAAAACAACAAAGCAAATTAAATAAAATCTGGACATACGCGGTGGATGATTTGCTTAGGTTTAAATCGACTGATCACATATTTAAATGACAATTCAAATCCACCCCGTGCATTACTTGCTGGAACTAATTTGGAGTAATTGATGTCGTAACTCAATCCAACGTACATGGGACCTTTTTCGAACGCAACATTTAAGGCCAAAGCGTCTTTGTTTCTCCACCATAATCCGCTGTATAATTGAATGCGATCGCGTTTAGAAAATACATAACGAGCCAATCCTCCAATGATGAGTTCTTGGTACGTTCCTTGTCTCGAATATTGAATACTTGGCATTAAAACCCAATCTGTGTTGAGTGCATATCGGGCCTTTGTAAAGAAGTTCCAGCGAAGATCTCTTCGAACGATTTCATTGTAAAATCCCTGATTGGGACGATTGACATTGAAACTTGAAAGTCCTGTCTCAAGTTGCCATTGGTCATTTATGGTCCAATTATCCACCATTCCTAATCCCAGTGAAAGGTTCATTTTTGAATCATTTTGAAACGTTTCATTGCTAGGTGCATTTGGATTAAAGACGTATCCATTGTATTGGTTGTCAAAGTATAAAAGCCCCCAGTTTACTTGGCGGTAATTGAACCCAAGATTGATTCCTGGGCTAAAAAGGTGTCCAGAAAATGATGGAATTGAAAATGGTTTGCTGACGTTTAGTTGTCCTTCCAAGGTTCTTAGTTTTCCATCTCCAACCTGGTCGTGAAATGCTAAAAAACCAAGACCCCAACCCTTGTGTTTTGTGTCAATTGAGAAGGAACTAGTACTAAAAGGCACGGTGACACTCTGCCATTGATTGCGGTAATTTGCCACGAACCGCAGGTCTTCTTTAAACAAGCCAGAGTTCCCTGGATTTTGAAACAATGGATTGTCGTTGAATTGAGTCCAATGCACATCTTGACTCATTAAAAATGAGCCATTCAGAAGCAAAAAGAAGAAAAGACCATATTTCATAGCAAGCTAGTCATGACGAAGATACGAAATTTGCTTGTCGGAAACGATTATGGATTTGTCAATGAAACGGGAATAATTTTTCCATTCATGTATTGATGCGCACTCAACGAAAATTCTTCAATAAAAGTGGCCATTTGATCTGGTGTCAGTGGGGCTTTGTAACCGGGAAAAGCCTCTTCCAACATTTCTGTTTGAACCGCTCCCAAACAAAGGCAATTCATAGCAATTCCTGAACCCTTGAATTCTTCAGCGAACAATTCTGTAAAAGAACATAATGCCGCTTTTGAAGTAGAATACGCCGCTAGTCCTGCAAATTTCATGCTTCCTTGAAATCCTCCCATGGAACTAATGTTGACAATGTGCGAACCAGCAGGATTGAATTTTGGGAGCAAGGACTGTATGCTTTCCATTACTCCTATGACATTTACTTGGTAGGAAGTGCTAAAGTCATCGTGATTAATTTCAGAGAAAGGTTTGTTTACTAAATAACCGGCATTTTCAATTAAAACATCGATCATAGGTAATTGATCCAAGAGTTCACCTATTTGCTTTTGAACATTGCTTCTTAAATCCAAGGCAAAACAATGGATGTTTTCTTCCGTGAATTGTTCATTCATTGCATCTATGTTTCGCGCAAATGCGTACACCTGATGCGTTGGATTTTTAGCGTAACGTTTTACGAGTGCTGCACCAATCCCTCGACTTGCACCAATGACAATAATGTGCTTATTCATCGAAACTGACGATTAACTCCTCACTTGTAGGAAAGGATTGACAAGTTAAAATATATCCGTTTTTCACTTCCTCGTCCGTTAAAGAGAAATTGGAACGCATTTTCACACTTCCTTTAAGGACTTTCGCACGGCAAGAACAACAAACTCCTCCACGACAAGAGTAGGGAGCGTCGAGTCCATTTTTCTCAGCGAGTTCTAATACGCTGTGCTGATCACCTTTCATCACAAAGGATGCAGCTTCGCCATCAATCATTACTTTGACACGACTTTCTCCTTTAAATTCTAGCGATTCAACTTTTGCTTTACTTTCAACAGCAGTAAACAATTCTACGTGAATTTTCTCTTTTGAAACACCAAAAAAATGAAGGCGTTCTTGCATGTCTTCCACCAAACCGCTTGGTCCGCAAATGAAAAAAGCGTCCGCTTGAAGTAGGGAAAGGTTTTCTTTTATTTTTTCAGTGAATTTATCTTTTGTTAATCTCCCCGATTCGTATCCTTCAAGTTTTTCCTTGCTTAAGTAATGAGTGCAATTTACCGAAGGAATTTGTGCCAATTCATTTTCAAATAAAATGTTTTGTTTCGATTGGCTTCCATAAAACAAGTGCATCGTGGTAGCTGAGTTCAAGTGTTTTGCCATAGATAAAATGGGAGTTATCCCGCTTCCAGCAGCCAAACAAACAATGTTTTTGGACGAAGGATTCAATTTAAAATTCCCTTCAGGTTTAGAAATCCAAATCGGAAAATCGGCTTGTTTTTGATCGTTTAAAAAATTCGATACCACTCCTTTGTCAACCCTTTTCACTGCCACCGAAAGCAATTCATTTGGCCCACTGCATATGGAGTAGGAACGACGTTCTTTTTTTCCATTGATTAGGACTTCCAAATTAATGTATTGACCAGGTATGTACTGGAATTCGTTCTTTAATTCCGAAGGAATAGAGAAGGAAACTTCAACAGAATCGGCATTTAAATGCGTTAATTTTGCGAGTTCAACTGCATGGAATCCCCTACTAACGGAATCTCCTTCTTGCTTATCTGTTTTTTTAAATCGATCGAATAATCCCATATGTCTAGTCGTCAAATGATACAAGAACCTCCTCGCTTGTAGGATGTGCTTGACAAGTTAAAATATATCCAGCTTCTACTTCCTCTGGTGTTAATGCGTAATTCAAATCCATCCGAACAGTGCCTTTCAACACCTTCGCTTTACACGTGCAGCACACGCCACCTTTGCAAGCGTAAGGAACGTCAGACCCTGCTTTATATGCGGCATCCAAAATGGTCATTCCGTTTGAATCTAAAGGGAATTCTATGGAATCATCGTCCAAAATGACAGTCACTTTCGTACTGATATCCGATTCTTTCGATGGTGCTGTTTGAGTCGTTTTTTTAAGGCCTGAATGAAAAAGCTCGAAGTGTATGCTTTTCTCTGAAACACCCTTAGTCAACATGGCTGCTTTTACATCCAAAATCATCTGTTCCGGACCGCAAATAAACACGTCATCAATGCGTTCGTTTGAAAGGAAAGCCTTGTGTAAGTCCAAGCATTTTTGTTCGTCTATGCGTCCTTTTTGAATGGCATTACCTAAATTTTCTCGGGAAAATAAATGAATCAAGCAGAGGCGATTCAAGTATTCATTTTTTAGGTTCTCTAATTCTTCTCGAAAAATAACTTCAGCAAACCCTTGATTCCCATAGAACATGGTAACATGGCTATTCGGTTCTTCCCGAAGAATGGATTTCAAAATGGAAAAAATAGGTGTCACTCCGCTTCCTGCCGCAAACAAAACATAGGATTTTGCGTGTTTAACATCGGTGACTAATTTGAAATTTCCCATGGGATTCATGACGTCCAAGAACTGTCCTTCCTGTAATTCGTTGACCGCATAAGTGGAAAAAATACCCTTCTCAACTTGCTTGATGGCCACGCGCCACTCATTGTCAGAAGGGGCGGAACACAATGAATAAGAACGACGAACGTCTTCCTTGTTAATCGTACTCCGAAGGGTTAAATATTGTCCGGATTGAAAGCGAAAATCTTCTTTTAATTCATTGGGTATTTCAAAACTAATTGAAACACAAGTACTCGTCTCTTTGCGTATGTTTTTGATCTTAAGAGAATGAAATTTTGGCGTCATTCAAGTTGAAATTTAAATTGAATTCAAATTTACACAATCCTGTGTAAATTGTCTGAGTTTTAGAAACATTGTTTGATGTTATTTGTTTCATTGAAATATCGATATTTTGTATATTTGTGAAAAGCCGGATAAACATGAAAACATTGGATTTACAAGAATTAGAAAAGCGCTTCCAAGAAAAAGTTGACAAGGAAATTAAAATCGAACCAAACGATTGGATGCCGGATGAATACCGTAAAACATTAATTCGTCAGATTTCTCAACATGCACATTCGGAAATAGTCGGAATGTTGCCTGAGGGAAATTGGATTACTAGAGCTCCTAACCTGCGTAGAAAGGCAGTTCTGCTTGCGAAAGTACAAGACGAAGCCGGACATGGACTTTACTTATATAGCTCAGTGGAAACATTGGGTGCAGACCGCGAAGCCACCATGGATGATTTACATTCTGGCAAGGCAAAATACTCCTCTATTTTTAATTATCCAGCGGTGACTTGGGCGGACATTGGAACCATTGGTTGGTTGGTTGATGGTGCTGCGATCATGAACCAAGTTGCATTGTGCCGTTGTTCATATGGACCCTATGCGCGTGGCATGGTTAAAATTTGCAAGGAAGAATCCTTTCATCAACGTCAGGGATACGAAAGCTTAGTTACGCTTTGCAATGGTACGCCAGCACAAAAAGCCATGGCGCAAGATGCCATGAATCGATTTTGGTGGCCCGCTTTAATGATGTTTGGACCAAGTGACGCAGATTCACCCCATTCAGCTCAATCCATGAAATGGAAAATCAAGCGATTTTCAAACGATGAATTGCGTCAAAGTTTTGTTGATGCAACGGTCCCACAGGCTGAAATTCTTGGGCTAACCATTCCGGATCCGAATTTGAAATGGAATGAGGAACGCGGACATTATGATTTTAGTCCAATTAATTGGGATGAATTTTGGCAAGTTGTAAATGGCAATGGTCCATGCAACAAAGAGCGCATCGATGCTAGAAAAAAAGCCAAGGAAAACGGAATGTGGGTGCGTGAAGCAGCCATGGCTTATGCTGAAAAACGTGCCATGAAAAAAACAGCTTAACAATTATATTTTTAGAAACTATGTCAAACAGAGAATGGCCTCTTTGGGAGGTATTTATCCGCAGCAAACAAGGATTGAATCATAAACATGTCGGAAGCTTAAGAGCACCGGATGCAACCCTGGCATTGGAAAATGCAAGAGACGTATATACAAGAAGGTCCGAAGGGATCAGCATATGGGTCGTTGAGTCAAATTATGTGCATGCATCAGATCCTTCGGATGCTGATTCATTGTTTGAGCCATCTGACACAAAAGTGTACAGACATCCCACTTTTTATGATGTGCCTGATGGCGTAAAACACATGTGAGATGAAGAATGAATCACTCTACAATTATGTGCTTCGCTTAGGTGATGACAGCCTGATTTTAGGTCAACGCTTAGGTGAATGGTGCGGACATGGCCCAATTTTAGAAGAAGACATAGCAATGACCAATATTTCATTAGACTTGATTGGACAAGCCATGAGTTTGTTGGATTATGCTGGTGAAATCGATGGAAATGGAAAAGATCACGATGCGTTGGCATTTTTGCGCTTTGAAAATGAATACCAAAATGCACTTTTGGTGGAACAGCCAAATGGGGATTTTGCGGACACTATGATGCGTCAATTTTTATTCGATGCCTTTCGCCAACCCTTGTTTGAAAAGCTTGTTCATTCATCGGATGCACAACTTTCTGCGATCGCAGAAAAGTCGTTAAAAGAAACAAGGTATCACCTGAAACACACCTCGGAATGGATTATTCGTCTTGGTGATGGGACAGAAGAATCACATACCCGCGCACAGAAAGCATTGGATAATTTATGGCGTTACACCGATGAATTATTCAGCGAGACGAGTGCCGATTTATCCCTTGTTACATCCGGAATCGTTCCTTCGATGGTTGAAATCAAAGAAGTTTGGAACAAAACGGTTCACGCAGTTTTTGCAGAAGCAACCTTACAAATCCCGACAAATAATTGGCAATTTGAAGGCGGCAGAAGGGGAGTCCACTCGGAGCATCTAGGTTATTTATTAGCCGATTTGCAATACATGCAAAGGGCATACCCAAACATGAAATGGTAAGTAAGGAATCCATTCTTACGTTGTTAGAGGAAGTTTGCGATCCTGAAATCCCTGTTTTATCATTGTCAGATTTAGGGGTTTTGAGGGATGTTTCCTTCAGAAACGAGGAATGGGTCATCACCATCACACCAACCTATAGTGGATGTCCAGCCATGAAAACCATGGAAGATGACGTGCTGGCTAAACTGAAAGCAAATGGCATAACGAACGTTCGTGTGGAACTCGTTTTGTCACCTGCTTGGACAACTGATTGGCTTTCGGAATCTGGAAAAATCAAGCTTCGTGAATTTGGAATTGCTCCACCGGAACATGAAGTGGATAAAAGTGTGCTTTTTGCAGCACCTACCATTGTCCCTTGTCCCAAATGTGGTTCCCGAGAAACCAAAATGGTGAGTCAATTTGGAAGTACGGCTTGCAAGGCGCATTACCAATGTTTGTCTTGCTTGGAGCCCTACGATTACTTTAAGTGTTTGAAATAATTCACGCACTTTTTTTATGTTTACGTACTATGTTATGCATAATACAGGATAAAACATATATCTTTGCATAAAATATTTCTACATGAATGTTGAAAATACACAGTCACAAATGCGCAAAGGAATACTCGAGTATTGCATTTTGAGCATTTTGGACCACAAAGAGGCGTATCCTTCCGAAATATTAGAACGGCTTGATTTAGCTCAATTAAAAGTGGTAGAAGGCACGATTTATCCTTTGCTCACTCGCTTAAAGAACATGGGACTATTAGAGTACCGTTGGGAAGAATCAAAATCTGGTCCACCAAGAAAATACTATGCCATTACGAAGGAAGGACAGTCGTTCTTATCCGGTCTTGAACGCACTTGGTTAGAGTTACAAGCGGCTGTCGGACACATTACTCATCCAAAAAAAGAATCAAATGAATAAAACTGTTTCCATTCACCTTCAAGGAATTCCCTTCATTTTCGAAGAACAAGCTTATGAGTTATTGAATAATTATTTAAAGCAATTAAGAGGAGTTTTAAAAAACGAAGAAGGATGTGATGACATTCTTCAAGATGTAGAGTTGCGCGTTGTCGAATTGCTTCAGAAGGATTTGTCCACGTTTAAGCAAGTGGTGATCATTGCGACCATTGAAGAAATTATTTCAAAATTAGGTAAACCAGAAGAATTTTCATCAACAGGTGCTTCAGAAGTGAATGAATCGACACCGGTAAGTACCGAAAAACGCTTATTCAGAGATGGGGATAGAGCAATGCTTGGAGGAGTTTGCGCTGGTGTTGCTGCATATTTTAACGTTGACGTGGTAGTTATTCGTGCCATTTATGTCTTGACATTATTGACATTTGGCATAGGATTCCTGCTTTACATTGTGCTTTGGGCAATCATTCCAATAGCGAAAACAAGTAGCGATAAACTACGCATGAAAGGTCAGCATGTGAACATTGAAAACATGAAATCGGAGCTCGGCGACGCAGCCAACCGAATCAAAAAAGGCGCAAAGGAATTAAAGTCAAATTCGGGAATTCAATCCTCCATATCTGGTATTCTCCGCATCATCTCTGTGATCATAGGGATTTGGGCTTTACTCTTTGGAACAGGAATTTTTGTTTTTGCAATCATCTTCTTCTTTGTCAATCCGGATATCATTCCAGCACAGTTCAACGGACGTTTTATGTCCTTTCAGGATTTCGGCGGATTACTTTTTGAATCCTCTTCCCATGAGGCCTATTCTCATCTTGGAATTGCATTGATTTCCATTGCTGTTGTTGCACAAAGTTACTTGTTTGGTATTCGACTGATCACTCAATTTAAAGCAAGCTATTTAAAAGTGTTAACAGCAGTCTTTGGAGTGACACTTGTTGTCGGAATTGTGTTGGTTTCAATGGGTGGAGTTCAAATCGGACGTTCAATGGCCATCTATGGTGAAGTGGAAAAAGAAATCGCAACCATTCCAGGGACTGAATTGAACATTGAATTGAAATCTGTTGAAGGCCAATTAATTGATGGGTTCAAAATTAAAAGCAATGGAGATGAAGGATTAATTACGATTGAGAATGGACATATATATCTACAGGGAATTGAATTGGTGTATTCTCAATCAAGAGATTCCTTATTTCATGTTAAACAAATCAATGATGCACAGGGACGCACACATGAATCTGCTTTGAAAAAAGCGAGAAACATTAAATGTGCATATGAGTTTCGAGGTAATCGGATGTTGTTAGAGACAATGTATTCGTTTCCAACTTCGGATAAATTCCGCGATCAAAATGTAAAGTTTATGATTGCTGTTCCATCTGGAGGAAAGATTTTCTACGAAAAGCTTCAGGTTTATCCAAGTTTCATCGAAGAGGATGATTCCACGATTGAAACCTACCAACATGGGTATATCTCCAATGATGGGGAGTATTCCAAATGGTAATTATAGTTTTAATCTTCCGAATGCTTGACCAGCATCAAGCCAATAAATTAATTTGAAGGAAATGCTGTTCACTGGTCCATTTGCCAAGGTATTTTGTAGATTGGACCAATACATGGATTGAACTTCTTTGTCCGCGCTGAAAATGGAGTTTTTCCAAACGATATTGAATTCACTGTTCGGTTGAAAAACCCATCGGTACTGACAATCAATGGTGAAGGCATTGTAATTGATGTTGTATGCTGATTCCCCAATATTATTTAGTCCTTGATACGTTGGAAGGACATCGATCAATCCTTGTTCATTTAAAGTGCCGAAATGATGATAATTAATGGCCGAACGATAATGCCTCAAACGGAAGGTAATTCCCATTCGATTGGTCAAGATATATTCCATGGAAATAGTTTGAGTCGTGTTGATGCGATCTCGATTCCCGAAGATAATTCCTGATGGCAAGTTTACGGGTTCATCAAATGGCACAGCATACCCTTCGCTGTTTCGTTCGAAATCTTGACTCCAATTGTAACTGAAAGCAATGAAGTCCGTAAATCGAATTCGTGGACTGACATTGTATCCATATTCTTTCCACTCATCTCTTGAAACGAGCGTGTAATTAAGTCCTGCGTCTAAGGCCAATCTTTTTTGGTAATTTGAGGATACCCACCAAGAAAAACCATAGGTTTTAGGACGTAGAAAATACGTTCCCCAAACACGAGGCTCAAAATAATCATAGTTTTTTGTCAAGGTATTGTAATTCCCAAATCCAGTTGCATTGAACGATTTTGAGACCAATACAAAACCTAAATTCGAGTAAGATCCTACATAATTATTAGGTTCATAAAGTCGGTAACTCGATACGGAACCATTTACTATTATTTTGGTTAGTTCTTTCCATTTTGGTTTAAAATTTCGATAGGCACCCGACACTTCGATGATGCGCTTGTTGTTGTTGTAATTAAATCCAAGGTCATTTGGATCAAATTTATCAGATTCCTCTAAATAACCCACGCCATAAACCCATGTCCCACGTTGTTTTCCAAAATTAAGGTTGTAATTATAGCCTACATTCGACGCTAAAGCTTTTTGAACAGAAACCGTTGTTTTCCCATTGAAATTGAATTTATTGTTTTTCGTATTGGCATTGAAATTTAAGCCACTTACATTTGCATCGTAAAATTCTCCCGAACGTAAAACACTGGTATTCGTAAATGTAATAGAGCTATTGTTTTTTAGGTTTTGATCCAATACAAACACATTGTAGTTTGTCAAAGGAGATACCATCACCTCTCGTTCCATTCCGCTATCGTAATTAACCGCTGTTCCATATTGTGCGGCATTAACCGCGTTAAAAATTCCGATACCAAGTCCGTTACTCATGCGCCCTGAAAGCTTGGTTGCATTATATAATTTTGAACCCGCGGGAACATTTTTTAAATACTCATCTGGTCCCAGCATGGTTGTTACCACTTTATAAGGTGCTTGAATTCCAATTCTTCGACTATAAAACAGTCCTGCTTTGTTGAATAATTCAGTTCCTTCCGTGAAAAACTGACGGTTTTCATTGAATTGCACCTCAAAAGGACTCAAATTCAATACCTGTTGATCAAATACGACTTGTCCAAAATCTGGCACCAATGTCACGTCCAAGGTAAACGCTTCATTCACCCCGTATTTGATGTCCATTCCTCCATTGAGGGATCGCGTCCAACCGAAAGTCCCATCACCTTTCGGAACGCGGTCAAAATAAGAAGAAACATAGGGCATAAGCGCTAAACGAAGCGGTGGTTTGATTCCTTGGATTCCTAACACTTCTCCACTTTCGAGTAGAAAATTCTCCAAGTCTGGGTTTACCTTAACCCAAGTAGAATTTTCTCGATACCTAGCAATTTCTCGAGAGAAATTAATTCCCCATTTCTGAAATTCGGTATTCGGGAAACGAATGGCGCTATAAGGGATGCGGATTTCTAGTGTCCATCCTTGTTCTGTTAATTCGGTTGAACTAAACCAGGCAAGATTCAATTCTCCGATGTAGTTGCTTCCTTGAATTTTTGCGTCAATTTGAACACCTCTACTGGTCACACCAAAATAGAATCCATTTTGATCATCATCGTATGTGTCGAGGTAAATACTAAAGATGTCTAGGTTGGGATTATAATCATCGCGGATGGATAGAACTTTTGAGACTGAATCAGGGTCGTCAAAACAAATGGCACTGATGTAAACAGCGTCATCGTCGTATAGCATTCTAACTTCAGTCCGTTTTCTAGACTCGTTCCCGGGATATGGTTGCAGTTGGACAAAGGAATGTGCTTGAGCGGGTGTTTGCCATTCTTTTTCAGTAAGTTTTCCGTCGATGCTTATGTCAACATCGATTCGTTGCGCTGTAATACCTGAAAACGTCTCCGTTGAAGTCTGATTAAAGGCAATGCCGCCAATGAAAACGAAAATGGAGAGGATGAGGTATTTCATTCGATGCAAAAATACGTCAATTTTTTATTTACCCATGCGCGTTACCACATGGAAGCATTCCTCATGGCGCTCAAAAGTCACCCAAATTTTGCGTTCTTTTTTAAATTGAAGCAGAATAGAAGCGCTTAATTCTTGAAGGTATTGCCGTTCGCAATCCGTTAACTTTCTCTCACAGATAAACCTAGAAAAGGAAAAATCAAAGCTATTCCCATTTAAATGTGGACTTCGTTTAACGGCTGTTCGATTTCTCCGCATCAATCTGTTGACTGTTGTGTGCGTTCGGGTCATTGACGTCACTAAAAGTTTCGTATTTGCTAAAGGCGTGTGCGAAAGTGAATCATCAAAAGCAACGCCAATTTCTTTTAGAATTTTTTCAGCATAAGGGGTTAAAACAGCATAGGAATAACGAAATTTCTCCAATTCAAAACCAAGGTTGTTTGATACTGATTTAAGTTTTCCCGTTTTCAAATATGAATCGATTCCGGACTTTTCCTCAGAAGCAGGAACGCCTTCTTTTGAGGATTGATCGATGTATTGTCCTAGGTAGTTATTTAATTGCTTGCTGAATTCATTTTCTTGAAAGTGAGCACAATTGAACACCCTTTTTTCCACTCTTTTCTTGAGTTTGTGTTCTATTGGATTTTTCGGATACATGAGTCCAAAACCAACCAAAGCAAAACTGATGAATAAGAATAAAAAGGAAAATAATTTCATCTTATTACAAAATTAAAAAGATCTGGAAGCTGAGAATGAAAATGCTTGATTAACTTTGTAAGGTGAGTGTATTTGATAATTTACGAGCTCAATTAGAGCAATTAGACTGGCCAAACGTTTACTTATTCAAGTTCATTGTGCCAAATGATAATGAACGCATGGCTCAAGTGAGTGCATTGTTTGATGAACAAGCGGACATTTCGTACCATCAGTCAGGTGGAGGCAATTATGTTAGTGTCAGTGTGAAAGAGGTAATGCTTACGGTAGATTCCATTATTGAAATCTACGAAAAAGCTGCTCAAATTAAAGGTGTAATCTCGTTATAATGGAAAGAGTCATTGAATTTTTAATCATTACATTGCTCATATTGGTGGCAATCATTGCATACCGCTATTTACTCAAGTTTTTATCAAAAGGAAGGGTCGATCAGTCGCTGTTTTGCGAATTATATTCCTTGGACCACGATCCTGCTTCAGGAGAAGTGAGTTTTTATTTTGTTTGTCCAGAATTAACGATGGTTAGCTTTAAAATTTGGGATGCCAATCAAGTAGTACGTGAGCTGACGAATAAAGAATATCCCCAAGGCGGACATTTATTGCGTTTCCAAACCTCCGAATTGCCTAATGGAACTTATTTCTTTGGAATAGAAACAAGCAGGCAAAAGACTCAGAAAAGATTCAACATCCAGAATTAAGATTCGCTTTTCGGTTTTTTCACCTTGATGCGGGTTCGGTGTCGAGTTATTTTATATTTCGATTTTTCAAAATCACTTTTGTAGCCATCCGTTTTTTCTATTCGGTAGGTTAATCCGAGGCTATATTGCATGTAATCTGAGCTTTTCAAAAAATCGGGAAGACCTAATTTTAAGGTCCCCTGTGCTTGAAGTCCAAGTTGGCTGCTCATCCAAAAAGTACAACCTAGGGAAAAATTACAAGTTGGAGATACCGGGTTTGCTGTGTTTCGTTCATCGGATGTGCGCAGCGTTAAACCAATCCCTGCTCCCAAATACGGGTCCACCATTCCTCTTCCTAGTTGTTTGTAAAATGAATACTTCAATGCAAGATCCGTAGAGATCATGCTTCCAGTGATGCCAAGTGAATCATTGACCACTTTCGTTGGATCATATTTCTGGAACCCCAAAGCGCCTTCTGCACTCCAACCATTGTAAATGTATTTATCTGCAAATAACCTTGTAGGGAAAGGAGTACTTTGGAATTTAGAGGAGGACAATGGATTTATTTCGTATCCGTCATCATCTGTTAGCATCCAAGAAGCTCCAAACTGCCATGCATAGTTGTCACGATTTGTGATTTTTTTAGTGGGCTGAGCAAAACTTAATCCGAAAATACCAAGACAGAATAAGAAGAATAAGGAGTGAATTTTCATGGTGCGGTGTTATGAAACAAAAGTAATTAAAAATTGAAACGAAAAACTTTTGATTAATTACATCAATTGACAAGACTTTGTGCATTTCTCATTCAGTGAGAATGCCTAATTTTGATACAGCGATGGCAAAAGTCAAGAAATATGAACTAATTTTGGAGGATGAAATGACCCTGGAGGTCATTGGAATTTCATCTGCCTTCGCAGATTATCGCTTGGCTTGGGAGCTAAACCAATGCTTCAACATTAACTTGGTCAAAAACAACGATGTGTTTGAAGTCAACCCAATAAAATCAAAGGATACCTTGTCCTTCAGGTACTTTTCTTTTTTGGATGAGGAATTTTTGACTCGAATTTATTTGATTAAAAACAGGCAAGATCAGGGCTTGTTTCAAGCAGACCGACCAATGATTGATTTCTTTTTGGTACTCAGAGAAAATTTCTCTTTTCAGAAAGAAGTGTTGATACAACAATTGAGAAAAATAAACGGAATAGTCGCAGTGTTCGACTTTCCAGAAAATGAATTTGAACTAATATCCTATTTAACAAGTTAAAATGAAAAAAACGAAGATAGTTGCAACGCTTGGACCTTCATCATTGAAAAGAGAAGTTCTCAAGAAAATGATGTTGGAAGGATTGAATGTATGCCGCTTGAATTTTTCCCATGGTTCTTATGAGGATCATGCAGGAGCCGTTTCCATGATTCGATCATTGAACGAAGAACTTGATTTAAATGTGGCGATTTTGGCAGATTTACAAGGACCAAAAATTCGAACCAATGAAATGGAAAACAACGGTGTTCCATTGGAAATCGGAAAGGAAATTTTATTGATCGTTGATAAGGTAATCGGAAATGCAGAGCGTTTCTCCATCAATTACACCTTATTGCCTAGGGATGTGAAGCCTGGAGAACGTATTTTGCTGGATGATGGAAAAATTGTGCTAGAAGTTCGCGAAACTGATGGACATTCGACGATTCGATGCGAAATTATCCAAGGCGGAATTCTTTCTTCCAAAAAAGGAGTGAACTTCCCGAACACTAAAATATCCATGCCTTCATTAACCGAGAAGGATATAGAAGATTTAGACTTTGCATTAGAACAGAAAGTAGATTGGATAGGATTGTCCTTTGTTCGCTCGCAAGAAGACATTGTTGACCTCAAAAAACGCATTGCAGCAAAGAATCATCATGCAAAAGTGATTGCCAAGATTGAAAAGCCAGAGGCACTTGAAAACATCGATGAAATCATCGCGGAAAGCGATGGCTTAATGGTCGCACGTGGAGATCTAGGTGTGGAAGTTCCATATCAAACCGTTCCTTCGATTCAGAAAATGCTGATTTCTAAATGCATATCTCAGGCAAAACCGGTAATCGTTGCGACCCAGATGATGGAATCGATGATTTCAAATCTAACCCCAAGTAGGGCTGAGGTCAATGATGTGGCAAATGCTGTGCTAGATGGAGCGGATGCAGTCATGTTATCTGGCGAGACATCCGTGGGAAATTATCCGGTGGAAGTCATTCAAACTATGGCAAACATCATCAAGGAAATGGAAAAGCATGATGCCATGTACCACAAGGAAGAATTGCCTTTGAAAAACAGTGATCGCTTCATTACGGATTCCATCTGTTTTAATGCTTGTCGATTGGCTCAACGTGTCGAGGCGACAGCGATTATTACCATGTCTTTCTCAGGATATACAGCATATAAAATCGCCTCCCAACGACCGAATAGTCTGATTTACGTGTTTACCAGTAACCGCAACATTCTTGCTCAACTAAACTTAGTTTGGGGTGTTCGTGCCTTTTATTACGATAAACGAATTTCTACCGATCATACCATAGCAGACATCAAGTACATCATGAAATCGGAAGGTTACCTTCAATTAGGTGATTTGGTTATTAACATCGCTTCCATTCCTCTTGAGGACCTTGGCGCTTCGAATATGTTGAAATTAAGTTACGTTGACTAGTAACTGAAGTGTGAAGCCATCTCGAAAAAAATCACTAACTTAAAGTAAACAATAAGTGAGATGGAAAAAAAATGGATTTTTCAACCGAGTGTTGATGAGGAGAAGGGGAAATTGTTGAGTGAACAATTAAAAGTGAATGAGCTCGTTGCTCAATTACTCCTTCAGCGGAGTATAGATACAGAAGACGCTGCTCGAAGTTTCTTTCGACCCGATTTAGCTAATCTACATGATCCCTTTCAAATGAAGGACATGCATCGTGCCGTTGATCGTTTGTTACTGGCCATTGAAAAACAAGAAGGCATCCTTTTATTTGGAGATTATGATGTGGATGGCACAACGGCTGTTGCCTTGATGTTTGAGCAATTGAGTCCAGTGCATCAAAACCTGAATTATTACATTCCAGATCGCTACAAAGAAGGTTACGGACTCAGTCAGGCGGGAATTGATTTTGCGAAGTCTGAGAATAGAACGTTAATCATCACCTTGGATTGTGGCATTAAATCCAATGAACTCGTTGCTTTGGCAAAGGAACAGGGCATTGATTTCATCATTTGTGACCACCATCAACCTGGGGAGAAAATTCCGGATGCCATCGTATTGGATCCCAAACGTTCCGATTGTCCTTATCCGTTCAAAGAACTTTCAGGCTGTGGAGTTGGATTCAAACTCATGCAAGCCCTCTTTCATCGACTTGATATTTCTCTTGAACAATTATTTAGTAGCCTGGATTTACTCGCACTTAGCATTGGTGCAGATATTGTCGATGTGACTGGAGAAAATAGAATTTTGGCCTTTCATGGCCTTAAACGATTAAATGATCACCCTCGCTTAGCGTTTCAAGAATTACTCCTGTTGGCTGGAAAAAAATTACCCATGACCTTAACAGATGTTGTCTTTGTGATAGCGCCCAGGGTGAATGCAGCAGGAAGAATTCGCAGCGGGAGCACCGCAGTTGCCTGGATGTTGTCCATGAACGACATCGAAATCAAGAATTTGGCTGAGGAAATCCATGCCGATAATGCCTTGCGTCGAACGATTGATCAATCCATGACGGAAGAAGCATTGGAACAAATTGCTGCAGATGAAAATCATCCAACCCAATGTACTAGTGTGGTTTTCAATGAAAATTGGCACAAGGGCGTTGTTGGAATCGTGGCATCGCGCATCATAGAATCGTATTACCGTCCAACAATTGTCTTGACTGAATCAAATGGATTGATCACAGGTTCTGCCAGAAGTGTTGGTTCCATTAACTTATACGAAGTCTTGGACGCATGCAGTAGCCATTTACTCCAATTTGGAGGCCACCATTTTGCAGCGGGACTCACCATGAAAAAAGAGGCCTTAGCTGGATTTAAAATCGCCTTTGAAACAGAAGTGAGGCGGATGTTGGATTCCAAACCATTAGAAGCCACTCAACACATCGATTTGAAAATTGATTTGAATGAGATTCAAACGGAATGGAATGGAAAACTCCCTAGGTTGAAAAAGATTTTAGATGCGTTTGAACCCTTTGGACCCGGAAACATGAAACCGGTCTTTTTTACCTCGGAGCTATATGCCCGCGAATCCCGATTGCTAAAGGAAAAACACTTAAAATTAAATGTCGTACAAACCTATTCAACATTAGGATTTGATGCCATTGGTTTCAATCTTGTAGACAAAGAGCCTTTTACCTTAAAGGGAATGCCATTTGACATGGCCTATACCATTGAAACAAATGAATTCAATGGAAAAACAAACCTCCAGTTTAATATTAAGGACATTCGCGCAACGGATTCCTGAATTTCACCTAATTTTGACCTTATGTTTACAGGAATTATAGAAGAAATTGGCATTGTTTCAGCCATTCAAAAAGAGGAAGGAAACATTCATTTTGCCATTGAATCCCAATTGAGTGCTGCCTTGAAAATCGATCAAAGTGTGGCTCATAACGGCTGTTGCTTGACGGTGGTGGAATTAAACGAAGGCAAACACACGGTGACAGCCATTCACGAGACCTTAGCGAAAACTAACTTGTCCGACTGGAAGGTTGGCTCAAAAATTAACTTGGAGCGCTGTATGAGCTTGAATGGACGTCTGGACGGCCACATAGTTCAGGGACACGTCGATGGTTTGGCACGTTGTGTAAGCATAATAGATGAAGCTGGAAGCTGGCGCTATCGTTTTGAGTACGATGCCGATTTCGTGACGGTGGAGAAAGGTTCCATCACGGTTAATGGTGCGAGCTTAACCGTCGTAGATTCCGAAGAGGGTGCTTTTTCCGTTTGCATAATTCCTTATACGTATGAGCACACGAATTTTCATTCTTTGAAGGTCGGTGATGAGGTAAACTTAGAATTTGACATCATCGGGAAATACGTCGCAAGATTATTGCAGCGTTAATAGAAATGCAAAGAGATGGTTTGAACATGGGTTTGTTGTTTTACTACGACAAACTTCGATTGATCAAATGAAGGAGGTCCGAATGTCCCCATCGCATTATTTGAGAATGCAAATCCTTCCGTAGGAATCCCTAACCAATTTTGGTCTATTTGTAAATTGTTGTTTTCATCATGAAAGACACCAAAGGCATAGGTGCCTTCTGGTATGCTGTCAAGGGTGAAAGACATGTTGCCAAGTACCGGATTAAGAACCAGTGATTGGTACATAGCATTTGGATCATTGAAACTTGCGCTGCTATTATATAATGCAATGTTTATTTTCCCGTTCGTGTTTTGCATTCCTGATAGGTTCACTTGTATTTTCCCCAGTGAATCTGTTGCGGTCCCAACCCCAGGAACATCCACAACAGGAGGTTTTACCTCTTCTTTTTTACACGAAAAAACAAGCATGAATAATGGGAGCATATAAACGACGTATTTTTTCATGGCAGGATTTATTTCAAGTGAAATTAAGCATTTCACTTAAGGGTACAAAAAAAGGCGAAAGAATCCTTTCGCCTTTAAATTAAACCTTATCAATGGGAATTATTTAATTCCTAATGCTGATTTAGCTAGTGCATCATTCGGATCAATTTGAAGAATGATTTCATAATATGATTTCGTTTTCGCCAAATCTTTCGCACTTGATTTCGCATAATAATCACACAAATAGCGACAAGATTCGAGCATCATTGCTTTGTTTGCGGTGGTAGCACGTTCGTCTGGTTTAACCAATTCAACTACTTTCTCATAGTAAGGTTGTGCTGCCCATCGTTCATTATTCGAATCCATTTTGTAGTTGCTTCGAGCTCTCCAACAATAGGCAGGAACGTATGTTGGAGATAACTTAGTAACTCGAACAAAGGCTGAGTCTGCTAATGCGTAATCTTTCGGACCTGCATAAATCGCTTTACCTAATTGGTATTCTTCCGCAGAATTCAAGGTCATTAATTTAGAACGCATGGTAAAGTACTCGATGGCTTTATCAAATTTCTTTGATTTGAAATACAAACTTGCTACTACTGAAGTAAGTTCCTTCGCAGCAATCTCGTTGATGCCAATGGCTTTCTCATATTCCAGTAATCCAAGTGAATCTTTCCCTAATTTAATGAAAAGTGCTCCTCTCGTTTTGTAATCCAAATAACTTACCATGTTGGCAGGAACAATGGCGAAAAATCGATTGGATGCTTCCAAGCCAGTCTTAAGTGTTGTACTGTCCGGGTTACACTCTAAGTATGAAAAGGCCAACATACGTTCTGTATAAAAGTTTGTTAGGTTGTTAGCATTTAAATAATTCACTTCGGTGATTGCTTCACAATATTGTTTTGCGTTAAAAAGTGCCGTTGTATACAAGTACCGCGCCTCCAAGTTGTTGTTTAACTTGAGGTATTTCTGCCAATCATCAATGGCCGCTTTTTTCTTCCCAAACAACATGTTTAATTCCGCATTCGCACGGTAAGCAGGTGCATACGTAGAGTCAATTTGTTTTGCTTGCTTGTACATCTCGTTTGCTTTTTCCTGGTTTTGTGCCGCTTGATAAATCTTTGCAACACGCACAACGCCACGAGCAGATTTAGGATTGATGTCCAAAACAGCCAAGTAGGATTTAATCGCTAAACTCGCATTGTCTGGAGTTTTAGCGTATAATGCATCACCTTTTAACAATAAGTTGTCTTCGTTTTTAGGATCTTTTGAGATGGCTTCTTCTAGCAATAAAAGTGCTTGGTCGTAATCCTTATTTTCAGATTTAATGAAAATCTTTGCCATCCCACGAATGACTTCAGCACGTTTGATTTTGTCTTTTTTCGTTAAAGCCTTGGCTTTATCAAACTCTAATTTAGCATCCACTCTTTTTCCGTTCAACCAAAGTACGCGGCCAGCAGCAACAAAAGGCAAAGCACGTAATTTATCTACTTCAAAGCTTTTGTTCCACATCATTTTAGCAGAATCTACCAGCCCTTTGTCAAAATAGCAATCTCCGTAGTAAAAATAAATCTCACCGTTGGTAGGATCAGCTTTCGCCAGGGCAGCAAAGTCTTTTAATGCATCCACATAACGCTCGTTATCTGTTTTATAAATGGCATCTTTTAATGTCTGGCCGAAAGTTAAGTTACTTAAAAATGTTGCTCCGATTAAAAATAAGGTTTTCATTGTGTTGAGTTTTTTAATGCTAATCAATTTCCTTGCCAAAAATAGCTTTGTTTTGTGGTTTGGCAAAAAAAAGAAAGAGGAATTGATGTAAAATTAATTCTTTGGGTTCATTTGAATTAAACGAATGGGATTGTTTGCTGGCACAAGTTCTGACTTATGGACGAGAATTTGACCTTTTTCACCAACCATGAAATTGACAAAACCGGTATTTAAACTGGAACGACTCCCTTTGTTGATCATCCAAACATCTCGAATAAGCGGGTATTCACGCGTAAAAATAAATCCATTGATGGGCTTAAAGGATGGACTATCATCAGTCAGTCGTACATCCATGACATGAATCCCATCTAAGAAATTGAGCACTTCAAAATCTTCTTGATCAGATATCCAATTCAATCCGATGATTCCAACTGCATTTTTATTTTTTTTAACGTATTCCAAAACTTCTTCATTTGATTTAGCCGCAAAGACATTGGGTGAAAGCGTTTTGGTTTGTAGCAATTCTGTAATGTAATTGAAATTAGCAGAATTCATTTGGTCAAAAACGATGGTAACAGGTTCCTTCGAAGTTGGCCAAACACTTGATTTGTCCTTAAGAAACTTTTTAAGTTGAGGAATACTTATGGTGGTATCCTTATTTTCTGGATGTACAATTAATGCCACCGCATCTAATGCAATTCGGTCACTTGTTACTTCTACATTTTTACTTTTTAGGTAATATTTCTCTGCTTTCGTAAATTCCCGTGTGATGGTAATGGTCTTTACTTTCCCTTCCAGAAAGGCTTGAATGATTTTTCCTTCAGTGGTGTATTTCGCAACAAGATCCGCTTGTGGATTCAGGCTTTCAAAAGTCGAGATAGAAGTTTCAAAAAGTGGTTTGAACGATTCTTCCACATAAATATAAGCCTTGCCCTTTTGGTGGGTATTTTTTGGGGATGCCATTGGATTTTGATCACAATTGGTTAATGCAATCAAACAAAGTATGAATAGTACATTAATTCTCTTCATTGTTTTGAGTTTTTGAACGTTTAAAAGCTTGGTATACCCTCGAAAAACGGTATAAAGCATATGAAATAAGTACGGCAACCATGGCTGTTCTTTTCCAGCCGAACATGTAATCAACAGCGTCTGTAAAGAGTAAAACGCCGGCAAAAATCAAGGCTGAAACTACAACGATTAATCCAGTGGTATTTTGAATAATTTGACTGTTCATAATGGCAAAAAAAATCCCCAATCGAAAATTCTATTGGGGATCTATTAAAAATGAGGTGTATTATTGAGATTCGAATTTAATCGGAAGTCGCACATATGTTCGCACTTCACGACCAGCATTTGATGCTGCTTTCCATTTCGGCATTTTCGTTACCACGCGCAATGCTTCTTTGTCACATGCTGGACACTCAACCAATTTGGTTTCAACCACTGCATTAGAAACAGTCCCGTCTTTTTCTACGACAAAACGTACAATTACACGGCCATTCACACCTAATTCCCCTGCTTCAGCTGGAGGTCGAATGTTGTCATTGATGAATTCATTTAACTTTTCGTAACCACCGTTGAACTCCGCTTCAACTTCAACCCATGTTTCAATTGGTTCAACTACAGTTTGTGTTAATGCTGGCCCACCGACATTAGGATCATCTGTTGGAAGTTCCCAAACTTCATCTGTACCATCAACATCTGTCGCACCAGCTTTGGTTTCGCTCAGCTGATCTTGCGTTGGAAGTACATCTGTCACAATGTCGTTTTCAATTACCGGTGGTAAAAATGCCGTCATTTTCTCCAATTGCGGTGGTGGTGGTGGTGGTGGTGGTGCTACTGGTGGTGGCTCCACTTTTTTCAATTGTTTCAGAGTGGTGTTGACACCTTGAGCTTTGGGTAGTTCAACTTCTTCTTTAGGAAGGCGTTTAATTAACTCTGAAATTCCAAAAGCCAGTCCAGCAAGCAAAATTAAACCTGCCATAATCAAGACCATTCTTTTGTTGTAGCTACTTCGTAGGGCGTATGCACCATATGCTTTATTTCTATGGGCAAAAACGACTTCGTTTCTCGTGTTTGATGTTACTTGCTGCCATTTGCGAGCAGTAAAATAGTCTAGGAGAGAAAATCCTGTGACTAAAGCAACGATGACATAAAGGACCTGCATACGAATTATTTTTTAAGTTTTGCTTTTAACAATTGCAGTTCGCCAGGAGTAATGTCAACAGGTGCAATCACACCGACTTCTGCAATCTTTAACTCATCCACAAGGTCAATGAAATTTTTGCATAACGCTTTATCGTCCGTTTTAATGAGCGCTTTAAGCGCATCCTGTTCAACTTTCAACTTTTCTAGTTGACTAATATAAGTTGTATCGACAATTTCTTTACGTTTCAGCTTGCCATCAAGACCTTGCTTTTTCACTAAAACGTAATTATTTAATTTTCCTAACAATTTTCGTACACCTTTTTCTCCTGGACCGAAATCTGTCTCAATTAATTCAGTTACGGATCCGTTCTTATCTGGATTTTCCTTGCTGAAATATTCACCTTGGTAATAGTAAATTTTATCTTTAGATAAGACAAATGTAATACCATTGTTCATCTTAGGAGGTTTTGCTCCATCAGGAATATCTTCTGCTTTAGCTGGATAAGCTAAGGGTAACATTTTAGGCTTGCTAAATGTAGAAGTCAATACGAAAAACGTCAAGAGTAGGAACGCCAAGTCAACCATAGGCGTCATGTCTACTCGAGTCGAGCTTTTCTTTGCTCTTTTCTTGCCTTTGCCGTGGCCGCCGCCACCGCCTTCTGCGATTTCTGCCATGTTTGATTAATTTGTCGGAGCTAACTCCGAAGAGGTTATGAAATTCAAGTTATTTATGTTTAAATCTCTAAAAACATTGATTACTTCTTCCGCACGCTTGTATACAGTCTTTGAATCTACACGAAGTATGAATTTTGGTTTGTAGTCATCTGCAATGGGATTTTTACCGTTTAATTTTGCTTCTTCAAATGCTGTTTTAGCTGAATTTAGAGCAGCAGTTGAAGCGAAATTTAACCAGTCGTGAAATTCATTGTTTTCCGTGGAGTCAATTTGTATTCCTTTCGTTTGGAATTTATTGCGCGCATCAGCGCTTGTATTAATGTAAGAAGGTAATTCTTGCATGGTACAACCAAATGTTGACATGAATGTGAACTTCTCGATTTGCTCATCTTGGAGGCCCATTTTATACTTCCCAAGCATGTTGGTAAGCATTTCACGTCTAGCTTCTTCACCGGACAAATTTAGGAACACGCGTCCATTTTGGTCAATGGTCACCATGATCATGTTTTCAGGGATGAATTTATCACTGATACTGGATGGTGTATTTACCGTTACGGGTTCACTTGCACGAAATGAAGCAGCTAACATAAAGAATGTCACAAGCAAGAATGCCAAGTCCACCATAGGGGTCATGTCTATGGATGGAGAACTTTTTGGTATTTTTAATTTTGGCATTGCTTGTTATTTAATGTTGAACCAACGATTAGTTAGATGCAGAGAAATCTTGAACGATCGTGAAACTTGCTTCATCGATGCTGTAAGTCATGGTGTCAATTTTCGTTGAGAAAACATTGTACATGATAATCGCTAAAGTTGAAGCGGTAATACCTAATGCAGTATTGATCAAGGCTTCAGAAATACCTGTTGCAAGTGCGGCCGTATCTGGCGAACCTTTGGACATCGCAGCAAATGAACGAATCATCCCGAGTACGGTACCAATCAAACCGATCAAGGTAGCAATGGATGCACTTGTTGAAAGAACAGCAAGGTTTTTAGAAAGCATCGGCAATTCTAATGCAGAAGCTTCTTCCAATTCTTTTTTCAATGATTCTAATTTTTGTTCTTTGGACATGTTACTATCCCCACTGATATGCTCGTATTTTACCAATCCTGCACGCACAACATTCGCTAAGGAACCTTTTTGCTTGTCACATTGAGCGATTGCTGCACTGAAATCTTTCTTTTCCATGTGACCTTTTAAGGACGAAATAAATTTATCTGTATTTCCTTTACCATTCGCTAATAACAAAGTTACCAAACGCTCCAAAGAGAAGATGATAATGATTAAGTTCATGGCTACTAGGATAGGAACGATAAATCCACCTTTGTAAATTACACCATAATAATTTCCTTCCATTGGTTCACCAGCTGGATCTCGGTCAATGAAATTGCTTGGATCTCCAAAAACTTTACTGTAAATCAAAGCCCCCGCAACTAAGGCAATAGCAATAGCGAGAAATGAAACGATTGCTGAAAATCCTCCGGCCGTCTTTTTCTTTTTGTTCATGATAAATAGATTTTAGTGTTTCTAATTTTTAAATTTTCGAATGCCAAATATATAAAACTTTTGTTACTTCCTAAACCAACTAACGAGCAGAAAGTTTCGTTGATTCAACAATTTTCTCATTTTACCTATCGAATTCATTGAATACGATGCTAAAACGCATGCATTCCACATTTCTAACAGCAAAAACTTAACAAATTCTTAATATGTATTTTGCTGTCAAAAGACGGAATGTCCCCCAATTGAGATGCGGCTTTTTATAAAATAAAAAAAGCACCTCGAAAGGTGCTTTAGATTCTAAAGATTCGAAAGGTACTTAGTTACCAAAAGCATAACCAATGGCAATATTACCTCTTAAGGCAAGTCCATAAGTAGGGTCTCCCCCGCGTCCAGGACCAACTATGTTGCTTTCGTTCCATGTGTATTTGGTTTGTTTTACACCACCACCAATGTAAAAGTCAAAAACAAAGTGATCATTTTTTCCTAACAGTTTTTCGAAACCTAGTTGAACACCATAAACACTCACCCTTGATTTTGAGGTAATAAATCCGCCGGTAGGGCCCCCCAAATAGGATTCATCTAGTCTCACGCCACTAGAAAATCTCTGTGAGGAGTACAATCCAAGAAAGAAGCCATCCATTTGCTCATCGGCATACCAGCGCAATTCTGGATCAAAAGAAAAACCAGATTTTGCATCGTTTAACCATGTTGCATCTAATGCATCGTATGTGTAGTCAGATTCAATTAGGATGTCATCAATACCTCCAAAGGCATCAAGTTTTGGAACAAGATTTGGCGCAACACCCAAACTCAAGGAAATTTGATCTTGATTGGGTAAAAACCATTCTCCATGGACCATAAATAGTTGATTTTTCAATACGGTAACCGGAGTGATTTTAATCGCAAGCTGAGCCATCGATTGGTACATGCTGAAAAGCATAACCGTTAAAAAAGTAATTTTTTTCATAGTTTGTTGTTTTAGGTTATTTTGATAAACATAAACATTAAATGGTAATTATATGTGCGTTCTCCATATTTATTTCATTTTAGTGTTTCCTATACGTTAACCCTAAGGAAAACAAAAAACCCCTCCTATCATTAAGAAAGAGGGGTTTTCTTGAGGTCTCAAGCAGATTCGAAC
>JANRBR010000012.1:15525-31919 GCA_030727405.1 Crocinitomicaceae bacterium | reverse complement strand
TATAAATAATATCAATGAATTCTATGGTTTCTTCGCGGTAAATTTGAAGGTGATTAAATTCAATAAAGTAATTATGAAAAAGCAACTATTGACTATGAGTCTGTTCATTACCGGCATGGTAGTTGGACAAAAAACTGCAGAAGTGAGCGATGGACAATGTCCAATGGGCTTTGGTAAATCCAAAAACAAAACCGAATCCACTCCTGTTGCGCCTATTGAAAACCAATCTTCAACGGAGCCAAATGCCAACCGAGATTGGTGGCCGAATCAATTGGATTTAACCATCTTGCATCAGCAATCGAATTTATCCAATCCAATGGATCCAAATTTCAATTACCGTCAAGCATTTATGACAGTTGATTATAACGCATTGAAAAAAGACATCGAAAAAGTTCTTACGGAATCACAAGATTGGTGGCCGGCGGACTTCGGAAATTACGGTCCTTTGTTTATTCGCATGGCTTGGCACAGTGCTGGAACGTATCGTACTGGTGATGGACGTGGTGGGTCCTCTGCAGGACAACAGCGTTTTGCGCCCTTGAATAGTTGGCCAGACAATGGAAACCTCGATAAAGCACGACGATTATTGTGGCCTATCAAACAAAAATATGGCAGTAACGTTTCTTGGGCCGATTTAATGGTGCTTGCTGGAAATGTTGCCTTGGAAAATATGGGATTCAAGACTTTTGGATTTTCTGCCGGACGTGTTGACGTTTGGGAACCACAAAAAGATGTGTATTGGGGGGCGGAAAAGAAATGGTTGGATGATCAACGTTATTCTGGAAATCGTCAGTTGGAGAATCCTTTAGCAGCGGTTCAAATGGGATTGATTTACGTGAATCCAGAAGGACCAAACGGAAATCCTGATCCAGTTTTAGCAGCGAAGGATATCCGTGAGACATTCGGTCGCATGGGAATGAACGACGAGGAAACCGTTGCGTTAATCGCTGGTGGACACACCTTTGGTAAAACGCACGGTGCAGGTCCAGCTTCACATGTCGGAGCAAATCCAGAAGCAGCAAGCATTGAAGAACAAGGATTCGGTTGGAAAAGCGACTACAAATCCGGTAAAGGAAAAGATGCGATTACCTCAGGGTTAGAAGTGACTTGGACAACGACTCCAACACAATGGGGTCATTCTTTCTTTAAAATCCTTTATGGGTACGAATGGCAATTGACGAAAAGTCCAGCTGGAGCAAATCAATGGGTGGCAAAAACAACAGATGCCATTATTCCAGATGCATTTGATGCAGACAAAAAGCAACTTCCTACCATGTTAACAACGGATTTGTCTATGCGTTTTGATCCTGCCTACAATTTGGTGTCTCAACGTTTTATGGAACATCCAGAGCAATTTGAGGATGCATTTGCACGTGCCTGGTTCAAACTAACGCACCGCGATATGGGTCCAAACACTCGTTATTTAGGTCCAGAAGCGCCAAAAGAAGCGTTGATTTGGCAAGATCCAATTCCAGTATTAAACCATGAATTGGTTAATTCACAAGACCTTACACAATTGAAAGCAAGCATTCTTGCTTCTGGAATTGCTAATAATGAATTCATTGAAACTGCATGGGCTTCAGCAAGTACATTCAGAGGTTCGGACAAAAGAGGTGGAGCCAATGGAGCACGCATTCAATTGGAGCCACAACGCAATTGGGAAGTGAACAATCCAGCGCAACT
Organism: Crocinitomicaceae bacterium; assembly: GCA_030727405.1. GTDB lineage: Bacteria > Bacteroidota > Bacteroidia > Flavobacteriales_D > Crocinitomicaceae > UBA952. The sequence continues at coordinate 30,236 of JANRBR010000012.1, read as the reverse complement.
TGACCGTGTATTAAAAGCATTGAAGAAAATTCAAGCAGATTTCAATGCAAAAAACACCGCTAAAAAGATTTCATTGGCAGACCTTATTGTTTTGGCAGGTAATACAGCGATCGAAGAAGCAGCAAAAAAAGCAGGCTTTGCCATGACCCTTCCTTTCACACCAGGTCGAATGGATGCAACACAAGAGCAAACAGATGTAAAGTCATTTGCAGTGCTTGAGCCCATGGCGGATGGATTCAGAAATTACACAAAAACACAATACACGTTAAGCACAGAGGAACTTTTGATTGATAAAGCACAATTGTTAACCTTGACCGCTCCTGAAATGACGGTTCTAGTTGGTGGCATGCGTTCGTTGAATGCAAATTACAACAATGAGAACAATGGCATTCTAACGAATCGACCAGGAACCTTATCGAACGATTTCTTTGTCAACCTATTGGATATGTCTACTGAGTGGAAAGCAACTTCAGATACCAAAGAAGTATTTGTTGGACGCGACCGTAAAACAGGAGATGTGAAATGGACAGCAACTCGTGCGGATCTTATCTTCGGTTCGAACTCAGAATTGCGCGCTTTAGCTGAAGTATATGCAAGCGAGGATGCAAAAGAAAAATTCGTTAAAGATTTCATTGCGGCATGGACAAAGGTCATGAACCTAGATCGTTTTGATGTGAAGTAACTCGTTAAAAGGATTGATGAAAAACTAATCTATTAGGATTGTTAATTATATAATTCATCCAATACATCCCTGTAATCATTTGATTATGGGGATGTTTGTTTTTACCGTATTGTTTAGTTGATTTCAAATAACAAATACAATGTTAATTCCGCCAAATCAAGAATCAAAATTGCTACAAAAAAATAATGCCACCCCATGGAGTGACATTATCCTATACGTATATTTCAAACTTAATTTTTAATAAATCGTTTTGTTGTATTTCCTTTTTCAGTTTCTATATGAATAAAATAGAGTCCATGTTCAAGGTTACTCACGTCTATCAAATCTGATTCTCCGCTACATACATTAACTAAAATGCCTTTTGAATCCAAAATTGAAACGGTGAATGTATGTTTAATCTTCTCAAATCCCTGTATCTGAATAGTTAAAGAACTTGGATTCGGGTGAATGGACCAATCCATCATCCAACCTAGTTCATCAAGTGTTACGGATGATACTTCTGTACAAATGGATGTATCGCTACAATTGGATGTTGACACCCATACTTTGTACGTTCCATTTTGAGTAGCAGTGTACGTTTGACTGGTTTCACCCTGAATTGGCAGATTTGTAGCGCAGTCAATCCATTGGTAGTTGGCCCCAGATTCAGATACTGCCAAAGTACCAGGTGCTGTTTCTGAAACAGTTAAATCTAAAGTTGAAATCGTCAAATTCAAATAATTCAAGGAGTCACAACCATTCATTGTTTGACTTGTATCGCCATAAATACCAGAAACAGTGTAAGTCATTCCATTAATCCATGTGTAGCTTTCACAACTTGTAATTGTGTCAAAATGGGAATAGGAATTGTTGATTTCTAAATTTAAGCTTACTATAGAATCACATCCCAAAACATTAACTAAAGTGTATGTCGCGTTATTGTTACTAGCAGAATATGTTACGCCATCGATCCAGGTAATTGGTGTACAACTTGTGATGTTATCCGTTGAATATGTTGGTGAGAGAATAATAAGATTCAAAACGTTGATGGAGTCGCAACCATTCAAATTAATAAGTGTATCTGAGTACACCCCAGAAGTTGAATAAGTTTGGCCGTTTTGCATCCATGTATAATTTGAACAAGTAGTCACTGTGTCAAAATGGGTATAGAAGCTACTTGTGAAATTTATCGTAACGAGGGAGTCACACCCAAAACTTGTAAGAAGTGTATCGTTAATTGTTCCGGAATTAAAAAAGACAGTTCCTGTTGAATTTGTATAGCTACATCCCGAAATCGTTTGAGCTATTGGATTAACAAGGGTTGAAGCACTCGCTATTCCTGCTACATAATTGGAATTTGTCCCAATTAATGCGAATCCCGATAATAAATTTGTATTTAAGGGATTTACAACATCCTTTGCAGAAGTAACAAAAGTGTTTGAAGCATTCCAATAAGCACCATCATTTAATTTAAAGTAGGCAACAAGACCAGGTTGTGGTCCACAAAACTCAGATGCATCATTTGCAGCAATTTCTGCTGCAGTTCTAGCAACATTCCAAATTCGCACATCATCTAAGGAGCCATTAAGTAAGGTAATGTTACTTAAATCTGCTCGCACTCCAATACACATGGGAACAGCTAAGGTTGCATTAGTATTCAATATAGGCGCCAAGTCTCCTTCGACGTCCAAAACACCATCAACATAGATCTTATACTTATTGATAGTAGCTAATGGGTTGTAAGTAACTGCCAAATGATGCCAAGCATTGTTTACGATGTTTGTCAAGCCGTTCAATCCTGCTCCAGCAATCTCAATCCTTGCAACAGTAGTACTAGGATTGATTTTAAATGAAAATCGTGACCCATTTCCACCACTAGTTTCCCCCATATCAACAAAGAATCGTTGCGTTGAACTAAACGATCCTTTAAACCAACATTCGATTGTTCTTGCGTTCGCGCCTGCTATACCCGGGAATCCAGTTTGAATGTAATCATTTGCACCATCAAAACGCAATCCATTTCCACTGAATTGAGCACTAGAAATAAAGGATGAAGTGAAAAATAAGATTCCTAAAGCTAATTTTTTAAATAAGTGAATTTTCATAATATGTTTTAATTAATACTTTTTTTTTGTGAGTTGCTAAAGATAGTGAATCAATATGAGATTGGAACAATTATCAAAAATCATAAAAGTATATTAGGAGAAAATCATCAGTGTCGAGATTTTTTTTGACAGTTTGAATTTTTGTTGACCTCAATAGAATCAGAAACAGATCTTTCAAGGTCTGAATCTAGGTTCAGTTAAAACGCTTATCTTTGATGATTACAATTTAATTAAGCAAAAATAAGAAATTCAAAAATAAACATGCAACATTGGCTCATTCGAAAAATAGAAACAATCATTAAATGGTCTCAAAATCATTTATCCAAAAAACAATTTGTTTTTCTTTCCAGTGTTCTAATTGGTTTCACAGCAGGAATGGCGGCTGTAATTCTTAAAACCTTTGTTCATTATATTTATTTGGCGGCAACGTATGAGAAATTTAGTAATTTCCGGTACTTTTATTTACTACTCCCCCTAATTGGATTAATTCTAACCGTCTTTGTAGTTAAGCGCTTTTTAAACAATAAACTAAATAAGGGGCTATCACAAATACATTTTGCAATTGCAAAGAGATCCAGTATTTTACCGATAAATCAAACGTATGATCAAGTTGTAACCAGTTCAATTACCGTTGGTTTTGGTGGGTCAGTTGGATTGGAAGCTCCAATTGTCATCACCGGTGCCGCAGTTGGCTCCAACTATTCTAGAAAATACCAATTAGATCCGAGAGAACGAACATTGATGTTGGCTTGCGGAATAGCAGCTGGAATAGGTGCCGCATTCAACGCCCCTATCGCAGGAGTCTTATTTGCACTGGAAGTTTTACTTCTTGACATTAGTATAAGTGCATTTACTCCTTTAATTATTGCTGCCGCTACTGGTGCTTTGATTTCCAAAATTGTATTAAATAGTCAAATTTTGTTATCCTTTAATTTGACTGAAGATTTTAATTTTTATAATGTTCCATATTATCTGTTTTTTGGTGTTTTTGCCGGTGTTATTTCCGTGTATCATTCAAAAATGTTCCTTTACATTGAATCCAAATTCCCCAATAAATCCATTGTTTCTTACAAAAAAGCAATTGTCGCTGGTCTTGTTCTTGCGACTCTTATATTTATTTTTCCAAGCCTATTTGGTGAAGGGTATCAAAGCATAAAATTTTTGGCAAACAAGACCCCAGAGAATATATTGTCAAATAGTTTCTTTGAGTCATTTAAAGCGTATCCTTGGTTTGTATTGTTTGTTGTTGGAGTATTGATTTTCGTCAAATCGATTGCTACAGCACTAACTTTAGGTGGCGGTGGGAATGGTGGTAATTTTGCGCCTTCTTTGTTTGTCGGTGCCTATTTCGGCTATTTTTTCTCTCGTTTGATCAACCTTATTTCTACCGTTAACCTGCCAGAGAATAATTTTACAATTGTTGGGATGGCAGGAATTTTAAGTGGAATATACCATGCGCCTTTGACAGCTATTTTCTTAATTGCTGAAATCACAGGTGGTTACACTTTGATGATTCCATTAATGCTCGTTTCCTCTATCAGTTATGCTGTTTCAAAGTACTTGGAGCCAAATTCCATGGATACAAAAGGGATTGCCGAAAAAGGGGGAATGTTAAGTTCCGATCGAGACAAAAATGTACTGGCAACAATGAACACGAGCGATTTTATCGACGAAAAATACCCCGTTCTAAAACCAAATATGTCTCTTGGTGATTTAGTAGAAGTTGTTTCTCATTCGACAAAAAATTGTTTTCCAGTATTGAATCAAAAAAACGAATTTCTTGGATTGGTATGGCTAGATGACATTCGGGAAATCATGTTTAAAGTGGATGTCTATGAATCTGTTTTTGTCAATGAATTAATGGTTAAACCGAAAGTGATCATTCAAGCGAGCTTCCCAATGGATGTTGTCATGAGAAAATTTGATGAATCGGGCGTTTGGTTAATCCCTGTTTTGAACGACCAATCATTTTTAGGATTCATTTCAAAATCGAGTGTTTTTAATGATTATCGAGCAAAATTAAAAATGAATACCATCGTTTAATCCTATAGTTAAGATATGAAATACACCTTGTTATTTTCGTTATTTGTACTCTTAAAAGGACATCAAGAGAGTTGCCAAACATGGAAGAAATTTAATAAAAGATGAGGATCACGGTACTTCTTTCTTTTTTCATTATCAAGGTTTTTTCGGTTCATTCACAGTCTAGCTTGAACCTGATGACCTATAACATTCGCTACGACATCACGACTTCGAACGCAAGTCCATGGACAGATCGACATATTGCCATCGCTGGTCAAATCAAACGATTGGATGTCGATATCATAGGCATGCAAGAGGTGTTGATTCACCAAAAGGAGCAGTTATTGACAGACTTACCAGCTTATGCATCAGTAGGTGTTGGACGAGACGATGGTTTAAACGCAGGAGAGTTCTCCCCTATTTTCTACAAAGAGGAACGATTTCAATTAGTCACTTCAGGAACTTTTTGGCTCTCTCCTACCCCGGGAATTCCTTCAAAAGGTTGGGATGCAGCATTGAATCGAATTTGTACTTATGCACAATTTCTCGACCTTCACTCAAAAGATACGTTTTGGGTATTCAACACCCATTTTGATCACGTGGGAGAAAGCGCACGCAAGAACAGTGCTGAATTAATCTTAGATAAAATGCGAGAAGTGACACAGGGAACGAATCAGGCGGTGATTTTTTGTGGAGACTTCAATTTAAACGACGATCATTCCACCATTGCCTTTATTCAATCCCAATTGAACGACGCTCTTCTGGTTTCAAAACACGTGAAATCAAAGATGAATCGCACCTTTAACAACTTTGATAAAAGCACTCCTGCAGTTAAACGAATTGATTATATTTTCATTAATGAATGCATTCATATTCAGTCGTTTGAAACATTGGAAGAGCCTTTCGGAGTAAGTTATCCTTCGGATCACTTCCCAATAGTAGCGAAACTGAAAATAAAGTAAAGCTTAGCGTAATTTTGCCGCATCATGAATGGACTTTGTCCAACTGCGCGTTTGCTCGATAGCAGGCAAAACTTCCTCTGGCGTTTGAACGATTTGGTATAATTCTCCGAGGTCATCCGACATGAATTTCTCTGCAACGGCTTGTTTCATCATCAATTGAAATGCGTCAAAATAATTTCTTGTATTCAGAATGATAATGGGTTTTGTGAATTGCGCTAGTTTCTTTAAGGTAATGGCTTCGAATAACTCCTCAAATGTTCCGGGTCCACCTGGAAGTGCCACCAATGCATCCGTTCCTTCCAAAAACTTCGCTTTGCGTTCATGCATCGTTTCGGTATAAACAAAGTCCGAAACACCACGGTGCCCCCACTCCACTTCGTTCATGAACTGCGGCATGATTCCTTTAATTTGTCCGCCAGCTGATAAAACACCATCGGCAAGTTGCCCCATGAGTCCAGAAGAACCACCGCCAAAAACCACTTGAACTTCGTTTTCCGCGAATAATTTAGCTAAGGTTTCCGTCGCTTTGAAGTATTCGGGATGAATTTGCCCGCTCGAGGCACAGTAAACACAAATTTGCATGAAGTAAAGATGCGAAAAATTTTACAAATAAATTTGAACAATTGATAACGATAAAGTAAATTTTAAGATGGTTTGATAATTCAAATAGATTATTACTTTTGACGAATCAATTAACAACAAAATGAAACCAGAAAGTTTAATGATGAGTCATGGGTATAAACCAGAACTCAGCCAAGGAGCAGTTAAATGCCCTGTATTTTTAACATCCACTTTTGTTTTTAAAACAGCTGAGGAGGGAAAAGATTTTTTTGAATTAGCATATGGACATCGTAAATCCAGGCCAAATGAGGAATTGGGTTTAATTTACAGTAGAATCAACAATCCAAACTTAGAGATTTTAGAAGATCGTTTATCGCTTTGGGACAAAGCTGATGGTGCAGCCGTTTTTGAATCTGGAATGAGTGCGATTTCGACTGTTCTATTAGAGTTTTTAAAACCCGGTTCCCTTTTGTTATATAGCGCTCCTGTTTATGGAGGTACTCACCATTTTATTCATCATGTTCTTACGAAATTTGGAATTGAAAGTGTTGAATTCGGAGTAAACGATTCTAAAGATGTTATCCTTCAAAAAATTCAATCGAGCGGAAAGGAGAAAGAGCTAGCATTGATTTACATTGAAACCCCTGCGAATCCCACAAATGATTTATTTGATATTTCCGAAGCCATCGATTTAGCAAAGCATTTTTCTACAGAAGAAAACAAAGTTTATGTAGCAGTTGATAACACGTATTTAGGTCCAATTTGGCAAAAGCCATTAGAGTTAGGCGCTGATATCGTAATGTATTCTGCGACAAAATATTTAGGTGGGCATTCTGATTTAATCGCAGGAGCCGTGTTAGGGAATTCAGAGGTGATCACACGCGTTAAGACGCTCAGAACATTTCTGGGAAATATGATTTCCCCTCACACCGCATGGATGTTGTTGAGAAGTTTGGAGACTTTACAAATTCGCATGGATCGCCAACAATCCAATGCCCGCATTATTGCTGATTTTCTAAAGAATCATCCAAAAATTGAAAAAGTTTATTACTTAGGATTGGAGGATGAATTATCCTCCCGTACAAGAGAAATATATAAAAAGCAATGTTTAGGACCGGGCGCCATGATCAGTTTTGATGTGAAAGGCGGAGAGAAAGAAGCGTTCGAAATCTTGAATCGATTAAAATTAATCAAATTGGCAGTAAGTTTAGGATCCACAGAAAGTTTAGCTGAACATCCGGCGACAATGACACATGTAGACATTCCAGAAGAAGGAAAAAAAATCATGAATATCACTGAGAAGATGATTCGAGTGAGTATTGGTGTTGAAGACCCCCAAGATCTAATACAAGATTTCAAACAAGCATTAACAGATAAGTAAGATGACTGAAATTCAAAAACCAAAAAAATGGAAAATCATGCTCGCGTCATGGTTGTTCGTTTATCCTTTAATCAACTTGATGTTTGCGCTCGTATTTCCTCTGGTAAAAGAACAGCACCAATTGGTTAAGACCCTTGTTTTTACCTTGATTCTCGTTCCAATCATGGGGATCTTCTTGCCAAAAATCCACCAACGTTTTTGGAATTGGATTTGTAAATAATCCAGATATATGAAACAATTTTTACCTTCAAGAATTAACGAAAGGTTCATCTTTGTACCATGGAAAAGAATTTGAAAACACATTGGGAAACGGTTTATGAAACCAAAAGTCCACAGGAGGTATCTTGGACACAGGAAACACCTCAAATTTCTTTGGATTTTATTCAATCATTCGGGTTTAATAAAGATGTGCGAATCATCGATATTGGTGGCGGCGATGGTTTATTGGTTGATCACCTACTCGATCTTGGTTTCACGGACGTAAGTGTCTTAGATATTTCAGCTCACGCAATTGAACGCGCTAAAAAACGCCTAGGTGAACGAGCTTCTTTGGTTAAATGGATTGTTTCTGACATCAATGATTTTAAACCCGAAGGAACATACGATTTATTCCATGATCGCGCTGCTTTTCACTTCTTAACAAGGTCTAAGGAGATTAATCGTTATGTAGATTTAGTGGTGAATCACGCAAAGAATTTAGTGATAGGAACATTTTCAACGGATGGACCATTAAAATGCAGTGGATTGGAAATTACACAATACAACGAATCGAGTTTGAATGATTTATTTCAAGCAGAAGGATTTACCAGAATCGACACCAAACGCGAAGACCATCAAACGCCATTTGGAACGAGTCAAAACTTTGTATTTGCATCGTTTAATAAATCCTAATCACTTAAAATTTCACACCTATTCTACGCATGAATTTTGTATTTTCACAGGGCATTTTTAGAGCGTGAAAAATACAAATCAAATGGAATCGAAGATTTTCGGACAATTGGCTGATGGTCAACTTGTTTATTCATATGTACTTCAGAACAAAAATGGAATGTCTGCAACGTTTATTTCTTATGGTGCTGTGTTGAAATCTCTCACACTACCTGGAAAGGAAAAACTAGACATCGTATTGGGATTCGACCGTTTGGAAGATTATTTGGTGTCAATGAACATGGAGAATCCACCGTATTTCGGAAGCATGGTCGGACGCTTCGCTGGTAGAATAACTGAAGGTACATTTGGACTGAACGGACAGGCTTATGAATTAAGTAAAAACCATGGTAACCATCATTTACATGGTGGAATGGATTCCTTTAGTCGCGCACTTTGGATGGCTGATCCGCAAAGCTCCGGACAATCAATCACGTTTAGACATGTAAGTCCGGAAGATACAGATGGCTATCCTGGAGAAGTTACGAGCACGCTCACCTATTCCTTGACGGATGACAATGAACTAAAAATGAACTACAAAGCAGTTTCCTCAGCGGATACGATCATCAATGTGACTCAACACCATTATTGGAATTTAGGTGGACACCATGAATCCGTCAATGAGCAATCCATACGGTTGAATGCCACACATTACCTAGAAAAGAACACGAACAATATCCCGACGGGAGATTTTACCCAATGGAGCGAAGCGCCAATGCAGGAAGAGTTGCCCACCGAATTACGTATTGGAATGGATCATACCTTTGTTATTTCAGATCAATCGGAAATTCAAGCATCGCTCATTCATCCCTCAAACGGTTGGAAAATGTTGGTGAAGTCCAACCAGCCAGCTGCGCATTTGTTCATCGGTTGTGGATTACCGAAACACTTAAAAGGCAAAGAAGGAGTTTCCTATCATGCAACTAGTGGCGTGTGCTTTGAAATGCAAAACTTTCCAGACGCAGCCAATCAAGAACATTTTCCATCTTGCGTGCTTCGAAAAGGCGAAGTTTATGAAAATAATACGATCTTTCACTTTGTAAATCAACATCATGTATAAACATTTGCTCCTTATTTTAGTGCTTTCTATCGTTGGGATATCTGCATCCTGTAAAGACAAAAACAAACCGAAGCCACCTACTCCGCCCGTAGTTGAAGATTATTTAGCAAAAGGTGGTGATGTCAGTTGGTTGCCTCAAATGGAAGCGACTGGATTTAAGTTCTTTGAGTCCGATGGAACGGAAACAGATTGTTTGGAAATCTTGAAAAGCAGAGGAATGAACACTGTTCGTCTGCGTGTCTTTGTTAATCCATCTAATAGCCCACAAAATGGACATTGTTCGAAAGAAGAAACGGTTGCCATGGCTGTTCGAGCGAAGAACTTAGGAATGAAGGTCATGATTGATTTCCACTATTCGGATACTTGGGCCGATCCAGCGCATCAAACAAAACCTGCCGCTTGGGCAAATTGCACGTTTGACGCACTAAAAGATTCCGTTTACCAGCATACATATGATGTTTTGAACGCACTTAAATCTGCAGGTATAACTCCTGAATGGGTGCAGATTGGAAACGAAATTCCAAGTGGAATGCTCTGGCCTGAGGGATCGTATACAAATTTCGGACAATTAGCAGCCTTAGTAAACAAAGGATATGATGCTACAAAGGACATTGATTCAAACATAAAAGTCATCGTACACATTGACAAGGGAAATGACAATGCGCGGTTTCGCTGGTTCTTTGATTTAGCGGTAGCGAATGGAATGAAATTCGACGTTATTGGCGCATCCTATTATCCTTATTGGCTTGGATCCGACTACACTGCGACGATTAATGATTTAGAAACAAACTTAAACGACATGGTCACACGTTACGACAAAGATGTGATGGTGGTGGAAGTTGGAGGCGATTACACGTTGGTGCAAAATACCCATGATATGTTAAATCAAGTGATTTCCATTGTTCGTGGGATACCAGGTCAACGTGGACTTGGAGTGATTTACTGGGAACCGCAAGGGGCGAAATCTTGGAGTAATTATCAATTGAATTGCTGGCAAAACAACGGGAAACCTTCAGCAGCTTTAGATGCATTTTTAAATTAAGTTTAACTGATTCCCATCACTACTGTGATCCATTATTTTGAATTCAGAAAAAAGATGTCATGTTATCTGTATATTTGACGTTCAGCTAAACCTATGAAAAACTTTTTCCTCGCTTGTTTGATGCTTTTCAGTTTAATTGCATGTAAAAAAGACAAAGTTCCAACTCCTAAACCTATCCCGACGGATCCTTCTGGGTACCAACAATACGGAACACCTTACACTGCTATGCCGGCTACGGAAGATGCGGTTATTTACGAAGTCAACCTGCGCGCTTTTAGTTCGACAGGTGATCTACAAGGCGTTATCAATCGCTTGACAGAAATCAAAGCATTGGGAATCAATACCATTTGGTTGATGCCGATTTATGAAGAAGGGATTTTAAATAGTGTAAATTCTCCTTATTGCGTAAAGGATTACAAAAAGGTTAGTTCCGAATATGGTACACTTGAAGATCTTAGAGCATTAACCACGCAAGCGCATGCCTTAGGAATGTCGGTAATATTGGATTGGGTTGCGAACCACACATCCTGGGACAATGCATGGATAAGCAATCATCCTGATTGGTATTCACAAAATACAGCAGGACAAATCATTATTCCACCAGGTACCAATTGGAACGACGTTGCGGATTTAAACTTCAATGTAACGGAAATGAAGTTGGAAATGATTGATGCAATGAAATATTGGGTTTTAGAAGCAAATGTCGATGGATTCCGCTGTGATTATGCAGACGGGGTTCCTTTTGAATTTTGGCAGCAAGCAATTAACACCTTAAACGCCATTCCCAACCGAGATTTATTGTTTCTAGCTGAGGGGACAAGAACGGATCATTATACTGCTGGATTTCATTTAACCTATGGATGGAACTTTTATACTGCCGTGAAGAATGTTTGGAACGGCACAGGTACTTCCAATCTTTACAATACGCATTTGACAGAATACAACAATATGCCGGATGGCAAGCATAAGATTCGTTTCACCACCAATCATGATGAATCCGCTTGGGATGCTTCTCCATGGACGCTGTTCAATGGGAAAGCTGGTGCGTTGGCTGCCTCTGTTTCGACGATTTTCATGGGCGGAGTGCCTTTGATTTATTCTGGACAAGAAGTTGGACGAAGCACCACTACTCCGTTTTTCACCAATTCGCCGATCAATTGGAGCATTAACCCAGACATGTTGCAAGCATATAAAAACATCTTAGCTTTTCACAAGCAATCACCTGCTGCAAGGAAAGGCAGTATTTCGAATTACGTGAATTCAGCCAATGTGATTTGCATGAAAAAAACGCTGGGAACAGAGCATGTTGTCGTTATCGTGAATGTACGCAATTCGACTCAAGCGTACACAGTTCCAAGTCCCTTAACAGGTTCATGGGTAAATGCCATAACAAATTCAAGTTATACATTAAGTAGCAACATTAACTTAGCTCCATATCAGTACCTTATACTTAAAAATAGCTAAGATTTAAAATGCCCCTGATTTGATTTCATCAACGATGGATGGATCAAGTAAAGTACTCGTATCACCTAAATTCGATGTGTCACCTTCCGCAATTTTCCGCAAGATGCGTCGCATGATTTTACCGCTACGTGTTTTGGGTAGACCTGTAACAAATTGAATTTTATCCGGTTTAGCAATGGCACCAATCACCCTGCTCACGGTTTGAAGGATGTCTTGTTTGGTAAGTTGGGCATCACCGTGTTGGTTTTCAATGATGACATACGCATAAATCCCTTGTCCTTTGATGTCATGCGGATAACCTACAACAGCACTTTCAATAACACCTGTATGCATATTGATGGCATTTTCCACTTCAGCAGTTCCGATTCGGTGACCGCTCACATTTAACACATCGTCTACCCTTCCTGTTATTCGATACATGCCGTTCTCATCGCGTAGGCAACCATCACCAGTAAAATAGTAATGCTCGTAAACGGAAAAATACGTTTGACGGCAGCGCTCGTGATCATTGTAAGTCGTTCGAATAATCCCCGGCCACGGAAACTTGATACAAAGATTTCCATTCACGCCGTTTCCTTCTATTTCATTTCCTGCATCGTCCACTAGACAGGGCTGAACACCCGGAAGCGGCAAGGTAGCGTAAGAAGGTTTGCTCGGCGTAACACCCGCCAGATTAGAAATGAGGACCCCAGCCGTTTCCGTTTGCCACCAAGTGTCGACAATCGGACAATTGTTTTTACCAATGTATTGATTGTACCAATGCCAAGCTTCTTCATTGATTGGTTCCCCAACAGACCCAAGGACTTTTAAAGATCTTAAGTCTTTATCGACGACGTGTTCTAATCCAAACCCCATTAAACTGCGAATCGCCGTTGGCGCTGTGTATAGAATGTCGACTTTGAATTTATCGACAATATCCCAAAATCTTCCGGCATCAGGATAAGTAGGAATCCCTTCAAACATCAGTGTTGTTGCTCCGGCACTTAACGGACCGTATATGATGTAACTATGCCCGGTAATCCATCCGATATCTGCGGTACAGAAATGGATTTGTTTCGCTTGGTATTGAAAGACGTTGACAAATGTGTAATTGGTCCAAATCATATATCCCGCGGTTGTGTGAACCACGCCTTTTGGTTTTCCTGTTGAACCGGAAGTGTACAAAATAAAGAGAATGTCTTCCGAGTCCATTTCAGCCGCTGGAAAAAAGGGATTCCCAGCATCCTCCACTTTTTGAATTTCGTCGGACCACCATACATCACGTCCTTTGAGCATCGAGACAGGAACACGAGTTCGTTCATAAACGATCACGCGTTCAATCGTTTTATTTCCTACTAAGGCATCGTCAATCACGGATTTTAATGGAATATCTTTAGCACCTCTAAACGCACCGTCACAAGTAACAATGTAACGAGCTTGAGCATCGTCCAGTCGATCCGCAATTGCTTGCGCGGAGAATCCTCCAAAAATAATGGAGTGAATTGCCCCAATTCGTGCACATGCAAGTGTCGCGATGGTCAATTCAGGAATCATTCCCATGTAAATACACACGCGATCACCTTTTTTGACACCATTATTTTGTAGAACATGAGCGAACTGCATCACCTTGGCGTGCAATTCTTTGTATGTATAGGTGATGGAAGATTCGTTTGGATCATTTGCTTCCCAAATCAAGGCCGCTTGATCACCTTTATCTGCAAGATGTCGATCCAGACAATTTTCCGTAATGTTGAGCTTACCACCCTGAAACCAACTAATTGACGGGTCGGAGAAATTCCAATCGAGGACTTTATCCCATTTCTTTTTCCACTGAAACGTTTCAGCAATTTCTGACCAAAATTCTTCTGGTTGCTCAACACTTTTTTGATAAGCACGGTTATATTCCTCTAGGGAACTAATTTGATATGGATACATGTTTGATAGCTTTGCTCAACGAAAATACGTTTTCTACGATAGGAAAAGTAGCAATAATCGTTCAGATTTTAGCACAAAAACAACGCAGATTTACGGAAGGATTTCGATTGCCACTTCATTTCGACGATTGATGATGTCCCAAGGAGCATTGTACCCCATGTACATGAATCCACCGCTTGCTTTCAAGTTGTGTTTTTGAATGATGTTTTTTAACACCGCAATATGGCTATCAATGCGCTCATCTGAGGAATAACCGCCGTAACGAACAACGAGCAAAACTTTAGAAACCTCTTCTTCGATTGTTACTTTTCCGTTGGAAGGATTTGGTAAATCTTCTTTTTTGTATTGACTAGGCATGACGAAATACATGGTTGCTGAGTCACTTAACTCCATCACCACAGGAGATGTCATCGCAATTTTCTGTTCTTTGTCATTTCCACCGAAGATATAACCAGCAATGCTTCTAAATCCGTCACTTCCTGAGTTGTCAAAGGACTTATCCTTTAAACTGGTTTTCGCAACGATCAAATTTGGGTATTGGCGCAATTCGATGTTCTTTGAGTAAGACTTTAGAACGGTATAATCAGGTGTTTCAATGTTGGAATAACGGAA
>JANRBR010000012.1:11587-15425 GCA_030727405.1 Crocinitomicaceae bacterium | reverse complement strand
GAAAACGCGCCAGCGTAATCCTGGAACCTACCGTTCAAAATTTATTTTGATAAGCGGATAAAAACAAATCAAAGGGATTACGCGCTAGCTTCAATTAATGGATTATTGCTAATGATTAAAAACAAATGATTTCACAAATTATTGAATAATCATTAGAATTTAATTCATTAATCATTCTGCAATGAATACCTTCTCAATGCTACCATCACTGTACCTGTAAAACAAAAGTTTATTTGCCTCGATTGGCGTTACACGTCCCATGAAATCAATGACACGAAGCAACTGTTTCTCATTTTCTAAAGAATCGTTCATTCCGGCGTATCCCAAATACATCCCTTGAGACAAGATCAATGTTTTTACGTTTGAGGATTTTTGATAGCAATACAATTGAAGCTGTAATTCGTAACAAGCTGAATTGGCAAATGTGTAATACACCGAATAATTTGATACGGTGCCGTTTGTATCCACTAAGCTCCATGTACACAATGTGCTGTCCAAAGGATTCGTTGGAAGAATGATGTTCGTAATATAGGCTGTGTCTACTGCGTTGTAATCAAGCATGCAATCTTCTATCACCACTTGTAAAGAAGTTAATGCGGGTAAACAACTTGATCCTCCGTTTATGATCAGTGTATCTCCATTAGGAGTCGGACTCATCAAATCAATGCAAAGGTTTTCGGTAGCGCAAGAATTAGCATCCATAATTAGTCAACAATAATATCCAGGACATAAATTGTTGATACTCGGTGTTGTTTCGCCATTGGAACCAAACCAAAGGTAGGTAAATGGAGCGGTACCGCTTGTTGGTATAACGGAAGCCGAGCCATTACACATCAATGAATCGAATGGATTAGACCCAGAAATATTGGCGGTCATAACACAAAATGGCGTGGTGATTGAAAAGTACTCCGTCGTAACAACTCCATTCAAATTAAATGTGACCATGTAAGATCCTTCGCAGAGATTTATCGCGCTGGTTTCGGCAGAAGGTATGACGGATTGGAGCGCCGCAATTTCTTGCCAGACGATGGACAAGGTATCCACGTTGGTGGCATCTAAGGTTGCTGTTCCGGTACAGTTGAACAAATCAGTTGGAGTTGTGGTGACTAAATTCTGTGAAAACACAGATAAAGAAATCAAACTAAAAATAACTAAGGACAAAAATCTAAGTTTATTCATGGCATTCGATTTAATAAGTTATCGTTGGACTACTTCCAAGAACGTAAATTCATCATTCAGGGGGTGTCAAGCCGTACATCTATTGGTGCCTTGAAATCAAAAATTAGTTTGAAAGGGCATGCGATTATTTCTTTATTGGCATAGTGAGATTCTCCAAATTAAACTTAAATTTGCATGCATTTTCTTAATTCCTGACCATGCATCATATTTAATACGTTAGCATGGCATTCGAAGAAAAAATGGAAGTGATTGAATCAATTGAACAACATGTTGGTCAATTCATCGAAGAGAAAATGAAAACACCAGAAGATTGTTGGCAACCTACTGATTTCCTTCCCAATGCAGCAGACGAAGATTTTGCAGAACAAGTTAAAGTCCTACAGAAAGGAATTGCGCAAGTTCCGGATACCGTTATGGTGTCGCTTGTTGGCAACATGATTACAGAAGAAGCCCTTCCCAGCTATCAGACTTTTTTTAATTTACTTAAAGGTGTAAACGAAGAACGCAACCAAGCAAGTAGTAATGCGTGGGTTCGTTGGTCGCGATTGTGGACAGCAGAAGAAAACCGTCACGGGGATTTATTGAATAAATACCTATACCTCAGTGGACGCGTTGACATGCGTGAGGTGGAAACAACCATTCAACGCTTAATTCACAATGGTGTCGACTTACAAACAGCCGCGGATCCCTATAATGGTTTGATTTACACTTCTTTCCAAGAACGTGCAACAAAAATATCTCACGTAAACACTGGGAAAATTGCTTTTAAATCCGGTGATACCTTGTTAGCGAAAATCTGCAACACGATCGCTGGTGAGGAAGCTTTGCACGAAAAAGCATACAAGTTTTTCATGAGTAAAGTGTTTGAATCCGACCCAAATGGTGGATTAGCAGCATTCGTTCAGATGATGAAAAAGAAAATTGTCATGCCAGCTTCATTAATGGACTTTGGGACGGACAAAAAACAATACATAAACTACGCCTCCATCACACAAAAGATTGGTGTATATACGAGTCATGACTACGCGAACATCATCGATCACTTAGTGAAATTCTGGGGCATTGATAAACTCAAAGGGCTGAGCGACGAAGGAAACAAAGCGCAAGATTTCTTATCCAATCTTTCAGAACGCTATTTCAAATTGGCAGAACGCCTTCAAGAAACAACGGAGGTTCAACTGATTTGGTTGAATAAAGGGAGGTTGGCGCATTAAAACTGATATACCAGCGCATTAATATTCATTCCAGCACCCACCGAGGCCATCATTACACAATCGCCCGGAAGAATCTCGTGGCCTTCAATTTTTCCTTGTAAAATTAAATCTAATAAAGTCGGAACAGTTGCAACAGAACTATTCCCTAATAAATGAATGCTCATTGGCATGATGCCTTTTGGTATTTCTTGATTATAAAGGCCATAAAATCGTTGAATAATTGCTTCGTCCATTTTTTCATTGGCTTGATGAAGTAATACTTTTTTTAAGTCACGCAAATTAACCCCGCTTTTTTCTAAAGCAACTTTCATTGCAGCAGGAACATGATTTAATGCAAACTCGTAAATCTTTCTACCTTGCATTTTGATGAATCGATCCTGGTCGTTCTCTTGTAATCCGAAAGACTTCGCATTATACAAAAAATCAGCTTCCTCATAAGAAAACGTTTGGCTAGCATGTCCAAGTACACCTGCATTTTCATTATTCGAAGCACTTAAAACACAAGCTCCTGATCCATCTGCAAAAATCATGGAATCTCTATCTGATAGATCAACCACTCTTGAAAGCGTTTCAGAACCGATCACTAAACAATTCTTCGCTTGGCCACTTTGTATGTAAATAGTCGCCTGAATCATGGCTTCAACCCATCCTGGACAGCCAAAAACCACATCAAATGCGACGCAATTATTGTTTTTAATACCGAGTTTGTGCTTCACTCGTGTGGCAATACTCGGCATAAAGTCAGAACGATTAGTTCCATAAGCAACATTGCCATAGTTATGTGCAACAATGATGTAATCAAGTTCCTCTAGATCAATCGTAGATGATTCTATGGCTCGCTTTGCCGCTATGTAAGCGATGTCATCATTATTCAACTCCTTACTGATATAGCGTCTTTCAGAAATACCTGTGATTTTTTCAAACTTTCGAATGATGGAAGATGGGTCTTCGTTTATTTTCACAGCATAGTCGCTATGAAATTCATATCCAATAAAGTCCTCGTTTTTAACCCTAATTTCCGGAATGTAGCTCCCTACTCCATTTATTACTGCTTTCATAATAGTTGAATTTTGACTTGACTATTTTTATAGAGATTTCAAATTTAATAAAAATACTATACTTAGTGTATAAATGACAATAAGCATACTTTTTTAACTTATTTAATGAGGTAGTTAAGATCGAAAGATAAGAAAGAAAGTTGTTTTATTTTTGATAGATAAATTAAAAATTCAATTGTTGCGCATTGATTGTTAATAACTTGGGAATTATAAGTTGATGCTTTTTTTTATTTTTTTTATATCTTTATTTAAACCTTAAAACTATTTAATATGGAAGAAACAAACGAAACAACGAGGCCCGCTTTTTTAAAAGTACTGTGTATTTTGACATGGGTTGGATCCGGAATTGGACTTATTTCCGGATTGCTGGCGATCATCGGTTCATCT
>JANRBR010000012.1:9271-11487 GCA_030727405.1 Crocinitomicaceae bacterium | reverse complement strand
GGTTGGATCCGGAATTGGACTTATTTCCGGATTGCTGGCGATCATCGGTTCATCTGCATCTGAAAGTGCCATTCGAAGTCTTGGCGATGCAACATTGGACGGAACAATGGAAAATATGAAAATGATTCAATATGCAGGTCTGGCGTGTACAGTATTATGCATTATTGGCTCTGTCATGATGTGGCAATTGAAAAAAGCTGGATTCTTCATTTACTTAATTGGAGAGGTGGCGCCATTGGCTCTATCTTTTATTCTACTAGGAAGTTTAGCTTCTACTGGAGGACCAGTCACTGGTGGAATAGCGGCGACCGCAGGAATAATTGGAGCGATTTTCCCAGCAGCTTTTGTCATCATGTATGGATTAAACCTGAAACACATGAAATAAGCAAGGGCAACCTCATTTATGAAAAGCACAGAGAAATCTGTGCTTTTTTTTTGTTTTAAGTGATTTTCATACGGAAAGAAATCGCCTTTCCAACTCACCTATTTAATCTCCAAACTCACCTCAAAGGACAAATGTCCCGATTGGGATGCCTTGTAATTCGTGTGCCAATAATTATTTAATGCATACAAAAAAAATGGATTAACTGCAGCAACTTCCCTTGACCAAAC
The DNA here is from genome assembly GCA_030727405.1 of Crocinitomicaceae bacterium. Taxonomy (GTDB): domain Bacteria; phylum Bacteroidota; class Bacteroidia; order Flavobacteriales_D; family Crocinitomicaceae; genus UBA952. The sequence continues at coordinate 10,875 of JANRBR010000012.1, read as the reverse complement.
TTTCGCTCCATTCACCTTTTCTTCACGGATGATCGATCCTACCTCGAACAAACTAAACGCTGGTGCCTGTAGGATGAGCTTATGCTTTTCGTTGCTTAATTGCACTTGTTCACTCACGCAAATAAATTCTTTATTCGAGCCTGGAAGTTGATCAATAGGATAGACCAAGGAGTGGTTCTCATCTCCATAGTTTAATTTCCAATTGGATTCCGTAAAGGGAAAAGCGATGTGCAAGGACTCTTTTTCTAATTCTTCAATCTTGTCAGCTTCGACATGAACGACAATGCGATTGGTGTTTTTCTTCCAAGTATAACTGACTTGGATGTGCTCAAAACCGAGTAAGTCGAAACTGATTCGCGCCATTTTTTCATCCTTGTTATTTCGGTCTTCCAAAACCTTTATGTTTGTCGGACCATAGTACTCCATCGGTGAAATGCCCTTGGAATAAATGAATTGCATAAAATCATACGGAGCAATTTCAGAAATCAGGTTTTCATTGTCCACCAGTAACTTCGAAATACCGCCAGTATTCAAATCAACTTCAAAGTTTGTGATGTTGCTTTTTTTGACGCTTTTAACATGCATCGATTCCGGATAGTCATACCCCAATTTCTTACTTAAGCGCATGTATTGTTGTTCCGCTGAATCCAAGAAAGACTTTTTGATGCGCCATTGTTCCGTCGTGAAGAAAAGCGCTGGATCAGAAATACTGCACCACGATCCCCAAGTATGTTCATGAAAAAGGATGATGTTTCGGTGCAATTGGTAAAATTCAACTTCATGTGCGGAATACACATTTTTCTTTTTCGCGAACGCATCCAAAGAAATGGTTTGTAGCGCTAATTTTCGATTAGACATCTCTTCAATTGCGGTTGAATACGCACCATCTTCCCAATACGGACTGATTTCTCCTGTTCTCACTGGAATCTCTAAACCATAACGCTGTTCGAAGTTTTGATAAAGTGAATCCACATTTCCGATGACCAATTTCGGTGAATCATAGCGCTCGTTCCACGCACGAACAAAGGAACATAAGCTTGTATCAACTGGACCATTGTCAGCATTTTTCGTGTAGCGCAATTGAACCATGTCATAGGGATAATTGCTGCTTTGCAGCTGGTGAACATACGCTGAAATGCGTGATTCCCATTTGCTTTCTTTCTCGCCGTCTTGGATGTTATGAAAATACGAATAGCCTTTTCCAGCAGTCCAAACCAAGAGTTTTTCGTTCGAATTCAAGCTCGGTTTCCAGTAAAATACCTGATCTCCCGTTTCCTTTATCACCCCTCCTACTCGATCACCGTGATCAGGTAAATTCTCCACGTAATTCGGTCCAAGGGATAAATACGGAATGTGATTTTTCGTATAATTGTTTAATCCGTCGTAGGTGATTCCTGGAATATCCGTGATCATCGCGTTGGAAATACGAATTCCGTATGTTTTCTCCAATTGTTGTGCGTATTCGACTAGCCAATTTAACTCTTCCGCTTGTGAAAGTCCAGTAAGGACATTCGCGTAATTTGCTGATAGAGAAATGTTACCAGAACGTACATACTGAATAAACAATGCTTTTTCATCTGGACTCGCTTCCTTCATGAAATTTT
>JANRBR010000012.1:0-9171 GCA_030727405.1 Crocinitomicaceae bacterium | reverse complement strand
ACATACTGAATAAACAATGCTTTTTCATCTGGACTCGCTTCCTTCATGAAATTTTCAACCGCCCAAAGGGATTCGATGTGCCAAATGGGTTTTTCGGGAGAATTTCCTGTCTGTTTGATCCATGCCATCGCAGAACGAATGTTTCGATTTTGAATCTCCTCCACTTCTGTTTGAAGGTGTGAATAACCAATGTCGTTATGGGAATGGTGAATGATGTGAAAGGTATAATTTTTCGTTTCTTGAACAGACACCAACTGATGAAAGACCTGCTTACCCACGTAAATATGGATACTGTCTATTCCTACAAAGTCCTTGGGATAACTAGGGAAATGCAAGGAATTGTAACCAGGGTTAATCATTCCTTTCACATCAAAATACGTAGATTTGATCCAGATTTCCTGGGTTTTCTCCGTGTACGGATGATCCACTCGCACAATTAATTCCCGACTCAAGGCATTTTTAAGAATTAAATTGCTCGCTTCCACCTGAAATTTCCAGTCGCTCCGATGCATGAAAACCATCAACCAATCGCGGCTTTGTTCATCTTTGCCTACAAAGGAAAAATCCGCATGCTCTTTGACCCATTCTGTTGGTACTTTTATCGTTAAATACCCAAAAACATCCTTATTGATGTCGTATTCGATGCATTGAAGTTCGTAGCCAACATCGTTTGAGATCCATGATTCCTCGAAAAAAAATCCGCTTCTTTTTGCTTTCGTTTCGAGTACAAAAAGATCTTTTCCATTCAAGGTGATTTGAAAATGGCGATTCGCTGCACTCGTTCCGGAAGAATGTCCGATCAAGAACCTGAATTGTGTGAATCCGGCATTTCCAGTTGGCAACTCAGCGTGCATGGAAATCGGTGAATTCCCATTGCAACGAGTTAGTAGGGAACTATCGGCAAACTCATGCAACGGAGAAAAGTACTTCAAAACTTCACCGTTTAATTTCGAATGAAAGCCATCACTCATATTCACTACCTGTCCAAATAGGACATTCGCAAAACACAAGAAGGCAATCCAAATGACTTTTTTAAAGAGCATAAATAGGTTTTATCAAAGATACAATTTCCCTGTATCTCGCTCCTATTCGAAATCGCTTATCTTTGTATAAAAAAATCCTGTATGCGCTTTAATTTATCTGAAATCAACGAACTCATTAAAAGTCGTCGAACCATTTATCCGGAGCAATTTTCTACGCGAAAGGTGCAAAAAGATCAAATTGAATTGCTTTTAACCAATGCGCAATGGGCACCTACTCATGGGAATACACAGCCTTGGCGTTTTCATGTATTTACGGATGGGGGCTTGCAGAAATTAAGCACCTTCCTCGGAGAAACGTATTTGAAATTAACTCCAAAAGAACAGCAAAACGACGCCAAATTAGCCAAGATGTTGCGACGACCATTGTTGTCCTCCGTGGCAATTGCCGTCAGCATGAAGCGACAAGAAGAAGAGAAAATCCCTGAAATTGAAGAGATTGAAGCAGTTGCTTGTGCGATTCAAAACTTACATTTGAGTTGCACTGCCTACGGATTAGGTGGATTCTGGGCAACGCCAAAAGTGATTTACAGTGAAGAAATGACTTCATTTTTAGGTTTAAGTAGCCGAGATAAATGCCTTGGAATCTTTTACATAGGTTATCCAGAAATTGAATGGCCGCAAGCGCATCGACGTCCAATTGAATACAACACGACCTGGATTTCAGAATAAATTCATGTTAAACCACACAAGTTTCTCTATTTTTACGTTCTGTCCATATGCGTAGATTTATCCTCATCCTTTTCATTCTCCCTTTTTCTTTGTTCGCACAGAAAGAAAACAAGTTTGGCGTTCAAAATTATTTTGGATTTCAGGCAAGGATGATCGTTCCCTCGAACATGGTTGGACCGAATTCCTTAACGCTTACGAAAGATTATTTCACTACGACCATTGAACAAAAAACAGGTTATGCTTTCGGAGGTGTTGTTCGCTTGGGCTTAAGTGAATTGATTTCCATCGAAACGGGATTGAATTACATTCAGCGTTTTTATGGTTTTACGATGCAAAGAACAGATTCAAACATTGTTTCTACCAATACCATGCGCTTCATTCACTACGACATCCCTGTTTCTGCGGTGATTAATGTGAAGTTAACGAAATCCATCTTTGCCAATGCATTCTTGGGAGTTGCGCTTCAAAATAAACCTTCCAGCGTAGGCATCATCGATAATCCAAAAGGGAAGCATGAATTTTTTCACATGGGGCTAGTGGATATTCACAAAAAGATATCCTTTGATTTAATGACGGGCGCTGGGTTTGAATACCGCACCAAAAAAAGTGGTGTATTTTACCTCGGAGGCTCGGCAAGAATTGCCATGGCACCTGTTTTTCAATTGGTAGCAAAATACCAATATGTAAACGAGGAGAGGCTAACGTTTGGCAATGTCAATGGTTCCTATATTTCGGTTGATTTAAAGTATTTCTTACCTTACAAACGAGCAACAAATCTGATTTTCAAGCCTGGTCCAATTCAATAGCTAGAAATAAATCAGTACCTTCATAAAAGCATTCAACGTAAAAGCAAGACATGATTAATTTAAAAAGCATTCAAACAGAGATTGACGCTAGTTTTCTTTATGCACTCTTATCGGAGCACGAGGAAGATGAAAATGTCGCAAAAGTATTTGTTCAAATGAGTGCAATCGAACTTAGTCATGCAGAAGCCTTCGCACACAGCCATGGACTTCCCTTAGATCAACTTCCTGGACCATCATGGCGCGCAAAAACTTTAGCGCGCATTGGGAAAATACTTGGATACGATTATGTTCTAGGTGTATTGTTGGATACTGAAAAAAGCATTTCTTCTGCAGTGGTGAACGCTCGAAAAACTACGAATACAGCATCATCTATTTCAGATACAGCACACGTTACGATCCTTCGCAACATCTTAAATCACAACAAAAACGTATCCGGAACGAATTTAGCTCGCTTCGAAAAACGGCACCGTTCCGTTGGTGGAAACGCCTTGAGAGCGGCCGTACTAGGAGGGAATGATGGACTTGTCTCGAACTTTAGTTTGGTGATGGGAATTGCCGGAGCATCGAGTGGTCAACAAGAAGTGTTATTGACTGGAATCGCGGGTTTACTTGCCGGAGCCTTGTCCATGGCATTAGGTGAATGGATTTCCGTAAAAAGTTCGCAAGAGCTGTACGAAAACCAAATGGAACTCGAAATGGAAGAATTAGAACACAATCCAGAAGGAGAAGAAAAGGAATTGGCATTAATTTACATTTCTAAAGGTATTCCAGAAGAACAAGCGATGTCCATGGCAAAAGAAATCATGACGAACAAAGACCATGCACATCAAGTATTGGTAAAAGAAGAACTAGGAATCAATCCGGAAGACTTAAAAGGGTCTGCAATGGAAGCGGCGCTTGCCTCTTTTGTGTTTTTTGCCATTGGCGCGATTTTACCAGTTATTCCATTTTTCTTTATAGGCGGCATGAAGGCTGTCTTGTTTAGTTCCATTTTAAGCGCGTTAGGATTGTTCATAATCGGTGGATCCATTACCTTATTTACAGGAAAGAATGTCTTCTTTTCAGGCATGCGACAAGTTGTTTTTGGACTAATTGCCGCAGGAATCACTTTTGGAATTGGGCATTTAATCGGAGTTTCTATTGCAGGATAAAAATCGATCAAACATGAATACATTTCTACACATTCTAAAACGAACAATTGTTATTTTCCTTTCTGTGTTTATCGGAGCACAAGTAAATGATGCCATCCTAACACTTGGTTCAAACCTCATTCCCGCTCCAGCTGGATTTGATTTGAATACCATCGACGGATTAAAGTCTGCCGTTCCTTTTCTTGAAGCAAAACACTACCTGTTCCCATTTTTGGCGCATGCAATTGGAACCCTGATTTCCGCATTATTGATCACGCGCTTTTTAAGATCCCAACAATTGGTGTTTTCAATGATGGCTGGAATTCTTTTCCTTTTAGGTGGAGTTTCTATGGTGATCATGTTACCTGGTACACCGATCTGGTTCGTTTTGCTCGATTTAATTGTTGCGTACGTTCCGATGGCCTATTTAGCTTATAAAATCGCTTACAAACGTCAAGGGTAATATTTTTACCCGCATCTTTTTCATGAACTTTATTTAGAATCATTCTAAAATACCCTAAATGTGGTATTGATGCTTCAATCATGCGCAACTAATTTTGCACAAAAATTCTAAGCACATGACTCGCATCCTTTTTTCAATCGCTATTCTAGGACTATCCACACCTTTATTTTCGCAAGACAGTATTCTAAAAATCAGTACACAAAGTGATGTCCTTGTGCGAACATATCAAATAATGAAACAGCTTCCTGATTCGACTTACAACATGAAAATTGTTTCAGGTAAAAAGATGGAAATCATCTCATTGAATGCGCTTCAACTGGATCTAAGCACGAATAATTACCGTCAACTTTTTAAACGAACACCGGGAATCTACGTCAGCGAACATGATGCTTCCGGCTTGCAAACGAGCATTTCCACACGTGGACTCAGTGCAAATCGTTCTTGGGAATTCAACATGCGTCAAAACGGTTACGACATCGCTGCTGATCCATCTGGTTATCCAGAATCCTACTACACTCCTACCCTAGATGCTGTTTCAAAAGTGGAAGTCCATCGTGGATCCTCCGCTCTACAATACGGAACACAATTTGGTGGGATGATCAACTACCAATTTAAGGACAAATTAACGGATCAACCCTTTTCACTGGAAAACAGTCAGACCATCGGTTCTTTTGGACTTTTCAATAGCTTCACAGCCATTGGTGGAAATGTAAAAAAATGGTCTTATTATGGTTTTGTTCACCACCGAAATGCCGATGGATTTAGACAAAATAGTCAATATTCCACTTCGAATTACTTCGGAAAAGTGTCGTATCAACTTAAGAAAGGAAAAGTTTCAGCCGAATATTCAAATAGTGGCTACGTAAGTCAACAAGCTGGTGGTATTTTCGATACCTTACTACATTCCAATCCGGATACTTCCTTTCGTGCTCGAAACTGGTTTCAAGTGAAATGGAACACGCTTTCCATTCAAGGAGATTACAGCTTTAATGAGCATTCAAAAATTCAATTTTATACTGCTTTTACGTTTTCAGATAGAAACAGCGTTGGATTCACGAAATCACTAACGGTGATGGATACCATTAATTCGAACCTAGGATCATACAATCCACGTCAAGTGGACATCGATCATTACTTGACGCAATCCAGCGAAGTCCGTTACTTGAAGCAATACAAATTGGGACAACAACTTCAAACATGGACCTTGGGTGCGCGTTTTTGCAACAGTGAAATCCAACGATTGCAACAAGGAATCGGAAATACTTCCAGCAACTTAGATTTATCGGTGACACCAGATAATTCAGGTTATTTGTTTCAAAAAGATTTAGTGTTAGGCACGCAAAACGTCGCATTATTCAGTGAACATCTTTTCAAAGTAGGCAAGCGCCTTTCGTTCACTCCTGGATTTCGTTCGGAGTATTTGATTAATCAACTTTCGGGACGCTCCAACAATTTCACCAGTGGAATCATGGAAATCCAAGAAAAAAAGCGTTTCATCCTTTTAGGTGGATTAAGCACCCAATTTCAGTTGTATGAAAAACAACGCATGAAATGGAGTTTGTATGCCAACGCCACTCAAAACTACCGTCCAGTGATGTATTCCGAATTGCTTCCTTCTTCCACAACCGAAGTCGTTGACCAAGCCATGGAAGATGTGACGGGATTTACTTCCGAAATCGGTACTAAAGGAGTGTTCATGGACAGAAAAGGTCCAATCACCTTTGATATAAATACGTTCTATTTGAGGTACAACGGGAAAATTGGAACATATTTAGTCAACAACGCACCATTCAAAACGAACATTGGCGATGTGGTGAGTAAAGGAATGGAAGCGTATGTTGAATGGTCTTTTTTCAATCCCTTCTTCAAAAATTCAACAACAAGTGAATTGTTTTCTGTTTATGTGAGTGGAACCATTCAGGATGCAACATACGTCACTTGGAACAACCCTCAAATCGCACAAGATCCAACACATTCCATTGAAGGAAAAAAAGTGGAATATGCTCCGTCACAAATCCTTCGTGCAGGAATAAATTACGATTACAAAGGATTCTCCTTTAATTACCAATATTCCTATACGGGATCTGTATTCACAGACGCTGTAAACACCGTTTTAGCGAATGCAACAGCCGCCGTTGGACAACTCAGTGCATACGACATTCACGATGTATCTGTGGGATATAAATTGAATAAAAACTACCAAGTGAAAATTGGCGCAAACAACCTACTCAATGAAACCTATGCGACACGCAGAAGTGGTGGATATCCAGGTCCAGGATTGTTGCCATCACAAGGAAGATCGATTTATGGAACGATGATTATTAAATTGTAGAAAATCAACTTATTTAGAAACCTACTCAGTTTCTTTCACTTCCTCTGTTTTTGTGTATCCTTTCAAGGTCCATGAAATCAATAGAAAAGCCAACAGGGCGATGAATGCAGCCACTAAGAATGGCGTTCCGAGTCCGAGCTTGGAATTGGGCACACTCGTTTTGAAGTTGTAGTAGAACCACATGAACAACGGTGGACCAATAATTTCTGCCAAGCTCATCAAACTGGTGAAGATACCTTGAAGTTCTCCTTGTTCATTGCTTTTTACTTGTCCAGAAATAATGGAACGAATCGCTGGGTCGACAATTCCCGTAAAGGCATATGGAAGTATGATGGCGTACATCATCCATCCTTGATAAATAAGGCCCATTCCTATTAGAACGAAAATCGAGAGAAACAAACCAAGTTTCGCAGCGTTCCTTTGTCCAATTTTCCCAACAATTTTACCGGTTAACGCACCTTGAACAATACCAAAGCAAACACCTACAACTGCCAACGAAACCCCTACTTCTTTGGTGGTCCAGCCGAATTTTTCCATTGAATAGAAATTCCAAGTAGAATGAACACACATCGTTGTTAATATGGTCAAGAATGAAACGAGGAATAAATATTTTAATTTTTTAAATCGCTTGATTTGTTTCAAGGCACCAAACGGATTGGATCGTTTCCATTCGAAGGCGCGACGGTTTTCAACGGGCAAAGACTCTTTCAACACGATGAAGCCATAGATGAAATTGGCCATCGAAAAGAATGACGCCACCAAAAACGGTGTGCGTGCTCCAAAGTCAGAGAGGAGTCCACCAATGGCTGGACCAATCACGAATCCGATTCCAAACGCAGCACCGATCATCCCGAAATTTTGCGCACGTTTATCCGGAGTGGAAATGTCTGCTATGTATGCTGATGCCGAGGTAAAACTCGCTCCAAAAATACCAGATACTGCTCGTCCTATCACCAACCACCACAAATCAGGCGCGAAATACATAACCATGTAATCTAAGCTCATTCCAAGAACCGAAATCAGCAAGATTGGACGTCGACCAAAACGATCGCTTAAATTACCAATAAGTGGAGAAAAGATGAATTGCATAAAGGCGTAAGCTCCCATTACCCATCCAAAATACTGAGATGCTTGACTAATTGGCACATGTGCCGTTTCAGAGATCAAAGTTGGAAAGGACGGGATGATGATCCCAAGACCAATGGAGTCCAGACAGATGGTTACTAAAATAAAAATTAAAGCCGATTTCGGATTGATGATATTCATAAGAGACTGGATCTTGTTTAGTGCGACAAAGATACGGAACTCCGAGTGATAATCTTAAAAGGTTTTCCCTATACTGATACCAATCCACGGAAAAGCTGGCGCATCAAAAAAGGCTGCTGACCCGAAGTTGGTATACATTTTATCATCACCAAACGACTCTCGTACCAATCCCGCAAGGGCCGGAGTGAATGTAGCTTTGAAAAGTAGGCCATCTTTATAGCTATGGTAGCAATAACCAAATCGTGCACTAGGAAATAGAAACTGTTCTTTGGACGAAACGGAACTATCGAAATGTCGAATACCTAAAGCGTTGACGCCCACACCCAATTCCAATTTATGCGGTGAGTTTTTTCTGCGATTAAAGTCAAAATAGGTATTGTAGGCTAATGGAATAGAGAACACCCGTAGGTAGTCCCAAGGAATGCGATTCAGGAACATAAATCCAGCTGAAAGTCCGTGTTGCACGCCTGTGGACTCGATATTTTGTATGCGTTCATATACCAAGGCACCGTAAAGACTTTGACCAAAAATATCTAAATACACGGCATTTCTCGAAGGAGAAACACTCCCTTGTTTTTTATGGTGATTGATTTCACAACTCAACCCGATTCCAGCGTTGAAACCAGAAAAATCAGCTGTTATCGGATAGTTTCCTAATACAACCCAATCAGCCGCATCTGTTCTAAGTTGCTTGGTTTTCGCATGTTGATAACCAAGGGTTAGTCCTAAGCGCAATTGAGCGGATTTCCATTTCAAAATTGGGTAGCTTATTTTCACTTGCGTATTCCATCCAATTCTTGGCTGAAAATAAGCGTAATTATGGTAATACACACTGGAATTTGAAGAAAGGTTGACATACATCGTGTTCAAGGTCACTCCTGCCAAAAGTTGCATTTGCCAATCCTTCATAAGCTCTCTTTTAGCGAAGTGATCAATTAATTTTCCGCAATCTAGTTGCGCTGAGAGTCCAAACGAATTATTTCGAACGCCCAATTCATTGTTAGAATAAATCGTGTCCGTGATGTTTCCAATGTCATCCATAAAGTAAATCGGACTCACATGTTTAATGGATTGTTCATTCGATTTAACAGAAAAACCAATTCCAAGGTAAGAACTAAATTGATAATTCAATTCTAGGTTCCGATACATGGAATGACGAATGTTTTGTTGAAATAAGTTATTTGGAATCGCAAAGGTATCCAAGTAATAACGGTTGATGTCCCCCATTCGCAAATGCTGGTATCCGATAGAATAACTCACTGAAAAACGAGAAGTTTTCGTTTTTTCATTGGACGTTTGTCCGAATAGGATTTGAATGGAAAAAAGAATGAAAAGAAAAGCAGTACGCTTGAGCATGGGTAGGTTTTAATGTAAGACAAATGGAGAACGTAGAAAGTTACAGGTTTGGGGTGCTTGGTTTGTCGAAGCTTGATCGCTATCGCTCGTGATCCCAAGAGGGCTA
>JANRBR010000011.1:101751-193714 GCA_030727405.1 Crocinitomicaceae bacterium | reverse complement strand
TTACTTCAAAAAATCATAGGTCTTAAAGTGTTGAATTCTCAAGGCGATACCGAACTCGTTTTGAGTTGGTACGGGTGCATGAATGAAGCTGCGGTGGTAAAGCTCCACTTTCGTTGCCCAAGCTCTTGATCTTTTTGATCCTCCGCTCTCAGCATGATACAAGCCAAGTCCATAGCGAATGGAAAAAGGAGACTGGGTGTTTGATGTCGAGTTTGGCAAGAAATATTGATATTCAGGTGTGATGAATCCTTCCAGTAACTCCGAAATGCATTTTGCGCCTTTTTTGCGTGTATTTAATTTAATTAAATTTTTCCGAAATTGAATTCCTGTATAAAGCGAAAAAGGTTCCATGGCGCCATTGTTACTTTGAGCTTTGAATCCAAGTTCAGGAATGGTGTAACGTCCGAATTGTTTACATAATCCGAATTGAATGCTTGGTGCTAAACGGTCTTCTTCTCCGAAGTTATACATGCTTACAATGCCCACGTTTTTTTTGGTTCGCATGTAATATTGAGCCTGTACATTCAATTGAAACAGGACCGTAAGAAGCAGGAAGTAGGATTTCATAGGATTTGATTTAAGGATGAACGAATGGAAAATTGAAAGACTTATACTTTGTTCAGAACATGAAATAACGAAGTGATGTAGCCATTGATCACATCGATTTTTAAATCTACATAGTTTTCGGTGTTTTCTCCAAAACTTGTTTTGTTGATGAAGTGAATGCGGTATTCGATGAAGTAGTCACTTTTTTTGTGCGCTGCGTCATAAAAATCATAGTAGTCATACATTTCAATGAATTCCACTCGGACATTTTCTTTGTTTTTCAATTGAGTAAAGGCTTGATTTAAATAGGCAAGGTCAACGGGTTTTGTTGGGTCATCGTTCCATCCGATCAAATCAGGATTGAGTAAGTCAAAATACTGAAAAGGGATAAACGTTGAGCGGGAGTTCCAAATGAATTGAGCGAATTCCAGCACGTCCTGTTCGCTAAGTGACCCGCTTAATTTCGACTCAACCACCTTACGTACTTCAGCTACTTTTTTTAAATTGATGCCATCTATGGAGTCGCGTTGTCCAAAGAACGAAACGGGAATGAGAAAAAGGAAAAAGATTAGGACTACTTTCATGGCTCAATGGATTAAATCAAATGTGCTTAAGTACGATTCTTTTCATTCTTAATGGATGAGAATTTGTTAAGTTATAATTCACTCTTTTAGAATGGTTACATAGGTAAACGTTTATCTTACTCACACAATAAACATATGCTTAATTATTAAAAAGTTTAATTTCCTAAATGTAACCAGGATGTAATTTCATGTTATCTGTAAGTTTTACTTCTGAATTCTTTAATTTTGATTCAAAAATTACATTCATGATAAATACTTTCGTTCGAACCATTTTCTTTTTGATGTCGATTTCGTTTACCAATAAGGTCATTGGACAAACATCCAAGTTTGTTGAAACATCTGAAAAAATCGAGAATTTGCTGCTGTATAAACAAAAAAGTCCAACTCAATTGCGCGATCTATTAACGGAATTAGAACGTAATAAAAAAGGTTATGAGTCTGATTATTTATTGTTAAAATCAAGGGTTGATGAAGTCTTAATGCCCATAGATATTAAGTTTGCGCGTTCGGATGTGTATAATAAAAAATACCGTGAAGCGGTGCAAAAGACAAAACAAATGAAAGTGAATTATTCTTTCGATCCAAAAATTCAAAAACTAGAGAATTACCTCGATCATAAGTTGTACAAATTTCATAAGAATAACTTAAAGAAAAAGAAACCGACTTGGTTTTCATTAGAACCATCTATTTCACTTTACACCTCAGAGCTTGAAGTAAAATCCACGACGGACATTCGAAATGTGAATCCAGTTTACGGATTGGGGTTTTATGTTAAATTCAAAAACACGGAAAAATCAACATACAGCAATGGGAAAAGCAATTTCAACTTTTCTCAACTCGGTGTCAAATTGGACTATCGTGACCCGAATTACACGTATTTGAAGGATTCAGCCTTTGTCGCAAAGTCGCCTTATTTTAATACTCAATTAAGTTTTTTATACAAGAAAACCTTGGGATTGGATGCTGGAATCATGAGCTTTTCCAATGCGATTGGTGACTTTAGTAGTGTATTTTCTTTTACAGGTTCTTTTTACATTCCAATGAGGTTTGTTAGCCTAGGCGTCAATGCAAGAGTCTTAACAGATTTTATGAGCACAAATCCATCCATTCAATTTGGTACAACACTAAAATTTAATTTGGGATTGTATAAATCTTTTTCATCTAGGGACAGGGAGGAGATTCGTTCTCAAGTAATGAAATTTAAAGAAGGGAAGTAAACATTGCCTTAGTGGACTGAAAAAAGTTCACAAACAGGCTTCCCGATACTCGTCCCTCGATCGGGATAGACTTCTCGCCTGAAAAATTAGTTCATAAAAAAAGGCAGCTTTTCAGCTACCTTTTTATTTGAGTGGTCCCACACAGGCTCGAACTGTGGACCCACAGATTATGAGTCTGTTGCTCTAACCAACTGAGCTATAGGACCGGGTTACATTTAAGTAACGTTTTGGTTGGCAAAAATAGTAATTTCTTCCTTTCGACAAAGGAAATCAGTGAATCTATTTTTGATTTTGTTCAGATGACAACATCGCTTGGATCTGCTTCATCGTTTTTTGCATGCCTTCAGCGCTGCCGTCTAGGAAAATGGTGTTTCCCTGGCCATATTCAGCAAAATTCTTAATGGCTTCTGTCCACATCGAGAATAAAATCACGTTCGTATCCAAGTTTGCTTGCTTCATTTCTTCTGCTGCTTCACTCATTCCTTTTGCTACCTCTTGTCGGAATAAGGCAACTCCTTGTCCACGCAACATGGCCGCTTCTTTTTCCGCTTGTGCGGCAATTTTAATCGCATTTCCTTCCGCTTCCGCTGCTTTGGTTTTCGTAATCAATAACGCTTGACCTTCATTTTCTGCTGCTGCCTTTAAGTTATTAGAGGCAACAACTTTACTCATGCTGTCAATAATCGCCTGGTCAAAGGTGATGTCGTTGATTTGTAAATCCAATAAATGATATCCCCATGTTTCTAAGGTATGGTCAATTTGATTTTTCACACTTTCGACCAATTCATGGCGTAATCCCAAGATTTCAGATTGCTTTTGACTTGCTACATATGCGCGAATGGATCCTTCAATGGTACGTATCAATGCCTGCATCAAATCTCGGTTGCTGATGAATTTAAATGCAACTTTCTTGATCGTTTCTTCTTGCGCATCCATCACACTGTAGAGCAACATGCTTTTGAAATACACATTCGCTTGGTCGATGGTGACAGCTTGAAATTCCATCTCAATGCTTTGGTTTTGAATCGAAATACGGCGGTACACTTTTTCCAAGATAGGGATTTTCATGCGAAGTCCGGGCGTTAAAATTCGTTGGTACTTTCCAAATAAGGTAATCACAGCAATCGTACCTTGTGTAACGGTTAGCAATGAACTAAAAACAAGAATGAGTCCTAGACCCGATAAAATATAAATAATAGGCATAATGATAATTTTAGTTAAATGTAGAAATATTTAAGCAGGATTGAAAGGAATCAGGCCTACTTTTTAAAGGTGAAAAGGGTTATTTCTGGATAGATTCCAACACGTCCTGGAAATCCAAGGAATCCAAATCCTCGGTTGACATACAAATATTGCTTGCCTACTTGATACAAACCGGCCCATTTGCGGTATTTAAAGGATACAGGACTGAATTTTATGCCAAAGCGTTCTAGTCCAAATTGCATCCCATGCGTGTGTCCAGACATGGTTAAATCGATGTCAGTGGAAACAACTTGTGCGTCGAAATGACTGGGATCGTGAGAAAGCAATAGTTTGAAAGCAGCAGGTGGAACTTTTGCCAATGTTTCGCTTAGTTTTCCACTCTGACGAAAGGGTGCTTTCCCCCAATTTTCAACTCCTAACAACCAACATCCTTCTTCTAATTGAACAGCGTCGTTTAACAAGGGTTGAAATCCGATCGTGCGGTGCATTCGAATCAAGTTCGCTAAGTTTTGTTCTTTTTCCTCGGATTGTTCCCATTTGACATAATCGCCGTAATCATGGTTTCCCAAGATACTGAATTTACCCTTCTTTGCCTTGATGGATGAAAATAGGGATTCCCATCCATTCATTTCATCTGCTTTGTTATTAACCAAGTCTCCAGTGAAAAAAACATAGTCCGCATCTTGTTGGTTGATGAGGTCAATGGCTTTTTGAACCTTGTGATAGCGGTGAAGAAAACTTCCTACATGCACATCACTGATTTGTACAATGCGCTTGCCTTCAAATGATTCGGGTAAATTCGGGAAGAAAAGTTCAACGTGATGCACTTTCCAATTCCAACGTCCGAATTGAATGCCGTAAAGGATTCCTATAAAAATACTCATGGAGAAAATCCAGCCAATGTATTGTAAGTAGGGGAGTCCTAGAAACAGGTAGCTGAGTCCGGGAAGCAAATAGGCGAGGGCTGGAATTCCTGTTGCAATGAAAAGCCCCATGTAAGTAAAAACGAGTCTGTATTCCGCATTTTGTGTCCGGCGACGAAAGTTTCTAAATAAAAGCACCACACTCCCGATGAAAAGGAATCCTTGGAATCCTGCCAATACATACATCGAATGTTCCAACAATCCATGGAGAAAAATCCACTCCGCGGCGATGATTAAAAGGAGAGAGAAAAGAAAAATCATAAAAGCCTTTGAAAAGTGAAAGTAGGAGGGTAGCGTTGATGTGTTCTTATAGATTACATCCAAGATCCACCAACGGAAATGATGTTGTCTAATGCCAAGTAATCTGGATGTGTTTCTTCGGTAATTCCGCCTGTTGGACAAAATTTCACTGCTGGAAACACTTGTCCGTAAGCTTTCAATGCCGCCAGTCCACCAAATAAATTGGCTGGAAAAAATTTAAACGTATCCCATCCAAATTGGAGTCCTTCAATGATTTCACTCGGTGTAGCCACGCCTGGTATAAATGCGATTCCACTTGCTTCAAATGCTGGTGCAAGGGTAGCATTTAAACCTGGACTCACCATGAAGTCAATTTCGAGTTCCACTGCTTTGTCAATTTGACTAATTGAAACAACGGTTCCCATGCCGATTGAACAACGGTCTCCAAACAACCTTTTCGCTTCTGCAATGCACTCAAATGCCGCAGGCGTTCGCAAGGTGATTTCAATGCAAAAAATCCCACGTACGATCAACTGTTCCATTTTAGGAGCAACTTCTTCGATCGAATGAAAGGTAACTACTGGAATCACTGGGTGTTTGGAAAGTACTTCGCGGATGTTATTTTGTTTCATAGATGTCAGTTTGACACAAAGGTCGTAATTTCTTTCCTTTGTTAGAGTAGAATGAACTGAAAATCACTTAAAAATGGATCCATTTCCATTTTGATTTGTTCGATGCGGGAATACACTTGACCATCTGAACAAAAGCTGAATAGGTTGGAACTTCGTTCTTGAAGTACTCCCTTCGGAAGGCACTTGGCGGAAATGGCATCAATATTTTTCAATTGCTTGTCAAATTTCCCTTTACGTATTTTCTCCAAACGGTCTTTCAATTGAACGAATTGTTTTTGAATGCGGGAAAGTTCGGCTTCCACCATGCCCATTTGATTTGAATCTATTTCATGGGTAAGCTGTTGCCATTTGGAACTTAATTGCATGGTTAGCTCATCCAATTCACTGAAATCAATGGCTTCACTTCCTGCGCGTTCAAGAAATTCTTGTTTTAATTCCTGTGGATTACGCCACAAATCTTGCGTAGTGAATCCCATCGCTTGCCATTCGTTCCAGTTCTTGGTCTCGAGTAACAAAACACTTGTTCGTGCTTGAATCAAGGGATATAAAACACTTGCCGCCTGGAAAACCTCTTTTAATTGCAACCAATACATGATTTCTCCTGGTCCTCCAACATAACATAGATTTGGCAAGAGAAATTCTTGGTAGACAGGACGAAGAACGACGTTTGGTGAAAAGGATTCCGGATGATTTTTTAAGTCCATTAAAAGTTGCTCCGTGTCCAGTTCTTTTGAGCCGATTTGAAATCCCGTTACCGATCGTTGGATGCGCTCCCGTTTTTCTGGATTCAAATAAAATAAATTAGTGTCCTTCGCTTCTACTTGAATGGGGAATCCTGCTTCTTGTAAGTCAATGTTTGTTTTTTCAACTGCTTTCGAGGAGAATCCTTCCAGCAATTCTTTTTTCATAATGGGGGAAAATGCTGCCTTCCACATGGCTAAGTCGCCATCCATGATGATCAAACCATAATGACCGAATAGTTCATTGATGAACTTGAAAAATGCTGAGCCGTATGTTTCTCCAGACATGGCATCTATGAGCACATGAAGTTCACTTTCTGGGTGGTTTTCGAATTTTCGATGGAACTCTTCTAGAACCGTTTCAAGTCCATCTAAGTCCATTCTTCCGACAGCTCCACCATTCGAATGTTCCCATTTCAATGCTTGTTGAAACAAGTGCACGGATTGAATTTCCGCAAAGTCGTGGTCCTCTGATGCCATCCAATAAACAGGAACAAATTCATATTCCGGATAACTTTCTTTCAGTTCTTCACATTGTTTGATGACATGAAGGATTTTGTAGACGAAAAACAAGGGTCCAGTGGCCAATGACAATTGGTGACCTGTGGTCACCGTAAAACAGTTGGCTTGACTAAGTTTCTCTAAATTCGACTGTACTTGTTCAGATCGCACGACATCCTCATACAATTCCTCCAATCCCTCGAGCAATAAATAGCGCTGAGCGGATCCATAAACTCCCTGTTTTTCTTTCAATTGTTCCAAGAAGGCTTCCTTTGAAAAGGGACGTTGAATCCATGCGGATAATTCCGCTTGATTTTCGGTAAAAAGCCGCTGTTTCTCGTTGAAAAATGGCGTGGATGAACGGGGAATGTCTATGCGCATCTATTCGAATTACATGTTTCGTCGATACTGGCCTCCTACTTCAAACAGCGCTGAAGTAATTTGACCTAACGAAGCGAACTTACACGTTTCCATCAATTCTTCAAACATGTTTCGGTTGTTAATGGCTGCATCTTGGATTTTGGCAATACCATTCAAAGCTGGAGCTTCATTTCCTTTTTGAAGGTGTTGCAACATCGTAATTTGGTATTCCTTCTCCTCTTCGGTTGCACGGATGACTTCCTTCGGTAGGACCGTTGGCGATCCTTTCGAGCTCAAGAAGGTATTCACGCCGATGATTGGGAACTCTCCTGTGTGTTTCAAGGTTTCGTAATACAAGGATTCTTCTTGAATTTTAGATCGTTGGTACATGGTTTCCATGGCCCCTAACACGCCTCCTCGTTCGGTGATGCGGTCAAATTCAGTGAGGACAGCGTCCTCGACTAAGTCCGTTAATTCATCGATGATGAATGCGCCTTGAAGTGGATTTTCATTTTTCGCAAGTCCTAATTCACGGTTGATGATCAACTGAATGGCCATCGCGCGACGCACAGATTCTTCTGTTGGAGTCGTAATCGCTTCGTCGTATGCATTGGTGTGCAGTGAATTACAGTTGTCGTAAATCGCATACAATGCTTGAAGTGTGGTACGGATATCGTTGAAATCAATTTCTTGTGCGTGTAGAGAGCGTCCAGATGTTTGAATGTGATACTTTAACATTTGTGCACGTGGATTGGCACCGTATTTTTTCGCTAAAGCTTTCGCCCACAAACGTCGGGCAACGCGTCCAATCACAGCGTATTCTGGATCAATTCCGTTGGAGAAGAAGAAAGACAAGTTCGGACCGAAGTCGTTGATGTCCATTCCTCTACTTAAATAGTATTCTACATACGTAAATCCATTCGCTAGCGTAAATGCTAATTGCGTAATAGGATTGGCACCTGCCTCTGCGATGTGGTAACCTGAAATCGAAACAGAATAAAAGTTTCGCACGCCATTTTGAATGAAATACTGCTGCACATCTCCCATTAAACGCAAGGCGAATTCAGTCGAGAAAATACAAGTATTCTGCGCTTGGTCTTCTTTTAAAATATCTGCTTGAACGGTTCCGCGTACTTGCTTTAAGGTTTCCGTTTTGATGTCCAAATATACATCCGCTGGAAGAACTTGATCTCCCGTTACACCGAGTAACATCAATCCTAGTCCGTTGTTTCCTTCCGGCAATTCACCTTGGTAACTTGGACGGTCAACGCCTTTTGTTTGGTAAATCGCTGCGATTTTCGCTTCAACTTCCGATTCTAGTCCGTTAGCGATGATGTATTTCTCACAATTCTGATCGATTGCCGCATTCATGAAGAAGGCCAACAACATCGGTGCTGGACCATTGATCGTCATGGAAACAGAGGTCGCCGGATGACTCAAGTCAAATCCTGAATATAATTTTTTCGCATCGTCTAAACAACAAATCGAAACACCAGAATTCCCGATTTTCCCGTAAATGTCTGGTCGAATGGCAGGGTCGTTTCCATACAAGGTAACTGAATCAAATGCCGTTGAAAGTCGTTTCGCTGGCATGCCCAAACTCACGTAGTGAAAACGCTTGTTTGTGCGCTCTGGCCCACCTTCTCCAGCAAACATGCGTGTTGGATCTTCTCCTTCACGTTTGAACGGAAATAATCCAGAGGTATACGGAAATTCTCCTGGGAAATTTTCTTGTAGAACCCAACGCAAAATATCCCCCCAACTGCTGTATCGCGGAGCAGCAACTTTCGGGATTTGAGAATGCGAAAGGGACTCTGTATGTGTTTGGATGCTTAATACTTTGTCACGCACCTTGAATTGGTATTCTGGATTTTTAAAAGATTGTTTCTTTGCATCCCAGTTTTGAAGGATTTCCCAATTTCGAGGATCAAAGTTTAGTTTTTCCTTCTCTAGCGTTTCTTGTAATCCTTTAATCAATCGATCTTTATCCTCAATTGTTGATTGTTCCAATGTTTCGATGGAGGATTGTAATCCTTGCAATTTATCCGCCACTTTCACTTGGTCGTTCACCCATTTGTCGTAGGCTCTATTGTTTTCTGAAATCTCCGATAAATACCTTGTTCTTTCCGGTGGAATCACGTAGATTTTCTCGGACATCTCTCGGGTAATTTGGAAAGTTGAATGCATGTTTGCACCTGTTTTTTCCACCATTTTATCCATGATCACTTTGTACAAAGAGTTCATTCCCGGATCGTTGAATTGCGAGGCGATTGTTCCGTAAACGGGCATGTCGTCTACATTAGACTCCCACAAATTATGGTTTCGTTGGTACTGTTTGCGCACATCACGCAAAGCATCCAAAGCCCCGCGTTTATCGAATTTATTCAAGGCGATGACATCGGCGAAATCCAACATGTCGATTTTCTCCAATTGAGTTGCCGCTCCATATTCCGGGGTCATTACGTACAATGAAACATCCGAATGATCCAAGATCTCTGTGTCCGATTGACCAATTCCCGATGTTTCCAGAATGATGAGGTCGTATTTTGCTGCTTTTAAAATGCTGATTGCTTCAGCAACGTGTTTTGATAAAGCTAAATTCGACTGTCGAGTAGCCAAGGAACGCATGTATACGCGGTCACTTTTAATGGAATTCATTCGAATTCGGTCACCTAACAATGCTCCACCGGTTTTGCGTTTCGATGGATCCACGGAAACCACTGCAATTTGTTTATCTGTAAAGTCAATCAAGAAACGGCGAACCAATTCATCCACAAGGGATGATTTTCCTGCTCCACCAGTTCCAGTAATTCCCAATACAGGAATGCTTGACTGATCAGAAACAGCATGAATTTCTTTTAATAAGGCACTGTTTTCTTCGGGGAAGTTTTCCGCTCCCGAAATCACACGTGCAATGGTTGGAACGAATTTATCCGCCAATTTCGTCAGAACTTCTGGTGTAGTTGGCAACGAAGTAGGTTCTCCCACCGGAAAGTCACATTTCTCGATCAAATCATTGATCATTCCTTGCAAGCCCATGGAGCGACCATCGTCAGGATGGTAAATGCGTGTAATGCCATACGCTTGTAATTCTGCGATTTCAGAAGGAAGTATGGTTCCACCTCCACCACCAAAGATTTTCACATGCGGTGCTCCTTTCTCTTGAAGTAAATCGTACATGTATTTGAAGTATTCGATGTGTCCTCCTTGGTATGAAGTCATGGCAATCGCCTGTGCGTCCTCTTGAATGGCACAATCCACCACTTCTTCAACGGATCGATCGTGTCCGAGGTGAATGACTTCACATCCGGTAGCTTGAATGATGCGACGCATGATGTTGATCGCTGCATCGTGGCCATCAAATAGGGATGCTGCCGTTACGATGCGTATTTTATTGACTGGTTTGTAGGGAGCTACTTGTTCCATTCTATTTTACGTGTTTTTTGATGGACAAATCTACGCAAAAAATGCTGATTTCAGGAATGGATTTGGTGCAATTTACTAGGGGTAGAAGAACTTTCAAAAGCGTTAGCAGAAAGTTATAATATCTTAAAGGCCATCATATGCTTCACGATCCGAAAGCACGAATCCTTCTGTGCATTGCAGCATGTCTTGAATGCGCATGATTTCCGGATATTGTTTTGCTTCAACGACCAAGGTAAAAACTTGTTTTCCAATTAGTTGTTTTTCGGTAAAGTGCCTTTCATCCTCTATTCGGTAAAAGGATTTATCGTTCACTAATTTGCGGTATTGCGGAAATTCGAATGTTGACATTAAAGGCGTTCCAATGGTGTTTTTACTCCATCAACCAAAGAGTAACAGGCTAATTTGTCCTTGAAAACAGAGGATTTAAAAATGGATCGATTTAACAGCATACGCACACATTCTTGAATTCCTTCAACGATGGATGGGTGAGGATGGATCAATTCGGACAATACTTCAATCGGCATGTTCAATTTAATGAGTAGTCCAACTGCCTGAATAGCGGTAGAGGCATGGGCGCCCACAACCCGCATTCCAAGAATACGCATGTCTTTATCATTGGTCACAATGATTTTAAAGAATCCTTGAGTTTTTCGCATGGCAATAGCTCTTGCGATAAGAGAGTAGTCAATTTTTACCACTTTTACGGGAATGCTCTGCTCAACGCATTGCTGCTCATTTAATCCAACAGATGCAACCTCTGGAGTTAAGAACATAATGGTGCAAACATTGTCGTAATTTAAGTGTTCTGGAATATTCCCGAAGGCTTTTTCAACAGCATGTCGCGCTTCAATTTCCCCCATGTTTACTAGTGCTATTCGTCCAGAAACATCACCAACGGCATAAATATTGGGAACACTCGTGACCGTATCATCGTCGCCAATGTGCACACCTCTTTGTGACATCTCTACTCCTGCGTTTTCCAAGCCTAGTTGTTCCACATTCGGTGTTCTTCCAACGGATAAAAGTGCTTTTTCCACGCGAATTACCTCGTGGCTTCCATCTGGATAGGATAATTCGTATTCGACTTCACCATCTATTTTTTCTAAGCGCTCTAATTTCGCATTTGAGTGAATGGTCACGCCATGCTTCTTTAAGTTGTTCGCTACCAAAGTCGAAATATCTTCATCTTCAAACGGTAAAATGCGCTCTTGACGATCGATCACATACACATTTGTTTTTCCGAAGTTTGAAAAAATGGTGGCATATTCACAGCCAATGACTCCCGCTCCAACAATTACCAAGCTTTTAGGGAAGTCTTTGATGTGGTCGATGCCATCACTTGTCAGTATAATATCCTCGTCAACTTCAATGTTTGGTAGGGACCTTGGTCGACTACCGGTAGCCAAAATAATTTTCTCGCCACGAATGATTTTCGTTTCTCCTTCGTGATCGATTTCGACTTCGTTTGCATTCAATAATTTCGCTTGTCCACGTTCGTATTGAAGCAAATTGTTCATGGTTTCTGTTTGCAGTAGTTTGATGTGTGCTGCGTATTGAAACTTGCGTTCAAAAATTGCCTCAGAAAGGTTTTTTCGCACATCATCCCAGGAAAGTTCAAACTTCGTTCGTCCTTTCGATACGATCATGTCGTTGATGTCTGACACGCGATTGGAAAGTTCCCACAATGTTTTGGAGGACAAAGCCCCATTATAAACGCCAGCTCCGCCCACTCGGTCCTTTTCGATCAAGCAAACTTTTTTGCCAAAATCAATGCCGCGCATCGCTGCCGCATATCCTGCAGGACCACCACCAATTACTATTAAGTCAAATTCTTCCATGAATGCGTAAATTCGCGGTAAAGATACTGAGAAAAGCGATGAATCATTTAAAAGAGCAAGACCAAAATGCCTTGGATTTGGCAAAGCAGCAATTGGAGCAAACAAAAAAAACGTTTCGAAAATGGAAACAAAGCAAACCAAAGGAGCTCGATCAGCGTTTTCACAAAGCACATGAGCAGGAATTTCAGAAAATGGATTGTTTGACCTGTGCAAATTGCTGTAAAACGACCAGTCCCATTTTTCGCGATGCGGATATTCGACGCATTGCCAAACGATTACGCATGAAAGAAGCGCAATTCATTGATCAATATTTAGAGATGGATGAAGAAAGTGATTACGTTTTGAAGAAATCACCTTGTTCCTTTTTGTATGAAGACAATACCTGTTCCATCTACGAGGACCGTCCACTGGCGTGCCGTGAATACCCGCACACCGATCGTAAGAACATGTTTCAAATCCTTGAACTCACGGCAACAAATACAACGGTTTGTCCCGCCGTGGCGCGCATCGTAGAGAAAATCACGAATCCATGATTGCTTTTCATCCAATTTATGTGCATCCTTTGCCGGAAAACCACCGTTTCCCCATGGAGAAATACGACTTATTGCCCAAGCAATTAGTGTATGAAGGAACAGCGAATGAAGAGGATTTTTTTGAGCCTGGATTTCTCTCGGAGGAGCACCTATTGTCTGTTCATACTAACGACTATTGGAGGAATTTGAACGAATTGAAATTGAGTGAACGCGAACAACGAGTGTCCGGATTTGTCCATTCAAAAGGCCTAATTGATCGAGAAAGATGCATCATGGAAGGTACCTTGAGGGCAGCAGAAATCGCGCTGACAAAACACATCGCTTTTAACATTGCTGGTGGCACGCATCATGCGTTCGCAGATCGTGGTGAAGGATTTTGCTTATTGAACGACCAAGTCATTGCCACTCATTTTTTACTCGAGAACCATGGGATTGGCAAGATTCTCATCATTGATCTGGATGTGCATCAAGGAAATGGAACGGCCGCTTTGGTGCGAAACGATGAGCGTATTTTTTCCTTCAGCATGCATGGACGAAATAATTATCCCTTGCAGAAAGAACAATCGGATGTAGATGTCGAGCTGGAAGACGGCATTCAAGACAAGGAATATTTAACACTTTTGGCCCGAAACCTCGATGATATCTTGAATAGGTTTCAGCCTGACTTCGTCTTTTATCAATGTGGAGTGGATATATTAGCAACGGATAAATTAGGGAAATTGGCTGTTTCCATGAATGGCTGCCGAGAACGAGACCGTTTTGTTTTTGATCGAATTCGACAATTGGGTGTTCCGGTTGTGTGTACCATGGGTGGTGGTTACAGTCCGCAAACAAAGGACATCGTAGAGGCGCATGCACAAACCTTTCGAGTTGGATTGAATGCCTTGTTGTGATTATTGACTAATTTTGATGTCAAACAATCGAATATTTTAAAAAGATCATATGAAAACGGCATTAATCACTGGAGCTTCCAGTGGAATTGGGAAAGAATTGGCGAGAATCCATGCGTCAAAAGGTGGTAACTTAATTTTAGTTGCGCGTCGAACAGAAGCATTAGAAGCCTTAAAAACGGAATTGGAGTCCACATACAAAGTGCAGGTTTCTACTTTTACACAAGACTTAACACAAGTGCACGCAGCGAAAAAAGTATATGATTTTGTCAATCATTCAGGATTGGAAGTGGATTATTTGATGAACAATGCGGGTTTCGGTGGACATGGTAATTTCGTAGACCGTCCTTTGGATAAAGATTTGGAAATGATTCAATTGAATGTAACAACATTGGTTGAATTAACACACCTGTTTCTTCAGGACATGAAAGAACGTGGGCATGGGAAAATCCTAAACACGGCAAGTACAGCCGGATTCCTTCCTGGACCATTGCAAGCGACCTACTTTGCCACCAAAGCATTCGTGGTTTCGTTTACAGAAGGAATTTCTTACGAACTTAGGAATTCAGGGGTGACCGTTACGGCACTTTGTCCGGGCCCAGTAAAAACAGAATTTGAGCACGTAGCAGGACTTGAAGGAGGAACGATGTTCGATAAAGGTGCATCCGCTTATAAAACAGCGAAATCAGGTTATGATGGAATGATGAAAGGAAAAGTGATTCAGATTTCTGAGTTTTCCTTCGCGTTTTTGATTCGTTTGGTGCCATTCATCCCCTTAAAAATGCTTTCTGCAGTGATCGAAAAAATGCAAACGGTACCAAAGAAGTCTTAGGTTCTGTCAAAATAATTATACCTTTGCTTTATGTACATGTTGCCACTATTTTTAGGAGATGTTGCTGGATCCGAAATCCTCGTTATTTTAATCGTGATTTTGTTGTTTTTTGGTTCGAAAAGCATTCCAGGTATTGCTAAAACGATGGGGAAGGCCATGTATCAAATTCGAAATGCTTCGAGCGAACTTCAAAATGAAATCAAGAAATCTGGTGCGGGCATCAAAGAGGATTTGAACATCGAATCCCTGATCAAGGAGTCGCAAGATCAACTTGTTCAACCGCTGGATCAAATGTATTCAGATGTTGAAAACAGCGTGCATTACACGGGTAGACCTCAAACGCCCATCGAGAAAGCCAATCAACTAGAAGAAGTTCAGGCCGACGAAGCGCAAGCAATCATTGAAACGCAAGAACCGGAGGAGCAAAAACCGGAAGCGCAGGCTTCAATAAATACAGAAGAAACGATTATAGAACCTAATAAACCAATCGAATAATGGCACAAGTTGGAATCATTATGGGAAGCAAATCCGATTTGCCAATCATGAAGGAAGCGAAACTCATTTTAGACGAATTCGGGATTGCTTCGGAAGTAGAAATCGTTTCAGCGCATCGTACTCCTGAAAAAATGGTTTCCTATGCAAAGGAAGCTGCTGGGAGAGGCATCAAGGTGATCATCGCTGGTGCAGGAGGAGCGGCACATTTACCAGGAATGACTGCTTCCATGACTTCGTTGCCTGTTATTGGTGTTCCCATTAAATCATCGAATTCAATTGACGGTTGGGACTCCATCTTAAGTATCTTGCAAATGCCAAACGGCATCCCCGTTGCTACGGTAGCTTTAAACGGTGCGAAAAACGCTGGGATACTTGCTGCACGCATCATCGGGTCATTCGATAAAGAAGTTCAAGCAAAAATGGATGCGTATGCACTTTCCATGAAAGCACTGGTAGAAGAGAGCGGTAGAAACCTTGAATTGTAATCCTATTCGTACAATAAGTACTTTTTTCTTGTGGCCAAAAAGGTGTCTAATCCTGGTTTCCAGGTTTCCCTGATTTCTTTCGCGGACCATCCTTTGTAAAGTTGCTCCTTCAAGGTAGCGGTTCCTGCTAGGCGGTTAAAAAATGAGTTCTGGTCGATGAATACCGCTGAATCACCTAGTAAGTCTTTTGCCTGAATCAAGTAGTTCAAATTGATTTCGTAATTCCGTTTGGACGTCGATTTTGACAGTTCAAAACCGTAACATAATTTGTTCATTTGCGGCGGCGTTTTTGATCCAGAGGAGGGAACTGGTGTAAATGAAAAAGCTGATTTTGGAAATCGTGGATGTCCATAAACTTCAAATGGTTTTTCGGTTCCTCGTCCAATACTTACCGTCGTTGCTTCAAAAAGACACAAGCTTGGGTACAGGGCAATGGCTTCATCCGTTCGAAGGTTAGGAGAAGGGGGGATGGGCAATGAATATTTGATTTTATGTTTGTAATTCTTGCAAGGAATCACCCATAAATCACAGTGATTTCCGTTAGTCAACCATTTCTCTCCGTTGATCATCATCGAGTACTCTCCAATCGTCATTCCATAAACAATTGGCACAGGATGCATCCCTACAAAGGATTTGTATTCAGATTCAAGAATGGGACCATCCACATAATGCGCATTTGGATTTGGTCGATCCAACACCACCAGTTTTTTATTGTTTTCCGCACAGGCTTCCATGACATAGTGCAGGGTGGAAATAAACGTATAAAATCGAACTCCTACATCTTGAATGTCATAAATAATGACATCAACATTTTCCAATTGCTCAACGGTCGGTTTTTTGTTGTTTCCATAAAGTGAGACCAACGGAATTCCTGTCTTTACATCAACGGAATGATCGATTTTTTCACCTGCATCTACATCTCCCCGAAATCCGTGTTCTGGAGAAAACACCTTGACAACGTTCAATTGAAGAGCTAGCAAGGTATCTACTAAATGTTTTCCATTCACAACCGATGTTTGATTGCCAACAACGGCAATTCTTTTTCCCTTTAATGAGTCAACAAACAAATGAAGTCGATCTATTCCTAGTAGGGGCTTTTTAACATCTTGCTTCGATTTTTCGATGTTTAAACTATCATTAAAGATGGTTGTACCTGTGACAATTGGGTATTCTCCTTTCGCATTTTGCGCACAACTCACAAGTAAAAACACAAAAATTGTTTTTAAGCACAGAAGCTTTGCGTATTTTTGAAGCTTAAATAACAGCAATTTGTCCTTCGAAATTTTCATATCACGTCGTCTCATTCATAATAAACTGCAAGGTATAAAAGTTTCTAAACCGATTGTACGCATATCCATCCTAAGTATTGCACTAGCCATTGTTGTTAACGTTGTAACCGTAGCAATCGTTACAGGTTTCCAGCATGAAGTTCGCAATAAAATTACTGGTTTTAATGCGCCATTGTTCCTTTCTAAAAAGGGAACCCAGCAGATTTTTGAGGGTGAAGCGGTATGGAAAGATCAAAAAGCTTTGCAAGAACTAAAGGGAATTGACGGAATAAGTTCCATTTCACCGGTGGTTTTTAAACCGGCCATGCTTCAATCCAAACGCTATGCGGATACGATTCAATTGGCAACGGGCAAAGATTCCTTAATTACACGTCAAGACATCCTTGGAATTGTCATGAAGGGCGTTGAAAAGGATTATGATTGGACGTTCATTCAAAAGCATTTACTTTCTGGACGAGTAGTGTCTTTTCAATCAAAGCAAGAGGAACTCGTGTTGTCCAAGCGCATGGCTGATCAATTGAATTATCGACTCAATGATACCGTTTCAGTTTATTATGTAAAAAATCAACCGGTACTCCGAAAGTATAAGGTCGTTGGAATTTATCAAACGGGACTTGAAGAATACGATCAAAAATTGGTTTTCTGCCGATTACCTGAGGTTCAGAAAATGAACGACTTTGGAATCAAAACGAAAATTGTCATCGATGATCAATTAAGCAATGGTAGCATTGTTCTGAAAGCAGGCGTGGAAGGTAAAACAACGAATTTGCTTTATGATTGGGGTTCTGGTCCTGATATTTACGGTGGATTCTATTTGCCATACCTGAAGGATACAAATTTTCGATTGATTGTTTACCAGTCTGACCCTCGTCGTGGGACAAAATCACCGATAGACACCAGTTACCTTAGTATTCGTTGTTCGAGTTCATTTGTCTTCGCGTCAGAAATCAATAAAGATGAAAGTGGCGCATTGATAAAGGAGGAGTCCGGTATGGATACGTATCAAATGACGAGTAAAAATGGAACCATACTAGTCACTGAACAAGAGGGTGTTGGAACTGGAAAAAACTTTGTTTCTGGATTTGAAGTTCGCATCAATGATTGGGAAGACTTAAAACGCGTGGAGGAGGAAATACGGGGAAGCATCGAAATGCGCCCCAATGAAAACAATGAACTCATGCAAGTTAGCAGCATATTGGATACGGAAAATGATCTTTTTGCTTGGTTGAGTTTTCTGGATTACAATGTGTACATCATCATCTTCCTAATGTTGTTAATTGGTGTCATCAATGTTGGATCTGCTATGCTGGTGTTAATTGTCGTGCGAACGAGCCTCATCGGAATGCTGAAGGCCATGGGTGCACGTGATTGGTCGATTCGTAAATTGTTTCTTTATCAAGCAGCGTTCTTAATCGGACGAGGATTGTTGTATGGAAACATCATCGGATTTTTACTCTGTTACATTCAACTAAAGTTTTCGGTCTTAACCTTAGATCCAGTCGTATATTACCTAGATAAAGTTCCCATTGAAATCAATTTGTTGTCTTGGTTGCTCGTAAACCTGATCACCTTTGCTGTATGCATGGTTTCCTTGATTGTTCCAAGTTATGTGGTAACAAAAATTAGTCCCACTAAAGCCATTCGATTCAATTAAGATGCATTTTCAACAATTTGAAGAGGTGAGCATCCTCAATGAATCTGGATTATACCGTGTGTTACGTGCAGAAGATGCTTTTTTGTTCTTGGAGGATGAACATGGATTTGAACGGAAAGTTGCATTGGAATTTGTCGTGAGAAGGCAAAAAATTCAAGTAAACAAAGTCGTTGTCAAGGATGTGAATGAATCGATTAACACCAATAAAGCAGTTAAAAATCAAGAAATCCCTTTCATCGACCTGCATCATCATGAATTGAATTTGGATGATCAAATGCTGAGTAAACATGATATTTTAACCGCCCAATTGAATGCGTTTAAACGTTTTTCCAATCAAATGATTCAATTAAAAGTTAAGCGTTTCCGAGTGGTTCATGGAATAGGAGAAGGAAGGCTGAAGTTGGAATTACGCACCTTGGTTCAAGGAAAAGATGGACTGAGTATGCACGATGATCAAGTGTCTCGTGGCAAAGTAGGTGCCTCACTGATTGAAATTCAAACCTCCATTGCTCGCCATTTTTAATGTTGAGGCACATGTCCAGCTTGACCCTTCGGGATGTCAAATATCCATTTATAGTTTCCGATGAAATGGCTATTAAAAAATCCCAATTGGTTTCCTGTTGACAGCGGAAAAGTAATGCGTTGATTTGAAGATAGTCCTTTTATCAAAGTTTGTGGTGCGACTCCGTCTAGCTGGCAGGGAGCTTGCCTGTATGGACCGACCCGCATTGTTCCAAATTGCCAAACTTGTTTCCATGGACTGATATCCATTTTTTTTCCTTTCGGATTTTCTGGTGCGATGGCGAAATACTGCCCAAATTGAATGTGTCCTTTTAAAACGGTTGCCATACCAAGTGCGTAAGCATGACCCATGCTGTGTGATACAAGGTATATGGTGTCGTTCTTGGAGAAATTGGGTGCTTCATTTAATACTTGCAACAAATTATACCCGGCAATTTTACCTTGTTTAAATCGGAGGTTGAATCCATCGTAATTTGGATTGGTTGCCAATAAACTGGTCGTTGAGATCTTTTTTGCTGTCGGTAATTTTGTTTGGTAGCAATGGTGTTTTTTGGTTCGACAAACCTTCGGATAAACGGCGGCTGAACCGGCAAAATTTACGACGGAACGATGGTTGGATGTTGTCACTGAATGGTGTCCATCAGCGTACCAAATTTCATCCGCTTGCAAGCGCAACTGAAAAAGTTGGTTGATTTGACCCCATGGTTCCCAATAGTCAAATCGATCCATCGCGTAAAGTTGGTTTTTAGAATTTGGAAATTCCACTCCTTTTTCTTGAAAGGTATTTAAAAAGTCTGACATGGATTGATTGGTTGAAACCGGACGGTAACCGTTTACAAAGACCAAAATGCGTTTAGGAGGATCCGGAAGCATCATTTTCTTCGTTAATTCAACACCCATGTGGTTGTACACTTTTTCTTTAAATACTTCCTTGTTTTTGCCTAGGTAACGGAAAACGACGTAATGACTTTGTGCGGATTTGCGGTAATCCATTGTTTTTAATTCAAGGACGTTTCTTGAGTGCAAAAATCGGGCTAGATTGTTGGAATCAATGTCGAAATAAAGAACCCGATCTTCTCTTTGGGTATACCAGCTAGAGTCTATTTGACGAAAAATCTGACTCTTTGATACGTATGATTCGATCGATTGAAATTCATTGGGGTCATCGAGTTGGTGTTGTAAATTGGATTGACTTTTCCCATGAAAACTTGAAATTTCATGAAATTTCATGTGGTAATTCGTATAGTAGAATTCTGTTGCGTAAAAAACAAGAATGTTCGAACCAAGAACAGCACTCCATATGATGAGTTTACCAATGCGCCAAGACATACGCTTAAAAAAACGACTTTCTAGCATGCGTCTGTTGATTTTACGAAAAATCAAGAATTGAATAATGAGCGAAAGGCAAACTGCGATGAGGTGTATGAGGCAAATGCGGTATCCTAAGAATTGAAACCTTGGTTTGAAAAAAGGATTGGTGACGTCAAGGTATACGTAAAAATGATTTTGTTTGAAGGGATGAGTGAACTGTTCCATCGGATTCTCTGGGTTCACACGGAAGGTTCCATCTGGATTTTCATGCCAAAAATAAAATGCTACGCGTCCATTGGATGTGGGAATGTTTTCGTAATCATCCGTAAATCGGAAGGGTATCTTGTTCTGTTGGAGTTTGCTCAGTACGACCGAATTTTGTCCATCTATGGTATGAAGCAATGCCTGATCTGTTTCCGTTACTCCGAATTGGGTGAAAAGTAGTTTCTCTAATGTTTGCTCGGAAATACATCCATTTTTAACACCAATAAATCCGACGGATTTGTGTGGAATGGCGAAAAAATCGAGGGTGTCGCCAGGTACACAGTAAATGTACAACAAGTGAAGGTCATCGGGGAATCCTTTAGGAAAGTCTAAGTCGCGCCATTTCTTTTGTTGGCGGTTAAATTGATGGCTTTTAAGTGGAGGAAATGTCCATGTGCGCTTGTCGTCCGTTCTATTTTTTCGCGTCTCGAATTCAAGATTCAAGGTGATTCCCGCTTTTTTGAAGATGGACTGAATGCCTGGGAAATCGTTCGATTTTTGCTGCTTAGAAAGAATGATTTTAACGCGAAAAGGCGCGATAGAAACTGAATCTTGTGCCCGCGCATTCGACAATATGACGAACGATAAGATTACCAATGAGAGGTAGGTAATCCGTTTCATTGTTGCGATTATAAGTGTAGGAAATTCTTTTTAGCCAAAAGCTCGTCTTCTGATTCTCTGTAATCAGGATCATCCACGCAGCAGTCAACTGGACAAACAGCAGCACATTGTGGCTCGTCGTGGAAACCTACACATTCCGTGCATTTATCATGAGAGATGTAATAAACGTCCATGTTTACTGGTTCAAACAAATGGTCTGCGGAAATTTCTTCTCCGTCCAAGGTAGTAATGGTTCCTTTCAAGGAAGTCCCATCTGAATATTTCCATTCTGCACCACCTTCATAAATTGCATTGTTTGGACATTCAGGTTCGCAAGCCCCGCAATTGATACATTCGTCTGTGATAATGATTGCCATAAAATCAAAAATTTGTACAAAGATAATAACCCTTGTTGGATTGTTTTGTTCGATGACGTAAAAAAACAGAAGTTATGTACTTTTGTACCGTGGAAAAAACAAAAATCATCAATGCATTTGTTGTTCTTGGAACAATTTTAAAGGAATTAGGCGAAAATCAAACGTATTCTATGCGCTCAGCAGCAGTGACCGAGCAGGAGTTTGACGAAATCAATGAAGTCATAACAAGAGAATTCCATTATAATGGATGGTTTACCGAGGATTCTATTCGTCAGGCAATGCGAGGAATTTCATCCTGGTTAACTTCCGAACAATTAACAGAATGGAGCAATCAATACCCGCAAAATCCAACACAGAAAGATGTTGCAGTCATCATGGCAGGAAACATTCCTTTGGTTGGTTTTCATGATTTTCTGTGCGTGTTGCTTTCGGGACATCGAGTAATTTGTAAGCATAGTTCAGAAGACGCCCGAATGTTGCCGGCATTAGTGAAATTGTTGTTTCATTTTGAACCTGAATTAGTTGATTACATTCGTTTTTCGGATCGCAAATTAGAAGGTTATCAGGCGGTCATTGCCACCGGAAGCAATAATAGCATGTTGCATTTTGAACAATATTTCGCTCATGTGCCTCATGTTTTTCGTGGACACCGCACTTCGGTTGCTGTCATTACTGGTCAGGAGACAACGGAGGAATTAAAGGAGCTTGGCGTTGATTGCTTGACGTATTTTGGACGTGGCTGTCGCAATGTCACCCACTTATTATTTCCTGAAGGATTTGATTTGAATCGCTTTTTTGAGTCGATTGTGGATCTTTCAGATGTAGTCAACAATAAAAAATACGGCAATAATTACGATTACAATAAAGCCGTTCACTTGATGAACCTAAGTACTTTCTTGGATAACAACTTTTTGCTCTTGAAGGAGTCGGATCAGTTGTTTTCCCCGCTCTCTATGCTACATTACCAATTTTACCGTAGCAAAGAAGAGTTGAATGCATTCTTAGCCTCCAATCGTTCAAGCATTCAATGTGTGGTTGGAAGGGATTTCATTCCTTTTGGACAGGCACAATGCCCGAGTCTGAATGATTATGCCGATGGAATCGACACCATGGCATTTTTAGCAAACTGCTAGCCTAAAACAGGGAAAGGATTCAATCTGATTCCGTATCTTTGCACATGTCTTTTCTAGAAAAAATAATGATTAAATATAAAACGCCACAAGAAATTGAAATCATGCGTGAAGCTGCGCAGATTGTTAGTCGTACACTCGGATTGGTGGCAAAACATATGCAACCAGGTGTCACGCCTAAATTTTTAGATCAATTGGCAGAAGACTACATTCGTTCACAAAATGCCATTCCGGGATTTTTAGGACTGTATGGATGTCCAAGCACCTTGTTGATTTCAGTAAACGAACAAGTTGTTCATGGTTTACCAACCGAACGTCCATTTCAAGATGGCGACATCGTTTCGGTGGATTGTGGATCTGTTTACAAAGGATATTATGGTGACCATGCCTATACATTTGAAGTTGGGGATGTCAAGCCAGAAGTGAAGAAATTACTCGAAGTCACCAAAGAATGCCTTTACTTAGGGATTGAACAAGCAAGCGTAGGAAATCGCATAGAAGATATAGGCTGGGCTATTCAACAGCATGCCGAAAAACATGGTTATGGCGTGGTACGCGATTTAGTTGGACACGGATTAGGAAAGGAATTGCACGAAGAACCCCAAGTGCCAAATTACGGTCGACGTGGTCGAGGAAAGAAAATCCAAAATGGATTAACGATTGCGATCGAACCGATGATCAACATGGGAACCGAAAAGGTGAAAACACTCGATGATCAGTGGACCATTGTCACAGCGGATGGTCAACCAAGTGCGCATTTCGAACACGATATTGCCGTTGTTGATGGTGAGCCGGTGATTCTTTCTACTTTTGATTTTATTTACGAAGCCCTTGGAAAATAAGCTGAACATTGAGCGAATTTGGGTGCAAAGAAGCATTGCAGTCGTTTTGTTGTTCATGTTCTGGAATGGATTTACCGATGTTTTTTGGTTGGCTTCGTCCCTTCTTTTTGATCCGCTTCAATTGTTTTTATGGTTGATTTTACTTTGGAACTACCGGAGTGAACTAAAATCAATGCCTTTTGTATGGTTGCTTGGAGCAGGAGTACTATTGAACAACTTTTTCCTTTCTTTTCAATTCTCAAATATCATCGCGCGAACAATTGATCTTCAAGTCGCAGCATTCGATGTGAGCGTATTGGGGAAATTCATTTCAGCCATTTTATTTACCGGTACGGCTTGGTTCTTGGTATTTCGAAACATGCTTGAAAACCATTCGAGAAAAAGAGGTTATTTAATTGTTTTTCTATTGTTGTTTTTGCCACCCGTATTAATCCTTGGTGCTGACGGCTTGTTTTTTGTGGGATTGTTCATGCTTATATTTATCCTGAAAAGCAAAGAAAGAAAACCGTTTCATTGGTTTATCGTCGCACAGTTTGTTTCCCTTGCATTTTCTGTTGCACAATTTGCTTACCAGTTTTTTCTTTAGTTCTCCTAAACTTGAAAAAAAATAGGACAAAAAAAGAACGCAATTACTTGCGTTCTTTCCAATGAACTAATTCTTAATGTTATAAGTGAATCACTTCGCCGTATGCCGCAGCAGCAGCTTCCATGATTGCTTCAGACATTGTAGGGTGAGGGTGAACCGTTTTGATTAACTCTTCT
This sequence comes from Crocinitomicaceae bacterium, assembly GCA_030727405.1. Taxonomy (GTDB): domain Bacteria; phylum Bacteroidota; class Bacteroidia; order Flavobacteriales_D; family Crocinitomicaceae; genus UBA952. The sequence continues at coordinate 169,518 of JANRBR010000011.1, read as the reverse complement.
CCTGTTGTTTCCAATTTGCGAACAGCAACTAATTCAGCAACCATTTCGGTTACATTCGCACCGATCATGTGTCCACCAAGTAATTCGCCATATTTCGCGTCGAAAATCAATTTAACAAATCCATCTTTCGCTCCGGCAGCACTTGCTTTTCCTGAAGCTGAGAACGGGAATTTACCCACTTTGATATCGTATCCAGCTTCCTTCGCTGCCTTTTCTGTCATACCAACCGATGCGACCTCAGGAGAGCAATACGTACATCCAGGGATGTTTCCGTAGTTTAATGGCTCCGGATGATGACCAGCAATTTTTTCTACGCAAATGATTCCTTCTGCGGAAGCCACGTGTGCTAGTGCAGGGCCAGGAACAACATCTCCGATGGCATAGTATCCTGGGATATTTGTTTGGTAAAAGTCATTTACAAGAATGCGTCCTTTATCCACAACGATGCCCACTTCTTCCAATCCGATGTTTTCAATATTTGCTTCGATTCCGACAGCTGAAAGTACCACGTCGCATTCAATTTTCTCTTCGCCTTTAGCTGTTTTTACGGTAACAACACATCCTTTTCCGGAAGTATCTACTGATTCAACGGAAGCATTTGTCATGATGTTGACACCTGCTTTCTTGAACGATTTTTCCAATTGTTTTGAAACGTCTTCATCTTCCACTGGAACAATGTTTGGTAGGTATTCCACCACCGTAACTTCCGTTCCAATCGCGTTGTAGAAATAAGCGAACTCAATTCCAATGGCTCCTGAACCAACCACGACCAATTTTTTCGGTTGTGTAGGTAAAGTCATCGCTTGACGGTATCCGATAATTTTCTCGCCATCTTGTGGTAAGTTAGGAAGGACACGTGAGCGAGCTCCAGTTGCAATAATGAGTGCTTTGCTTGCTGTATATTCTGTTGTTGCTCCAGCTTCGTCGGTAACAGAAACGATTTTTCCCGCTTTGATTACTCCGTTGCCTTTTAATACGTCAATTTTATTTTTCTTCATTAAAAACTGAATGCCATTGCTCATTCCGCTTGCAACATCACGGCTTCTCTTGATCATTGCATCAAAATCTGCCGTTGCTTCCTTTACGGTGATACCATAGTCACTTGCGTGAGTAAGGTATTCAAAAACATTGGCTGATTTTAAAAGTGCTTTTGTTGGAATACAACCCCAGTTTAAGCAGATTCCACCGAGCGATTCACGTTCAACGATGGCTGTTTTAAGTCCTAATTGAGAGGCGCGAATAGCGGTAACATATCCACCTGGGCCACTTCCCACAACAATGATGTCGTAATTCATATGATTCGTTTTTAGGTTACAAATTTACGTTTTTTCAGGAAAGAAACAAGTTTCAGCAGGACAGATGGTGCTTGTGAAATTCACGGATGACTTTCGTATTAAAAGTTTTTCGAAGGCCTAAAGCTCACTTCGTTTAAAAACCGCTAAAAAATGTTAAAAAAACGTTGGTAAACACTCAAATTTCAAGACTCAGTTCCTATTTAAATATGTACTTTTGCTACAGAAAATTCAAAGAATGGAAAGTACCCTGCAAAAAGAAGCAACGCTTGAACAAGCAATTGATTTAGGACTACGTGCGGATGAGTTTGAACAAATCAAAGGAATCCTTGGTCGAACACCGAATTTTACAGAAACAGCTGTTTATTCCGTTATGTGGAGTGAGCACTGTTCGTATAAAAACTCAATCCTTTGGTTGAAAACGCTGCCGAAAGATGGACCTCATATGTTGGTAAAAGCCGGAGAGGAAAATGCTGGGTTAGTAGATATCGGTGACGGATTAGGATGTGTGTTCAAAATCGAATCACATAATCACCCAAGTGCGCTCGAACCCTATCAAGGCGCTGCGACTGGAGTCGGGGGGATCAATCGGGATATTTTTACCATGGGCGCTCGTCCAATTGCACAATTGAATTCTTTGCGTTTCGGAAACATCGAAGAAGCACGAACTAAGTGGTTAGTGAAAGGTGTTGTGAAAGGAATCGGTGATTATGGAAATGCATTTGGGATTCCAATCGTTGGTGGAGAAGTGTTCTTCGACGATTCATACAATACGAATCCTTTAGTTAATGCATTTTCAGCTGGAATCATCGATACGAAAAAAATCATATCAGCGACAGCAAAAGGACCAGGGAATCCTGTCTTTATTGTTGGTTCAGCAACTGGAAAAGATGGAATTGCCGGAGCTGCTTTCGCTTCTAAAGACATTACCGAAGATTCTGCATCTGATTTACCATCGGTACAGGTGGGTGATCCATTTATGGAGAAACTATTATTGGAAGCAACCATGGAATTGTCCGAAACAGATGCGATTGTGGGTATGCAGGACATGGGTGCGGCAGGAATTACTTGTTCTACCTGTGAAATGAGTGCTGCAGGAAACGTAGGAATGGAAATTTATTTGGATAAAGTTCCAACGAGACAAGACCATATGTTGCCATATGAAATATTGCTTTCTGAATCTCAAGAACGTATGTTAGTAGTCGTTCAGAAAGGGAAAGAGTCTGTGGTGAAACGTATTTTTGACAAGTGGGATTTGCATGCAGAAGAAATCGGTCACGTGACGGATACCGGACGCATTCGCTACTACATGGATGGAGAAATGGTTGGTGATGTACCGGCGGAATCATTGGTTCTAGGCGGTGGCGCTCCTCAAAACGTTCGTGAATATTCTGAACCTGCCTATTATCAAGAATACAAGAAATTTAACATCAGTCAAGTTGCTCAACCAGAAAACTTGAAGGAAGTCGGATATGCTATGTTGCAAATGCCGAACATCGCTTCGAAAAGATGGGTGTATGAGCAGTATGACTCTATGGTAGGAACGCGCACGATGACGACCAATCGTCCTTCAGATGCTGGTGTTGTCAATATCAAAGGCACAAATAAAGCATTGGCGATGACGGTTGATTGCAATTCGCGTTATGTGAATGCTGATCCAGAAGTTGGAACAATGATTGCGGTTTCGGAAGCCGCTCGTAACATTGTTTGTGCGGGTGGACAACCAAGTGCGATTACGAATTGTTTGAATTTCGGAAACCCGTATAATCCAGAATCCTATTGGCAATTTGTCGGTGCGATCAAAGGAATGTCTGCGGCTTGTTTGAAATTTGAAACACCTGTAACGGGTGGAAATGTTTCGTTCTACAACCAAACTTCCATGAATGGAGTAGAGGTACCAGTTTTCCCTACACCTACCATCGGAATGATCGGATTAGTAGAAGACAAAGAAAAAGTCATGACCTTGGATTTTAAGCAAAAAGGTGATTTGATTTTTATGGTAGGTGAATACCGAGAGGACATTGCATCTTCTGAATATTTGGCAAGCTATCACGGAATAAAAGCTTCGCCTGCTCCGTATTTTGATCTTGAAAAAGAATTTGAAATGCAGGCAGCGGTTAAAGGATTAATTGAGAATAATTTGGTGAATGCCGTGCATGATATTTCGGATGGTGGATTATTTGTTACCTTAGTCGAAATGTCTATGCCAAGAGAACTTGGATTCGATATTGTAATGGATTCAGAAATACGAGACGATGCATTTTTATTTGGAGAAGGACAGGGACGCGTAGTCGTTTCTGTGACAGAGGAAGAAGAAGAAGCATTCTTGGAATACATCGTGAACACAGGAGTCAACATAACCTTGTTAGGACATGTGACAAAAGGAAAAATGCAAATCGATGAGGAGCATTTTGGATTTATAACAGAAGCAAAGCACTTGTTTGATACAGCGCTTGGTAAACACTTTGAAAATTGAAAATAGAAAACATGGAATACAACACCACTAGAGGGAAGTTGATATTGCCAGAATATGGTCGTAATGTGCAGAACATGATTGCACACGCAATGGAAATTGCGGACCGAACAGAACGGAACCGTGCGGCACAGGCAATTATTGAGGTGATGGGACAATTAAATCCACATTTAAGAGACGTGGATGATTACCGACATAAACTGTGGACGCATTTATTTGTGATGTCCGATTTTCATTTGGATGTAGACTCTCCGTATGAAATACCGAAACAAGAGGTTCTCAATGAAAAACCTGATCGCTTAGATTATCCAAAAAGCTCCATTCGTTATGGGCACTATGGGAAATATACTCAGTCAATTTTGGAAACAGCAAAGACAACGGAAGATCCTGCTGAGAAAGAATACCTGAAAAGTACCATGGCGAACTTCATGAAAAAGCAATACTTGTCCCACAACAACGATGCAGTGGAAAACAACGTGATTGCTGAGCACTTGAAGGAGCTTTCAAAAGGTGAATTAATCCTTGAAAATCCGGATGAATTGGTGAATACAAATACCCTGTTGCGTTCCATGGGAATTGGCGCGAATAACAACAAGAAATTTGGAAAATCAAACAATTTTAAACAAAAACAAAAAAAGAAATTCAAAAAGCAATAAACGATGGCTTCATTTGAAATATACGGTGGTAAACCATTAAAAGGTGAATTGATTCCTCAGGGAGCAAAAAACGAAGCACTTCAGGTACTTTGTGCACCTTTATTAACAGAAGAAAAGGTAACGATCTCGAACATTCCGGACATCGTAGATGTCAATAAACTGATTGCATTGCTTCAAACAATGGGTGTCAAAGTTGAAAAAGTAGAGAAAGGCACGTATATTTTTCAAGCAAAGGACATTGACTTAGCTTACCTAGAATCCGAAGATTTTAAAAAAAGAGCTTCTTCTTTGAGAGGTTCAATCATGATCGTTGGGCCACTTTTAGCGCGTTATGGTGTTGGATTTATTCCTAAGCCGGGCGGTGATAAAATCGGTCGTCGTCGTTTGGACACACACTTTGAAGGATTCGCTTTGCTTGGCGCAAAATTTAATTACGACGCAGGGGAACATTTCTATTCCGTCGAAGGTAAGAACTTGAAAGGTGCTTACATTCACTTAGATGAAGCTTCTGTGACGGGAACTGCGAATGTCTTGATGGCAGCCGTGATGGCAGAAGGTGAAACGACTTTTTATAATGCGGCATGTGAACCATATATTCAACAACTTTGCAAAATGTTGAATGCGATGGGAGCAAACATTAGTGGCATCGGTTCAAATATGCTCATCATCAAAGGAGTGAAAAAGTTAGGTGGGTGTTTTCACCGAATTCTACCGGATATGATTGAAATCGGAAGCTTTATAGGTTTAGCAGCAATGACGAAATCTGAAGTAACGATTAAAGATGTGAGTTGGGACAATTTAGGGATTATACCTAATGTTTTCCGTCGTTTAGGGATTAAACTTGAAAGACGTGGAGATGACATCTACATTCCTGCTCAAGAATCATATGAAATTGATACCTTCATCGATGGGTCTATTTTAACCATTTATGATGCTCCATGGCCTGGATTTACGCCCGATTTACTTTCCATAATTTTAGTGGTGGCAACGCAAGCAAAGGGTTCTGTTCTGATTCATCAGAAAATGTTCGAATCGCGCTTGTTTTTCGTTGATAAATTGATTGACATGGGGGCTCAGATTATATTATGTGATCCACATAGAGCGACTGTTATTGGTTTGAACCGTGAGCATGATTTACGCGGAATAAGCATGTCTTCTCCGGACATTCGTGCAGGAGTATCCTTGCTGATTGCGGCGTTATCTGCAAAAGGAAAAAGTGTTATTGAAAACATCGAACAAATCGACCGTGGATACCAAGACATTGAATTGCGTTTGAATAACATCGGTGCGGATATTCGTAGAATAGGATAATGAAAAAACAGCTGTTTTTAGGATTGCTTTTTCTTGCGGCGTACACCTGTTACGCTGTTTGCTTTCGTTCTGAAAAATCCTTTGATTCGAAAGACCTTGCTCCTGAAATCACCTTAAAAAACACCAAAGGAAAAGTGCTTAAACTTTCTGATTTGCGCGGTAAGTTGGTTCTCGTGGATTTCTGGGCATCATGGTGTGGACCATGTCGCAAAGAAAGTCCCAATGTGGTAGAAGCTTACTCGAAATACAAATCCAAAACATTCAAAAATGCGAAAGGATTTGAGGTGTTTAGTGTTTCGTTGGATCGTGATGAAACAGCCTGGAAACAAGCGATGAAAGAAGATCACCTGTCTTGGAAAAATCACGTTTTGGATAAAGACGGAATCGCCTCAGCGAATTATGGTGTTTCTTCCATTCCATCAGCCTTTTTGATAGATGGTGATGGTCACGTTGTGGCGAGTGGAGGAGAGTTGAGGGGAATAAACTTGCACATTCAAATCGACAAGCAACTAAAATAGCTAGAATCGATTCAAAACGTATTGAATTAAATCCTTCATTTCGGATTCACATCCTTTAGAAAACTGTTCATTCGGACGATTGGCAATGCCCAAACAAATGGTGGTACAAGAATGCCCGAGCTGCCTTCCTAAGGCAAAAATAGCCGAACTTTCCATTTCAAAATTGACGATTTTCATGCCGTCGCTCTCAAAACTACCGAGTTTCAAGTGAATGTCCTTAATGGTGCTTTCTAAACGTAAACTTCTTCCTTGTGGACCATAGAAACCAGAACTTGTCACTGTTATACCTTCAAAGGTTTGAGGTGATTGAAAACGACTTGTTAAGGATTCGTTAGAAGAAATGAGGTAAGGCGAGATTCCGTTTGGTAGGTTTAAATGATGGTCGATTTCCTTATTTAATACCTGTTCATATTCAGTAAATTCAATTGGATAGAAGTGAGCAACATTATCGAATCCATAAGCCATGCTCGAAAGGAGGTAAGCATGCAAAGGAATATGGGCTTGTAAAATGCCACAGGTTCCAATGCGAACAATTTCCAAAGCTGTTTTAACTTCTTTCTCGGTCCGTGATTCTAAATCAATGTTCACTAAAGCATCCAGTTCTTGTAGGCAAATGTCGATGTTGTCCGTTCCAATTCCAGTCGATAAAACACTGATGCGTTTTCCTTGGTAGCTTCCTGTGTGACAAACGAATTCGCGGTGTTGGCTTTTGTGTTCGATTTCATCAAAAAATGCTGAAATGAGTCCAACCCGATCCTGATCACCAACCAATATCACTTTATGAGCAAGCTGTTTGGGCTGAATCGCTAAATGATACACTTCGTTTCGCTCGTTTAGGACGAGTTCCGTTGCTGGAAATTGCATAAGTTAGATGCTACCGAAAACTTTTGCCAATAAATCAGATATGCGCGCTGCGGGATCTTTTCTGATTTTATTCTCCTCTAGTGTAACCATCTTAAAAAGTCCTTCAATGGCCTTTTGTGTCACGTAAGCATTTAAATCAGGGTTGATTTTCTCGCCACCAGTAAGTGTCATGGCTGCGTTGTATTTGGTCATGATCGGACTCCAATATTCGGTTAATTTGACTTTGGAAATCGCCTCAGAAACTTTTGGCGAAAAAGCAGCGGTTAATTTTGCTGTCGTTTGTTCTTTTAAAAAGTTGCTGGCCGCACCTTCACCTCCATTTAAAATAGCAAATCCATCTTGAATGCTCATGTTCGTAATGGCATCCATAAATATAGGAAGTGCTTCTTTTACTGCTTCCTCTGCTGCGCGGTTCAATGTCGTTTCAAACTTTTCAACTTGGCTAGTCATGCCTAAATCAATGGCTTTTTGACGCGCTTTAAGTGCGTCAGGTGGAAAGGGCAAACGAATGGTTTCATTTTTTAAAAATCCGTCGGTAATCGAAGTTACATTAACTGCATTTTTAATACCAACATTCAATGCCTCTTTTAATCCGGAAATGACTTCTTGGTTACTTAGTTTAGGGACCAATGGAGCTGTAGGTGTATTATTGACATATCCATTAATCACCGATAAATCTAACTTTGAACACGTTCCAATAAACAAAGAAATGGAGGAAATAGCTAGTATTTTAAACATGATTAACGAATGACATTAATAACACCTGTCTTTTCATTTTTTCCGTCTGTGTCCAATTCCTTGTACCAAGCTTTCCATGTATATACTCCTGGTTGAACGCGTTGACCATTGTAATAACCATCCCAATAAGCATTGACATCATGAGTTTCCCAAACAACTTCTCCCCAACGATTGTGAATCGTTAATTCAAAATTTTCTTTATCAATTCCTTCTACATAAAACAACCAAACTTGATTATGTTCATCGCCATCTGGCGTAAATGCTGTTGGAGCATAGAAAATCACGTCAGATACCACTTGAATTTCATAAGTGGCAGAATCTGAACATCCTTGATTTGTGGTAACAACTAATGTGATGTTGTATGTTCCCATAACTCCTTCTGGATAGGAAATCATTGCACTACCGCCATTGTTAACAACATTTGTTGCACCTGGACTAGACCAAATGTAACTTGCAATGTTACCTGAAGAAATATCGTTTGTTTGAACCGTTGTTTCAAACCATGTTAGTGGACTCTTTGACATTGTAAAATCGGCCGTTGGAAGTGGAGTTACTTCTACAATATCCTGGAAATGGCCTAGGTAAGTACATCCGTGTATGGATGTAACGACCATGTCCAAGGTATATGTTCCAGGTGTTGGTAACATATGAGGAAGAGGATCCAAACTATTCACTGAGAATGATTCACCAGTTGAGAAAATATACTCTGTACTTGCAATGTCTCCTCCATTAGTAGATGTGTTCGAGAACACAAAATCACCTGGCAAACATCGAATAGTATGATCTGGTACTGTATTTGGAATAATTTCTAATGGGAAGGTAATGGTCATACATTCCGTTGTAATTGGTGATCCACATGCTTCACTAAGTGTGACGCAATAAACTGTACCTGAATTAATCGGGTCAACGGTGAAAGATCCCCCGTTTCCAATCGGTAACCCATCTTCTGTCCATGAATAAGTGTAAGGAGATGATCCTCCCGATCCAATTGCAGATAACAAAATCGCATCCTCAGAACAGATCATGGTGTCTTGAGTTAAAAACGTAATATCTAATGGCAATGGCTCATTGATTAACACATCCAAAGTTTGAACACAACCATTCATGTCCGTCACAGTTACGGTATGCAAGCCTACACCTAAATCTAATGCAGTAGCAGCGCTCGCCGTGGATCCTGTCCAACTATAAGCGTAATTAGGCGTTCCTTGAGTAACATTTACCGTTGCTTGTCCGTTTGCAATGGTGTAACAATTCGCGTCAACGACATTCGTCATATTAAGTATCATTACTGGAATCTCAGTTATGGTCACGTAAATGGTGTCTTGACATCCTGAAGCGGTCGTTGCATAGCACCAATAATTTCCGGCGCTTAAACCGGTTGCAGTTTGAGTGGTTTGACCATTACTCCAAGTATAAGTGATGGCACCCGTAATAGGTGTAACAACAGCGGTAGCTGTACCATCGCTTCCTCCAGGACATGATACCGGAGTGGTTGTTGCATTAAAAGTTGCTGGATTATCGGTGATGGTTACTGTTCCTGTAGCTGTACATCCATTTCCATTTAAAACCGAAACGGTATAATTGCCAGCAGTTAATCCTGTAGCTGTTTGTGTTGTTTGACCATTGCTCCATGTAAATGTATAAGGTGGAGGTGAAGTTGCGCCGGGAACTGCAGTTGCCGTACCAATACCTTGGGAACATACATCAGGAGTGTTTGTAGTGGATAGTGTTGGACTCGATACGGTAATCCATGTAGTATCTTGGGTGATGGATCCAACGCTAGTTCCACAAGCTGCTCCTGTTAAAAAGTATCCTGTTGTCCCGGATGGAACTTGATTAACGTTTAATGTACCGTTGTTATATGGAAATGTTTGACCTATGGTGTTTGCCCAAAGGAAATTACTTCCTGGACTATTTACCATAGTATACGGAATCTGGGACATGGTGTATGAGTTCGTGTTTGATGGAGAAGTAGGTAAAAATCTCCTGCCATCCTGATTAGCACTCCATACAGAAACATTTCGTCCTGGAGTGATGTGTGCAACGGTCATTGGATTATTCTCAGATCCTTGAATCGCTAAACTTCCATTCCAAGTTCCACAAATAGGCTTGTTTCCAATATGTAACTCAAAAATATTGGATGTTTCATAAAGGATAATCGCTAGGTAATTACATTGTGTAGTACAACCAAACATGGCTACATTCTTATAAAGCACGACAAACTTACGATTCGGTGCTGTACCAATGGTTTGATATTGTACTTGTCCAGCTGTAGCAGGATTCAAATCTTGATAAGCAATCATAATCGAGTTGCGTGCTGATGGCAGTACCGCTGTTGGAAGTTGGGGAATGCCAGCGAGTGACCATGGACAATATCCGCTAACAGGCGCGAAAGAGATGAGTCCGTTCGAACCAATAGCACAGGTTGTATAATTCGTTCCGTAAAAATTAAATGGGAATCCAATCGGAACAGCTCCTGACCATGCATCATCACTTAAAAATACACTTGTTGGCGCATTTAAGTAAAGTCCTGCGGCAGTTCCAGGATTTGTTCCGGAGTTACAGTTGTTGATGGTAACTGTCTGACCAGCACAAATAGTGGCGTCCTGTCCTAGGCATAATACGACATTATTTTGGCTGAATGCATGTATTTGTCCTAATAACATCACACTCGATACAAGTGCTGCTTTCAAAAAATTCATTTTTTTCGTTATTCTAATTAACATAATCATGGTTTCACGTAGTAAGTTCTGTGCCTTAAACGAAGGTCGTTAGCAATGGGTTGCTTAGGCGACTCAAAAATATGAAAAAAAGTTTCGTTTATCAAGGTAGAGGAGCGTGATTATAACTATTGAATCGACATAAATTTTGATTTCAAGGGGAAAATGATAAATAAGTGTCATTTGGACACTAATAATTTGTTGAAAATAGTTGACTTTCCGTTCGAAAATGTTGCTACTTTTGCCCAAGTTCAATTTATAAAAAACGATAAATATGTCTAATAAGAATCATGCAGAGATTGAAGCATTCATGGATCGTGTTCGTGCTAAAAACGGACATGAGCCAGAATTTCTTCAAGCGGTTCAGGAAGTTGCCGAAGCAGTTATTCCCATGGTAGAAGCAAGTCCAAAGTATAAAGCGGCTAAAATTTTAGACCGCATTGTAGAGCCAGAAAGAACCATTATTTTCCGAGTTCCTTGGGTAGATGATAAAGGTGAAGTTCAGGTTAATAGAGGTTACCGAGTTGAGTTCAACTCTGCGATTGGTCCATATAAAGGTGGATTGCGTTTTCACCCTTCAGTGAATTTGTCCATCTTAAAATTCTTAGGATTCGAGCAAATTTTTAAAAATTCCTTGACGACATTACCAATGGGGGGTGGAAAAGGTGGTTCTGATTTTGATCCAAAAGGAAAATCAGACAATGAAGTGATGAAATTCTGTCAGTCATTTATGACGGAACTTTCTCGTCACATTGGAGCGGATACGGATGTTCCAGCTGGTGACATTGGCGTAGGCGGACGTGAAATTGGATACATGTTCGGTCAATACAAGCGAATTCGCAATGAGTTTACAGGAGTGTTAACAGGTAAAGCACGCAACTGGGGTGGATCATTGATTCGTCCAGAGGCAACTGGTTACGGAACAGTGTATTTCGCGAAAGAAATGCTAGCAACCAAAGGTGACTCTTTCCAAGGTAAAGTTGTGGCTGTTTCTGGTTCTGGAAACGTTGCGCAATACGCATGTGAGAAAGCAACCCAATTGGGAGCTAAAGTAGTTACTATGTCTGATTCTGAAGGTTACATCTATGATGCTGATGGAATTGATGCGGGTAAATTGGCTTATGTAATGGAATTGAAAAATGTGAGACGAGGACGAATTTCTGAGTACGTTGCAACCTATCCATCTGCAAAATTCATCTCGGGCAAACGTCCATGGGAAGTGAAAGTGGACATCGCATTGCCATGTGCAACGCAAAATGAATTGAATGGCGATGAGGCGAAAGTACTTGTTTCAAACGGTGTCATTTGTGTGGCAGAAGGTGCAAACATGCCTTCCACTCCAGAAGCAATTACGGCATTCCAAGATTCGAAAGTTTTGTTCTCTCCAGGAAAAGCGTCAAACGCTGGTGGAGTAGCAACTTCAGGATTGGAAATGTCTCAAAACTCACTTCGTCTTTCTTGGCCTGCTGAAGAAGTAGATCAACGTTTACACGGAATCATGGTTTCAATCCACGAAGCTTGTGTGAAATATGGTAAAGATGATTCTGGTTACGTAGATTACGTTAAAGGTGCAAACATCGCTGGATTTGTAAAAGTAGCAGATTCAATGATCGACCAAGGTTTGGTATAATCCAACTTATATTTAGTGGAAATCCCGTCAATGACGGGATTTTTTTTTGCTCAAACTCTTATGATTTTTCAGCAACTTTGTATGCGATGATTCGGACCTTTTTTGTTTTTTTGTTTCTTTACTTTTCATTCGGGATAACCGCGCAGGTTAAGACGGGCGTGGGTACTTGGAATATTGGGTTGACTTATGAACTGCAAAAATTCAATCAATTTTCATCTTTGCGTTTTCAATTCAATTCATCAAAAAACAATCAAGTTGCTTTAAGCATCGGATTTTCACCTCAAAAGGCGCGTCAAACGGTATTTGCTTCCTCCCTTATGGTTGATTATTCGAAGCGATTTCCATTAAAGAAACTTGGATTAGGTCCTGTGGTGCATGTTGGAATGGACTCCTATGTATTTGGTACGCGATTTAATTACACGCATGCCTCCATGGGGTATCGCATGAGCATGGGTAGTCCTTTTCAATTTTTTCAAGAATTGAGCTTTGGTCCGACGCTCGAAACCTTTGAATACCTGTCGCAAGCACATCGAAACCTAACATGGAATTATCATTTTAAACTTGGCCTGCAGTATGCGATTCGTTAAATTATTCATGTTGGTTTTTCTTCTCTTTGCTTGTCAAAAAAGTGAAGAAGTGAAAAAGATCCTGGTTTTTGGTCACGCAGGCATGGGATTAAGTATGAGTCAATCCATTTACCACGATAACTCAAAAGAAGCCGTTTCCCTTGCGTTGAATTTGCCAACATCAAATGGGGTAGAAGTAGACGTTCGAATGAGCAAAGATGGAACGCTTTGGTTGTACCATGATGAATTGTTGGAAGCGGAAACAAACGGAACGGGCTGTGTCGCGGATCTTCATGATGATCAATTAAAGGAACTTGCTTACAATACCTACAAAAAAGAACGCTTAGTCAAATTATCCGATGTTGTTCCGCTTTTACAGGAGCATCAAGTGCTTTTTCTTGATATCAAACACATGAATTCGTGTCAAAATAAATTCATCGATTTCGACTTGCTTTTGGAGGCTTTGAATGAACAAGTATTATCCTATTCCAGTCAAATCATACTCATTTGCTCAAACGAATATTGGTTGAATGCATTGACGGATGAATACCATGTGGTGTATTCTACTGATGAACTTAGTGAAGGTAAAAAGGTGCTACTTAATCACCCCTTGATAAATGGATTGGTGGTGCGCAATGCTTCCATTTCAAAATCAGATATTGATTGGATAAAAGAACAAAATCGCAGCATTTATTTGTACGACATTCGTTCCGTCAAAGGGATTCGTCAAGCATTTAGAAAAAATCCAACGGGGATTCTTTCAGACGACCTAAGAAATGCACTCGTTGAAAGAGGTTATGCCTTGTAGAATGGCAGCTTTACAACTTTGGCTTTCACTCCTTTTTCACGAATTTCAATGAAAATCTCGCTCTCTAATTTGCTGTGATCGACGGTAACATATCCAAGTCCAATGGCTAACTTCATGCTTGGGGACATTGTTCCGGAAGTCACTTTTCCAATGACTGTTCCTTCAGCATCTAAAATTGGGTAATCGTGACGAGGAATTCCACGATCAATCATTTCGAAAGCGACTAATTTACTTGTGACACCTGCTTCTTTTTGTTTTGCAAGAAATTCAGAATCCGTGAAATCCTTCGTGAATTTGGTGATCCATCCTAATCCTGCTTCTATCGGAGAAGTCGTGTCATCGATGTCGTTCCCATACAAACAGAAGCCCATTTCTAAACGAAGCGTATCACGCGCTGCAAGTCCAATTGGTTTGATGCCAAAATCAGCTCCAGCCGTGAAAACAGCATCCCAAAGTTTGTTCGCGTCTTCATTTTTAACATAGACTTCAAATCCGCCAGAACCTGTGTAGCCAGTTGCTGAAACCATCACATTTTCAATGCCTGCAAAAGTGCCATATTGAAAAGTGTAATATGTCATATTAGATAAGTCGATTCTTGTTAAAGATTGCATCGCTTCCGCTGCTTTTGGTCCTTGAATGGCCAATAAACTATATTGATCTGAAAGGTTTTCCATCTCAACGCCTAAATCGTTCAAAGAGGAAATCCAATTCCAATCCTTTTCAATATTGGAAGCATTAACGACAATAAAGTATTCTTCTGAGTTCACTCGGTAAATGATCAAGTCGTCTACAATTCCGCCTTTGCCGTTTGGCATGCATGAATATTGCGCTTTTCCATCCACTAAAACCGATGCATCATTGGATGCAAATTTTTGTATCAATGTTAAAGCATTTGGGCCTCTCAAAACAAATTCACCCATGTGAGAAACATCAAAAACGCCAACTGCATTTCGAACGGTTTCGTGTTCGGCATTCACACCTTCGTATTGAACAGGCATGTTGTATCCAGCAAAGGGAACCATTTTAGCTCCTAGATCAATGTGTTTTTGTGAAAGTGCAGTATTTTTCATGGTTTGCTGTTAACGTTGTTCAGTTGGTAAATTTCAATTATTTTTTGATGCGCTCCACATAGATGCCTGTGCGCGTGTCAATTTTAATCACCTCGCCATTGTCAATGAACAAAGGAACACGTACTTCAGCTCCGGTTGCAATCGTTGCTGGCTTCATCGAGTTTGTAGCGGTATCGCCTTTGACACCTGGCTCTGTGTAGGTAACTTCAGAGATGATGTACATCGGTAATTCAACGACCAATGGCATTTCTTCTTCCGCGTGAAAAAGGATGTTTACCGTCATTCCCTCTTGTAGAAATCCAGGTTTTTCAACCATTTTCAAAGGAATATTCACTTGCTCAAATGTCTCATTGTTCATGAAAACATAGGATTCTGATTCTTGATATAAGTATTGGTATTCACGGTTCTCAATGCGAACTGGATCGATTTTGTGTCCAGCAGAAAATGTGTTGTCAATCACCTTTCCGGATTCTATTTGACGCATTTTCGTACGAACAAACGCAGGTCCTTTTCCTGGTTTAACGTGTTGAAATTCGATGATTTGATAAAGTTTTTCATTGTGACGGATGCACAATCCATTTCGGATGTCGGAAGTATTAGCCATGGTTCAATTCAAATTTGGTGGCAAAGATAGGATTTTGAGCCGAAAACACAATTGTTTACACGCAAAATGATTTTAATTGCAGCAAGGCCACTTTCATTATTTTGGATTTTACACTTAGTTCTTGAATCAAAGGCCTTTATCAACGGAAATTCGTTCATAAAAAAGAGGCTTTAGATGTGTTTTTAGTCCTTCTAAAAGTTATTTTTGTTATTCCGAAAATCTTAAGATTCGAAATGGCAGAAAATCAATATACTGAAGATAATATACGTTCCCTCGATTGGAAGGAGCACATTCGACTCAGACCTGGAATGTACATCGGGAAACTGGGGGATGGTGCAGCCGCTGATGATGGAATCTACATCCTGGTAAAAGAAGTGGTCGATAACTGCATCGATGAATTCGTTATGGGGAATGGAAAGCGTGTGGACATTAAAATCAAGGACGGAAAAGTATCCGTTCGAGATTACGGACGAGGCATTCCTCTTGGAAAGGTGGTGGAAGTGGTGTCCAAAATGAATACTGGAGGAAAATACGACTCCAAGGCCTTTAAAAAATCAGTTGGATTAAATGGGGTGGGTACAAAAGCTGTAAATGCGCTTTCCTCTCATTTTATGGTCTACTCTGTTCGTGAGGGAGAAAAGAAAGCAGCTGAATTCTCTCAGGGAGAACTGGTGAAAGAACATGCCATCGAAAAAACAGATGAAGGAAATGGAACGTATGTAGAATTCATTCCGGATGAGACGATTTTCAAGAAATACGCATTCAAGACAGCGTATTTAGATAAAATGATGTGGAATTATTGCTATTTGAATCGTGGATTGTCCATGTATTACAATGGCGAGAAATTTCAATCCAAAGATGGATTAAAGGATTTGTTGGAAAACAACATGGACGGGGATCCACTTTATCCAATTATTCACTTGGAAGACGAGGATATTGAAGTAGCCTTTACGCATGGAAGAACCTACGGGGAAGATTATTATTCCTTTGTGAACGGACAGCATACAACTCAGGGAGGAACGCATCAAAGTGCTTTCCGCGAATCCGTTGCTAAGGTGATTCGTGATTTTTACAACAAAAACTACGAAGCATCCGATATTCGACAGTCGATTGTGGCGGCGATTGCGGTGAAAGTCATTGAGCCTGTATTCGAATCGCAAACAAAGACAAAACTTGGGTCTCAAGAGATTGAGCCAGGCGGAAAATCGATGCGTGCGTTCATCAATGACTTCCTGAAGGACAAACTAGATAACTACCTGCACCGAAATCCGGATGTTGCAGATACGATTGAAAAGAAAATCAAACAGTCGGAACGCGAGCGAAAAGAATTGGCTGGCATTCGCAAAATTGCCCGTGACCGTTCAAAAAAAGCCAATTTACATAACAAGAAATTGCGCGACTGTCGAACGCACTTAACTGATTTGAAGGACGATAAGCGAGAAGAAACGACGCTCTTTATTACGGAGGGTGACTCAGCGAGTGGATCCATTACGAAATCAAGAGATGTGAATACGCAGGCTGTATTCTCCTTGCGTGGTAAGCCACTGAATTGTTATGGTTTGACCAAGAAAGTGGTGTATGAAAATGAGGAATTCAACCTCATTCAGGCAGCTTTGGACATTGAGGACGACATGGATAATTTGCGTTACAATAAAATCGTGATTGCAACCGATGCCGATGTGGATGGTATGCACATTCGCATGTTATTGTTGACCTTCTTCCTTCAGTTCTTTCCTGACTTGGTGAAACGCAACCATGTATATGTTTTGCAAACACCGTTGTTCCGTGTTCGAAACAAAAAGAAAACCATTTATTGCTATTCAGATGAAGAGCGCCGCAATGCCATAGAAGAGATCGGTAAAGGGGCTGAAATCACACGATTCAAGGGTCTCGGGGAGATTTCGCCGGATGAATTCATTCATTTCATTGGTGCGGATATTCGTTTGGAGCCTGTGTTATTGACAAAAGACAATTCGATTGATTCGATTCTGTCTTATTTCATGGGCAAGAATACGCAGGAACGACAAGATTTTATTATTGATAATTTACGTGTGGAAAAAGATCCGGCTGAGCAAAACAAAGCGGCATCAATCGAAGACGAAATAGAAATTGCATCCTAAATCATGGCTGAAGACGAAATTGAAGACATAAATCAATCCTTGGGGGATGAACACAATCCTTTTGAAAACAAGAAAGTGGATGAGAAAATCATTCCTGTCGGTGGATTGTATGAGAATTGGTTCTTGGACTATGCCAGTTATGTAATCCTAGAACGCGCAGTACCAGCCCTAAATGATGGATTGAAACCGGTGCAACGACGCATCCTTCACTCCATGAAGGAATTGGAAGATGGTCGCTATAATAAGGTGGCGAACATCATTGGGAACACCATGAAATACCACCCTCATGGCGATGCATCCATTGGGGACGCATTGGTTCAATTGGGTCAAAAAGAATTGTTGATCGATTGCCAAGGAAACTGGGGGAATACCTTGACAGGTGATGGTGCAGCTGCTCCTCGTTACATCGAAGCACGTTTATCAAAGTTTGCGTTGCATGTGGCGTTTAATCCAAAGACCACAAACTGGTTGTTGAGTTACGACGGTCGAAACAAGGAGCCGGAGCAACTTCCTATGAAATTCCCTCTTTTGTTAGCGCAAGGAGCAGAAGGAATTGCTGTGGGAATGGCGTGTAAGTTTTTACCGCACAACTTCATCGAGCTCATTGATCAGTCCATCAATCACTTGAGAGGAAAAAAAGTGGAGTTGCTTCCCGACTTTCCCAACGGAGGAATGGCTGATTTCACAGGGTACAATGATGGATTACGCGGTGGACGAGTACGCGTTCGTGCGAAGATCAAAAAGGTCGATAATAAAACCTTGACCATTCATGAAATCCCTTTCGGAACAACAACTGGATCCTTGATTGAGTCGGTGATTAAAGCCAACGATAAAGGGAAAATCAAGATTAAGAAAATTGAAGATAATACTTCTTCAGAGGCAGAGATCATTGTGCATTTGTTCCCTGGAGTCTCTCCAGACAAGACAATCGACGCACTTTATGCCTTTACCGACTGCGAAGTATCCATGGCACCCAATTCATCCATTATTGATGGTGAAAAACCAAGGTTTTTAGGTGTTACAGAGATTTTAAAGATCAATACCGATAATACGGTTCGCCTGTTAAAACTGGAATTGGAGATTCGCTTAGATGAGCTTGAACGACAATGGCACTTCTCGACTTTGGAGAAGTTGTTCATCAACAATGAGATGTACATCGACTTTAAGCACTATAGTGACCGAGAGACCTTGTATGTCTATTTATACAAACGATTTGAGCCATTCAAAAAACAATTGATTCGGAGCATTGAAGATGAAGATTTGCAAAAATTGACGCAAATCCCAATGATTCGTATCACGCGATTTGACTCCACGAAAGCAGATGATGCCTTATTGAAAATCGAAGAGGAAATTCAAGTGGTGAAAGCGCATTTGAATAACTTGGTTGAATACGCCATCGATTATTACAAGGATTTAAAGAAACGTTTTGGTGCTGGAAAAGAGCGTAAAACGGAAATCAAAGTATTTGACAACATCAGTGCGACCAAGGTAATCATCGCGAACCGCAAGTTATATGTGGATTACGAAGAAGGATTCATCGGTTACGGATTGAAGAAAAACGAACCAATTGGGGATTGTTCGGAAATTGACGACATCATTTGTTTCTTTGCATCCGGTAAAATGATGGTCACAAAAGTTTCCGATAAGAAATTTGTTGGGAAGGACTTGATTTTTGCGAGCGTTTGGAAAAAAGGAGACACGCGTACCATTTACCACTTGTTCTATCAAGATGGAATCGGTGGTCCGACGATGATGAAACGTTTCTACGTGAATTCCATCACACGTGATTCAGAATACGATTTAACCAAAGGTGCAAAAGGATCGAAGATGCTTTATTTCTCGGTTCATCCGAATGGTGAGCGTGAAGTCATCACGGTATTGTTGCGTCCAAGACCGCATTTAAAACGTTTGCGTTTCGATGTCGATTTAGGTGAATTGCTCATCAAAGGACGGAATTCGGCTGGAAATCGAGTGACGAAGGAAATCATTCAGAAAATCGTTCAAAAAGAAGTCGGTGGATCCACGTTGGCCGCACGTAAGATTTGGTACGATGGAATTGTCGGACGTCTCAACGATGAAGGAAGAGGGAAGTTCCTTGGTTCATTCAAAGGTGATGACCGCATTTTGACTTTGTACCGCAATGGGGAATACCGCTTGAGTTCTTTCGATTTAGCGACGCATTTCGACGAAGACATGGTTCACATTGAAAAATGGATCCAAGATCGTCCAATTACAACGGTTTATTTCGACGCTGAGAAAGAATTGCACTATGTCAAACGCTTCATTTGCGAAGTTCTTTCAGATAAACGTGTGTCGTTCATCAGTGAATCAGCAGGTTCCTTCATGGACATTGTTTCGACAGCATATCGTCCAGAGGCGAAGATAGTTTACAATAAATTGCTGAAGGAAACGAAGAACCTTCCAGACAACGTCGTGAATCTTGCAGATTTGATTGATGTCAAAGGAATGAAAGCACAGGGAAATCAAATGACGAAGCTGAAAGTCAAAGAAATTGTTTTGACGCATCCCGTTGATGAAAGTCCAGAACCTTGGCCAGATCAAAAACCAAAAGAGTCCATCAATGAAGAAGAGGTAGAAATCCTGGAAGAAGACGAAGAAGGTCCAACTCCAAGCATGGAATGGGATTTGACCAAAAAAGAAGAAGAGGACAACGAGGATCAGATTAAATTATTTTAGAATCTTTCTATATAGCCATCGAATTTTCGATGGCTTTTTTTTAGCTATTATTTTCGTTAAATTTGTTAGATAAAATTCACAATCATGAATGCATTAAGAGAAGACAAAATCAATTACGCCAACATTGGATTAATGCTCATTACAGCTGTACTTGCATACTTTTTTCCATTTGAAACGTTCTTACTGGCGTACGCCTATTTAGGCCCTTTACATTATTTAACCGAAATCAGTTGGTTGCACGACCGAAATTATTTTTCAAAAGGCAAATATGACTTTTTGATTTTATTGATTGTTGGGATTTTATTGTCTTATGCCGCATTTGCGAAAGATTTCGGTGTGAGTCTCGAAGTGTACGACTACTTCGTGAAAATGAATCTTTTTGATAAACTCTTGGTTTTCGCGTTGTTTAGCTCCATTTTATTTGCTTTGGTGAAAAACCTTTTCGTGAAGATCATAGCCATCTTGTTCTTGTATGTATTCGTTTCTGGTTGGTTGAGTCCGGATAATTCCACCTCGAATGCAGAAAGCACAACGGTTTTCGCCTTGACATCTTTGGTGCCAACGTTGATTCACGTATACCTGTTTACAGGATTGTTCATGTTGTTTGGTTCCTTGAAAACAAGAAGCGTTTCTGGCATGTGGCAAATGGTTGGATTCGTAGTTGTTCCCTTATTGCTTGTATTTGCTTTACCTGTTGATACAAAAGCACCCATCTCAAAATTCGGGAAGGATGCCCATTATGCGAAAGGAGATGGTTTTTATGCAACGAACATTAGCATCATGGATCATTTCAACCTAATAGAAGACCCGATCTATACCAATGCAGATTTCGTTGCCTTTGTCAATAAAAAAGACTTCAAGGATGCAAATGCGCAGTACCAGTTTATTGCGAAGGCGGACTTAAAGAAAATCATCGATAGCCTCAATAAAAAACCAAATGCCGCTTACGTCATGAACAAGCAACCCATTAATCCGAATTTCCAGGCGGATAATATTTTAGCTTTGTATTTGAAGCCAGAGGTATTGAACGAATACCAAATGAAGCCAATGCCTGCTAAAATTTTCTCAGGTTTCTCCTTGGAGAAATACGCTTCTATTGTGTATAATTCAACCGTTGGCATCATGTTGATGCGTTTTATTGCATTCGCTTATTTATACCATTACCTGAACTGGTTTAGTAAAACGGAAGTGATTCGTTGGCACCAAGTACCAAAATTACGCTTTGCTGCTGTGATTTTGCTTTGGGTGGTCGCAAGCGTTTTCTATACCTATGATTATTCATTAGGATTGAGTTTGTTGTTCTTTTTGAGTTTCTCTCACGTTCTTTTGGAATTCCCGTTAAACATTATTTCCATCGTTGGAATTGGAAAAGAATCGTTGGCTATTATGAAAAATGGATTCAAAGCGCCAACGAACTAATTGACCTAATCTTATCCTCTATGAAGCACTTACTCTTCGCTCTTCTTTTACTTGGATTTTCGTCCTTTGGTCAAGAATCCTCCGGGTTTATCCTAAATACAGGAGAAAATCAACTGGTGAATAAATTACCGGATGGACGCTATACTTTATCGGATGAAGGCGCCTCCTACTTTGCTAAATTGTCCCTCGATTGCGCTTCAAAATCAAGTCCGCACTATTATTTTCGTGCGATTCGAAAAAAGGGAGATACCGATGGACCCAAAGATGTTTGGCCATCTTTCTATGGTTGTTATGACTGGCATAGTTCTGTGCACAACCATTGGTGCATGATCAAAATACTAAAATCACATCCCAACATTCCTGAAGCGGAAGAATTGCGTCAACGCCTTAGTGAAAGCTTTACAGCAGAGAACATTTTAAAGGAAGTGGAATATGTGCGTTCGCACGAAAATGGTTTGTTTGAATTTCCTTACGGACAATCATGGGCGCTTAAAGTAGCGGATGAATTGCATTCTTGGGATGATCCAATGGCGAAGGAATGGCTGCAAAACCTAATGCCTTTGACGAAATACATCGCTCAAGTTCATACCATTGTATGGAAACAAGTGAATCAAGTGGAATTATCAGGTAGCCATGATAGTCCAGCAATGGGTTTATCATTTGCTTACGATTACGCGGTGGCTTTTGGTGATAAAAAGTTGCAAAAAGTGGTTTCATCTGCTGCCATGAAATATTATGGAAATTTAGAAAATGTCGCTATTACAAAAGAGCCTTATGAATATGATTTCATGTCAGCAAGTTTATTAGTGGCTGATTTGATGCGTAAAATCATGAAGCCCGAAAAATTTGTAAAATGGAGCAAGGGATTTTGTCCAGACTTATTTGTTGCGGCAAATGTTAAAAGTCCATTGCAGATCAAACGTTCCGAAAAACACGATGGATACGAATCACATTGGGATGGATACCATTTAAACCGAATTTGGTGCTTAAATGGAATGTTAAAGTCCTTGCCAGAAGGCACATTAGATGAGTCCACTAAAAAGGAGTGGGTGAAAGCGATGAACGACATGTGGGATTATGCACAAGAGAGCATTGGAAAAGGAAATTACGACATTGATCACTGGTTGTCTTCCTTCTCTGTCTTCGCCTTAATTGGATACGATTAAAGCCACTTTATCTAGGACCCAGTCGAGTTGTTCTTCTTTGGTAAGTTGAGAATTATCCAATACGAGGGCATCTGAAACTTGTATCAAGGGACTTTCTTCTCTTGTTGAATCGAGGTGATCTCGTTCTGCTAAGTTTTTACGTATTTCTTCAATCGAAGTATGCATTCCTTTCGTGACCATTTCGGAAAGCCTTCTTTGCACTCGGATTTCTGGATCTGCGGTAACAAAAATCTTTAATTCAGCATCGGGAAAAACAACCGAACCTATGTCGCGGCCATCCATCACGATTCCACCTTTTGCACCCATTTCTTGTTGAGCCTGCACTAATTTTTCTCGAATTGGTTTGTAGGCAGCAACGATGGAAACTATTTCGGCAACTTTGGACTCACGAATTTCATTCGAGACATCTTGTCCATTTAACAAGATGTGTGATTCCGAGCTTACGGTTTCAAAGTGAATATCCATTTGCGACAGTTGGTTGTCAATTCCTACTGTATCTAATTTTCCATCTTGAATCAACTGATGTTTCAAACAGTAGAGTGCCGCTGCGCGATACATGGCGCCAGAATCAATGAAAACATAAGCCAGACGTTTTGCCAAGTCTTTAGCGAGGGTGCTTTTTCCACACGCCGAAAAGCCATCAATGGCAATGGTAATCTTTTTTTGATTCATGTTTCAAAAATAATTCTTTTGCATTGATTAATGCGTTTGCTTGAATTCTTTATGAAAAAAAAAGCTTCCCGAAGGAAGCTTTTCAATTTAATAGTACATCGCTCTTCGAACTTTCGAAATGTATTTCGCGAGTCGAATCACTTGTTTTGTATAACCGAATTCATTGTCGTACCATGCGTACAACACCACGTTTTTACCGTCAATGGAAGTGATTGTCGCATTGGAGTCAAAAACAGAACAACACGTATTTCCGATGATGTCGCTCGAAACCAATTCAGGATCGAATGAGTAGTGAATTTGATTCACCAATTCTCCATTCAATGCTGCGTCTTTAATAGCTGCATTGACTTCTTCCACACTTGTTCCTTTACCTAATTCAAGGCTCAAAATCGCCAAGGATCCATTTGGTGTAGGTACGCGAACAGCGTTCGCTGTAAGTTTGTCTTTCAAGTCTGGAATCACTTTCGTAACAGCACTTCCTGCTCCTGTAGAGGTAATAACCATGTTGATCGCTGCAGAACGTCCACGGCGTACTTTTTTATGCATGTTGTCCAATAGGTTTTGGTCATTCGTATAGGCATGCACCGTTTCGATGTGTCCTTTCACGACACCAAACTGATCGTTCACCACTTTTAAAATAGGGGAGATGGCATTGGTTGTACAGGATGCCGCAGAGAAAATATTTTCATTTTCAATGTCCAACGTTCCTTGATTGATTCCGTAAACGATGTTCGGTACTTCTTTTCCTGGTGCGGTCAATAATACTTTGGAAACACCCTTCGCTTGTAAGTGACGAGACAATTGCTCACGATTTGTGAAAACACCTGTGTTGTCAATGATCAAAGCGTTGTTAATCCCAAATTGTGTATAATCGATATCCTCTGGATTGGAAGCGTCAATCATGTGAACGATTTGTCCATTAATGACAAGGCTTTTATTTGCTAAATCTTCGATGACGGTTCCTTTGAAAGCACCATGAACAGAATCATTGCGCAATAGGGATGCGCGTTTGGTGATGTCTGCATCACTAGATCCTCGTGTAACAATGGCTCTTAAACGCAATTGTTGGCCTTTTCCAGCTTGTTTAATTAACTCCCTTGCAGCTAAACGACCAATTCGACCAAATCCATATAAAACCACGTCACGCGGCTCTATTGCTTGTTGTGCGGGAAGTTGACCTAGTTTTTTTGTTAAAAAATCAGCTTTAGACGAATAATTTGCGTGTTCCGCTAGCCATTCACTTGCTAATTTCCCAATGTCCAATTTAGATGCTGTAACATCTAAGGTCATTAAGGTTTCTGCCAATTCCGAGGTAGTGAACACATCAATGGGTTTGTTCACGACTTTCTTAGCATACTCGTGTAAATTGAGTATTTCCGAAATGGTAACATCCGTAAGGTGATTACGAAACAGTACCAATTCAATTCCTTTGTCGTACAATAACTCTCCGACTTTACTTTGCAGCTTTACCGCTGCGCGCTCCTGTTCAATGTGAGATTGGAGCTCTTTTTCATAGCCATCTTTCGATTCCATTTTTACTTGTTTTATGTTGATTGATTGTTGATTTCAAGAAATATTGGAAGTAAAAAAGGCTGTCCACTTTCGCAGACAGCCTTTCAATGATTATCCTAAGTAGGACTTCAGTAATTTGTTTCGCGATGTATGTCGCAGTCGACGAATTGCTTTTTCTTTAATTTGACGAACGCGTTCACGTGTCAAGTTAAATTTTGCGCCGATTTCTTCTAACGTTAAACCGTGATTCATGCCGATTCCGAAGAACAAACGAATGATTTCACGTTCTTTATCTGTTAGAGTACTCAACGAACGTTCGATTTCTTTTTGAAGCGATTCGGCCATTAAGGCCTGATCCGTACGAGGAGCATCTGTGTTTGCCATGACATCCATCAATGTTCCTCCATCTTCATTCGAAGATAATGGCGCATCCATAGATACGTGACGCCCAGAGACATTTAAACTTTCCTTGATTTTATCTTCTGGAACTTCCAACGCTTCTGCTAATTCTTCGGCGGAAGGTGGACGTTCGAATTCTTGTTCAAGTCTAGAAAATGCCTTATTGATTTTATTCAAGGATCCTACCTGGTTCAATGGAAGACGTACAATACGTGCTTGTTCTGCTAATGCTTGCAAGATTGATTGACGAATCCACCAAACAGCGTAAGAGATAAATTTGAATCCACGTGTTTCATCAAATTTCTGTGCGGCTTTGATGAGTCCTAAATTTCCTTCATTAATTAAATCTGGAAGCGTTAAGCCTTGGTTTTGGTATTGTTTTGCGACGGAAACCACAAAACGTAAATTTGCCCTAGTTAATTTTTCCAATGCTTTTTGATCACCGGCTTTAATCTTTCTGGCTAATTCTACTTCTTCCTCTGCTGTAATTAATTCTTCGCGACCAATGTCCTGAAGGTATTTATCTAAGGATTGACTCTCTCTATTTGTTATCGATTTGGTGATTTTAAGCTGTCTCATGCTGCTGAATACCTCTCTTTATAAGTTAATAATCTATCTAATCTGTCGTTGTTGGAAGCAAAGTAACGCCAAAAATCGGGATTGAAAAAATTTAGTTTCCACATTTTATTAACTTTTATCAACGAGTTCTCAACCCTCTATTTTACCCATTAAAATGGACTATAATCCCAAACCTTTATAATCTCTTTTCCCGCTCTCAGTCATGATTTCAAGTAAAACGCCTCGATTCACTCCACTCAATTTTCCGGTCAGTTCTTCGATGGTTTCAATGGGTTCATTGTTCACTTTTAAGATGACATCCCCAATATTGATTCCAACCGATTTCAATTTACCTGCTGATATCGATTTAACTTTTACCCCATAGGCTATATTCAACTCTTTTTTCTCTTTATCAGTCATTTCAGTGAAAGTGGCACCAAGTGCTTGACTTTTATTAATTTTTTCCTTAGACATCAACGAAGTCTCTCCTTCTTTGTTACGCAATACGAGTTCTCGAATGACTTCTTCTCCGTCTTTTTTGCGGACGGTCAATGAAACCTTGTCTCCTGGACGTCTTTTTCCAATTTCTTCTTGAAGGGCGGAAACGGAATTGACTTCTTTAGTTCCAATTTTTAAAATCACATCTCCATCTTTTAATCCTGCTTTATCGGCGCTTCCGTCTTCAATTACCTTTGCAACAAATACTCCTTTTAAATTGGGTAATTTATTTTTCTCTTTGATGTCCTGTGAGATATCTGAAATTTGAACGCCAAGGAATCCACGTTGCACAATTCCGTAATCAATGATGTCACCCATGACCTTTTGAACAAGGTTTACCGGGATGGCGAAGGAATAACCACTGTAACTTCCTGTTTGCGAAGCGATGGCTGTGTTGATTCCGACAAGTTGTCCTTGGGTGTTCACCAAGGCGCCACCACTGTTGCCTGGGTTTACGGCTGCGTCTGTTTGAATAAACGATTCGATTGGAACAATGTCCTGTCCATTTCGCTCGCTTAATAAATTGATGTTTCGTGCTTTAGCTGAAACAATTCCAGCGGTTACGGTAGATGTTAAATTAAAGGGATTTCCCACCGCGAGTACCCATTCGCCAATCTTTAAATCATCGCTATTGCCAAGTGGAATGGGTGTAAATCCTGATCCTTCTATTTTTAACACGGCAATGTCTGTTGCGGGATCTGTTCCAATGATTTTTGCGGTGTATTTTGAGTTATCATTAAGGATCACCTCAATTTCGCTTGCGTTTTCAATCACGTGGTTGTTGGTGACAATATATCCCTCTGAGGAGACGATTACTCCTGATCCGGAACTTGCGCCGTATTGCTTGAATTCTCTTCCACCTGCTCCCGGACCATAGAATAATTCCTGAAAAGGATCCCTTTGAAAGGTGGTTTGTACCACTTTCGTATTGATGTGCACCACTGAATTAATTGTATTCGCAGATGCTTCGGTGAAATCGGCTCCAACTGGAACGCCGGTCATAGAGACTTGACGCGCAAATCGATTTCCGTCTAGAACTTGTTCCGACAATTTTGTGGATGAGTGTTCTATAATGACATAAGTGGCCAATGGTAAGGTGCCGCCAAGTATGCCCAATCCCAACATTTTAAAGTAACTTAAGAAATTCATAATAAAACATTTTTAAAATTCTCTTTCTAAACGCAAATAGTATTCCAAAAATTGCTTGGAAAATGTTAAAATTTGTTAAGAATTGTTATCAATTAATTCGATACATTTGTTCAAGCTTTATGCAGATTGAATTTTCGAAATATCAAGGAACTGGAAACGATTTTATTTTAATCGATAACCGTCACGGACAATATGACAATTTGTCTCAGTCTGACATTCAATTTTATTGTGACAGACGCTTTGGCATTGGTGCGGACGGACTGATATTGATTCAATTGTGCTCAGATGCTGCGTTCGAAATGGTCTATTTCAATGCAGATGGATCTCAATCGTTTTGTGGAAATGGTGCCCGCTGTGCCGTACATTTTGCCGGTAGTTTAGGCATGGATACCCGTTCGGTTCAATTCAAAGCAATTGATGGGTTTCACCATGCTGCTCAATGCGGCGATGAAGTGCGAATTCACATGCAAGATGTTCATGAAATTTTTGCAGATGGCGAAGCATTTGTCTTGAATACAGGGTCTCCACATTACGTATCGCTTCAGGCAGATCATTCGAAGGAAACGGTGCTTGCTTTTGGTAAGTCCGTACGTTACTCTGAAAAATATGAAAAAGAAGGAATTAATGTGAACCTTCTGGAGCTTACCGAAGAAGGAATTCGTGTGGCGACATACGAGCGAGGAGTGGAAGATGAGACACTTTCATGTGGGACAGGTGTAACTGCTTGTGCGCTGGTTTATTCAAGGTTTGCCAAAACGGATTCAAATCGAGTAAAGGTTGAAACGAAAGGCGGAAATTTAATGGTGACTTGGGAAATGAATGGCCATGGTTTTCACCATGTTTTTTTGATTGGACCGGCCACGTTCGTTTATCATGGTAAAATAGAAAGATGTTAGTTGGAGAGAAAGTGTATTTGAGGGCGGTTGAGAAATCTGATGCGACAACGATTTATATGTGGGAGAATAATCCAGAAAATTGGAAAGTTTCCAATACAGAGGTGCCTTTCTCCATGTTCGATATCATGGCTTTGATTGAACATCAAGCGGATTTAAGGAAGTCTGGACAGCTGAGATTTGTCATCATTGAGAAAGTGACCGAGCGTTCAGTCGGAGTCATTGATTTATATGAAGTGAATTTTAAACATGGTTACGCTTCTGTTGGGATATTGATCGCGATGGATTCAGATAGAGGCAAGGGATTCGCTGTGGATGCGCTGCAATTGCTCATTAACTACACGCGAGATTACTTGGAATTACGAAATTTACAATGCTCCATACATGGCGACAATCCTGCCAGCATCGCATTTTTTGAAAAAATGAATTTTAGAAAAGTGGGCATGCGTAAAGGATGGTTGCGGTTTAAAGGAAGTGAAATAGATGAAATAAGTTATCAATTATGTCTAAAGGAAAGTTAATTGTTGTTGGAGTTCTACTGCTTATAGTCGGATCCATTGTTGTTGCTCCTAAAGTGCTGATTTATTTGGCTGGAAACCATAAAAGCCTCAATTCTGATCAACAAGCATTTTACCTGAGTAAACCCCTTGAATTGACTGAATTGGCTAAGCAATTATCCGATGAAAAGTTAATTGATAATGTTAAATCTTTTATTTCAGTTGGAGAATATAAAAATCTGTCTATCAAAACAATAGCTTCAGGAAAATACCTTATTGAACCCGGGACAAATTACCGCACTTTGTTAAATGGCTTCATCAAGAATGCTAAAGGAAATGGCAACGCAGAAGTAGAGGTTGAGGTAACGTTTAATAATTGCCGAGACATTTATCAAATGGCTGCTAAAGTGTCTAAAAGCATTGATGTGGACAGCGCAAAATTGGTAGAGTACCTCCTTAGTGGAAAAACCCTATCAAAATTTGGGTTTACAGCAGAACAATTGCCGGCTCTATTTATTCCGGATAGTTATCAAATGTACTGGGATTCCAATGAAGAAATGTTTGTGGATCGGATGGCTCGAGAATTTAAAAACTTCTGGACACCTGAAAGAAAAAATAGTTTAAATAAGATTGGTTTAAATTCCCCTAGTCAAGCTGTTACGTTAGCGAGTATAGTGTGCTCAGAACAGTCTAGACAAGAGGATGAATGGCCGATAATTGCTGGTTTGTATTTAAACCGCCTCAAGCAAGGGATGAAATTGCAGTCGGATCCAACCTTTAAATTTTGTTGGGGAAGTCAACTGTTGGGCGTACAGCGTCTGTTAGCAGTGCACCGCGATGTTGAATGTGCCTATAACACATACAAAGTCAAAGGACTACCTCCTGGTCCAATCTGTCTTCCTTCGCCAAAAGTGGTGGATGCCATTTTACATCCCGCAAAGGTTGATTACATTTTTATGTGTGCAAAACCGGACTATTCACACCGACATAATTTTGCCGTTACGGGTGCTGAACACATGCGAAACGCGAAAGCTTTTCAATCTTGGTTAACCAACGAACAACGTAAAAAGAAAAACTAATGCAACGACGAAATTTTCTCAAGCTAGGCGCTGCCACAGGATTGTTAAGTCTGGTAGAGCCAGTAAAAGCAGCTAATGTCATGGCGACCTCTTCCAGTGGAAAAATAAGTGGTCCAATTGTATTATCTACCTGGGATCATGGATTAGCTGCCAATAAAGCTGCTTGGGAAGTCCTGAAAAATGGTGGTTCGGCATTAGATGCCGTAGAAAAAGGTGTTCGTGTAACGGAATCTGATGTGGAGAATCGCAGTGTGGGTATTGGTGGACGTCCAGATCGTGATGGACATGTCACCCTTGATGCGTGCATTATGGACGATCGTTCGCGATGTGGTTCAGTTGCTTGTCTCGAAGGAATCGCACACCCAATTTCTGTAGCTCGAGCAGTAATGGAAAAAACACAACACGTCATGCTTGTGGGAGATGGTGCACGAAAATTTGCATTAGATTATGGTTTTGACACGATCAAAACCCCCATTCCGGAAGTGAAGAAAGATTACGAGAAATGGAAAAAAGAAAACAAAGACGTTTTTAAAAAACCCGAAATCAATCACGAAAATCATGATACTATTGGAATGATTGCTATGGATGCAAACGGTAAACTTAGTGGTGCTTGTACAACCAGCGGTTGGGCCTATAAAATGCATGGTCGCGTTGGTGATTCTCCCATTATAGGTGCTGGATTGTTTGTCGATCAAGAAGTTGGGGCAGCGACATCTACCGGACTAGGTGAGGCGATTATTCGCGTTGCAGGAAGTCATACCGTGGTTGAATTAATGCGTCACGGTTATTCACCGTTGGAAGCTTGCAAAGAAGCGTGCATGCGCATCATTCGTAAACACGATGATTTAACGGGTTTACAATGTGGTTTTATTGCGTTGGATAAGGACGGGAATTTCGGTGCTTATTCCATTTACGCAGGCTTCAATTTCGCGTTGAGAACCTTAGAAGAAGAGAAGTTAGTTGATGCTAATTTTGACCGAAACTGGTAATGGTAAGATGCTTCACTTTTCTTTTTTGTTGCATGATAGGACTCGCACAAAGTCAAACAACGCTCCGTTGGAGTTATAAAAATCCGAAAACCCAAGAATGGAAAGCATTCGGTGAAAAAGGCAGTGTTCAAGAAGTACTTTTTCAATCAGGTGAATTGCCAGATCCTTTTTACGGTGAAAATGAAGCGTTATACCAATGGGTGGAAGACTATGAATGGGAATTGCAAAGTCAATTTTATTTAACGGAACAACAATTTCTAGCGAAAGACATTGAATTATTCTTTCCAAATGTCGATACATATGCTTCCATTTATGTCAATGGCAACTTGATTGGTAAAACGGATAATTTTTTCCATCCCTTTGCCTTTCAAATCAAATCCCAGTTACTTTGCGGTTACAACGAGGTTCGTGTGGTTTTTACACCACCAACCCTTTACCATAAAGAACGTTATGAAGCCGAAGCATTCCATTATCCCGCTCCAAATGACCCTTCAAAATGGAAGGTCGCGCCGTTAACCCGAAAACCTCAATACCAATTTGGCTGGGACTGGGCGCTACGGATGAATACCATTGGATTTGCAAAACCTGTCCAGGTTCGCATTGGAAAAGAAATGAAAATCCAAGCCATCACGGTTCAAACATTGTCCATTCCAAAAGAAGATTCATTCGCACGTTTGAAATACGTCTTGGATGTATCTGGTCAAAGCACCGAATATCAAATTGTTTCGAGCTTATACGGTGAGTTAAGCTTAACGAATAATTCAACAACGGGACATCTGGAAGCGGAAGTCGTTCAATACAATCCAAATTTATGGTGGCCATCTGGAATCAGTGAAGCAAACCTTTATCAGGATACCCTTCGACTGTTTGTTAAGGGGAAATTGGTGGATGAAAAACCTCTACAATTCGGGATTAGAACGGCAGAATTGATTCAACAGAAAGACCAATGGGGGACATCCTATGAATTTCAGGTGAATGGACTTCCTGTTTTTTGCAAAGGAGCGGATTTTATTCCTCCATCTGTTTTTCCCGCGTCCATTACAGAGCAGGATTGGATCAATCAAGTGGAGCAAATGTCCAAAGCGAATTTCAACATGGTGCGCATTTGGGGTGGAGGATTCTATCCAGATGATGCATTTTACAACGCGTGTGACGAAAAAGGAATCATGGTTTGGCAGGATTTCATGTTTGCTTGTGCCATGTATCCAGGAGACAATTCGTTTTTACAAACGGTGGAAAATGAATTTAATTACCAGATTCCTCGTATTTCTGCACATCCGTCCGTTGTTTTATTCAATGGAAACAATGAAGTGGATGTTGCCTGGAAGAATTGGGGATTTCAAAGCCAATACAAATTATCTGATTCAGAACAAGAAACGATTCTGAAAGCGTATAACGACTTGTTCAAAGGACTTGCACCGAAACTGGTGTCATTTTGGACAAACACGAGTTACATTCACACATCTCCGCTTAGTAATTGGGGAAATGACGATTTTTACAACCACGGATCTCAACATTATTGGGGCGTATGGCATGGGAAAGATCCGATGTCCAATTTTGCCACAAAAATAGGTCGCTTTAATGCAGAATATGGATTTCAAAGTTTTCCAGAGTTTTCTACCTTGAATTCTTTTGCTGCGCCCGATGAATTCCGCTTGAATAGCGCTGTAATGAAGCACCACCAAAAAAGTTATGTGGGAAATGGCATGATTCAAAAGCATGCAGATTTGCTTTATGGTTCAACCAAAGATTTTAATCGTTTTGTGTATTACTCACAATTAACGCAGCGTTATGCGGTTTCCTCTGCCGTTGCGGGACACCGTTTGGATGCGCCGCGTTGCATGGGAACCTTATATTGGCAATTAAATGATTGTTGGCCTGCGCCGACTTGGTCGAGCATTGATTATTTGGGGAATTGGAAAGCCTTGCATTACGCTATGCGTGAAGATTTTCAGCCGGTAGCTATATTACAAAAAACAACGGAAAAAGGTGAAGTCCAACTTTATCTGAAGTCCGATGTAATGGAAAACCAAGTTTTGGGATGTAAAATACTGATTTACAATTTGAATTGGGGTGAACGTGCATTGTCTCCTTTGTCGATTACAGGTGAAAGAACGGTTGCTTATCAAGAAAATAAATTAATTTGGAGTGTCATCCCAAAGCATGAACAATTGGTTCGCGTAGAATTATCCAATGGCATTACCCGTGATTTTTTAATAGGTCCCTCGCCAAAGAAACGTGAAGTTCAAATTGATCTTTCCATCAAAAACATAGACAAAAACAGTAAAACTGCAGAGATTTGGGTGAAAAATAGTGCGTTTTGTGCTGATTTTTGGCTTTTTTCACAAAAAACAGGAATTTCATTTGATCGCAATTTTGTGCATTTATTACGTGGTGAGCATCTTATACGCATTCAATACAAGGATGACGTTCCACAATTGTCCGATTTCTCGTTCCTCTATAATTAATATAAGGTTTAATGAACCAGGAATGCGTTTCCTTGTGTACTTTTGTCACAAAAAAAAATTAATAATGAAAAAAACCTCCATTTTCTTTGTTCTATTCCTTTGTCCCCAATTGTTTTTTGCTCAAAAAGATGATTTTACGGTCACGATAAAAGACGTCATTGTTACAGGAAGGGGAAATCCGGTAGATTATTTGAAACGGAATCAATCCATGTCCTTAATAAAAGCGGATAGGTTGGCCTTGTTGCCTTCACGTAGTCTAAGTGAAGCATTAAGTTACACGTCTGGAGTCGATGTCCGTCAGCGCGGTTTAAATGGCATGCAGGCTGATATTGGCATTAGGGGAGGTAGTTTCGAACAGACCTTGATTTTAGTGAACGGATTCAAAATGGTAGATCCACAAACGGGACATCACGCGATGAATATTCCATTTACGGTCAATGCCATTGATCAAATTGAAGTTTTCAAAGGTCCAGCGACACATATTTTTGGACAAAGTTCCCTTGCAGGCGCAGTCAATTTTGTTTCTTTTCTTTCGAATAAATCTTTTGTAAAAGCACAAGCCTATGGAGGTTCATTTGGTACAGCTGGTCTGAATGCTACAGTAAGTGCGCCATTGAAACGGTGGAATCAAAAGTTGTCCTTGGGATACGATCGATCAAATGGACACTGGTATAATTCAGATTTTGACAACAAACAGCTTTCATACGAAGGAGGCATTTCGCTTAAGAAACAGTATGTCCTCATTATGTTGGCTTATTCGGATCGTCAATTTGGCGCGAATGGATACTATTCAAATAAATTCCCAGATCAATGGGAGACGACGCAGAATGCCTTTGCTGGTATTCGGTATAACGTCAACTTAAAAAAAGCAACATGGGTCAATCGATTGAGTACTCGAACAAATCGAGATGAATTTCGACTAAAACGAAACGATCCCGGTTTTTACACGAACCGTCATTTTTCCGAAACCTACAGTTTCGAAAGTTTATTGGCCGGTAAGATAATGGCGAACTTGTCGTATCACCTTGGATTGGAACAGCGCTTCGAGAAACTGAATAGTTCGAATTTAGGCTTGCGGGATCGACAATATACCAGTGCATTTGGAGATCTTTCCTTGCGACTTGGTCGTTTAACAGCTACCACGAGTTTCCTTGCATTTCGCTATTCGAATGATCCGATCAAACTTTTGCCAAGTGTACAATGTGCCTTTCAATTCAATCAATTGAATCGGATGTTTGTAAATTTTGCCAAAAGCAACCGTGTCCCGACCTATACCGAATTGTATTACGTTGACCCATCAAATATGGGGAATGCTTCCCTAAAACCGGAATATGCAAATGCTGCGGAGCTAGGCTGGTTTAAAAATGGCACCCTTTACCTAGAGGGAAATGTCTTTTATCGTCAAACATACGACATGATCGATTGGGTTCGAGACACTTCATCTATCGATCCAAACCCGAATAAATGGAAACCTGTGAACATTTCCGAAGTGCGGTTTTATGGTTTGGAGGCTCAAGTGCGTAAATCCTTTGTTTATTCTGCTGCGTACAAGCCAAATTTCATCGATGTATCCTATACGTACATCCAAGCAACGCATGTATTTGATGCCGATTTGGAATCGCGTTATGCTTATTCGAATCTAAAACAACAGTTGATTGCGAAGTTTAGTTTTCAATTTTCAAAGTATGCAAGCATTCAATTGAACTATCGTTTAATCGAACGTGTTGCAACGCCTGTTTACCATTTATTGGATGCTAAATTGGTGAGTGAAAATGTTAAAGGGATGAAGTTATTTGTGGAATTGAATAACTTGACCAATACAAACTATGTAGAAGCGGGATTTGTTCAAATGCCAGGACGATGGTTTAAAGTGGGCTTGAATTATGCTTTAAGCGAATAATTAATATCCCACTTTCGAGCGAACGCGATTCAAGACGTCGTTTGCTACCTTTCTCGCTTTTTCCGCACCAAGGTGTAGCGCTGCATCGATTTCAGCTGGATTCGCCATTAATTCATCAAAGCGCATGCGTTGCTTTTCAAATTTGCTTAAAATCAATTCGAATAAAGCTTGTTTGGCATGACCAAAACCGTATCCGCCGCGTAAATAATTTTCACGCATCGCATTTACCTCTGATTCGCTGGCTAACAATTTATACAAGGCAAAGGTGTGACAAGTGTCTGGATTTTTCGGTTCTTCTAGGGGAGTACTATCCGAAACGATGGACATGATTTGCTTTCTTAATTGTTTTTCAGGCAAGAAAACATCAATGTAATTCCCCCTTGATTTGCTCATTTTCTCACCATCCGTTCCAGGAATCAACATGGTGTCTTCACGAATCTGTTCTTCTGGAAGTACCAAGGTATCTCCATAAGTTAAATTGAAGCGATTGGCTACGTCACGCGTCATTTCGATGTGTTGTTTTTGATCTTTACCAACAGGAACAACTTCTGCATCGAACAATAAGATGTCTGCAGCCATTAATATCGGATAAGAAAAGAGTCCACCATTCACGTCATCCAATCGATCTGCTTTGTCCTTGAAACTATGTGCTAAGGTCATTCTTTGGTAGGGATACATGCACAGCAAATACCACATTAGTTCCGTGACTTGCGGCACATCGCTTTGACGGTAGAAAACCGTTTTTGAACCATCAAGTCCAAAGGCCAACCATGTAGCTGCAGTAGCGTAGGTGTTTTCACGCAATGTTTTCCCATCCTTGATTTGTGTCAAGGAATGCATGTCAGCAATAAACAAAAAGGATTCATTTGTTGGGTCTGAAGCCAAGTCAATGGCAGGAAGTATCGCACCTAGAATGTTGCCTAAATGTGGTGTCCCTGTACTCTGAATGCCTGTTAAAATGCGCGCCATTATTCGTTTCTTTTTTTCAAAATTACTCATTTCTAGTGAATCCAAGGATTCAAAAGTTCATTGAAAAGCGTATCTTTGACTATGCGTAAATTTTTCGGCATTTTAGGATTGGTTTGGAAACTATACATTGCGATTGTATTTGTAATCGTTGCTGTGTTGTTTTATCCTTTTTTCTTAGTGCTCATTATGAATCCGAAATGGAAAAAGTTTAGTTTTAAGCTTTTTGTTGTTTGGAGTTGGTTGATGCGCATTTTTTGTTTTTATGGCGTTCGAGTGGTAGAAAAAGCCCCACTTCCGGATGGTCCATACATCATCGTAGCAAACCACACTTCCTATTTAGATATTTTCCTCATGCATTCCATTCTCCCCAAGCACCCATTCGTGTTCCTGGGTAAAAGTGAACTCTTAAAGTACCCGATTTTAGGCACGTATTTTAAAAATTTGAACATTCCCGTATACCGAAAAGATAAAAGCAAGGCTGGTCAAGCTTATTCGATGGCGAACAAAGCGGTTGCAGATGGTTGGTCTATCGTTATTTTTCCAGAAGGAACCATTCCAGATGACCAATGTCCTAAAATGATTTCCTTCAAAGATGGTGCATTCAAAATGGCAAAAATCATGGGGGTTCCACTTTTGCCGCTCACTTTTACAAACAACTACAAACTTTTCTCAGACCCAACAGACATTCTAGGTCCGGCGCAACCGGGTATTTCTCGCGTGTACATCCATCCGTTTTTTACGGTGGAGGAGTTGAGCAACATGGAAGTCAAAGAAATCCGTCAAGCTTGTTTTGATCGGATTAATGGTCCAATTTTAACGGAATATCCACACTTAATGGATGAAAATCAATAATTTTGTCACATGAAAATCACGGAAGAACTAATTGATCACATTGCACACCTTTCTCGACTAGAGTTTAAAGGGGAAGATAAAGCATCCATTCAAAAGGACATGGAACGCATGATTGAGTTCGTGGATAAATTGTCTGAAGTGGACACAACAAATGTTGAGCCCTTGATCTTCATGTCGGAGGAAATCAATCGCGTGCGTGAAGATGAGCCCAAAGTGACGGTTTCTCATGAGGAAGCATTGAAGAATGCACCGAAAAAAGACTCCGATTATTTCCGTATTCCTAAAGTATTGGATAAATAAACGTGAAAGTCTCAGGATTTACGTTTATTCGAAATGCCATCAAACTGGATTATCCAATTGTGGAGGCAATCCAATCGATTTTACCCCTCTGTGATGAAGTCATTGTGGCTGTTGGAAATTCAGAAGACGATACTTTGGGATTGATTCAATCCATCGACCCAACGAAAATCAAGATCATTGAAACCATTTGGGATGACACGCTACGTGAGAATGGCGCTGTCCTTGCGGATGAGACAAACAAAGCTTTTCAGGCCATTTCAAAGGACAGCGATTGGGCGTTTTACATTCAAGGAGATGAGGTCATTCACGAGAAAGATCATGCAGAAATCCGTTCAAAAATGGAAATGTATGTTGGCGATTCAGAAGTAGATGGACTTCTGTTTTCCTATCAACACTTTTATGGTTCCTACGATTTTATTGGTGCTTCAAATAATTGGTACAAAAATGAAATACGCATCATTCGAAACAGCTCAAACATATACTCGTACCGCGATGCACAAGGATTCCGCAAGGATGATAACCAAAAATTAAAGGTAGCCAAAATCAATGCGGATGTTTATCATTATGGTTGGGTAAAAGATCCGAGAGCGATGCAGGCAAAACAAACATCCTTTCACAAGCTTTGGCACGATGACGAATGGCTGGAAAAGAACATTGAAGACGTGGAGTTTTTTCCATACGAAGAACACATCAATGGATTGGCTCGTTTTAAGGGGACGCATCCACAGATTATGCAAGCACGCATCAATCGCTTGAATTGGACCTTTAAAGTTGACCCAAGTAGAAACAAAAAATCCCTCAAAAATAAAATCAAGGATTTATTGAAATGGATGGGCATCGATACGAATTACCGCAATTATATTCAAATTCGCTGATTAGGAAATCTTGAATTTACAGTATTTTATTTTAAATCCGCGAGAGGAAAAAAGTTTCTCGTAGTGTGTTTTGATGTGGAAAATTTCACGGGTGTCTTGGTCCAAATCCTCCGGTAAATTTGCGTATAAATCCCACGTAGATTCTAGGCATTCGTACTTATTCTCTTCAATTTGTTCCAAGGTGTATTCGAACAAAATGTCGCTGTCCGTTTTCATGTGAACAATGCCGCCAGGTTTTAATATTTTTTTGTATCGGTCAATAAAAAGGGGGGAAGATAAGCGTTTGCGTGCTTTGTTTGGTTGTGGATCTGAAAAGGTTAGCCAAATTTCATCTACCTCATGTTCACCAAAGTAATCTAGGATAAAGTCAATGCGGGTGCGCAAAAATGCAACATTACTGAGGTTTGTTTCCAAAGCTTCCTTTGCTCCGATGTAAATGCGGTTTCCTTTTAAATCGACCCCGATAAAATTCTTGTTGGGGTATTTTCTACCTAATCCTACCGAATATTCTCCTTTTCCACAGCCTAATTCTAAAATAATGGGATTGTTGTTTTGGAATACTTCTTTGCGCCAATTCCCTTGAATAGGAAAGGGCTCTCTGAATACTGGTTCATAGACATTTGAGAAGGATTTAATGGCTTCAAATCGTAAAATTTTATCTTTTCCCACGTTGCGTTTGTTTTATTAAGGAATTGTTTTCTTCAATAGAAAAACGCGAAATTATAACTTATTTTAGACTATTGCAGTGTAGTCTCATTTTCGCTGTATAAATTTGTCCATGCATTTTGTCGAACCTTATTTCAATTGGCGTGGATACTACGTCGCTTCGGAGGATCCACTGTCTCCTTTTTTTGAACGCGAATACAGTGAATTTGAATTCACGAACAACATTTATGATTTTTACATCCATCCGCAATGGGATTCCATTGGTTCTCCCACTTTGTTCATTAAAATCCTCATGGTCGACTACGATGCTGCCTATGCAATCGTTGAATTAATTGGCGAATGGAACGATGCCATTGAAAACGATATCATGATCTTAAAGCGCGACATCATCGATGTTTTGATTGACCAAGGAATCAATCAGTTCATTCTCATCGGTGAAAACGTACTAAATTTCCATTATTCCGACGATTGTTACTACGAAGAATGGTTCGACGATGTCGAAGAAGGTTGGATCGCGATGGTGAACTTTCATGACCACGTAGTGCGCGAATTTGAACGCATCAACATTGACCATTACTTTGTTATGGGAGGTGAGTTGGAGGACATTGAATGGCGGACCTATAAACCGCAGCATTTCTATGAAAAAGTAGAGGCGCTTGTGACCAAGCGCCTCGGGTAATTATTCATATTCCTTGAATATATTATTTAACCACCGAAGCATGCCGAACATGAGCAGCGACGCAGCGCATAAAAGCACAACATTCACATAAAAGAAATTTGCTTTGTCCTCGTAGTTGTCCCACAGTGAGCTCAGAACGCCGGACAATTTATTTCCAATCGAGGTTGCTAAAAACCAACCACCCATCATTAATGAAGTTAATCTTGGCGGACTTAATTTTGATACGAGCGAAAGTCCCATTGGACTTAAGAAAAGTTCACCAATCGTAATAACAGCATACGATGAAATAAACCACCATGGAGATGCTTTGTCGATACCGTTGTTATTCGCGTAAATCGCTCCAACCATAATAAAGCAGGATAAACCAGAAATGAGCAATCCGAAGGCAATTTTAGTTGGTGTGGAGGGTTCTTTTCCTTTGCGACGTAAAAATGCAAAGAAGGCGATGATGAGCGGAGTTAGCGCCACAACCCAAAACGGATTAACGGATTGAAAAAGGTTCGTGTTAAAGGCAAATATTGAATCACCTACTTTCGGTTTTTCTTTCTCTGGAATATTTTTGAAGTAATATGGATAATTCCATTCCTTAATTTTTTTGTCTTTCACTCGAAACTGTTGGTCCATTATAACCACTGAGTCTTTTTCATAGCTAATTTCCTCAGCGAGGTATAATCCTTTTGCTACGGGAAGAATTGCAGAGGGAACCTCTCTGTCTGTGTATCGGTCAGCCCAAGTATTCAAGGTGGAGCCATTCTGTTTAAAAACTGCCCAGAATGCAATTACAACTGCAAATATCGCAAGCATTGCAGCGATGGGCTTTTTCTCCTCTTTCGGAGATTTGTACAACAACCGTCCGTAAAAGAAGATAACTGGAATGCAACCAAATAAAAAGGCATCGGTTGTTGCCGAACCAACCAGTGGTTCAGGAAGTAATAACGCCAATAACCCAAAACCAATCGAAGGAAGTAGAATCACCGAAAAAATATGAATTAAGGACATGTCGTTCTTCGATTTTGGTTTAATTACATCCACATGTTTATAGTGTTTTGTTCCAATCCAGAAAATGATAATGCCAATGAACATTCCGACTCCTGCCGCTAAAAATGCCGCATACCAGCCATAAATATTGTATAGTGCCGCACCGAAAAAATTACAAACGAATGCTCCGATATTGATTCCCATGTAAAAGATGCTGTAACCGGCGTCTTTTTTAGATTTGTATTCATCCGAATTGTACACATTTCCGAGCAAGGTAGAAATGTTGGGTTTGAAAAATCCGTTACCTAATATTACGAGTACCATGGCTACATAAAGTGTTGTTTTGTCATGAACCGACATCAAACAATAACCAATTCCCATCATGATTCCACCGATGGTTATGGACTTGCGATAACCTAGAACTCGGTCAGCTAAAAGTCCACCAATAAACGGTGTAAGGAATACAAATGCGATAAAGGTGCCATACAAATCAGAAGCTTCTTTTTCATTGAAGCCAAATCCATCTACGGAGTCCTTTAAATAAAGCGTAAAAATTCCGATCATTAAATAGTAACCGAATCGTTCCCACATTTCTGAAAAAAATAAATAAGGAAGTGCTTTTGGATGTGTGCTTTTTGCCATAATACGTTTTTAAAATAAAAAAGGCTACCTGATGAGGGTAGCCTTCAAGTGTCATTTATCGGTTATTTAACTCCATTCATCATAACTAAAAGCCGTTTTGATAGGAAGAATAAAATCAACGATGCAGTCCCAGCCATGAATACAAAGATCATGAAGAAGTTGTATAAATTTTCAATTTTCATTCCAAGGAAACTTGGTTTTTTTGGTTTGATATTCCAAATCTCGATTGATTTTGCGTCCTCACTACCTTTTTTACCAGCCTCATATTTAAATACGTACAGCATGTTTCCATCTGTGTTGCTTAATATCGTGTAGTTGAATTTCGGTTTAGCCCCAACAATTAATTTTTTGGTGAATTCCGAAACCTTATTTTTAGAAACGTCACCAACAGAAATTCCTAACAAAGAGTCCGCTTTTTCCTTTGCTTCGATTCCGAACAATTTGTTTTTAAATGATTCTACAAATCCCAATTCCTTTTCCGCTTTGAAATCATCAGAAAGTAATTTAATACTTGCCGTATGATTGGCAAATTCAGTTTTCCAAGATTTAACCGTGTTACTATCTAATTGTGATAGGTTTAATGTCGTATCTTTTGCCTCAAACGCAAAAGCACTAACAGGAATGGATTTCTCCAT
Source organism: Crocinitomicaceae bacterium (assembly GCA_030727405.1). Taxonomy (GTDB): domain Bacteria; phylum Bacteroidota; class Bacteroidia; order Flavobacteriales_D; family Crocinitomicaceae; genus UBA952. The sequence continues at coordinate 127,656 of JANRBR010000011.1, read as the reverse complement.
TTTCACTTCTTCTGGATAAAGTGAACTTAAGTCTCCAGCGAATTTATTCGCAGTAGCCGTGGATAAGAACCAAACACCCATCAACAAGGAAGCAAAACGAACCGGCGCAAGTTTTACGACCATGGATAAGCCAATCGGTGATAAGCAAAGTTCACCGAAGGTGTGCACGGTATAAAGCGTAACCAACCAGAACATACTCACTTTGACACTTGGATCTAAATCCTTCACGCCAATAGCGATGATTAAATATCCAACAGCCAATAAAAATAATCCTAACGATTGTTTAACAGGTGAACTTGGTTCACGGTTGCTAGCACCTAATTTCATCCATAAATAAGCGAAAATTGGAGCGAAGATAACAATGGCAACAGCATTGATGCTTTGGAAATAAGAGGAAGGAACCTCCCAATTAAATAAGTGGCGATCTGTTTGTTCTTGCGCAAAGAAGGTTAATGATGCTCCAGCTTGTTCGAATGCAGACCAGAAAAAGATGACAAAGAAGGCGATGATGAAAATCACCCAAATGCGCTGTTTTTCTTGTTTTGTTAAACTTTTATCGACGATGATGGATGCTGGCGCAACGATACACAAGGTATAAATGAATGCTCCAACTAAATCTAAGCCCATCAGACCTTTAAAAGCCACAAATAATCCACCGGAAATTAAAATCCATTGAATCATTTTCCCGAAGTTCATTGGTTCTTTCATTGCTTCAGCTGATGGTTCGATTTTTTTAGGTTTCGCACCAATCGCCTCACCATTTGGTTTAATAATGTATTTGTTTTTTAATAATTCGAATACGATTGTACTGATAATCATCCCGATACATGCTGCCAGGAACCCCCATTTAAACATGGCAGGAACAATTAATCCTTCTTTATCGTAAACTTCTCCAAGTCCACCAGTAATTAATGGCGCTATGAAAGCACCTAGGTTAATTCCCATGTAGAAAATAGTGAATGCAGAGTCAACACGTTTATCTCCTTCCTCATACAATTGCCCCACCATAGTGGAAATATTTGGTTTAAAGAAACCATTACCAAAAATCAGAAATCCAAGTCCAACAAACATCATTGTGGATGCGAGATTAACATCCGTGTAAAAGGATCCTGCGAGGAACATAAAGAATTGACCGATGGCCATCATGATACCGCCTACAAAAATGGAACGACGGTTACCCCAATAACGGTCAGCAACATATCCTCCAATGAGGGGTGTTAAATAAACAAGTCCAGTATAATTTCCATAAACTGTAGAAGCTAAAGACTTATCAAACATCAGCGCATTGACCATAAATAAGGTGAAGATGGCGCGCATTCCGTAATAACTAAAACGTTCCCACATTTCAGTTACGAATAACAAATAGAGTCCCTTCGGATGTCCTTTTTGTGCATTATTTTCCATAAAAATAGTTTAGTTTACCTGCCGAATATAGTAAAAATTCATGGTTACCGTTCCTTTTTACTGATTCCCAACTTGATTTTTCCTGTTCAATTGTACAAGAATCAAATATCTTTGCGAAAAAAAAATAGCATGGTAAATTGGTTGGAGCGGACTGAACTGTTGTTTTCTGAAGAACAAATGAATCGACTTAAACAGGCGCATGTATTGATTGTGGGACTCGGTGGAATTGGTTCCTTTGCTGGCGAATTTATCGCCCGATCAGGAATTGGGAAAATGACAATCATCGATGGAGATGTATTCGATCCGACGAATAAAAACCGCCAATTAACGGCACTTGACAGCACCATTGGCATGAATAAAGCCGTTGTATTGGCAGGGCGAATAAGGGACATCAATCCAGGAATACAATTAAACATTGTAGAGGAATTTGTACTACCTGATCGTGTATGGGAATTACTTGATGAACATCAGCCGGACTATGTCATGGACTGCATTGATTCCGTCACACCAAAATTGGAATGGTTAATCGCGTGTAAACGAAAGAAAATAAAAATCATCAGTCACATGGGAGCGGGAGGTAAAACTGATCCAAGCAAAATAAAAGTGACGAACATTCAACATGTTTCGGGCTGTAAACTGGGAGCCCACATGAAAAAGCGCTTGAAACGTAAAAACATTTCCTACCGTGGAATCAAAGCGGTTTATTCAACCGAAATTCAACAAAAGGATTCCCTTAAAATGACGAATGGCGCTAATTTCAAAAAGTCTTTTTATGGAACGATTTCCTATATGCCGGCTTTATTTGGACTCGTTGGAGCAGCAGAAGTGATTCAGTTTCTCGCAAATAATTCGGAGGAAAACGCCTGATTATCATAGAATTTGAGTACATTTCACATGCTAAATCAATAATTCATTCAACACTATGAAAAAAACTACCTTATTTATTGCCTCTGTTTTTTTGTGCAGTCAATCGTTTGCACAACTATTTTCAGATAACTTTGATTCGTATGCTCTAGGTTCCTACATAGGACCGCAATCGACTACTTGGTCCACATGGAGTGGTACAGAGGGAACAGCAGAAGATGTCATGGTTACCAACAACAACGCCAGTTCTGCACCTCATTCAATTTACTTTTCTTCTACGGCAGCCTCAGGCGGTCCTCAGGATGTGGTGTTGAAGTTTGGTCAAACCTACAATAGTGGAATATTTACTTTGCAATCGGATTTTTTCATCAACTCAGGTAAAAATGCATACTTCAACATTCAAGGATCTGCAACCATTGGTCAAATATGGGCTTTGAATGTCAACATGGATGCAGGTCAAGTTTCCATCGATGATGGAAACACACCAAACCTCGCTGTTGGTTCCTACACGGATGCCACATGGTTTAATTTGAAAATAGAGGCAAATTTAACCTTACATGTTTGGAAGGCGTACATCAATAATGCATTGATTGGTACGTGGATGAATGGTGTAAATACAGTTGCCTCTGTAGATTACTATCCGGTTCAAAATAGTCAGTTTTATGTTGATAATGTGAGTTTTGATCACCAAAACTATACCTTGCCTAACCTAAATGCTATGATTTCGACGGTCAATATGGGCGGAGAAATTGCTGGTCAAAATGTAACGCCAAGTGTCACAATTTTAAATGCTGGCGCTACCGCAATTACGTCTTTTAATGTGAATTTAAACTACAATGGTGTCAATTATCCAACTTCAGTAACGGGAGTGAACATTGCGAGCATAGGAACTTACACGGTTAATTTGCCTGCCAATGTATTGGTCGCGGGCAATCAAACGTATACAGCAACCATTTCGAGCATCAATGGTGGAAATGACGACATTGCAGTTGATAACTCCTTGTCAGGTCAAATTGACCCAGTCGTTCCAGCACCAGGAAAAATGGTGGTCGGAGAAGAAGCGACAGGTACTTGGTGTCAATGGTGTCCACGTGGAGCCGTTTTCATGGATTTATTTCAAACAAAATACGATCAGTATTGGGCAGGAATTGCCGTTCACAATGGTGATCCAATGACTAACACGGATTACGATGCGGGAATTGGTCCATTAATCAGTGGTTACCCAAGTGCAATCGTTGACCGTCTTCCAGACGTTGATCCTTCAGGAATGTCTCCTGATTTCTTTGCACGACTGCAAACACCTCCTGTTGCAACGATCGTAAACGGAGCAACTTGGGACGCAGCAACTCGTGTTTTAAATGTTTCGGTAACTTCCAATTTTGCCTTAGCGGCGAATGGCAATTACAAAGCTGCTTGTGTTTTGACAGAGGATGATGTAACGGGCACCGGTAGCGGATGGAATCAATCCAATGCCTATGCAGGTGGAAACAACGGCGTAATGGGTGGTTTTGAAGCGCTTTCAAATCCTGTTCCAGCAGCAACGATGGTTTATGATCATGTGGCGCGTGCAATTGCTCCAAGTTTCAATGGAATGGCAAATAGTTATCCTTCAACCGTGAGTGCTGGTGACTCCTATACCATGCAAGTGAGTTTTACTCTGCCAGCTGATTGGGATGAGACAAAAATTCACATCATTGGAATGATTTTAGACCCATCTGGGAAAATAGACAATGCTGGTCGTGCAACCATCGCAGAAGCGGTAGCGAATGGCTATGTTGCTGGGGTTTCTGAGTTGCCTGCAACTGATTTGACACAAGTGATGACGGTTTATCCAAATCCAGCATCCACAGCTGCAACGGTTAACCTACACATAGTTCAAGCTTCTTCTGTTTCAATGAAGTTGATTGATTTTGCAGGAAAAGTAATCAGTGAAAAAGCATATGGAACGGTTCAAGGTGACTATCAAATCAACGTGAATACCAGCTCATTTAAAGCAGGTGTTTACTTTGTAGAGGTAACGGTGAACGGACAAACAACATCGAAAAAATTGATCATTGAATAAGATCAACTAAACGAATGAAGGAAAAGGACTACTGAAAAGTGGTCCTTTTTTTATGCGATGACGCGCATGCGTTGTTGAACCCTTTTCGTCTTTTCACGTACTTCATCCATGTTTGAACCGGTGATGGTGACGTGTCCCATTTTGCGGAAGGACTTCGTAATTTCTTTTCCATAAATGTGTGGATAGACGCCTGGAATGGATAGAATTTCTGTTAATCCGTCATAGATTGCTGGACCTTCAAATCCTTTTTCTCCAACTAAGTTGATCATCGCACCACATTGAATTAAAGACGTATCACCTAATGGAAGATTTAAAATCGCTCGCAAATGCTGTGCAAATTGGGAAGTATGACAAATTTCAATCGTGTGGTGTCCACTATTGTGCGGACGTGGCGCAATTTCATTCACCAATAAACTTCCGTCGTTCGTTAAAAAGAACTCAACCGCTAGAATTCCAACCATGTCTAATTTCTGAATGATGTCCTTCGCGATTTCATCTGCTTGTTGTTCAATACTTTGGTCGATGTCCGCTGGAGAGAATAAAAACTCCACCAAATTCGCTTCTGGATTGAATTCACATTCTACGCAGGGAAACGTCGTCATTTCGCCTTTTTCATTGCGTGCTACGATCACAGAAAGTTCTTTTTGAAAAGGTATTTTGTTCTCAATGATGCTAGGCGCATCGAATGAAGTTAAGGCATCCGTTTCTGACTTCAATACATTGACTCCTTTTCCGTCGTAACCGCCAGTACGCAGTTTATGCACAATGGGAAAACTTGCCTTGGCTAATAAATCACCTCGATTTTCAATGAAAGCAAAAGGAGCGGTAGGGATGTTTTGATCGGTGTAAAATTGTTTTTGCAAACCTTTATCGCGGATGATGCGCAGGACACGCGGTTGCGGAAAGACTTTTACGCCTTCTTTTTCAAGGTCCTCCAGCGCTTCGATGGAAACGTTTTCAATTTCCACCGTAAGTAAGTCTTTGTCCTTTCCAAATGCATAAACTGCATCGTAGTCAGTAATTGATCCACAAGTGAAGGAATGCGCGAGGTGCGCACAGGGTGCAGAAGCGTCGCTGTCCATCATGTGCAACTGAACATTTAAGTTTGTTGCTTCTTGAATGAGCATGCGTCCGAGTTGTCCACCGCCGAGAACGCCCACTTTCATTTTATTGCCGTACCAAATTGCTTCCATGCAACAAAGATACAGCAAGGAAATTAAACCAATGGAATTCAAAGAAAATTTTCAATTACGTCTTCAAAATCGTACCTTTGCATTCATATGAAAGATGTGCGCACCATTCATGACAAACAATTTCAATCCTACATCAGTGCAGCGGAAATTCAATCCGCGGTCGAAAGATTAGCGCAGGACTTGGAAAAAGACTACCAGGGAAAAGACATGATTTTTCTGTCTATTTTAAATGGATCGTTTATGTTTACTTCTGATTTGTTGAAGTGCATGACGTCAAATGTCGAGGTGTCGTTTGTGAAAGTGAGTTCTTACATCGGAACAGCAACGACGGGTCGTGTAGATGAACTGATTGGATTGAACACGGATTTGAAACAGCGTTCGGTCATCATTTTAGAGGACATCGTTGATACAGGAATTACGATCGACAAGGTTTTGACCTTATTGAAAACACAGGATGTTGAATCGATTGAAATATGTACGCTTTTGTTCAAACCGGAAGCATTTTTAGGAAAAAACAGGCCAAAATACATTGGAATGGAGATTCCTAATAAATTTGTTGTAGGCTATGGTCTAGATTACAACGAATTAGGTAGAAATTTAAAAGAGATTTATCAATTAATAGACTGACTTATGTTAAACATTGTACTATTTGGACCTCCAGGAGCAGGAAAAGGAACGCAATCGGAACGTTTGATTGAAAAATATGGTTTGGTTCATTTGTCTACGGGAGATATTTTCCGTGCGAACATTAAAGGCGAGACAGCACTTGGTACTTTAGCGAAGAGTTACATGGATCAAGGACAATTGGTGCCAGATTCAGTGACGATTGATATGCTTCGTTCAGAAGTAGTGAAACACGAGTCACCGAGAGGTTTCATCTTTGATGGATTTCCTCGTACAAATGCGCAAGCGGAAGCGTTGGATACCTTCTTAAATGAATTAGGAACGGGTATCAGCGTGATGTTGGCATTAGAAGTAGAAGAAAGTGAGTTGAAAACGCGTTTGTTGAAGCGTGCTGAAGTAAGTGGAAGAGCAGATGATGCCAATCCTGAAGTCATTCAAAACCGCATCAACGTGTATAACCAGGAAACCGCTCCTGTTAAATCGTTTTATCAAGCTCAAAACAAGTTTATATCCATCAATGGAATTGGAAGTATTGATGAAATTACTAACCGTTTGTTTCAAGCAATTGATTCAATTTAAAGCCTAACAATGGCATCTGACAATTTCGTTGATTACGTAAAAATCCACTGTACTTCTGGTAACGGAGGTGGAGGTTCGACACATTTTCGCCGTGAAAAATACATCCCAAAAGGTGGTCCTGATGGGGGAGATGGTGGACGTGGTGGACACATCTACTTGCGTGGAAATAAACAACTGTGGACCTTACTTCACCTGAAATTCCAGAAACACGTGAAAGCCGGACACGGTGCTCATGGGGCTGGAAACCTGAAAACTGGTTCACAAGGTGAAGATAAGTACATCGATGTTCCACTTGGAACATTAGCCAAAGATGGAGAAACAGGCGAAGTTCTTTTCGAAATAACAGAGGATGGAGAAACGGTAATCATCCAGCCGGGAGGTAAAGGTGGAATGGGAAATGACAATTTTAAGTCGCCAACCAATCAAACTCCGCGTTATGCGCAGCCAGGTGAATCTGGTCAAGAAGGATGGAAGATTTTAGAATTGAAACTTCTAGCAGATGTTGGTTTGGTAGGATTTCCAAATGCTGGAAAAAGTACCTTGTTGTCTGTTGTGACGGAAGCGAAACCAGAAATTGGGGATTATGCTTTTACAACCTTGCGTCCTAACTTAGGAATTGTTTCCTACCGTGATCACCGTTCCTTTGTAATGGCAGACATTCCTGGAATCATTGAAGGAGCGCATGAAGGAAAAGGACTGGGACTTCGATTCTTGCGTCACATTGAACGAAATTCCTTGTTGCTATTTATGATTCCTGCGGATAGTGACGACATCAAAAAAGAATACGATATTTTGCTAAACGAGTTGAAACAGTACAATCCTGAATTATTGAACAAGGAACGCTTATTAGCGATTTCCAAAAGTGATATGCTGGACGATGAATTGATTGCTCAAATGAAGCAAGACTTACCGAATGTACCGTATGTGTTTATTTCGGCGGTGGCTCAAAAAGGAATTGTAGAGTTAAAAGATTTGATTTGGAAGCACCTAAACGATGAGATCGCTCATTAATTCTTGGGATGAATATTTGGTGCTATGGGTGAATGCCCAGCATACGGCATTGTTGGATGATTTGATGTGGCTTGTTTCCTCTAAATGGTTGATTGTTCCTCTCTTATTATGGTTGGTTCTTTTGTTTAGAAGCCAAAAAAAGACGGGAAAGGAAATTGCCATGCTTTTGCTTTTCGGAACCTTTATGATCATCTTATGTGACGTTATTTCCACTCAACTTTTCAAAGAAGTCTTTCACCGTTTTCGTCCTTCTCATAATGTAAAAATAGCTGAACAGCTTCATTACCATCTATTTTCGGATGGTTCGCCATACGTAGGTGGAAAATACGGATTCGTCTCTTCGCATGCGGCCAACTTCGCTGGATTTGTGGCGTTTTTCTGGTCCTTCTTTCGCGCGTCATGGATGAGGTGGGCACTCGTTGCGCTTGTTGCCTTGGTCATGTATAGCAGAATGTACTTAGGTGTACATTACCTTACTGACTTGCTTGTCGGTGCCATGCTTGGTGTGTTCATTGGGTATTTCATGCGCCGCTATGTATTAACGCGTTTTATCATCATCTCTAAAGAATGAATTGGGTATTTGTTTTTATTGGCGGTGGACTCGGGAGCTTGGCGCGTTTTGGAATAAGCAAAGCTCTGCCTTACAAACAAGGTTTTCCATGGGCAACGTTTTGGAGTAATCTATTGGCGTGTGTGGTTTTTGCCTTAGTGCTTTATTTCAGTTCGAAAATCGCCAAAACAGATTGGCTTCATCCCTTATTACTTGCTGGATTCTGTGGTGGTTTCAGTACCTTTAGTACCTTTTCCCACGAGAATTTTCTCCTGCTTTCAAACGGACAATACAGCATCTTCGCACTGAATGTACTGGTGTCAATATTAGCTGGAATCGCTGTGTTTACACTGGTGTTGCGTTTAAATCCGTAAAGTCGATAAGCCACCGTCGATGCCAATGATTTGACCGGTCACCCAAGATGCTTTTTCTGAAAGTAAAAATGCGGCATAGTCTGCCATGTCTGCTACTGTTCCCACACGTTTCATTGGATGACGCAATCCATTCGCTTCTTTCTTCTGATCAGAATTCAAAAGGTTCTGTGCCAACGGCGTATCGGTTAACGATGGAGCAATACAATTCACGCGAATGCTCGGCGCTAATTCTGCGGCCAGAGATTTGGTAAGTCCTTCCAAAGCCGCTTTTGAAACGGAAACCTGTGTATGGAAATTCAATCCTTGAGTCGCTGCTATGGAGCTAAAAAGTAAAATGGATGGAGTGGATCCTGCTTTTAGTCTTGCCACGTTTCCTTGAATGCATTTGATGGCACCCAACACTTGCAAGTCAAAGTCGTCTTTGAATTGCGCAGGGGAAATGCGCGCGAAGGGTTTAAGTGAAATGGCTCCTGGACAATAAACAATTCCGTCTAAGGAATCAGGAAGGAATGCAAAATCCAAGGACTCTGAACGAACATCCAATTGCTGGTAATGGATTCCTGTAGGAAGATCCGCGTGTTCTTTTGTGAAGTACGTTCCAAATACTTGGTGTCCTTCTGCGTGCAATGTCTTGGCTATTTCCAGTCCAATTCCAGAGGATGCACCAACGATAAAGTAGTTTTTTGATTCCATAGTCATGTAACAATGGAAGCTGGAAATGGTTTAAGAAACAAGATTAAACGAATAGAATTTAATCATTTCTCAGTCGAAAAAATGCCGTTTAATATCCAAAAAGAAATAAATCAACAGATTGTTGGCAGGTAAAAAGCGTAGCGAACTAGAGGAATTTATTTGTCATTAAAAACCCAATCATCCTTCTTTTTCTTTTTTTTCTTTTTATGTCTTTTTTGCGCCTCTTTTGGAATGATATAGCCTTCCACGTCAGCAGCAACTCTGAATCCAATTGTAGTTGAAGAGAAGCTCATTGGTACAGCTTTAGAAACGCCAGGTAAGAGATAATGGGCTGGGTCTATCCAACTTCCACCACAAACTAATGTAAAATCATCACCTATAGTCCAAGGCCAGTTATTCGAAAACTTACGAAAATTTAATGATGTATTATTTTGTTTGAATTTTTTAAAATCGTTTAGGAAATTTAAGTTTCTATAATTCTGATCTATGGAATTAAAACAATGTAATTCAAAAATCCCATAAATTACATTGTACAATGAATCAGGAGATTTTTGATTAAATGATTTATAATACATATCTCTACCAAAACAATGTAATTTCGAATCGGAAGTATTGAAAATAGAGTCTTTATATTTTGGATCTATTGAGTTGAAATTGAGAAAAACCTGAAGGGCCTCCTCATCGGATAAGTCAGGAGTTATTTGGTAATATTGCATTCTTTTTTTCAAAATTTCCCAGTGATCATTGCTGCCTTTAACGACTTTACTTGTTTTGCCATCATAAGGATTTGTTATGAAGATATCTTTTCTAGAGGTACTGTCTTTTGAGGGGAAATAAAAATTGAGTAATAAATAATCCTGGTAAAAATTTTGTTGAGATAAATCCGATTCAACCCATTCACTCACATTTCCATACATGTTATACAGTCCATAGTAATTAGGTTTAAATGAATATTGTGGACTGTGTCTAACATAATGATCGTCTACGGCAAATTTCGACTTCAAACCTGAGCTTAAGTAGTTACTGCCATAATTGCAAAAATAACCATCCGAATTGGGGTCATAAATTCGTTCATACTTGGGTAAATTATTAACTGCAGCTTGGTCCCATTCTTCATGCGTTGGCAATCTAAATGATACGCTTAAATATGGATGCTTCTTTTTGGATCGTTCCAATTCATACATGTGAGTTCTCCAAACGCAATAAGCTTTGGCTTGATCAAAAGTAATTCCCGTTACAGGGTAATTTGAAAATGCATCGTGCCAAAAATAATTAGAGAAATAATTAACTGAATATTCAAATTCACGCATGCTAGCAAGTGTATCGGGATAAATGTTTATTCGGTTTAATTCTCCTTTTTCGTCGTAAAAATTAAAAAATAAAAGTCGAGTATCTAATTCTCTTCGATTTGAGTAAAATCTACTGTCCATTGGATAATACATGTCATCTAAAATCGAGTCCTTAAAATCGATTTTCGTCTTCCAATTGAGGGCATAACCACTTATTTTTAATGGTGTTTTTTTTCCCCATTTTTTCTTTTCTGATTCGCTTGACCGATGGTATAATTTTTCTCTAGCAATTGAATCTCTCACCCAATGAACAAAAGCTTTGTATTCCCCATTCGTGACCTCATGATCAGATAAATAGAAGGGTTTTTGATAAGTGGATTTAAAAATATCATAATATAACATGCTGTCTTTTTGATCGGTGTTAATAACTGATCCTACCGTAGTAGAAGATCTTTGATCAATGTACTTCATGTCTTTGAAATAGGGATTGTCAAATTGAATATGTTCATTTTTGTCAATTTGAACCGATTCTTCATGAACGCATCTAATAGCAAATCCATTTCCGTTAAATCCATCCATGCATGAACCAGATCTTAGTGTAAATGATGAATAATAGAACTGAAAATAAACACTTTGGGAGCTATCACGACTCCAAAAATAGGCAATTTCACCTAGGCCTGAAAAATTATTACTTTCAACGTAGCCACTAGGTTCGGCATTGAAATTGGATAAGTTTGTCCCAAAATTGTTGTCTTTCCAATGCGAGGAAGTGCTCATTAATAATTCATCTATCGAGCTGTAATATGGGTATTTTATACTTAGATTTTTTGCTAATTTCTCCCAATCCGATAGGTTGGGAATTTTCCATCCTTTTGGAGCAATTCCTCTTGAATCCTTTACAGCATGCCAATTGTATAATTTCCCGTAGGTAAACGCATTTAAACTATCAAAATTATAATAACACCAAGATGGAACTCCATTCATTAGGGCATGTTCCCATTCATCAAAATTTTTCGCTTCAGCTATTAAATCACCGTTTGAAAAATGATCCACATTTAAGTTTTTTGTCATCCATAGTTGGTCACTAATTTTAATCGTTATCGATTCTGTATTGTATGGATTTCTGTTTTTTTGACAATAATATTGATTCAGAAAAAACTGACTTAATAAATAAATGGTTAAAGCATAGAAGGTTTTATTCATGATGGACTGTTTAAAGTTAAAAATGAATGATTCAATTTTGGTTACATTACTACAGAAACAGGGATTTATTTAAATTTAACCATTCCAAGGTGGAATTGGAAAAGATATTTTCTTTGTCCTGCGTTGATAAATCACTTTCTTCGATGAATTTCCCGATTTCTAAATCCCCCAAAGGAAAGGGATAGTCAGATCCTAAGCAAACACGTTTCGAACCTTGCATCTTCAGGATGTATTTCAATGCATCGATATCGTGTGTGATGCAATCCACCCAAAATTTACCAACGTAATCACGTGGATTCACTTCGTTATCAATCGCTACTAAATCGGGACGACAATTGAATCCATGTTCGATGCGACCTAAAGTGGGAAGAAATGACCCACCGGCATGGGAAAAACATACGCGTAGGTTTGGTAATCGTTCCAGAACACCACCGAAAATCATCGAGCAAGCAGCACGAGACGTTTCTGCGGGCATTCCCACTAACCAAGGTAGCCAATACTTTTTCATGCTGTCAAAGCCCATCATTTGCCATGGGTGAATCATCACCGCCATGCCAAGGCGTTCACAGGCTTCGAAGATCGGGAAGAAACGTTCTTCACTCAAATTCTCGTCGTTGATGTTGGATCCAATCTGAATTCCGACGTGTCCAATGGCTTTGGCGCGTTCCAATTCTTTGATGGCTAATTCGGTGTCCTGCATTGGGATGGTCGCTAGTCCAATGTAGTTTTTTGGGTATTTCGCAACCAATTCGGCAATGTGGTTATTTAAATATTCGGACAATTCTAATCCGTGTTTCGGTTCTGCCCAATAGGAGAAAAGCACGGGAATCGTACAAACTACTTGTGTTTGTGTTTGAAATTGTTCGTATTCACCCAGTCGTAAGTCTTCGTCCCAGCAATTTTCTTTGATGCGTCTGAAAAATTGCCCACCTTGCATCATATCTGCACTTCGGTCCTCATTGTGATTCAAGTAAATGAATTTCCCGTAGCCAAATTTCTCCGTCCAATTCGGTAAATTCTTCGGAATGATATGTGAGTGCATGTCGATTTTCAGCATAGGTCAGATTTTGGTAGCGAAGATAAGGAAAATGCCTTTAGAACTAAAGAGCCTTATCAACTTTCAACTCCATCACATAATCATCCATGAAAAAGCCATGGCCAATGTCGAATTTCTCTTCTCTTCGGATGGTGAACCCCAATTTATCGTAAAAGAACTTCGCTTTATTGGCGCGATTCACTTGTAGAAAAATATGGGAACAACGCTTTGCATTCGCGCGTTCGATGGCTTTATTCATGAGTTTTTTCCCAGCGCCAATTCCTTGTTGAGAGGGCAGGACATAGATTTTGTTCACTTTCAATTCTGCGCCTTCTTGTTCAATCGCCAGGAAGCCAATTTCTAGGTCATCCTTCTGTAGAATGTAAAATTCGTGTCCAGCTTTTTGTTGTTTGAGAAGTGTTTCCGTGGAATACATCCAATTCAGCATGAAGTCCATTTGTTCTTTGGTGATGATGTCAGCGTAGGTGTGAGGCCAAATGGCACGTGCCAGTGATTCAAGAATAGGTAATTCAAGTGCAGTAGCTAGACGAATGTTCATTTATTGCTTGATAAAACGTTCTTGTTGTACTTTACCATCGATGATCAATCGAATGAAGTATGTTCCAGCCGGAAGATCAGAAACGTATAATTTCCCATCAAAGATGTGCTTTTCATACATGGTGCCTTTCATGTCGATGATTTCTGCTTTTTTCGGTAGTTCCACAATGGTAAAATGCAATTCATTCATTACTGGATTTGGATAAACATTCCAATCGATCTCATGTTTGATGTTTTCTATGCCAACGGTCTGAAGTGCCAATTTTACCGCCGCATAAGCGTTAATTTTTCCCGCTCCCCAAATCGGACTTCCACCCGTTGGAATCGATCCAGTTAAGTTGTCTTGTCGAGCCGTTTGCATGATGATTTCCTTCACTTGTCTTGCGGATAGATAGGGATTTGCTTCAAGTATAAGGGCAGCGACACCGGCTACCATTGGAGAAGCCATGGATGTACCTGAAAGTTTGGCAAAGTGGTACGTTTTGTTGTTAAAGCTAACATTGGCAACCGATGAAAAAGTCGCATCGGTGAAAGAGGACATCGCTGATGCAATGGCGACACCTGGTGCGGAGATGTCTGGCTTCATTTCACCGTCGTAGCGCGGTCCAACCGAGGAAAAGGATGCAATCGCTCCACCAATTGGGTTGCCACTTGCACTTAAATATTGGGAAGCGTAGGCAGCAACGCTGATGACATCTTCGGAACACGAAGGTTCGCTGATGCCATTTAATTTATCGCCAGAGATCGTTCCACCGTAAGAAAAGGAAAAAGGCATTCCCCAATTACCAACATCCGTGGTTAATTCTGTCACATTCCAATAGTGAACGGTTCCTGCATCCGCAGAAGACTTCAACAAGACACGAAGTGCGGTATTGGTATTTTTTACACGTAATCGCATTTGTGGACGACCATTCAGTGGATGAGCAGCATCCGCCGTGATGTTAAACCAAATGGTATCCACTCCACTCACTAAGAACGAATCAATGTAATTCGTTGTTGTCGCGGTACTGTATAATGGACTTTCGACCAAGGTACTTCCAGCATTGTTCGTCACGATAATGCCATTGGAGAAGGAATTCCCTGGTTCGCCCCATGCGTGAACACTTTGTCCCCACATGTTCGCATTTGCTGCATAGGAATAAAATTCGATCCGGGATTTGAACTGGTCCTGATTGAAGGTTTTTTTGATGTGAAAATTCACATTCCCATTATTTCCTCCGGAATTAGCGAATACAACACCTAAGTCTGTGTAGGCCGTAATGGCTTGACTCAGCATCGATGTTCCATCCAAGGTTCCGAAATGATAAAGTCCCCAAGACATATTGATCACTAAGCGTTTTCCATCCGCCTGCGCCTTTTGATACATCCATTCCCAGGCATCTAAAACGGCTGCTTCATCCACTAAGAAAGTGACGAATAGAAAGTTGGCGTCAAATGCGACCCCTTTATACGGCGTTCCTGCGCCACCACCACCAGCGATGGAAGAAACATGTGTTCCGTGTGTGGCATAAGAGTAAATGTTGGAGGTGTCACTTCCTGCGGCTAATAGTGAAGCAACAGTGGAGTATTCGGTACCATAAGAGAATCCTTGTGGATTTGGTCCGCTCGTTTTATATTGATCCCAAGCAGCGATGATGCGTGATTGTTGCATGGCTGTATCGTAAAATACGGGAGAGGTGTAATCAAATCCCCAGTCCGTCACTCCTATGTAAACGTCCTTCCCGGAATACCCTTGAGGCAAACCAATTCCCTGATGAACACTGTCTGCGCGTATGTCAACAATGGCTTTATCAAGTGCATTTTGGATTTTTCCTGCAATCTCGATGTATTGAAGTCCTTTGATGTTTGAAAGTTGATTTAGCTTGTTGATCGGAACCTTCAAACTAATGATTTGTGCAATTGGATGCCCAACGATAAACTCCTTTTTCAACAGTTCGGTGCGGTCAAAGTCATTCGAGGTTCTCGCCAAAAAAGATAAGTAATAAGCCCCTTTGATTTTTTGAATTGGATATCGAGACAATAACGAACCATCAATTGTTCCTTTGTTCAACAACAATTGTTCCTGAATTTGTTCTAAATCCAAACGGTTGCTAGCGCTCATTTTCGTTTGCGAATATAGACTGAATCCTCTCGTGAAAAGGATGAACGTACAAAGTAGAAAAGCTTTGAGAATCTTCTGCATTCTCAAATATACTGAATTTCAATGTGCGTGTGACGCTCGAAGGGAATTTCAAGCACGCAAATTTATACACGTAAAAATGTGGAAAAACTAGATGGTTTCGAAAGCCTCCTCCGTTGATTTACGCACCTTTGCCAGATGTTGGTATGCATCTTCTTCCGATCTGAAACCAACAGGACACAATAAAACACTTTTCAGTCCTTTTTCTTTTAGTTGAAGAAGTTCATCAAGTTTAGCAGCGTCAAATCCTTCCATCGGTGTTGCGTCCACGCGCATGCTTGCGCAGGTATGTAACAATTGACCTAGGGCAATGTATGCTTGATGGTCGTTCCAAGGCTCGACTTTTTCTTGTTCCAAATGAAGCAAGTTCTTTTTCAGGAATTCACTGAATTGAATCAGTTTATCTTCCGGAGTGTTGCGATGTCGTGCAACGCGTTGAGCATAAGCATCAATGTAGGGTTCATCGATGTGAGTATGTGAGCAAATTACGATTAAATGAGACGCATCTACCACTTGTGCTTGTCCGAATGCAATGCCTTTAATTTCCTCACGGATTTCTGGTGTTTCGATCATTAAAAACTTCAAGGCTTGTAATCCATAAGCAGTAGGAGTGAGGCGCAGCGATTCTTTAATGGTAGCTACTTGTTCTTCGCTCAGTTTTTTGCTTGGATCGTATTTTTTGGTGGCATAACGCCACTTTAAATCTTCAATGATTTTTTTCATAACTAAAATTGCATAGGTACTTCAATAACTAACAAGCGGGACTTTTGTTTACTGAAAATCGTTATTTCATCCGTTTCGGATATTCCTATTGCATCTCTTCGATTTAATACTTCATTTGCAAGTTCGATGCGGCCGTCAATGTTCATCAAATAAATCCCATTTCCTTTGGACTTGAGTTGATAGGTTAATTCGGTGTTTTCATCCATGGTGGCCATGTGAATCCAGGCATCTTGGTGAATCCAAACGCCTTTTTCACTCGGTTGCGGTGTGACCAAGGGAAGAAAGCATTGTTCTGTATCCGCTAAATCATAAGATTTTTGTTCGTATCGCGGCGTAACTCCTTGTTTGTTTGGGAAAATCCAAATTTGAAACAAGTTGATTTCTTCTTTTTGGCTAGCGTTCATTTCGCTGTGAAAAATTCCTGTTCCGGCCGACATCACTTGAACCTCGCCTGCTTGAACTACTTCACTGAATCCCATGCTGTCTTGATGCCTTAATGAACCACTAAGTGGAATCGTGATGATTTCCATGTTGTCATGAGGGTGTTTTCCAAATCCCATTCCTGGGGCAACGATGTCGTCGTTTAATACGCGTAAAGCACCAAAGTGAACACGATCTGGGTTGTACCATTGTGCAAAACTGAATGAATGTTTAGCTAAAAGCCAGCCATGATTGGCCTGACCTCTGCTTTCTGCTGTGTGGAGTTCTGTTTTCATTTTTTTGATTCTGACTACAAATGTAAGGACATTCAAATTCGAAGTGCTTTTTTCAATCGAATATCCGCAATTCAATAACCTGTGTTAATTCTTTTTTTGCTCGAGTGAATGGAGGTGACGTAAAAATGTTGATATTCGTTTTATGGTATTAAGTAGATTTTGGCTGATTATTTTTATCAGCTCCGTTTTGTTTGTTTTTGCTGGACTGTTTTTGTCCCAGACGTATTCCATTGATTTTGTCCTGAATGGTAAAAAGGACAGTCCAATATTAACGGGGGAAAAATACCTGAATTCCTATCCGAAAGCATTTCAAGACACCCTTAAATCAGCACCTGAGGGAACACTTGTTTACAATGTGAATCCGGATGATGTGGATACTACGTATGTTTTAAAAAGTACAACTGTTCAGGTTTTTCAAGGCAAACAGAAAGCAGATGGATTGTTGGAAACGTGCAAAGCCAGTCTTTTTGACTTGATTTTGCCTTTGATGGCCTATTTAGCATTCTTTTGTGGCATTATGCAATTATTGATTGACTCTGGTGCAACGGAGCGCTTGGCTAGAAAACTAAGTCCGTTTTTTGTCAAGGTATTTCCTTCCGTTCCGAAAAACCACGAATCCATCTCATACATGACCTTGAATTTCTCGGCTAACTTTTTAGGATTGGACTCCGCAGCGACTCCCTTTGGATTAAAAGCCATGCAAAGTTTGCAGGAGATTAATCCAGACAAGGAAAGAGCATCTGATGCACAAATCATGTTCCTGTGTCTACATGCCGCTGGACTCACTCTGATTCCTACATCGATCATAGGTTACCGTGCAGCAGCAAATGCTTCGAATCCAGCCGATGTGATGTTGCCTTGTATTGTGACCTCGCTCATTGGAACAATGGCCGCATTTTTCATCGTTGGGTTTAGGCAACGCATCCAATTTAGAAGTGCCACCTTGTTATTGGCTTTGACCTCGATCATTGCCGGAATCGTTGGATTATTGATGTATGTCAATAGTTTGGACCTTATTGGAAAGAACTTCTTCTCTAGTAATTTCTCCAGTGTCCTACTTTTGGGAATCATCGTAACGACCTTAATTTTTTCCTTTGTTCATGAAAAAAAGTTCAAAGAAAAAGACACAACGGTCTTTGATTCCTTTGTTGTTGGAGCAAAAAGTGGTTTAAATACAGGTGTGGCGATCTTTCCATATGTTTTAGGGATGTTGGCAGCCATTTCCTTATTTCGCAATAGTGGCTTGTTTGAAATCATGAGCAATTGGATTGCCACAGGATTTCATTTCATTGGAGTGTCCAAAGAAATCACAGACTCTCTACCTGTTGCGTTGTTGAGGCCGTTCAGTTCAAGTGGTTCGCGTGGTTTCATGTTGGATGCGATGAATAATTTTGGTCCAGATTCACTCGCAGGTAGATTAAGCAGCATTTTTCAATGCAGTGCAGAAACAACGTTTTATGTGGTGGCGGTTTACTTTGGATCGATCAATGTTCGCAATACGCGCTACGCATTAGGCACTATGTTGTTGGTAGATTTAATTTGTGTTGTCACAGCCATTTTTGTAGCACTGTGGTTTTTCTAATTTAGTAAGATGTTAAGGAAACTTTTTAGTTCGTCAAAGAAAACCAATGAGCAAGCAAAGACACCAATTGCTGCGGCTCCGCTTCACGACATAAATTACCCGTCTTTGGTGTTAATTGCGTGGTCCAAAGCGGTTGAAGGAAATGAGGACATTCAAGCTTGGTTGAAGGATAATGGGTATCCAGAATTGTACATGGCGACCTTTGCAGTTTTGCTAAAAGACGAAGCACGCAATTGGTTAATCGAAAATGGTTATGCACATGTCATGGCGATGATCAATGGGGCAGAGGGTAATTTAAAAGCGCAAGAATGGCTGTTAAAAAACGGTTTTGAATTATTGTATCACATGGCATTGGCCATAGATCATGAGGATAATAGTTGGTTTTGGCTAGCAAAGCATGCTTCGCCTGAGATTCGCATTTTGACGAAATCCATTCAACGTGTCAAAGACGAAATCGAGGAAAACCACAATGACATGCACTCGATAGGAAAAGACGTTTAAAAAATCCTTACAACAACATTGCTGCAGGATTCTCCATGTACGTTTTAAACGTTTGAAGAAATGCGGATCCTGTTGCACCATCTACCACTCTGTGGTCACATGATAAGGTAACTTTCATTACGTTTCCAGGAACTACTTGTCCGTTTTTAACTACAGGAACTTCCTTGATGCCTCCGATAGCTAAAATACAGCTGTCTGGTGGATTCACAATTGCCGTGAATGATTCAATGCCAAACATTCCAAGGTTTGAAATCGTGAAGGTATTTCCTTCCCAATCGCTTGGTTGAAGTTTTTTATCTTTTGCTTTTTGAGCGTATTCACGCACTTCCGCAGAAATCTGAACCAATCCTTTGGTATCAGCATGACGAATCACCGGAACCAATAATCCATCTTCCACAGCCACTGCTACACCAATGTGTACGTGTTGGTTGCGGCGAATAAAGTCACCCATCCAAGAACTGTTGACACCTGGATTTTGTTTCAATGCCATGGCAACGGCTTTCACCACCAAATCGTTAAAGGAAACCTTCACTCCATCCAAGCTATTCAAGGCTTTTCTAGAAGAAATGGCTTGATCCATGTTGATGTCCATGGTTAAATAGAAATGCGGAGCAGTGAATTTACTTTCTGCTAAACGACGAGCAATGGTTTTACGCATTTGACTTACAGGCTCATCTGTGAATGATTCAACACCACTTGGAGCGGCGCTAAATGTGCGCTCTGCTGGAGTATATGGAGTGTAATGATCCACATCGCGTTTCACGATTCGACCGCTTTCACCTGTACCTGCAACAGATTGAATGTCAATTCCTTTTTCACTTGCTAGTTTTTTCGCTAGTGGTGAAGCGAAAACACGTCCATTGTTATTGTTGGATACTGGAGCAGTTGTCACAACAGGTGCTGGGGTTGCAGCGACAGGAGTTGCAACTGGTGCCGGTGCTGGAGCAGCTTCCGTTTTTGGTGCTTCAACAGCTGGACTAGGAGCACTTTCACCTGCGCTAGCTAATGCAGCAGAAATGTCTTCACCTGCCTGACCAATAATGGCAAGAATGCTGTTTACTGGTGCGGCTTTACCTGTTTCAACACCGATGTGTAATAAAACACCATCATAAAAAGATTCGAATTCCATGGTTGCTTTATCCGTTTCGATTTCAGCGAGTACTTCGCCAGCTTTAACGGTATCACCCACATTTTTATTCCAAGTTGCAACAACCCCTTCGGTCATTGTATCACTCAATTTCGGCATGTAAACGATTTCAGCCATGGATTCTTTTATTTTAAGTTTTTAATATTCTTTGATGTAAGGATAATCAGTTTGCGTGTATACGTCTTCGTACAACTCATGTGCTTCTGGATAAGGCGAATTTTCAGCAAATTCGACAGATTCTTCCACTTCTTTCTTCACCCAAGCAGAAATTTCTTCAATTTCCTTCTCATTCAACCATTTGTTGTCCTGAATTGTTTTCAAACAATGTTCGATTGGATCTTGTTCCATCCATTCAGCAACTTCATCTTTCGTACGGTATTTTTGGGGGTCAGACATTGAATGTCCTTTGTAACGGTATGTACGTATGTCCAATAAAGTTGGTCCATCGCCACGACGAGCGCGGTTACATGCTTCTTCAATCGCTTCATGCACACTTTCTGGGCGCATTCCGTTCACTACTTTTGAAGGCATTTCGTAAGAAAGTCCAATTTTCGAAAGGTCCGTTACATTCGTTGTACGTTCCACGGATGTTCCCATTGCGTAGTTATTGTTTTCAATGATGAAAATAACAGGAAGTTTCCAATTCATCGCCATGTTAAAGGTTTCGTGAAGTGCCCCTTGTCGAACAGCTCCATCACCCATGGAAACAAACGCAACATTATCTGTACCGTTGTATTTTTCTGCAAAACCAACTCCAGCTCCCATGGCAATTTGCGCTCCAACAATTCCATGTCCACCCATGAAGTTTTTTTCTTTATCAAAAAAGTGCATGGATCCACCTTTCCCTTTGGAACATCCAGTTGAACGACCGTAAAGTTCGGCCATCAATACACGTGGATCTGTGCCCAAGGCAATTGGGTGTGCGTGATCGCGGTAAGCTGTCATGTGTTTATCGCCGGGTTGACATGCGCTTGCTGTCCCTGCAACGATGGCTTCTTGACCTATGTAAAGGTGACAAAAACCACCAAACTTTTGCTGAATGTATAGTTGTCCAGTTTTCTCTTCGAATCGTCGAATGAGTAACATGTCCTTGTACCATTTAATGTACGTTTCTTTGGAGAACTTTGGTTTTCCTGCAGATTTAGAAGCAGTGCTTGCTTTTTTTGTGCTTGTTGTAGCTTTTGCTGGCATAATACGTCCGTTAATTTCGGTCACAAATATAAGAATGAATTTGAATAAAATTACAAATTGTCATTTTTACACTAAGTGAGGATTCAATCTTTTTTTATTTTTAATTTCTTTCATTTGTTTCTTTCGCTTTTGAGGAACGAAAGATCAAATACGCTCCTACAATAACAAAAGGAATGCTTAAAAGTTGTCCGGTGTTTAAGGTCCATTCGAAATCACGAGCAGTTTGACCAATTTTCACGAATTCAATGAAAAAACGTGCCCCAAAAATTAAGATGAGGAAAGTACCGAAAATAAAGCCTTGTTGCTTCCATTTTTCTTTTTTCCAATACAAAAACAATAGAATAAAAAATGCAAGGAAGTAACAAATCGCTTCATATAATTGTGCCGGATGCCTCGGTGTTGCATCGTACATGTGTAATTGATCGTTCCAATAATTTTGGAACTTAAAGGCCCAAGGGACATTTGTTGGATCGCCAACCATTTCATGATTTACTAAATTACCCAAGCGAATGAACGTACCGCCAATAGCAACTGGTGCAGAAATACGGTCCAGCATCCACAAATAAGGACGATGAATGACTTTTATCGAATAATACCAAAGTGCGAGTAGAATAGCGATTGCGGCTCCATGACTGGCCAATCCACCTTCCCAAATTTTAAAAATATCGGCAGGATGAGACAAGTAACCGCGATCCACTACCACACCATTCTGAATGTTATCAAACAGCGGCCCATAAAAGAAAACGTGTCCTAATCGTGCGCCAATGACTGTCGCTGGAATCATGAACCAAACAAGTTTGTCTAGAAGAACATCGCTGATTTGTTCTTGTTTGAACATGCGTTTCACAACGAAATAACCAAGAATTAATCCTGTTACAAATAATAATCCATAAAGGTTGGGCGTTCGCCAGCCATCTATGATTTCCGAGTCAACGGTCCAGTTTATTGCTAAAATCACTCTATTTCTCTGATTGAAAGTTCAATCAAAGATAAGGGTTTTTCAGGATTGTGTTTAAAGGGAAGTTTATTTGATCGACCTTTTTTGAAAATTCGGTTGCTGTTCTCTTTTCCTTTGCGCATTTCCTTTTGAATTTCTTCTGGCAAATGTATGGTATCATGGCAGTCCGATGAGCAACAATTTTCCATTTTAGACTTACAGTCATCGCATTGGATGAACAACAAATGACAGGCGTCGTTCACGCAATTGGTATGTGTATCGGCAGGATTTCCACATTGATGACAAACGGCAATGATGTCCTCCGAAATGCGTTCACCTCGACGTTCATCGAATACGAAGTTTTTCCCAATGAATTTATTTTCAATCCCTTGTTCTTTGGCATCGTTGGCGTATTTAATGATGCCTCCTTCCAATTGATGTACGTTTTGAAATCCACGGTGTTTAAACCAAGCAGAAGCTTTCTCGCAGCGCACACCACCGGTGCAATACATCACAATATTTTTATCTTCGTTTCCTTTCAAATACATTTCTTCGATGTACGGAAGTGATTCCCTAAATGTATCCACATCCGGAAGAATTGCACCTTTGAAATGTCCAACTTCTGATTCGTAGTGATTTCGGAAGTCAATGAGAATGGTGTCTTCTTTTCCTGTTAACTCGTTGAATTCTGCCGCGTTCAGGTGCTTTCCTTTGTTCGTTACATCGAAGGTCGTGTCTTCGAGTCCGTCAGCAAGTATTTTATCCCGCACCTTGATTTTTAATTTCAAGAATGGAAATTCCGCCTCCGAGTCATCCACCGCAAAATTGAGTCGAACACCATCTAAAAAATCGATGCCGTATAATTCTTCGCGAAACTGACTTAAGTTTTCTGTTGGAACGGCAATTTGTGCATTGATTCCTTCATGTGCGACGTATGTTCGTCCGACCACATCTAATTTCGACCACATCAAGAATAGGTGATCTCTGAATAAGTGAGGATTCTCAATTTTCGCATATTGGTAAAATGAAATGGTGATAAATTGATGTCCCACCTCACGCAAATGCGTTTCTAATTCCTCCTTATTTAATGTATTCCACAGTTGCATGCTATGTTGAATTAAATAATTACAGAAGCAAAGGTACTAAATCGAGTTGTTTGAAAAAAATGACAAAAGTCATGAAAAGGAAAAAACACATCCTCGGACTATTCTTTCTCATTTGGTTTTCTCACCAAATAAACTTGTTTAATCTCACCTTTCCATGTGTAAACTTTTCCGAAAATTTGGTTCGGGTCATCCGATCGCTGAAAAATGAAAAAGTTAGTCACATTATTCGCATTTACTTGAAATCTTAGAATGGAGCCATCAAATGATTCGTTGACAAATTGCGGATTCCAGTCAAATTCAGAATGAAGCAATTCAATTTCTAGTTTTTGATCCTTAAATTCAATACTCACGGTATCCACATAATCTACATCGCTATCAATCCAATGTTCTGTCCAAATTCCTTCGATGCTCTGAGCTTTCGTATTAAACGACCAAAGACAGCAAAAAAGCGCAAGGTAAAATACCTTTCTGACTCCCATTGGAAAATGTGGTAGCTTATACGGCGACATTATGTTCTCGTAAGGCATCATTCAAAGAAGTTTTTAAATCAGTAGATGCTTTGCGCTGACCAATGATTAAGGCACAAGGCACCTGATAAGATCCTGCTGGAAATTCCTTGGTGTATGTTCCTGGAATAACTACGCTTCTTTCTGGAACATATCCGCGGTGTTCGATTGGTTCTGGTCCTGTGACGTCAATGATTTTAGTGGATTTCGTCAAAACGACATTTGCGCCTAGTACTGCTTGTTTTCCAACACGTACGCCTTCTACAACGATGCAACGAGATCCAATAAACGCATCATCTTCTATGATCACAGGAGCAGCTTGCAAGGGTTCTAGTACACCGCCAATTCCTACGCCACCACTTAAGTGGACGTTTTTTCCAACCTGCGCACAGCTTCCTACTGTTGCCCATGTGTCAACCATCGTTCCAGAATCCACATACGCTCCAATATTCACATAAGATGGCATCATGATTACTCCTGGTGCAACAAAAGCGCCGTAGCGTGCAATCGCATGCGGTACAACACGTACCCCTAATTCTTTGTAATTTCGTTTTAAGGCCATTTTATCGTGAAACTCAAATGGACCAACTTCGATCGTTTCCATTTGACGTATGGGGAAGTACATGACAACGGCTTTTTTGATCCATTCGTTCACAATCCATTCGCCGTTTTCACCTGGTTCCGCTACGCGAAGAAGTCCTTTATCCAACTCTTCGATGACTGTTTCAATGGCTTGAATCGTTTTTTGGTCTTTCAGTAATTCACGGTTATCCCATGCAGCTTCAATTTGTTGTCTCATGTTGTAAATTCTTTGTTTTTGGTATGAAAAGAAGGATGACTAAGCCGATGAAGAAGAAGATCACCAAGGCTAAGATAGATGTGCGAATGTTGAGGTAACCTTCGATTAGTCCAAAAGTTAAGGTTCCCACCGCTAATCCAATTTTCTCTGCTAAATCGTAAAAACTGAAGTACGATGTTAGGTCTTTTGTTTCTGGCAGCAATTTGGAATACGTTGATCGAGCCAATGATTGTATTCCTCCCATGACTAAACCTACGATCGCTGCGGCAATGTAAAACTGCCAAGGTTCATAAACCAAATAGTACACACCAAGACATAATCCAATCCAAATAACGATAGCGATTCCAATGGACTTTAAGTTGCCAATTTTACTCGAAACTTTGGACAAGAGATAGGCGCCTAGAATTCCAATGAATTGAATGATTAAAATCGAAATAATCAGGTCCTGTTGTTTGATTCCACGTACTTCTTTATTGGCAAATGCAACCGCCATCACCATGATGGTTTGTACAGCCATATTGAACATAAAGAAGGAAAATAGGTAACGTTTTAATGGAATATTGACGTTGATTTCTTTCCATACTTTATATACTTCCCTGTATCCTTTTAGTATGATGTTGCCCTCCACTTTGCTTGTTGCGGTAGATTTAGGAAGGCGCATGAACGAATAGGTAGCAAAACTGATCCACCAAAGACTGACCAATGGAAAGGCAAAACGAATCGGAATGACCTTTGTAAATACAGTCAGGGTTAAAATGATGATTAATAGAATGGAGCTACCTAAGTATCCCATGGAAAATCCGCGTGCACTGATGCGGTCATGGTCTTTTGGTTCAGCAATTTCTGGCAAATAAGAATTGTAATAAACCAAGCTTGCCCAAAAACCAATGGAACCAAAAAACAATGCGAGTATGCTCCAGTCGATCATAAAAGGACCACTATCAACGGAGGATCGATCTGCGTGAAAGAAATAAAGCAATCCACTAGAAATGGCTCCTAAATAACAGAAAAACTGCATAAACGATTTCCGTTTACCTCCAGCGTCTGCAATTCCAGAAAGAATGGGTGAAAGCAGTGC